>LNIY01000116.1 GCA_001449105.1 Caulobacter vibrioides | reverse complement strand
GCTCCCCCGGCCGCGGGAACCACGCCCGAAGCCGCCAAGGGCAAGCGCAAACCCGCCTACCCCATCACCCCGGTCCCCGCCGCTCCGCAACCGGTCCAGCCGGGAACGCCGCAAGGCCCGACGAGCGACTGACGCGCCTCCCTGGAACTTCCCCCATAGGGAGAGGCAGCCCGAAAGGCCGGAGGGGGAAGTCGCCAACGAGCCGTACCCCCACGCGTAGAATCCCCGCGCGGCGCTCGCTCCCCACCACGGCTTCGCTCGCCACGAAGGGGACGAAGGCGACCTTGGCTTGGGCTTGCTGCCCTCTCCCAGAGGGAGAGGGAGGGGCCCAGGCAAATAGCCTGGGAGGGTGAGGGGTTACGCCGCCAGCCGGCGTGCCGGCACGCCGTCTCCGGTCCCTAACCCCTCATCCGACGGTCTTCGACCGCCACCTTCTCCCTCCAGGGAGAAGGATCAGGAAGCACGGACGGGGAGCTCTGCGTGGGGAAGCGATCACTTCCCCCACAGGGGGAGGTTCGAGAGCTCCTAGTGCGAGATGCTCTTCCAGACCGCCTTCGCCGCTTCCACGAACGCCTTGGCCGCCGCGCTCTGCGGCGCGGCCAGCACCACCGGACGCCCCGCGTCCCCGGCCTCGCGGACGCTCATCTCGATCGGGGCCTGGGCCAGCACCGGGACGCCCAGCGCCTCGGCCTCGGCCACGCCGCCGCCCGAGCCGAAGATCGGGATCCGCGCGCCCGTCGCCGGGTCGGCGAAGAAGGCCATGTTCTCGACCAGGCCCAGGATCGGGGTGGCGGTCTTGGCGAACATCGCCGCGGCCCGGCGGGCGTCGATCAGGGCGATCTCCTGCGGGGTGGTGACCAGCACCACGCCGTCGATGCGCAACTTCTGCACCAGGGTCAGGTGGATGTCGCCGGTGCCCGGCGGCAGGTCGACGACCAGCACGTCCAGCGGCTCGGCCTCGCTGCCCCAGGCCACGTCGTGGATCAGCTGGCGCACCGCCGACGAGGCCATCGGCCCGCGCCAGATCATCGCCCGCCCCTCGTCGACCATGAAGCCGATCGACATCAGCTTCACGCCGTGCGCCTCCATCGGCAGCAGCTTCTTGTCCTCGAAGGTCGGCTCGCCCTCGACGCCCATCATCCGCGGCGCGGACGGGCCGTAGATGTCGGCGTCCAGCAGCCCCACCTTCAGGCCCAGGCCCGCCAGGGCGCAGGCGAGATTGGTCGAGACCGTCGACTTGCCCACCCCGCCCTTGCCCGAGGCGACGGCGATGACGTGGCGCACGTGAGCGGGCTTTTCCGAGGCCGGCGGCGGGCCGACCTGGGCCTGCGGGTCGTCGGCGACCCGGGCGCCCTTGCGCACCCGCGTGGTCTCTGCCGGCGCCTGGGCGGTCAGCACCACCTGGGCGCGGGTGATCCCGGGCAGCGCGGCCAGCGCCTTTTCGGCCGCCTCGCGCACCGGCCCATAGCCGCCGACGCGCGCGGCGGGAACCTCCAGCACGAAGCCGGCCTTGCCCTCGCGCACCACCAATCCCTGCACCAGGCCGGCCTTGACCAGGCCAAGGCCGGTCGCCGGATCCTCGATGCGATCCAGGGTCTCGCGGGCGTCGTCAGGGGTGGCGGAAGGGCTCGCGGTCACGTCTTTGTCTTGCCTTGTCGTGCGGGGGTCCTCATATCCGCGTACGGGGGGGCTTTTACAACCCCGCCATCCGCAAGAACGAGCGACGGGAAGATAGCGCCGCCCATGCCCTGGAACGACAACGCCGGACCCGGCCCCTGGGGATCACCCCCGCAGGGCGACGACAAGAACGACGGTGGGCGGAACAAATCCGACCCCGGCCGCCGCCCCTCCGGCCCGCCTGGCGTTCCACCGCCTCCGATCGACGTCAGCGAGCTGGTCGAGCGGGTCGCCGAGCGCCTGCGCGGAACCTTCGGCGGTCCGGGCCGCGGCAAGGCGATCACGCTGGGCGCCGGCGCCGTGGTCGGCCTGTGGCTGCTGACGGGCGTCTACGTCGTCCAGCCCAACGAGCAGGGCGTGGTCAGCACCTTCGGCGCCTACAGCCGCACCAGCGATCCTGGCCTGCGCTATCACCTGCCCTGGCCGTTCGAGGCCGTGCAGCGCGTGCCCGTCACCTCGATCCAGACCCTCGACATCGGCGGCACGCCCGGCGCCGAGGTTCCGGCCGAGCGCCTGATGCTGACCGGCGATGAGAACATCGTCGACCTGTCGTTCACCGTGCAGTGGCGCGTGTCGGACGCCGGCAAGTACGTGTTCAACGTGCGCGAGCCCGAACGCGTCCTCAAGGACGTGGCCGAAAGCGCCATGCGCGAGGTCGTCGGCAAGACCGCCCTCACCCCGATCCTCACCAACGGCCGCGGCCAGGTCGAGACCCAGACCCGCCAGCTGATGCAGCAGGTGCTCGATCGCTACGACATCGGCATCTACATCGAGGGCGTCCGCATCCAGGTGGCCAACGCCCCCGATCCGGTGCTCGACGCCTTCCGCGACGTGCAGCGCGCGGCCCAGAACGCCCAATCGGCGGCCAACGTCGCCCGCGGCGAGGCCGCCCAGGTGATCCAGCAGGCCAAGGGCTATCGCGAGCAGGTGGTGCGCGAGGCCTCGGGCGACGCGGCCCGCTTCAACCAGGTCTACGACCAGTACAAGCTGGCCCCAGCCGTCACCCGCGAGCGCCTCTATATCGAGACCATGCAGCGCGTGCTGGCCAACTCCAACAAGGTGATCGTCGACAACAAGGGGGCCAACGCCCCGGTGATCCTGCCGTCGGACACCTTCCGCTCCAGGCCCGCCGTCGCGCCCGCCGCGCCTGCCGCCGCCCCCGCCGCTTCCGACGGAGTCGCCCGATGAGCCGCCCCGCCAACACGCCCCTGATCGCCGCCGGCGTCGCCGCGGTCGGCGCGCTGATCCTGGTCAGCACGACGGTCTACAAGGTCGACCAGCGCCAGCAGGCCCTGGTCGTGCGCTTCGGCGACCCGGTCTCCGTGATCACCACGCCCGGCCTGCACCTGAAGTCGCCGATCGACAACGTGCTGCGCTTCGACAAGCGCAACATCGACCTGGCCGCAAACCAGGAGGAAGTGACCGCCGCCGACCAGCAGAAGCTGGTGGTCGACGCCTTCGTCCGCTACCGCATCTCCGACACCCGGCAGTTCTTCCGGGCGCTGGGCAGCGAGCGGGTGGCCAACGACCGCCTGGACCGCATCGTCAACGCCGCCCTGCGCGAGCAGATCGGCCGCGCCGACTCCGGCGACGTGATCGCCGGCAAGCGCGCCGAGATCATGAAGGCGATCCGCGAGGAAGTGGCCCGCCAAGTGAAGGCCTCGGACCTGGGCATCCAGATCATCGACGTGCGCATCAAGCGCGCCGACCTGCCCGAGCCCAACCAGCAGGCCGTCTACGAGCGGATGCAGACCGCCCGCAAGCAGGAGGCCGCAGAGCTGCGCGCCATCGGCGACCAGCAGCGCCGCGAGATCGTCGCCACCGCCTACGAGGAAGCCGAGAAGATCCGAGGCGAGGCCGACGCCCAGCGCGCCCAGCTGTTCGCCTCCAGCTTCGGCCGCGACCCGTCCTTCGCCGCCTTCTACCGCTCGATGCAGGCCTACGAGCAGTCGATGGGCAAGGGCGACACCACCTTCGTCCTGTCGCCCGACAGC
This sequence comes from Caulobacter vibrioides, assembly GCA_001449105.1. Taxonomy (GTDB): domain Bacteria; phylum Pseudomonadota; class Alphaproteobacteria; order Caulobacterales; family Caulobacteraceae; genus Caulobacter; species Caulobacter vibrioides_C. The sequence continues at coordinate 21,887 of LNIY01000116.1, read as the reverse complement.
GCCTACTTCAAGTACTTCGACAAGGGCCCGGGGGGCTGAGAACAAGGACCCTCCCCCTGAAGGGGGAGGTGGCCCGAAGGGTCGGAGGGGGAAATCTCTGACAAGGTCGCCTCGCCCGCAGGCGTCGCGATCTCTTCCCCCTCAGTCGCTCCGCGACAGCTCCCCCTTCAGGGAGAGCGTCTTGTTCACCCCGCCCGCTTCAGCAGGTCCAGCACCACGTGCAGGCTGTCGGCGATGTGGACGCACTTCTCGTGCATCTCCTCGGTCGGATCGAGGATGTCGGGGACCATGATGGTCATCATCCCCGCCCCGTGCGCCGCGCGGACGCCGGGATGGGAATCCTCCAGCGCCAGGCAGGCCAGCGGATCGACGCCCAGCCGCTGGGCGGCCAGCAGGTAGGGATCCGGGTGCGGCTTGTGGCGGGTCACGTCGTGGTGGGCGACCACCGCATGGAAGCGCGGCAACAGGTCGAAGCGGCCCAGGTAGCGCTCGACCGCCGGCAGGCCGTTCGAGGTGGCGATGGCCCGGGGCAGGCGCAGTTCGTCCAGGTGGTCGAGGATTTCCTGCACGCCGTCCTTCAGCCGGATCTCGGCCTCCAGCAGCAGTTCGACGTCGGCCCACAGCCGCTCGAAGAACGGCTTCACGGGGAAGTCCTGGCCGTAGAGGTCGCGCAGCATCACCGCGCACTCGGGATTGGTCTTGCCGACCATCGAGGCGTAGGTCGCCGCCGTGACCGGCACGCCGAACGCCTGGCCGGCGTCGATCATCGCCGCGCGATAGACGGTCTCGGTGTCGAGCAGCAGGCCGTCCATGTCGAAGACCACCGCCTCGACACGTCGGGGGAAGCTCACTGGGCGAACTCCTCGAAGCGATAGCCCTGGAAGTACAGCAGCGCCGTCAGGTCGGCGTGGTCGACCTTCGCGTCGGCCTGGGCCGCGACGATCGGCTTGGCGCGGTAGGCGACGCCCAGGCCGGCGGCCTCGATCATCGCCAGGTCGTTGGCCCCGTCGCCCACGGCCAGGGCGTCGGCCGGGGTCAGGCCCAGGGCGGCGGTCTCCTCCTCGAGGGCTGCCAGCTTGGCCTCCTTGCCGAGGATCGGGTCGCCGACCTCGCCGGTCAGGGCCGCGTCCAGCTCGATCAGGGTGTTGGCGCGGTTCAGGTGGAAGCCCGCGGCATCGGCCACCCGGCTGGTGAAGAAGGTGAAGCCGCCCGACACCAGGGCGCAGCGCGCGCCGTGGGCGGCCATGGTCCGCACCAGCGTCTCGGCGCCGGGATTGAGCCGCACGCGCTCGTCGAAGCAGGTCTGCAACGCAGAGGTCGAAAGGCCCTTCAGCATGCCGACCCGCTCGCGCAGGGCGCCCTCGAAGGCCAGCTCGCCACGCATGGCGCGCTCGGTGATCTCGGAGACCTGGGCCTTGACGCCGGCGAAGTCTGCCAGTTCGTCCAGGCATTCGACGTTGATGATCGTCGAGTCCATGTCGGCGATCAGCAGACGCTTCCTGCGGTTTTCGACGGGCTGGATGGCGAAGTCGACCGGCTTGTCGCCGATGGCGGCGATAACCTGCTCGCGGACGGCGGCGGCGTCGCCCTCGAAGGTCACGTCGACCGCGTTCGGTCCCAGCGGAACGATCTGGCCCAGCGACAGAGCCGCGGCGAGGGTTTCGGCCTCCGGGCCGACGAGGGTCAGGACGTGCATGGCGGGGCGGCTAAGCCAGTCGCCCCCCGCCGTCAACCCGGATTAGTTCGGGCTGATGCCCGTGCAACGCTGCAAGAGCGCCATCGCGGCCCGCTTGCCGGCGGCCTCGTTGCTCTCGCCCGGCTCAGGCTGGACGTTCTCGAACAGGAAGCCCAGGCCGTCCTCGTAGACCTTGGTCGGCTTGACGCCCTGCTCGGCGCCGTCCTCGAAGGCTTCGTCCATCATCATGCGGCCCTTGGCGCCGAAGGCCTCCAGCATGAACTGCGCGCCGCGCCCGTCCCCGCCCTTGCCCGCGAACAGCTGCGGATAGCTGGTCGCCACCTTGCCCAGGATGACCAGCACCGCGCCGCAGCCGGCCTTTTCCCGCGAAGTCAGCTCGGCCGGCGGCGGCGCGGCCTGGGCGGCGGCGGGCGGCGGCGTCTTGGACTTGGCGGCCTCGGTCGTCGCGGCCTGGACGGAACCGGCCGTCAGAGAGGCGACCAGTGCGGCCGCGATCATGTATGTACGCTTCATGGACCGTGACGCCCCCTACGCAACCGTCGAAACGCCCTTCGCCTCCGACTCGCGCGTCTGGATGATCGCCGGGCCCACCGCCAGCGGCAAGTCGGCCTACGCCCTGGCCCTGGCCGAGCGCGCCGGAGCCGAGATCGTCAACGCCGACTCGATGCAGATTTACGCGGGCCTGCGCGTGCTGACCGCCGCCCCCTCGCTCGAGGAAGAAGCCCGCGCCCCGCACCACCTGTTCGGCGTCGCCGACGCGGCCGAGGGCTGGTCGGTGGGACGCTGGCAGACGGCGGCGATCGAGGTCCTGCGCGACATCGCCGCCCGGGGGCGCCCAGCCATCATCGTCGGCGGCACCGGTCTCTACTTCCGCGCCCTGACCCACGGCCTGGCCGACGTGCCGCCGGTGCCCGAGAGCCAGCGCGAAATCTCCGGCCTGCTCTACGCCGCCCAGGGCGAGGCGGCCTTCCGCGAGCTGCTCCGTCCCCTCGATCCGGCCGCCGAGGCGCGGATCGAAAGCGGCGACCGCCAGCGCCTGGTCCGCGCCCACGCCGTGGCGGTGGCCACCGGCCGCGCCCTCTCCGACTGGCAGGCCGACACCCGGCCCGTGCTGCATCCCGGCGAATGGAGCGGCGTGGTGCTCGATCCGCCCCGGGCCGAGCTCTACGATCGCTGCGACGCACGTCTCGGCGTGATGGTCGAGAACGGCGCGCTGGACGAGGTGGCGGCCATGGAGGCCCGGAACCTCGATCCCGCCCTCCCCGCGCTCAAGGCCGTCGGCTATCGCGAACTGGCCGCCCACCTGCGCGGCGAAACCAGCCTGGACCAGGCTCTGGACGCCGCGCGGCAGGAGACCCGCCGCTACGCCAAGCGCCAGCTCACCTGGTTCCGGAACCAGACGCCGGACTGGTCGCGGGTCCCATAGGCCCTCGCCGTGGTGAACAACTGAGCGTAGACCACGCCGACCCAAGCAGGATCTCGCCGTGACCGAACTCGCCCGCCTCGCCGCCGCCGTCGCCGAACGCCTCATCGAGCGGGGTGAAACCGTCGCCGTGGCGGAGTCTTCGGCGGGCGGTCTGATATCCTCGGCGCTTCTCGCCATGCCGGGCGCCTCGAAGTTCTACGCTGGCGGCGCGGTCGTCTACAGCGCGCGTGCGCGATTGACCCTGCTGGACATCCCCCAGAAGGCGATGGACGGCCTGCGCTCGGCGAGCGAGCCCTATGCATTGCTGCTGGCCCGCGTCGCCGGAAAAAACCTCAAGGCGACCTGGGGCCTTTCGGAAACCGGGGCCGCCGGCCCCGAAGGCAATCGATATGGCGACGCCGCCGGTCATGTTTGCCTCGCCGTGGTCGGCGCCGGCCAGGAGGTCAGTCTTACCGTCGAGACCGGCGTCGAAGACCGCGAGACCAACATGCGCCGCTTTGCCGAGCAAGCTCTTGCCCTGCTGCTGCGAACCTTGAGCTGAAATTCGCGCCGGCGTTCCGGCAAGGCTGCACGCTTGGGTCTTTTATTGCGTCAAAGCGCGCCTTGACGCCCCTTTACGAGCATGGCATTCCCCGATCATCCATTTGGAGCAACACTCGTGCGCACCACCATGATCGTACTTATGGAGCGGCCGTTCACGGCGTGACCTCGAAGTCACGTTGCTAGATCGGTCGCGCGCACAAAGGTCCTTCGGGGCCTTTTTTCTTTTCCGCCGCCTCCAAAGCCCAGCTTTCACGTCCATCCGGGACTTCCGCCATGACCGCCCACCAGACCATCGAGAGCAATGCTCCCGCCGACACCGCCTCGGTCTCGCAAGAGGGCCGCGCCATGACCGGCGCCGAGATCGTGGTTCGCGGCCTCGTGGACCAGGGCGTCGAGGTCCTGTTCGGCTATCCGGGCGGCGCGGTCCTGCCGATCTACGACGCGCTGTTCCACGAGCCGCGCCTGCAGCACATTCTCGTCCGCCACGAGCAGGGCGCGACCCACGCGGCCGAAGGCTACGCCCGCAGCTCGGGCAAGCCGGGCGTCGTCCTGGTCACCTCGGGTCCGGGCGCGACCAACGCCATCACCGGCATCATGGACGCCCTGATGGACTCGATCCCGATGGTCGTCATCACCGGCCAGGTTCCCACCCACCTGATCGGCACCGACGCCTTCCAGGAAGCCGACACCGTCGGCATGACCCGCTCGTGCACCAAGCACAACTATCTGGTCAAAGACGTCCGCGACCTGCCGCAGATCATCCACGAGGCCTTCAAGATCGCCACCACCGGCCGTCCGGGCCCAGTGCTGATCGACATTCCCAAGGACGTCCAGTTCGCCAAGGGCGAGTACTACGGCCCGACCGAGGTCGCCTCGAGCCACGCCTATTCGCCGCGCATCAAGGGCGACGCCGGCCGCATCGCCGAAGCCGCCAGGATGATCGCCAACGCCCGCCGGCCGATCTTCTACACCGGCGGCGGCGTCATCAACGCCGGCCCCAAGGCAAGCGAAGCCCTGCGCGAGTTCGCCGCCCTGACCGGCGCGCCGGTCACCTCGACCCTGATGGGCCTGGGCGCCTTCCCGGCCGCCGATCCGGCGTGGCTGGGCATGCTGGGCATGCACGGCACGTTCGAAGCCAACAACGCCATGCACGACTGCGACGTCATGATCTGCGTCGGCGCACGCTTCGACGACCGCGTCACCGGGCGCCTGGACGCCTTCTCGCCGGGTAGCAAGAAGATCCACATCGACATCGACGCCTCGTCGATCAACAAGAACGTCCGCGTCGACCTGCCGATCGTCGGCGACGCCGGCAGCATTCTCGAGGACTTGATCGAGGCTTGGAAAGCCGCCGGCCACCAGCCCAACAAGGCCGCCCTGACCGACTGGTGGACGCAGATCGACGCGTGGCGCGCACGCCAGTGCCTCGCCTACAAGCGCTCCGACACTGTCATCAAGCCGCAGTACGCCATCCAGCGCCTGTACGAGCTGTCCAAGGACAAGGACGTCTACATCACCACCGAAGTCGGCCAGCACCAGATGTGGGCCGCGCAGTTCTTCCGCTTCGAGGAGCCCAACCGCTGGATGACCTCCGGGGGCCTGGGCACCATGGGCTACGGCCTGCCCGCCGCCCTGGGCGTGCAACTGGCGCATCCGAAGAGCCTGGTCGTCGACATCGCCGGCGAAGCCTCGATCCAGATGTGCATCCAGGAGCTGTCGACGGCGATCCAGTTCGACCTGCCGGTCAAGATCTTCATCCTGAACAACGAATGGATGGGCATGGTCCGCCAGTGGCAGCAGCTGCTGCACGGCGAGCGCTACAGCCACTCCTATTCCGACAGCCTGCCCGACTTCGTGAAGCTGGCCGAGGCCTATGGCGCGGTCGGCATCCGCTGCTCGGACCCGGCCGAGCTGGACGCCAAGATCCTGGAGATGATCAACAGCGACAAGCCGGTGATCTTCGACTGCCGCGTCGAGAAGCACGAGAACTGCCTGCCGATGATCCCCTCGGGCAAGGCCCACAACGAGATGATCATGGGCGAGGTCGAGGACATCGGAAACGTCATCGGCGAAGAGGGCGCGGGTCTGGTCTAGACGCCGGGCGTCTTCCAAGGCCTGCTTCCCAGACTCGTCCGGAGTCGTCCATGCGCGCCAGCCTCACCATCGCCGCCCTGCCCCTGATGGTCGCCACGGCGGCCCTCGCCCAGCCGCGCGTCGAGATCCCGATCCAGCAGAGCGTGCTCGCCAACGGCGCGCCGCGCTACTGGGTCGAACTGTCGATCGCCGGCGGCGCGCCGGTCCGGGCCATGCTCGACACCGGCTCGACCGGACTGCGGGTGCTGGCCGCCGATCCGTCGGCCAAGGCCCTCCCGGCCGCGGGTCCCGACCAGAACTACGGCTACACCTCCGGGGCGCGCTTCTCCGGTCCCCCGGTGAAGGCGCGGATCGCCCTGGGCGAAGCGCGCACGCCCGATGACTTCGTCTTCCAGCGGATCGACAAGGCCGCCTGCGGCGACGAACGGCCCGACTGTCCGGTCGCCGAGGTTGCCGCCGACGCCTACCGCATCGGTGGGCGTGGCGAGAACGGCTTCGTCGCCATCCTCGGAACCAACATGGGCGAGGCCGACACGCCCAATCCGCTGAAGGCGATGGCTCGGTCCTGGATCATCGAACTGCCGAAGGCCGGCTCCGACCAGCCGGGCCGCATGATCCTCAATCCGACAAGGGATGAGACCACCGGCTTCACGGCCCTGCCGCTGGATCCCATCTTCGCCAATCTTCGTGGCGGGTTCCACGACGCCGTGCCCGGCTGCGTGATCAAGGCCGGCGGCGAGACCTCGCTATGCGGCCCGATGCTGCTCGACAGCGGCGCGCCGGTGGTCGAGGTGACCCTTGGCGGGGATGCACGCCCCGTCGCCTGGCCCGGCGGCACGAAAGCGCGCCTGACCATGGGACGTCCGGGCGCGGCGGTCGCCATGCCCTTCGTCACCGACGGCGACCAGGCCTCGCGCTTGACCATCCGCGCCGGCAAGGGCCAGCCGCGCAACAGAATCTCCGCCGGCTCCCTGCCCTTCCAGGCCTTCGCCGTGCTTTATGATCCTCAGGCTCGAATCCTGGGGCTGAAACCCAGAACACCGACGGAAACGCCATGACCGCAAACGTCCAACCCGCCCCCGCCTCGGCCTACGACCTCAGCCCCAACGAGCAGGCCGAGCAGACCGCGACCTTCGCCCTGCTGGTCGACAACGAGCCGGGCGTGCTGCACCGCGTGGTCGGCCTGTTCGCCGCGCGCGGCTACAACATCGAAAGCCTCACCGTCGCCGAAACCGACCGCAAGGCCCACACCAGCCGCATCACCGTCGTCACCCGCGGTACGCGCCAGGTGCTCGACCAGATCGAGGCCCAACTGAACAAGGTGGTCAACGTGCGCCGCGTGCACGACGTGACACGCGACCCGAACGGCGTCGAGCGCGAACTGGCCCTGGTCAAGGTGCGCGGTTCGGGCCCCGAGCGGGTCGAGGCCCTGCGCATCGCCGACATCTTCCGCGCCAAGCCGGTGGACACCACGCTGGAGAGCTTCGTGTTCGAGATTTCGGGCGCGCCGTCGAAGATCGACAAGTTCCTCGACCTGATGCGTCCGCTCGGCCTCGTGGAACTTTCCCGCACGGGCGTCCTTTCCATCGAACGGGGCGTCGAAGGGATGTAAGCCGCATGGGCGTGATCGCACCGGCCATCTTCGCGGGAGCCCTGGCCCTCGCGGCCCAGGCCCAGCCGGTCGCGCCCGTGGTTCCCGCCGCGCCCGCCTCGCCGCCCGATCCGGCGGTCTGGTGGTCGAACGAGATCCCGCGCCCCTCGTCCGAAACCGATCCGCTGGCCGGACGACGCCTCGGCCGCAAGGAACTGCCCGTTCCGATCGACAATGGCGTCGATCCCCTTCTCTATCGCCTTTGGGGCCTGCAGCCCCTGCAGACCCAGCTGGTGCGCGGCGGCGAGCTGGTGCTCGAGGCCTGGGCCAGACCCGCTCGCGGCGTGCGCCAGGCTGTGGTCCGCGTCACCATCCGTCGTGACGGCCGCGCCTTCGTCCAGGCCCGCGCGGGCCTGGGCTGCTGCACGCCCGAGATCGGCCGGCGCGTCGACATCAACGCCGAGCTCCCGGACGACCGCATCGCCCCTCTCAAGGCCCTCGTCGGCGACGCCGTATGGAGCCAGCCGCGCAGCGTGATCGTCGACTACGGCGGCGGCGCGGTCGAAGGCGTCTGCGTCGACGGCGTGTCCTGGGACGTGACGCTGCTGGTTCCCGGCCAGGCCCGCCACCTGCGCCGCGCGTGCGACGACGCCGAGGTCGGCTCGATCGCCGGCGTGCTGTCGGCCGTGGTCGGGGCGGCGGCCGGGCGTGACCCGCTGTTCGATGCGGTGCTGCCGCGCGGCGGCGACTTCTCGCGCCAGGCCAGGGCCTACGCGGATCTCGCGGCCCAGGGCGGCCAGCTCAAGGCGGGAACCTCCAGCCGTCCGCAGCCTCCGGCCGTACCGATCGCCGACGACGAAGAGCCTGAACCACAGCCGGCCGAGACCCCGGCGCTCGCACCGCCGCCCTCGCCGGAACCGCGCTGACCGCAGATCCGTAGGATCGTGCAATCAACCCGGAGCATCGCTCTACCGGCTGGACGGCCGGCCGGGTCATATTGGCCTCGTTCCGCCGCAGCTCCCCTGCGGCGCTCCCCCAAAACCAAACCCAAGCCATGACCCGCCACATGCCCCGTCGCGCGACGGCGGCGCCGCGCTGGTTCGCCATCGCCCTTTGGGCCGGCGCCTGCGCTATGGCCGCCCTACCCGCCCTGCTCTCGTCCGCTTCCGCCTGGAGGATCCTGCCATGATGATCGACCACCTCCCCGTCTCCGGCGTCTGGTCCTCGCCCGATGGCCGCTTCAGCCTCGAACTGCGCCCCGACGGCCGGTTCGTCGAGGTGCACGCCAACCCCGACGGCGTGTTCACCGGCGCCTATGTCCTGGTCGGCGAGACCCTGAAGCTGTTCGAGGATCACGGCGCCGTCGTCACCGGCCGGCTGGCCGAGGGCCGCCTCAGCCTGGGGACCGTTTAGTCGCGCCCCTTCCCTCGGGAGGGGCGAAGCCCTATATTGGGATTGTCCGGCTTCGGCCGAACTATGGGGATAAACGCGCACGTAATAAGCGGACTGGACCCGGGTGCGATTCCCGGCGGCTCCACCAAATCTTTCCCGAGTTATCACGGGACTGCATGGGGCCGATCAGCATCGACAGACGTGTAAAGGTGTTTGCTTTCTCTCGGCTTGGCCCACCGTTTCGGGCCTTTAAACTAAATGCGAACGATAACTTCGCTGAAGAGTTCGCCGTCGCTGCGTAATGCGGTGCAGGTGAATTCGCCTCTTAAGTCCTAGGGGTTCAGATCCCTAGGCGGGGCCCGGAGGGAGCCTGGCAACAGAATCCCTCCACTTTCCAGGAATGTGGACGGCTCCCTCCTCTCTTTCCGAGGTGGAATGGGGGAGCCTGGCAACAGAATCCCTCCACTTTCCAGGAATGTGGACGGCTCCCTCCTCTCTTTCCGAGGTGGAATGGGAGAGCCTGGCAACAGAATCCCTCCACTTTCCAGAAATGTGGACGGCTCCCTCCTCTCTTTCCGAGGTGGAATGGGGGAGCCTCGCGAAAGACCCCTCCACTTTCCGCGACAGATCGCTCGCCCCTGGCCTTCCTCGAAAATTTGTACGCCGCTACCGTATACGGGCGCCTTTGCCGCAGGCGCGCGACAGGTTACGTTGACGACTGGATTGTCGTTTTTGCTTAATCGAAGACCCATGGCCCGCACTCCTCCGACCGAAGACCTGATGCAGTACGAGGCCATGGCCCAGGACGCCCTGCGTGGCGTCGTGAAGGCCGCGCTGAAGAAGGCCGCCGCGCCCGGCGGCCTGCCCGAGCCGCACCATCTCTACATCACCTTCAAGACCCAGGCCGCCGGCGTCTCGGCCCCGCAGGATTTGCTGGGCAAGTATCCCGACGAGATGACGATCATCCTGCAGCACCAGTACTGGGACCTCGCCCCGGGCGAGACCTTCTTCTCGGTGACGCTGAAGTTCGGCGGCCAGCCCAAGCGCCTGTCGATCCCGTACGCGGCCGTCACCCGCTTCTACGACCCGTCGGTGCAGTTCGCCCTGCAGTTCGAGGCCCCGGAGATCGAGCCCGCGCCGGTCGAGCCCGAGCCGGAACCGACCCCGCCGACGACCGACGGCGAAGAGGCCCCCAAGATCATCTCCCTCGACCAGTTCCGGAAGAAATAGGCCTTGAGCGACATCGCCTCGGAGGACACCCAAACCCTTACCGACGAGGCGATCCTCGCGCGCTTTCACGCCAGCACGAACATCCCGCCCAGCGCCTCGACGCTGGGCTTTCGCCTGACCGCCGTCAGCCAGGCCGAGCGACGGATCGAGATCGCCTTCGACGCCCGCGCCGACCTGCTGGCCAATCCGATGGGCCAGATCCAGGGCGGCTTCGTCTGCGCCATGCTGGACGAATGCATGTCGGTGGCCGGCCTGATCACCTCGGGCATGACACACGTGGTTCCCACCCTTGAGATGAAGACCAGCTTCCTGCGCCCGGCCATGCCCGGCCCGCTGCGCGGCGTCGGCCGCGTGGTGAAGTGGGGCCGCACGGTCTGCTTCATGGAGGGCGAACTCTACGACGCCGAGGGCCGCCTGCTGGCCACGTCCACGGGCACGGCGCTGCCGACCCCCTTCGCCAAGTTCAAGAAATAGGCGCGTCATGGGCCGCACGGCTTGTCTCGTCATCGGTCTGCTGCTGGCCTGCCTGGCCATCGCGCCCGCTCATGCCGAGGGGCCGTTCGAGCGCTGGGCGGCCGTGGTGGTGGCCGGCGACTTTCGCGCCCATGCCGGCGGCTCGACCGAGGCCTTCGACAACGCCCGCCGCGATGTCTCCAGGAGCCTGACCGCGCTGGGCTTCCCCGCGCCCGCGCAGTTCTCGACGCGACCCAAGCGCTACCCGTCGCAAGGCCTTTCGCCATCCGACGCCAAGTCGATCCAGGCGGGCCTGGCCTCCGCCGCCGAGGCCTCGCCGGCCGGCTGCTTCGTCTACATCACCTCGCACGGCGCGCCCGAGGGCGTGGTGATGGGCGAAAAGATCCTGCGTCCCCAGCGCCTGGCGGCCATGGTCGACGGGGCCTGCCCGGGCCGCCCGTCGATCGTGGTGATCTCGGCCTGCTTCTCGGGCGTGTTCGTGCCCGCCCTGGAACGCGACGACCGCATGATCCTGACCGCCGCCCGTCCCGACCGCACCTCGTTCGGCTGCGGCGAGACCGACCGCTATCCCTATTTCGACGACTGCTTCCTCAGCGAGATCGGCCAGGCCCGCGACTTCGCGGCCCTCGGCCGCGCGGTGCAGGCCTGCGTGGCGCGCAAGGAGGTCGACACCGGCATGACCCCGCCGTCGGAACCCCAGATGTGGATCGGCCCCGAACTGCGGCCGCTCCTGCCGCTCTACGCCTTCGCCAAGGCCCGAAAACCGGCGCCCGCGCCCGCCGCCCAGCCGCCTTCGGCTGGAAACTGAACAGCCCGACTGACGCAGCGGCAGTTTTCTTCCCAGCGCCGGTGTCCCTCGCCGCGCGAATTGGCCTAAGAAGGCCTTGAGGGGCTCTATCGGCGAGGTGGGATACGTGACGTTGCGTTTGTCGTCCAAGGTCGCGCGGTGCGCGGCGGTCGTGGGTATATGGCTGGCAGGCGCGGGCAGCGCCACAAGCCAAAGCACGGCGCCGACGGCCCCGATACCGACCGCTCCGCGCGCGCCAGCGCCGGCCCCCGCGACGACCTCGCCGAGGACCACGCCGCCCGTCCGCGCGACGCGTCCGGCCCTGCCGACCGCAGCGCCCGCCGCCGCCCCGCCGGTCGCGCCCGCCATTCCCGGCGTCACGCCCCTGCCCGCCCCTGAACTCGAAGCCTTCGTCGACGGCTTCGTGCGTCGCTCGATGACCACCGATCACATCGCCGGCGTCACCGTCTCGGTCGTCCAGAACGGCCAGGTGGTGCTGAAGAAGGGCTATGGCGTCGCCAGCCTGTCGGGCGGCCGCCGGGTCGATCCGGACCGCACGCTGTTCCGCATCGGCTCGATCTCCAAGACCTTCACCTGGATCGCCCTGCAGAACGAGATCGACGCCGGCCGCATCCGCCCCGACACGCCGATCAACGTCTACCTGCCCGAGAAGCTTCAGGTCCGCGACCAGGGCAAGAAGAACCCGATGCGGGTGCGCGACCTCTATAACCACACGCCCGGCTTCGAGGACCGCGCGCTGGGGCAGCTGTTCGAGCGCGACGAGCGCCGCATCCGGCCGCTCGAGGTCTATCTGCGCCAGGAACGCCCCAACCGCGTGCGCGAGCCCGGCGTGCTGCCGGCCTACTCGAACTACGGCGTCGCCCTGGTCGGCGCGGCGCTGGCCAACACCGGCGCCAAGCCGTTCGAGGACCTGATCGCCGAACGGGTGATCACGCCCGCCGGCCTGACCCGCACCACCTTCCGCGAGCCGCGCGGCTGGCGCGACGACCTGCCCGCGCCGATGGCCCCCGCCCTTGCCGCCGACATGGCCGAAGGCTACCGCTGGACGCCGCTGGGCCTGCAGGCCCAGCCGGTGGAGTTCATCGGCCAGATCGCCCCGGCCGGCTCGGCCTCCAGCACCGCCGGCGACATGGCGCGATACATGACCCTGCTGCTGAACGGCGGGACCATCGACGGCCGCACCGTGTTCTCGGCCCGCGCGGCCCAGGCCTTCCGCACGCCCAGCTACCGCCCCGCGGCCGGCGCCGCCGGCCTCAACAGCGGCTTCCAGGACATCGCCCTGCCGGGCAATCGCCGCGGCTTCGGCCACGCTGGCGCGACCCTGTGGTTCCACTCCAACATGGTGATCGCGCCCGACCTGGGCCTTGGCGTCTTCGTCTCGGTGAACACCGACACCGGCCAGAGTCTGCCGGCCACCCTGCCCGCGGCCATCGTCGAGCGCTTCTACGCCCCGGCCCGCGCCGTGCCGACCTTCACGCCCCTGACCGCCGAGACGGCCGCTCCCTATGTGGGCGACTACCTGACCGACCGCCGCGCCTATGGCGGTCTCGAAGGCTTCGTGAACCGCCTGATCGGCGTCGCCAAGGTTCGCGCCAGCGCCCAGGGGGGACTGGCCGTCACCGCGGACGGCCAGACGCGCCTGTGGATCCCGACCGACCGCGAGGACGTCTTCAAGGCCGCCGACGGGGCCGACATGCTGGTGTTCCAGCGCCAGGACGGCGCCCCGGCGCGGTTCTTCGCCCCGTCGGGCGTCGCTGCCTACGAACGCGTCGGCCCGCTGTTCAAGCAGGGCGTACTGGCGGGCATGACCCTGCTGGCCGCCCTGGCCTCGATCGCCACCCTGGCCGGCGTGTTCGTACGCAGCCGCCGCGACACCCGCCAGACCATCAGCCAGGCGCGCGCCAGCCTGCTGCAGACGACCCAGGCCGTGCTCTGGCTGACGGCCATGGCCTGCGTCGCCGCCTTCGCGGCCGGCTCGGGCGACGTGGCCGCCGTGGTCTTCGGCTGGCCGAGCGGCTGGCTGCTGACGGCCTCGGCCTGCGCCTTCATCGCCACCCTTCTGACCTTGCTGACCCTGGCGATGGTGCCGGTTGTTTGGCGCGGCGGCCGCCGGGTCGACAGCTGGAACGACCTGCGCAAGCTGTGCTTTACGGTCACCTCGCTGATCTTCATCGGCTTCGCCGTGGTGCTGGCCGCCTGGGGTTTCCTGGAGTTCTGGAACACCTGATCCGGCACGCCGCATGCAGGCTCCCCCGTCGTGGCGACGATGGGGGAGTTCGCGCGTGTCGAAACGGAACGTCTTTATCCTGGCGGGAACGGGCCTTGGGGCCTGGCTGGCGGCGACGCTGTTCTACGGCGCCTTCGGCAGTGGCCTGATCGAACGGGCCTTCTGGTTCTACGCCCTCAACGCCTTCCTGGCCGCGGCGCTCGTCACCTTCGCCTTCCAGGCCGTCGCACGATTGCTGCGCATCCCCCGCGACCGACGCCTGTATCCCGCCATGGCCTTCGCCCTTCCGGGCGCGGCTGCGGCCAACCTGATCCTGCTTGGCCTGGTGCCGCTCGCGCCCGGCGCGGAGCCGTCCAGCCTGGGGCGCTATCTGGCCTTCCTGGTCGTGCTCTACATCTCGATCGGCGCGTCAGTCTTCGAGCGCGCCCCGCAGAAAGCGCGACTCTAGCTTCCGCACCACGATCACGATCCGCTCGCGCTCGCCCGGGCGCCGCTCGACCAGCAGCCGGGCGACCTGGGCGTCGTCGTGAAAGGCGTAGCCCTTGATGGCGTCAAGCAGGGCCTTGGCCAGGTTGTCGAGGTCCAGCCACGGCGGCTCGCCGACGAACTCCATGCCGATCTCGACCGAGAACTCGCCCCAGGCCGGGCGCGAGCCGCGCCAGCTCTTGCGGAAGAACTCATAGATCAACGGCTTGTAGTACTTGGCCTGAGTGGTCAGGCCGTCGACCACGATGGTCAGCTCGCCGCCGGCCTCGCGGGCGCGGACCTTGCCGTGATGCGTCCAGTCGTCGTTCAAGCGCGAGGCCTCCGGGCCCGCCGACGTGGCGGGCGTCGGAGCGCTGTCTACGCGTCCGGAGGCTAGAGGCGCAAATGGATCCCGCGCCGATGCAGCGGGATCAGGATCGCCAGGATGAAGGCCAGCACCGCCAGGGCGCAGGCCAGCGACGCAGCCTTCGGATCGGAGATCACCCGCAGGGCCAGCTCATAGGTCAGCCCCTGGGCCGAACGGCCGCCCGGCAGCAGCGGCATCGAGCCGAAGATCCCGAGCAGCTGCGACAGGATGAAGGCCAGGATGGCGTTGCCGCCGAAGATGGTCAGCGGCGCGGCCAGCTTCAGCGCCGGCTTCACGCCCGCCAGCAGGTCGAGCACGAACAGGGCCGCCATCGACAGGCCGCTGCTCAGCAGGGCGAAGCTGGGCGTCCAGATCGACTTGTTGATCGGCATGGCGCCGTCGAGCAGCAGGCCGGCGGCGATCAGCACGGCAGACAGCAGCGCCAGGGCGAAACGGCTGGCCCCGCCCCGCGCCAGCAGGGCCGCGGCGATGGCGCCGATCAGCACGTTGGCCGTGGCCGGCAGGGTCGAAAGCAGGCCCTCCGGATCGTAGGTGACGCCGACGCCCTGCGTCGTGCCGTGCTTCCAGATGTGCGGGATGGTGATCACCGCCCGATCGATGAAGGCCGGCAGCGAACCGTGCGAGTCGAGTCGTCCGGCCCCGAAGCCTGGAACCGGCACGAAGGCCAGCAGCGCCCAGTAGATCGCCAGCAGGACGAACGCCGCCACGCCGTCGGCGACGAAGCTGAACTTCAGCCGGCTGCCGGCGCGCGGCGCGGCCAGCACGCAGATCGCCACGCCGAGCGCGTAGCAGAGGCCGATGCGCTGCAGGATGCCCGGCAGGCGGAGATGGGCGAAATCGAATTTCGGCAGGGCGTTGAGCAGCAGGCCCAGCAGGATCAGCAGCGCCGTGCGGCGCGCGACCTTGAGCCAGAAGCCGGCCGAGGCGCGATCGCCCGGCGTCAGGCGCGGAACCGACAGGCCGACAGCCATGCCGACGCAGAACAGGAAGGTCGGGAAGACCAGATCGGCCGGCGTCCAGCCGTGCCAGGCCGCGTGGGCCAGCGGGGCGTAGACCTGGCTCCAGGATCCCGGACTGACCACCACGATCATCCCGGCCACGGCCAGACCGCGCAGCAGATCCAGCGCGACAATCCGACCGCCGCCCTTGTTCGACGCCATGAACGCTTTCCCCCGAACACTTTTTCTGGGCGCGGAGGGTTCGCATGCCCGCGCCGGCTGTCAACCGGCCTCGGGAGCGTTGCCCTGGCGGCCCTCAGGGTCTAGACCCCCGTCGACCGTTTTCCGGGAGACCCGCATGACCGCCACGCGCACCGAGACCGACACCTTCGGCCCCATCGAAGTCGCCGCCGACCGCTATTGGGGCGCGCAAGCCCAGCGCAGCCTCGGCAACTTCAAGATCGGCTGGGAAAAGCAGCCGCTGCCGGTCGTCCGGGCCCTGGGCATCGTCAAGCGCGCCGCCGCCGAGACCAACAACAAGCTCGGCAAGCTGGACGCGGCCATCAAGGACGCCATCGTCCAGGCCGCCAACGAAGTGATCGAAGGCAAGCTGAACGACCACTTCCCGCTGGTCGTCTGGCAGACCGGCTCGGGCACCCAGTCGAACATGAACGCCAACGAGGTGATCTCGAACCGCGCGATCGAGATCCTGGGCGGCGAGATGGGCACCAAGAAGCCCGTCCACCCGAACGACCACGTCAACATGAGCCAGTCGTCGAACGACACCTATCCGACGGCGATGCACGTGGCCTGCGCCGAGCAGATCGTCAGCGACCTGCTGCCGGCCCTCAAGCACCTGCACGCCTCGCTGAAGGCCAAGTCCGACGCCTGGGCCGACATCATCAAGATCGGCCGCACCCACACCCAGGACGCCACCCCGCTGACGCTGGGCCAGGAGTTCGGCGGCTACGCCCAGCAGGTCGAGAACGGCATCGAGCGCATCGAGCAGACCCTTCCCAAGCTGATGCAGCTGGCCCAGGGCGGCACCGCCGTCGGCACCGGCCTGAACGCCCCGATCGGCTTCGCCGAAGGCGTGGCCGAGGCCATCGCCGCCATCACCGGCCTGCCCTTCACGACCGCCCCGAACAAGTTCGAGGCCCTGGCCGCTCACGACGCCATGGTGTTCAGCCACGGCGCGATCAACACGGTCGCCGCCTCGCTGTTCAAGATCGCCAACGACATCCGCTTCCTGGGCTCGGGCCCGCGCGCGGGCCTGGGCGAACTGGCCCTGCCGGAGAACGAGCCCGGCTCGTCGATCATGCCGGGCAAGGTCAACCCGACCCAGTGCGAAGCCCTGACGCAGGTCTGCGTGCAGGTGTTCGGCAACCACGCCGCCCTGACCTTCGCCGGCAGCCAAGGCCATTTCGAGCTGAACGTCTTCAACCCGGTGATGGCCTACAACTTCCTGCAGTCGGTGCGCCTGCTGGCCGACGCGGCGATCAGCTTCACCGACAACTGCGTCGTGGGCATCGAGCCGCGCGTCGACAACATCCAGAAGGGCGTCGAGAACTCGCTGATGCTGGTCACGGCCCTGAACGGCCGCCTCGGCTACGACATCTGCGCCAAGATCGCCAAGACCGCCCACAAGAACGGCACGACCCTGCGCGAGGAAGTTGTCGGCGGCGGCTACCTGACGAACGAAGAGTTCGACCAGTACGTCCGTCCCGAAAAGATGGTCTCGCCGGGCTGAGGCTCGTCCGACCGAACGACTGACAAGACGGGGCGGCGCATTCGCGACCGCCCCGTTTTCGTATCCCGGCCGCGGCGAACCGATGCTATGCGAAAAGTCGCATGACCGGTCTTGTCCGCCCCTACTGGATCGAAGCCCGCTTCGAGCGCGGCGAAGGCTGGACCCCGTCCGCCTATCCGTTCGACCTGCCCGTCGTGCGCGGCCTGGACAGCCTGGCCTTCCATCCGCGCGTGACCTTCCTGGTCGGCGAGAACGGCTCGGGCAAGTCGACCCTGATCGAGGCCCTGGCCGTGGCCTGGGGCTTCAACGCCGAAGGCGGGTCGACCGGCGTCAACTTTTCCACCCGCGCCTCGCACTCGCCGCTCAGCCGTCACATCCGGAAGGTCCGAGGGCATCTGCGGCCCATCGACGGCTACTTCCTGCGCGCCGAGAGCTTCTTCAACGTGGCCAGCTACATCGAGGAGGTCGGCGTCTCGGGCTACGGCCGCGTACCGCTGCACGAGCAGTCGCACGGCGAGGCCTTCTTCGCCCTGTTCGACAACCGCTTCCGGGGCGACGGCCTCTACATCCTCGACGAACCCGAGGCGGCCCTGTCGCCGCAAAGGCAGCTGTCGTTCCTGGCGAGGCTGCACGAACTGGTGCTGGCGCGGTCGCAGTTCATCATCGCCACCCATTCGCCGATCCTGCTGGGCTATCCGGACGCCTGGATCTATCAGGCGTCCGAGCGCGGCCTGGAGCGGGTGGACTACGAGGACACCGAGCACTTCCAGGTGACCCGCAACTTCCTCAACCGCCGCCAGACCTTCCTGGACGTGCTGCTGTCTGCCGACGACGAGGCGTGATAGCCTTTCGCCCATGGGCAAGCCCGAACTCGACATCGGTATCGATCCAGAGCTCCTGGCGCAGGCCAAGCGGCTGGGAATTTCGATCGCCGGCATGAGCGAGACCCAGCTGCGGCTGCACCTCCAGAAGGTCGACCCGGCCGGCGCGGAGGAACGCGCCAGGCGCTGGGCCGAGGAGAACGCCCAAGCTCTGCGCCACTATCGCGAACGGATCGAGGCCGAAGGCGCATTCGGCGACGACCTGCGGGCATGGTGATCAGACAGTTCGACGTCTTCCCCAATCCCTCGTCGCGGACACGGGCCGCTGCGCCCTATGTCGTTGTACTTCAGTCGCATCACGCCGGCGATCTGCCGACCGTGGTCGTGGCGCCGCTCTATCTGCCCCACGCCGCCCTGCCGCTCAGCGAACTTTCCGCCGCGGTCGAGGTTCAAGGTCAGGAGTTGTTGGCCTTCGTTCCCGAACTGGTCGGCGCACCCGTCACTCTGCTCCGCCAGCGCATCGCCTCGCTCGCAGCCCACGAGGACGCGATCCGGCGCGCCCTCGACCGGCTGTTCACCGGCTTCTAGCGGCGCACCACCGTGCGGCCGATCGGGGCCAGGGCGATGTAGGCCAGTTGCAGGTCCTTGATGGCGAACGGGATGCCGATGATGCTGATGGCCTCGGCCACGGCGATCAGCAGGTGGCTGAGCGCGATGTACCAGCCGCCGAGCACGAACCAGATCAGGTTCAGCAGGAAGCCCAGCGGCCCGGTGCCCAGGTCGCCGCGGCCGGTGACGATGTCGCGGCTGACGATCTCCTTGCCGAACGGCCAGAAGGCGAAGCCGGCGATGCGCCAGGCCGCGCCCGCATAGGGCAGGCCGACGATGGTGATCGCCAGCAGCAGGCCGCCCAGCAGCCACAGCAGCCCCGACAGCCAGCCGCCGAGGAAGAACCAGAGCAGGTTGAGGATGAAGCGGATCATTGCGGTCCTTTCGTCTCGGTGAAGACTTGGGATGTCGTCGCGGCGTTGTCGAGCTTGGCGGGACGACCTTACGGCGAATTCACCGCAGCAGTTGCCAGCGCCTGGCCCAGCGACCCTTGCCGAAGCGCGACAGGGCCAGGAGATAGAGGCCGGCATAGACGACGACGCCCACGCCGATCAGCGCCCAGCTCCATGGCCCGGGCGTGCTCCAGGCGGGCGCCGTGGTCAGCCAGTCGTGCGGCGGCGAGGTCAGCTCCAGCCACAGGCCGCCGACCCAGGCGATCGAGAACAGGGCCACGGCCGGATAGCGCAGCACCGGGCTTTTCTGCACCAGCAGCAGGAACTGGAAGAAGACCGCCAGAGCGGCGGCCGCGAAGCCGGCCAGCCAGGGCTGCCAGGTTCCGGGCGCGAGGCGCGCCGCGCCGAAGCCCGCCAGCAGCGGCGCCCACAGCAGCGGACCAAAGAAGAGAAGGATCAGGGACAGGCCAACGAGCACCCCCACCCCGCCGCCGATCACCTTGCCGGCCGCCTCGCCGGCGGCGTGGGCGCCGTGGTGATGGTCGACGCCGTGAGGATCGCCGGACGGGTTGTAGCCCTTCGCCATCAGGCCCGGCGGCTGACCGCGAAGTCGGCGAGGCTTTCGAGGCTTTCGCGCCAGTCGTTGGCCGGGAACACCGCCAGGGCGGCCTTGGCCTTGTCGGCGTACTCGGCGGCCAGATCCAGCGTGGCGTCCAGCGCTCCGGTGCCGATGATCAGCTCGCGGGCGCGGCGGAAATCGGCTTCGGTCTGTTCGCGGCGGCCGATGGCGCGCTCCCAGAAATCGGCCTCGCGCGGGCCCGAGCGCGAGATGGCCAGCAGCAGCGGCAGGGTCGCCTTGCCTTCGCGGAAGTCGTCGCCGGCGTTCTTGCCGAGGGTCTCGGTGGCGCCGCCGTAGTCGAGGGCGTCGTCGGCCAGCTGGAAGGCCAGACCCAGGCTCATGCCGTAGTCGCGCAGGGCCTTGGACTTTTCGGCGTCGACGCCGGCCGACACCGCGCCGGCTTCGGCGGCGGCGGCGAACAGCTCGGCGGTCTTGGCCGCGATGATCTCGAGATAGACCGCCTGCGACAGGTTGAGGTCGTGGCTGCGCATCAGTTGCAGCACCTCGCCCTCGGCGATGACGCGGCTGGCCTGGGCCAGGATCTGCAGGGCACGCATCGAGTCGGTCTCGACCATCAGCTCGAAGGCGCGAGCGAACAGGAAGTCGCCGACCAGCACGCTTTGGGCCGCGCCCCAGATCAGGTGGGCGGCGACCTTGCCGCGACGCAGCTGGCTGCCGTCGACCACGTCGTCGTGCAGCAGGGTGGCGGTGTGGATGAACTCGACGGCGGCGGCCAGCTTCAGGCAGTGGTCGTTATCCGACCCGGCCAGGCGTGCGGCGGCAACGGTCAGCAGCGGGCGCAGGCGCTTGCCGCCGGCGGCGATCAGGTGCTCGGCCAGGGCCGGGATCACCGGAACGTCGCTTTGCATGCGATCGGTGATCAGGCGGTCGACGCCGCCCATGTCGGCGGCGGCCAGGCGCACGAGACGATCCACCGATCCCGGCTGACGGGCGAGGGTCGCTGCAGCTGCGTCCAAGACCATGTACTCCTCAGGCGACGCCGCTCGTAGCGCCATGGGCGTTGCGAGCGACAATGGTGGCGGGATAGGTCAGGGTCAAGGCGAGCACAAGGCCCGAAACGTTGTCCGACCCCACCTCAGTTCCCTCCTTCACCGAAGACCGTGTCCTCGACGGGCGCGTCAAGCTTCGCCAATCGGCCGCCGGATACCGGGCCGGGCTCGACGCGGCGCTCCTGGCGGCGGCCTGCGACGCCGCCGACGGAGAACGCGTCATCGAGGCCGGATGCGGCGTCGGCGCGGCCCTGCTGGCCGCCGCGACCCGTCGCCCATCCGTGCGATTCGTCGGCCTGGAACGCGATTCCGCCGCCGCGGCCCTGGCTCGCGAGAACGCCGCGCTGAACCAGCTGGCCGATCGGGTGGAGATCGTCGAGGGCGACGTGGCCGCCGGCTTCCGGGCGCTGAGCTTGCCTGTCTTCGACGCGATGATGAGCAACCCTCCGTTCTTCGACGACCCGAAGGCCCTGCGCGCGCCCGCGCCGGAGAAGGCCGGCGCCTGGATGGCCGACGACGGTCTGGCCGCCTGGACCGCCTTCGCCCTCAAGGCCGTGCGCGAGGGCGGGACGATCACCCTGATCCACCGCGCCGACCGCCTGGCCGACATTCTGACCCTGCTGGCCCCCAAGGCCGGCTCGTTCCGCATCCGCCCCGTTCAGCCTTTCGCCGACACGCCGGCCAAGCGCGTTCTGGTGCGGGCGGTGAAGACCGGCAAGGCGCCGCTGGTGCTGCTGCCGGCCCTGGTGATGCACGAACGCGGCGGGGGAAAGCATTCGGCGCAGGCCGAAGCGATCCTGCGGGGGGAAGCGGCGCTGGGGTGGTGAGGTCGTAGCCGCCTGACGGCGGCCCCCTCCGGCCCTCCGGGCCACGTTCCACAGAGGGGGAGGATCTACTGGCGCGGCGCTCCTTGAAGATGCTCCCCCTCTGGGGGAGCTGTCGCGAAGCGACTGAGGGGGGAGCGCAGGCATGCGCTCTCTCACTCCCGTGGAAGTCCACGAAAGCTGGTCGGGGAGGCGCGGAGCGGCTGGGCGGAGCCCGGAGACCGTGGGTTTGTTTAGCGTTTCGGCTTCGTCGACCGCTCCGCCGCATCGTTTTTCCCGGAGGGGCCGAGGGCGCGGGTGTTGTTTCAACCCAAGCGCCGACCTGTCCCCCGAACGGGCAGGACCAATAGCTCCGCGGTAATCCGGCGGCGCCTCGGCTGATCCTGTTAGGCCGGTTTACGATCCCGACCCTGTCGACCCGCTCGTTGCGCCATGGACGGCTTGGCGGCCCAATCACGCCTTCTGAGCGATCCTGCAAACCCGCCTTTTCCCACGACGCGCCAAGCGGCCCCGCTCGATGCGGTCCTCGCCACGCTTGGGCCGGTACCAAGAGCCCTCCCCATGGCGGGGACGGCTTTGATTATGACCCG
>LNIY01000115.1 GCA_001449105.1 Caulobacter vibrioides | reverse complement strand
CCATTGGGGAAGCCGCCGGGCGGCGGGCCGGGCGGGCGGACGTTCGCGCCTCCAGGAGGCGGACCCATCCCGCCGGGAGGAGGACCCATCCCGCCGGGCGGCGGACCGCCGGGGCCGCCGGGGCCGCCGGGACCCATGCCGACGTCGTCCTTCCAGTCGGCGGCGGGATCGACGCCCAGGACCAGGGCCAGCACGTAGCCGTCCTTGCCTTCCTTGACGCTGGCGACCATGGCCTCGCCGCCCTGCAGGGCGATGCCGTCCTGGCGGTTGAACATGTCCCGCGCCCGGGGCCGCTTGTAGGCCGGGAGGTTCTCGTAGAGGAACTCAGACAGCGCGTCGGGCACGAAAAGCTGGGCGGTCAGGGCCGTGCGCGCGTTCAGGTGAATCTTGATGTGGATGTGCGGGGTGCGGCCCTCGTACCAGCCGGGCCAGATGGTCCTGAAGGCGACCTTGCCGGCCGCGTCGCTGGTCTGGGCCCCGCGCAGGAAGGTCGCGCCCTTGGCGGCGGTCCGGTGGTCGTCGCCCTGGCCCTCATAGCCGGAATAGAGGCCTTGGGCATCGCAATGCCAGATGTCGACGCGGGCGCCCTTCAGCGGCCGGCAGGCGCCGTCGACCACGGTCAGGGCCACGGTGACGGGCGCGCCTTTCCTGCCCTCGGTGATGTCGGCCCGATCGAGCTTGGGATCGAACCAGTAGGGTCCTTGGGTGACCTGGGGCGTCAGGGCGCAGACGGTCTCGGCGGCGGCCACGGGGCGCGCCGAGGCGGCGATGGCGGCGAAGGGCGCGGCGCCGGCCAGGGCCAGCAGGCCGCGACGGCTGGGGGAAACGGGCGAGGACATCGAGACTCCAGTCAGGCGAACCGCCCTTGTGGCCGGGCTGTCCTGCCGGCGTATGTCGAGGTCTTGCGGGATTGCAATCAAGATCCTCCCCCTCTGGGGGAGGTGGCCCAGAGGGCCGGAGGGGGTCCGCACCGCCTTCGGCGGCCCCTCAGTCGCTCCGCGGCAGCTCCCCCAGAGGGGGAGCATCTATCGCTCGCCTCCTACAGATACTTGCTCAGGCTCAGCGACGAGAGGCTCGAGATCATCGAGTACATGGCCTCCAGTTGGGTCTCATACTGGGTGGCCAGGACGGCCGTCTCGGCGAGGTCGGCGTCCTTGAGGTTGGAGGCCAGGGTGTCGATGCTCTCGATCTTGGCCTCGTTGCGCTCGATCAGGCGGTCGAGGGTCGAGGCCTGGATCGAGACCTGCTCCTGCAGCGAGCCGACGCCGGTCAGGGCCTCGCCGGCCAGGTCGTAGGCGGTCGAGACGACGCTGCTGTCGTCGGGCGAGGCGATGATCATCGACAGCGCCCGGGCCAGTTTCTCGAACGCGGCCGAGCCGCCCGAGACCGACAGGCCGATCGTCTGGCCGTCGGTGGTGGTGAAGGTCCGCGTGCTGGACGAGCCCTGGTAGTAGTCGCTGTTGGCGCCGGCCGAGGCGTCCCAGTCGACGTCGCTGAAGTCGGCGGCCGCCGTGTCGCCCGCCGTGCCCGAGAACAGGTAGGTCCCGCCCGAGGTGCTGTTGAGCAGCGCCTGCAGGTCATTGAGCCAGTTGGTGGCGTACTGGGCGGTGGTGGCCGCGTCGATCGTGGTGCTGGAGATCATCGAGGCCAGCTGGGTCTTGATGGTGGTGGCCAGATCCGCGATGTCGCCCAGCGCCGAATAGGCCGCGTTGACATAGGCCGTGGCGGTCTGGGCGGCGGCGTTCTCGGCGGTCAGGGCCGTGCTCTGGCTGGACAGGCGCAGCAGGCTGCCGGTGTTGGCGCCCAGGCCCCCGTAGGTGGTCGACTTCAGGCCCGAGGCCGTCTGGGCCTGCTGGTCGGCCAGCTTGGCCTGCACCTTGAGGGTGGCGGCCAGCATGGTGGTGGAGTGGCCGAAGGTGGCGATGCGGCTGATCATGGTCAGTTCACCATCTGGATCAGGGTGTCGAACAGCTCCTGCACCATCGAGACGAGCTGGGCGTTGGCCTCGTACTGCGACTGGTAGGTGGTGAGCAGGGCCAGCTCCTCGTCGACATTGACGGCGGTGGTGTTCTGCAGTCGCGTGGTCGCCGCCTGGTAGGTCGACAGGGCGCCGGCGGCGCTGGACGAGGCGTTGGAGACCAGGGTCGCCGCGCCCGAGACGAAGCTGGACGCGTAGGACGACAGGGTGACGGTCTTGGCGCCCTGGTCGCCGGCGGCGGCGAAGCTCAGCGCGCCCGACAGCATCGAAGTTAGCTTGTCGACCGTGGTGCTGTCGGAGGTCGACAGAGCCCTGTCGCCGGCGGCCAGGGTCGAGGCGGTGTCGAGGGCGGCGGTGGCCAGCAGGCTGTAGTCGCCCGACAGCTTGGACGAGACGGCGATGTCGGCGGCGGTCGAGCCGGAGAACAGGTCGTTGAAGCCGAAATAGTCCGAGAAGCCCTGCGACGAGGTCCCGACCGCAACGCCGATGTCGCCCAGGGCGACGCCGTTCGATGCGCTGTCGGCGGTGAGGGTCAGCTTGCCGTCCGAGCCGATGGCGGCCGATAGTCCGTCGATGGCGTCCAGCGCCGTGACCAGGTCGGCCAGGGTGGAATAGGCCGACAGGTCGATGTCCTGGGTCGAGACCGTCGAGCCGCTGGAATCGACGACGGCCACCCGCAGCGCGCCGCTCGCCGAGAAGGCGTCTGAGCCCGAGACGCTCGAAGCGCTGGTGAGCGCGTTTGGCGCGGGCACGGCCGAGCCGGCGTTGGCGATGGCGTTGACCTGGTCGATCAGCGTCGAGGCCAGGGCGTCCAGCTCGGCCTGCTCGCCGGGCAGGGTGGTGTCGCGCAGGGTGACCAGGGCGCCCAGCTGGCCGGAGTCGAGGCTGGTGGTGATGTCCTTGCCGTTCAGCGTGATCCCCGCGATCGAGGTCGGATAGACGCTGGTCGAGGAAAGCGCGCTGGAGGCGGTGTACGAAAGCTTGGCCGCCGTCGTGCCCAGCAGCTGGTCGCCGCCGGTGGTGTAGATCACCAGCCGGTTGTCGGAGGTGGTGTAGCTGCTGACCCCGATCAGGCCCGACAGGGTGGTGAGCGCGGCGTCGCGCTGGTCCTGCAGGGCGGTGACATCGCCGCCCTGGGCGGTGATCGAGACGATCTGGTCGTTCAGCGAGGCCAGGGTCGAGAGGGTCGAGTTGATGGTGTCGACGCTGGTGGCGATTTCGGTGTTGGCCTGGGTGCGCAGGTCCTGGATCGAGGCCGACAGGCTGCTGATCCCGGCCGCGAGGGCCGAGGCGGCCGAGACCGTCGCGGCCTTGGCCGTGTCGCTGTCGGTGCTGGCCGACAGGGCGGTCAGGGCGCTGGAGAAGGCGTCGAGCAGGCTGGAAAGATCATCGCCGCTGTCCACCGAGCCGAGCACGGCGTCGTAGGACTGCATGTAGGTGTCGATCGTCGAGGCGTAGCCCGAGCTCGCCGCCGTCTTGACCACGGTCTTGGCCAGGTAGGTGTCGGCCGCGCGCTGGATCGTCGTCGTCGAGGCCGAATTCAGCGCCGTCGTCGCCGTCGTGCTGACCGTCTTCTTGCTGTAGGTCAGGTCGTCGGCGTTGGCCACGTTGGCGTTGGCCACCGCGATTTGTATCTGGGCGGTCGACAGGGCCGACGAGGCCGAACTGATGATCGACGACAACGACATGGCGTCAGTCCTTGCGGCGCCGGTGGTCGCGCAGCGACAGGACGCCGCCGCGATAGCCGGCCTGGGCGCTGAGCCCGCGGTTCACGGCCTGGATGCGGACGCGGTCCTCCGCCATCTCGGCCTCCAGGCTCGCCATCCGGTCTTCCAGCGTGGCCTGCACCTCGTGCAGGTTCGACAGCATGAGCAGGCGCTGGTCGTCCGACAGGGCCGACAGGCCCTCGGCGATGCTGCGGGCCAGGGCGCGGGCCTCCTCGACCGACGAGACGACGGGCGTCTTGGGATCGCGGCGGGCCTTCTGGGCGCGGGTATGCAGGCGTTCGATCGTGCCCATGACGCTCACCGGACGGCCTGGATCAGGGTGTCGAACATGTCGCTGGAGGCGCTGACCACCTGCGAGGCGGCCGAGTAGGCCTGCTGGGCGATGATCATCTTGTTGAATTCGGTGGCGATGTCGGTGGTCGAGCCTTCCAGCGCGCTGGCCACCAGGCTGCCGGCGCTGCCGTCGCCCGGCAGGTTCAGGTGCACCTGGCCGGCGTTGGTGTTCTCGTCGTAGACCGTGCCCGAGACGTGGGTCAGGCCGTTGGGGTTGCTGAAGGTCGCGACCGGGATCTGATAGATCGCCAGACTCACCCCGTTGTCGAAATTGGCCGTGACCAGGCCGTTGCCGTCGATGGTGATCCCCGACAGCTGGCCGTAGTTGGCGCCGTCCTGCTCGAAGGTCGGGCTGATCGACAGGGTCGAGGAGGTCGAGGCGAACTGGGTCAGGCCGTCGGTGCCGCCGGCGTCGCCCAGGTCCAGCGTGATGGCGCTGTCGGCGGCGCCCGTGGACAGGCCCGTGATGCCGATGGCGACGGGCGAGGGATCGGTCGTCGCCAGGCTGCCGTCGGAATTGAAGGTCACCGTCACGGTGCTCGGGCTGATCGTGCCCGAGGTGGTCGCGCCGTCCTTGGTCAGGACCGGGTCGGACAGGGTCAGCGACCAGGTGTTGTCGCCGGTCTTGGTCCAGCTCTGGCCGACCGTGTGGCTGACGCCCAGGGAGTCGATCACCTCCATGCTGGTGGTGAAGGTCTGGCCGGTAGTGGCGTCGGCCGGCAGGTTGGCGGCCATGGTCACCGTCGAGGTGGCCTTGGCCGTGCCGCTGATCGAGTCGAGGTTGATCGCCGACAGGCTGGTCAGGTCGCTGGTGTTCGACGACAGGATGTTGCCGTCCGCGTCGGTCGGAAAGCCCATCAGGTAGTAGCCTTCGCTATTGACCAGATAGCCGTCGGAATCCGTCGAGAAGCTGCCGTTGCGGCTGTAGACGAGGTCGCTGCCGGTGTCGCCCGGGGCGCCCGCGACCACGAAGTAGCCCGCGCCGTCGATGGCGATGTTGGTGGCCACGCTGGTCGAGGCGATGGTGCCGGTGACGTTCAGCGCCTGGTTGGTCTTGGCCACCACCGAGCTGGTCGAGGTGTTCGAGCCCATGGCGCCGCTGACCAGCGACTGGAACGAGACCTCCGTCGTCTTGTAGGCGGTGGTCGAGGAGTTTGCGATGTTCTCCGAAATCGCCGACAGGGCGATGCTCTGGGCGGTCAGGCCGGAGACGGCGGTCGAGAGGGCCGAGGACAGGCTCATGGTCGCTGGCCCCTATTCCGAGGCCGAGGCGAGCAGCTGAACCTGGGTCAGCAGCGACGACATGTTGTCCGACATCGTCGTCAGCGTGTCGTTCATGCTGATCTGCTGCTCGAGCGAGGAGTAGGTCGCCAGCTGGCTGGTGAACTCGGTCGGATCGGTCGGATCCAGCGGGTTCTGGTTGGTCAGCTGCGTCATCAGCAGCTTCAGGAAGTCGGTGGTGCCAAGCTGCAGCGTGCCCGACGAGCTGCTGGAGCTCGTGGTGCTGGTCGTGCTCGTCGCCGAGGAGACGGTGGTCATGGAGAAAGCCCTCCGGTGAAGTCGGTCCGGTCGCTCTGGGCGCCGATCGAACGGTTCAACGGAGGCTCCGCGCCGGATGGGGCGGATTATTTTTCGGGGGAGGGGGCGTTTGCCTGACACCTCTCTCTGAGAGAGAGGGAGGGGCCCATGGCGCAGCCATGGGAGGGTGAGAGGTTACAATCTCTCAGGATGGGGCGCGGTCGTTTCGCGCATTCCATGACTTGAAGCCTGGCCGAGCGTGGGTGGGTTTCCGGTGAGCGGTGAAACCTCGCACCCTCCCACCGCTTCGCGGCGGGCCCCTCCCTCTCTCAAAGAGAGAGGGGCAAGGGGGGCGAAAAATAATCCGCCCCATCCGTTGCGGACGTCCCGTTCAACCCGTCGAAGCCAGGCCGTCAGAACGGCGGACAGCTTCCCGACCGGACTCTCCCCCGGGCGGACTCCAGACAGAGAACCGGACTAGAACATGCCAGTTATCTCCACCAACACGGCCGCCAACACCGCCCTGCGCTACCTGAACAACAATTCGGCGGCGCAGAGCGAATCCCTGGCGAAGCTGTCGAGCGGCTCGCGGATCGTCAGCGCGAAGGACGACGCCTCCGGCCTCGCCATCGCGACGTCCATGAACGCCGACATCACCGTGCTCAACCAGGCCGCCACCAACGTGACCAGCGGCACTTCGGTGCTGAACACCGCGGACGGCGCCCTGTCGAACATCGCCGACATCCTGCAGCGCATGAACTCCCTGACGGCCCAGGCCCAGTCGGGGACGTCGAGCACTGCCGACCTGTCCTACATCAGCGCCGAGTACGAGCAGCTGACTGAAGAAATCAACGACATCGCCGAGACGACGACCTTCAACGGCGTCACTCTGCTCAACGGTGACAGCAACTACACCGAAGGCACGGGCGTGGATTTCATGGTCGGCACGTCCAGCACCGATGTGATCAAGGTCGAACTGGGTGAGGCCAACACCACGGGGCTGAACCTGACCGTCACCTCGATCACCTCCACCAGCGACGCCGTCGCCGCCATGGACGAGATCGATGCGGCGATCACGGCGGTCTCGAAGATGCGCGCCGACGTCGGCGCCACCCTGTCGCGCTTCGAGTTCCGCGGCGACGTGATCTCCACGTCGCTCGAGAACCTGGAGTCGGCGGCGTCGGCGATCACCGACGTGGACATCGCCGCCGAGCAGACCAACTTCACCAACGCGCAGACCCTGACCAGCGCAGCGATTTCGGCCCTCAGCCAGGCCAACTCGATGAGCCAGTCGCTTCTGAAGTTGCTGCAGTAGTCGCTCGCGTCGCGATGGCGGGAGCCTGGCTCCCGTCGTCCTGCAGACTGGCGGGGGAGCCCCTCAAGGCTCTCCCGCCGACTTTCCGGACATTCCCATGACGACGACCAGCACCGTCTCGACCTCGGGTTCGACGACCTATCTGACGGGCACGATCTCGGGGCTCGACACCGACTCCCTGATCGCGGCCGCCGTCGCCCAGAAGACCGCGCGCGCCGACACCATCGACGCCAAGGTCACGGCCAACGAGACGAAGATCGCCTCGTACCAGTCGCTGCAGACCCTGCTGCAGGCGATCTCGGATTCCATGACCTCGCTGGCGGGCACGACCTACAGCTCGGTCACGACGACCACCAACGCCTTCGACGAGAAGAGCGCCTATCTGACCGCCTCGGACGGCACGGACGCGACCTCGGTGATCGCCGTCGACGCCGACAGCGACGCGGTGGCCGCCTCCTACGAGATCACCGTCACCCAGCTGGCCAAGGCCATGAAGGCAGCGTCCACCGCCCAGGCCTCGGGAACGGCGCTTGGCCTGTCGGGCGTGATGTCGGTGGGCGTCGACGGCGGGACCGCCGCCGAGATCACCGTCACCTCGACGATGACGGTCAGCGACATCGCCGCGGCGATCAACGCCAAGACCAGCACCACGGGCGTCACCGCCACCCTGATCACCAGCTCGACCGGCACGCGCCTGGTGATGTCGACCAGCGACACCAACCAGCAGATCACCATGTCCTCGGTCTCGGGCGACGACATCGGCCAGTCGCTGGGCCTGACCGACAGCAGCGGCGCCTTCGCCAACGTGCTGCAGGCCGCCCAGCCGTCGATCGTCACCATCGACGGGGTCGAGATCGAGAGCGACGGCAACGAGCTGACCGGCGTCATTCCCGGCCTGTCGATCTCGCTGCTGCAGGCCACCAGCGGCCAGACCATCACCCTCGACATCGAGGCCAACTACGACGACATCAAGACGGCGATCACCGACTTCATCGACGCCTACAACGCCCTGCGCGCCTTCGTGGTGACCAACCAGACGGTGGGTTCGGGCGGGGTGGTCGCCGACGATGCGGTGCTGTTCGCCGACGGCATACTGCGCGACGTCAACCGCCAGCTCAGCGCCCTCCTGGGCGGCAGTTCGGGGTCGGACGACGAGCTGACCGACCTGTCGGCCCTGGGCATCACGCTCAACAGCGCCAACCAGCTGGAGCTGTCGGACGAGACCGCGCTCGACAACCTGCTGCTGACCGACCTGTCCAGCGTCGCGGCCTTCTTCGAGACCAAGTTCGAGGCCAGCGACAGCAATCTCAAGCTCCTGAAGAACGACACCACCCTGTCGTTCGACTTCGACCTGGAGGTCACCGTCACCGACGGGGCGATCTCCGGCGTGTCGGTGAACGGCGACTCGAGCCTGTTCACGATCTCGGGCAGCCGGATCATCGGCGCGACGGGCTCGATCTACGAGGGCCTGTCCTTCGCCCTGGCCAACCCGACCAGCGGCACGATCTCGGTGGAGATCACCCAGGGCTTCGCCAACCTGATCACCAGCCTGATGGGCGACTACGCCAACACCACGACCGGCGTGATCCAGCAGCGCATCAACACCCTCGACACGGTCAACAGCGACCTGACCGAACAGTCGGAGACCATCCGCGACAACGCGGAGACGTACCGCACCAAGCTGATCGCGAAGTACTCGGCGATGGAGACGCAGCTCTACGCCGCCCAGATCCTTCAGCAGCAGATCAAGGCCATCCTCGGAGCCAGCAGCGATGACGACGACTAACAGCCAGGCGTTCAGCGCCTACGCGGCCTCCAGCCGCCTGACCGCCAGCCCGCGCGACGTGCTGGCCTCCGTGCACGAGGAGCTCTACCGGGCCATCGGCTCGGCAAAATTCGCCCACGAGCAGGGGCGGCTGGATCAAATGTGCCGACATGCCATGCGGGCGACCCAGATCCTCACCGTCCTGTCGACCAGCCTGGATTTCTCGGCCGCCGGGCCGGACGGCAAGACGTTGCGCAGCTTCTACCAATACGTCCTCGACAGCATGGTTCGCGCCAGCCGTCGCAAAGATGTGTCGAACTCGTATCAAATCGTACTCGACTTGTTGCGCCCGTTCTGCAAAGAACTCCGTTCTGAAAAATAGAAATGTTCATTCGTATTCCGAATGTATCAGGTAAATTCAGTAATGTATTTATCTGATATGTGGCATGCTGTTTGCCAATCCCATTGCGATACAGCGATGGAGGCGAGTAATCGCCATGGCGAATTCAGCGATGACTGCGACGGGTGATTTCGGGCTGGCGGATGTCCGCTCGGACGAAGACCTGTTCCTGGCCTGCCGCGAGGGCGACCAGCTGGCGTTCCGGGTGCTTGTCGACCGGCATCTGCGGATGGTCCGGCGGCTGGCCCTGAACGTCCTGGGCGACGTGCAGGAGGCCGAGGACGCGGCCCAGGAGGCATTTATTGCCGCCTGGCGCGCCCGCGAGCGCTGGACGCCGGAGGCCCGGTTCTCGACCTGGCTGCACCGCATCGCGGTCAACAAGGCGATCGACCGCCGCCGCGTCCGCAAGGCCGTGCCGGAAAGCCAGGAGGTGATCACCCGCCTGGCCGACGCCGAGGTCCAGGGTCCGGCGCAGGCCGACGCCCTGGCCGGCCTGGAGCGGTCGGAAGTCGCCGTGACCCTGCAGCGGGCCCTGGGCAAGCTGCCGGACACCCAGCGCCAGGCTTTGACTTTGTTCTATTTCGAAGAGCTCGAGGTCGGTAGAATCGCCGACGCCATGGGCTGTTCGGAACAGGCGGTCCGCTCGCTCCTGAAACGGGGCCGGCAGACCTTGAAGACGAGACTCCAGAGGCAGAAGAAGATCTGTGGCTATGGACCTGAAACTGTTCGAAGCGCGCCTGAAGGCGCTGGGCGCGGCGCTTGACCGCTGGCCCGACGACGAGGCCGAGGCCGCGCTCGACCTGCTGACGACCTCGGAAGAGGCGCAGGACCTGTTCGCGCGGGTCACGGCGGAAGACATGGGCGTGTTCGACGAGCCCGGCGGCGACATGGGCGCTCTGGCCGACCGTATCGCCAGGAACCTCTAGGACGGGTCATGCCTTGAAGGCGTCGTGATCGGCGGGCCATCCTCGCCGTCGAAAGCGAGGATCCGCATGCTGCTTCGACGACTGGCCCCCGGCCTGATGCTGCTGGCCCTGACGGCCACATCCGCCCAGGCCCAGGCGCCGAGGATCGATCCCGAGAAGGAATACTCGCCCGCCTACGACCGCTGTCTCAACAGCAGCGATGCGATCAAGGGCGTGACCGCCGCCATGGCCGGCTGCACCAACGAAGAGCTTCAGAAGCAGGACGCGCGCCTCAACCGCGCCTACAAGGCGGCGATGGCGGGCCGGTCCAAGGCCGAGCAGGCCAAGCTGCGCACCGTCCAACGGGCCTGGATCAAGCGTCGCGACGCCGAGTGCCGGGAAGACCTGACCGGCGGCACCATCGACATCCTGAACATCGGCGGCTGCCACCTCAGCATGACCACCGTGCGGGCGGTGGAGTTGGAGCGGATGGCGAAGGCCAAGCGGTAGGTAGGGAGCCTCCCCCAGTGGGGGAGGTGATCGCGTAGCGATCGGCGGGGGGAGTATTCTGCGAACTTTCCCGCCGCCTCGAAAGCTGAAAACGGCCCCCCACCGGCCTTCGGCCGCCTCCCCCAGAGGGAGAGGTTCCTGGGGCGCCTACGCAGAACCCCTTATGCGGCGCCCCCGAATTTACCCGCACGAAGAGTAGGGGGAATGTGCCGGCGTCGGGGCGGCGTCTTTCGCCCCAGGCCTTCGGGAGCCGTGTGATGCTGTCGCCCCTTCGTTTCGAACCCGCCTTCGCCCAGCCGGCCTTGCCGATCGCCGCCGCCAGCGTCATCCGCTACGCCGCCGGCGAGGAGATCTTCGCCGAGGGCGACAACGCCGATCACGTCTACGAACTGGTCGAGGGCACGGTGCGCACGGGCCGCCTGCTGCGCGACGGCCGCCGCCAGATCGACGCCTTCCACTTCGCCGGCGAGGCCTTCGGCTTCGAGGCCGGCGACCTGCGCCGCACCACGGCCGAGGCGGTGGGCGAGGTCACGGTCCGCATCGTCCGCCGCCGGGCGCTGAGCGACCTGGCCGCCCGCGACGGCGAGGTGGCGCGCAAGCTCTACCACCTGACGATCTCGGGCCTGCAGCGCAGCCAGGACCACGTGATGATGCTGGGCCGCCGCAGCGCCTGCGAGCGGGTGGCGGGCCTGTTGCTGCTGCTGGCCGACCGCACCGGCGAGGCCGCCTTCGACCTGCCGATGAGCCGCCAGGACATGGCCGACTATCTGGGCCTGACCATCGAGACGGTGTCGCGCACCCTGACGGGCTTCCTGCAGGAGGGCCTGATCGCCCTGCCGACCGTGCGACACGTCGAGCTGCTGGATCGCGATGCGCTGGAGGCGCTCTGCGAATAGCAGAACGGCCTCCCCGCGAGAGCGGGGAGGCCGTTCGAAGTCTTCAGCTGCTCAAGCGGATCAGGCCGCCGGCAGCTCGCCCATGGCGCTTTGCAGGTAGTTCTGCTCGCCCAGCGACTTGATCAGCGACAGCTGGGTTTCGAGGTAGTCGATGTGCTCCTCGGTGTCGTTGAGGATTTCGCGCAGCAGTTCGCGCGAGATGTAGTCGCGGGCCTGCTCGCACTGGACGATGCCCGGGACCAGCAGTTCGCGGTTGAACAGCTCGATCGACAGGTCGGCGGCCAGGCATTCGGGCACGGTCTCGCCGATCTTCAGCTTGTGCAGGTCCTGCAGGTTGGGCAGGCCCTCGAGGAAGAGGATGCGGTTGATCAGCTTGTCGGCGTGCTTCATCTCGCCGATCGACTCTTGATAGACGATCTGGCCGAGGCGCTTGAAGCCCCAGTTGTCGTGCATGCGGGCATGCAGGAAGTACTGATTGACGGCCGTCAGCTCGTTGGTGAGCACAGCGTTCAGGACGCGGATAACGCCGGGATCGCCTTGCATGGCGGCCTCCTAAGGTTCGAGTTCGCCCGAACCCTTAGCCGCGTTTTTCAGCGCTTCAACAGTAATGTGTGCAAGTGTTTCGCAGCCTCACAGAAAAGCGTGAGAGTGCTTCGCGGTAACCTGAAATCGTCGACTTTGCGTCGCGGGAAGCCTTACTCGGCGGCGTAAGCCAGAGCTTCCTGGGCTTCCTGAATCATCTGGCGCATCTCGCAGACGCACTTGGCGCATTGAGCCTGGCAGCCCTTGTGGCGGAAAATCTCGGCCGGACGAGTCGCCCCCGCGTCGATCGCGGCGCGGACTTCACGCTGGCGGATGCCGTTACAATTGCAGACGTACAAGACAGGAACGCCCTACCGAATGATTGTCATTCTCATCTAACAGTTTTCCACCGGTTTGCAACTGACTCTCAGTCGAGTTCGCAGCGACCTGTCGTCGCGGACGAGCACGGTGGGTGATCCTCGCCCTTCGACGGGCTCAGGGTGAGGATCAAGGGCGGGCGATTTGAAAACCTCATCCTGAGCTTGTCGAAGGACGAGGTTTTCACGCTCCGTTGGCGGGTTTCGTCCCCAAAGTCGCGCTGCGCCTCAAATCGGCGTAAAGGCGGCGCATGACGCTCGACTGCCGCCTCTATCTGATCACCCCGCCATCCCTGCCGGACCTGGCCGCCTTCGGCCGCCAGCTGGCCCGCGCCCTGGAGGGCGGCGACGTGGCGGCCCTGCAGATCCGCCTCAAGGATGTGTCCGACGACGTGATCGCCGCCGCCGTGCAGGCCCTGTCGCCGATCGCCCGCGCCCGCGACGTGGCGGTGATCCTCAACGACCGCCCCGATCTGGCCGCCCGCCTCGACTGCGACGGCGTGCACGTGGGGCAGGGCGATACGCCCTACGCGGCCGCCCGCAAGCTGATGGGCAAGGACCGCATGGTCGGCGTCACCTGCCACGACAGCCGCCATCTGGCGATGGAGGCCGCCGAGGCTGGGGCCGACTACGTGGCCTTCGGAGCTTTCTTCCCGACCACCACCAAGGACGCGCCGATCGTCGCCGAGTCCGACATCCTGTCGATCTGGCAGGAGACGATGGAGGTCCCCTGCGTGGCCATCGGCGGCATCACCGCCGCCAACGCCGCGCCGCTGGCGACCGCCGGCGCCGACTTCCTGGCCGTCTCGGGCGGGGTGTGGGCCCATCCGGAAGGGCCGGACGCGGCCGTGGCGGCGCTGAACGCGGCCATCGCCCAGGGGCTCGCGGCGCGGGGTTAGTCGGATCGACCTTCAGCGGTTCTCGCCACTCTCGCCGAGCGTCCCCGCGAAGGCGGGGATCCAAGCCGCATTTCAGGAAATGGCGCGGCCGTGAGCCAGCCGATGACTCCGCTTGGGTCCCCGCCTTCGCGGGGAATGACGGACTTGATGGCCGGCGTCCGGTAAGCATCGATCTGCGGCTGACGCGCCGCCGAGCGCGCATAACGGTGTTCTCTTGCCGTGGTTGTAGGAGAGGCATAGCGTCCTTCCCGCGAACCATAACGGGGAGGGACCGCCATGCAGAAGCGGCTCGTAGCGTGTTTGCTCAGCGTACCCATGCTGGTCCTGGCCGCCGTTCCGACGGCGGCCGAGACCTGGAAGCCGGCCCCTGGCGAGGCCAAGACCTTCTATGACGCCGATTTTCTGAGGGTGGACGAAAAGTCCGGTCTGGTGGTGCTGCGCATCGCCGAAGGCAAGGGCGGCGGGCCTTACAAGGCCTGGCCGGCCGGCAAGGGCCCGATCATGCTCTTCGCCCTCGACTGCGCCGCCGACAAGTGGATGGACCTCGGCATGGACTTCGCCGGGGACAAGGGCCTGCCCAAGAACTGGCGGCAGGAAGCCAAGGTCGACGACATCTCCGGCGCGGCGGGCAAGGCCGGCAAGCTGGCCTGCGAGACCAGGGACAGCCTGCCCAGGGCGCCGTTGCCCTGACACGAAGGCGTCGCCCCGGCGGGCCCGCCGGGGCGACGTAATCGTCACGCTGAGAATAGGATTTCGTCGCCCCGGTAATTGAGGCGGCCTCCGGTCGCTCCGGAGAGGATGGCGAAGGCCTTCCCGCGCGCGGGTCGGCCTTCGCCCGTCCAGGCCCTGGCCTAGACGTTCAGTTGCACGACCCGGTTGGCCCCGGTCGCGGCGTTGACCGCCCCGGCCGTGGCGCAGCCGCCGCTGTTGTTATTGGCGATGACGTACCAGTCGCTTGGCTGGTCGACCTGCACCATGTACTGGACGGTCTGGCTGCCCTGGCGGCGCATCAGGTTGCCCGTGCACACGACGTTCTGCACGGTGTGGAACTCGATGGCCGGGCCGTTGGCCCAGATCAGGTCGGAGATCTGGTTGTCGGTCACCGTCAGGCCGGCGGCCTTGTAGGCGTCGAGGAAGATCTTGGCGCCGCCGTTGCTCCAGTTGTTGCTGACGAACACGCTCTTCACCAGGTGGACCTGGTTGTCGGCGTTGGGCGATTCCATCTTCACGAACTCCTGCGCGCTGCCCTGGAAGTAGCAGCCGAAGATGTGGACGTTGGAGATCCAGCAGGGGTTGGTCGACGAGCCGTTGGACTTCAGCAGCACGCCGCGACCGCACGGGCCGTCCATCTGGCAGTTGGTGATCCAGATGTCGGTGATGTTGGAGCGATAGCCGTTCTGCGTGGTGCTCGACGTGCCGTCCACCAGGTGGAAGGCGTCGTTGAACTTGTGGAAGATGCACTTGTCGAAGCGCAGGGCCTGGATGCCGCCGATCGCCGAGGTCTCGATCACGGTCTCCACGCCGTAGGCGCTGTTGGCGGCGTTGTACATCGGGCCCGCGAACTCGCAGTTCTCGAACTCGCTGTCGCCGACTTCGGCCCGGCTGACGGCCGCGGCCGGCACGCGCACCCGGACCGCCACGCCGTTGGGCTGGTTCTCGAGCCACACGCCCAGGCGGTGGAACTTCACCAGCCGGGCGCGCTGCAGCAGCACCCCGACCGGGAAGCCGTGGATGACCACGTCCTCGACCAGGCTCAGGCGCTGGCCCTGCACGTCGTACCCGTCGGTGGCGTCGCCGACCTGCAGGCCGATCCGGGCGGTCGAGCCTTCGTTGACGATCGCGAAGCCGCGCAGTTCGAAGTCCGAGGTCTTGGAGACGTCGTTGCGGCCGTGAACGGTGACGACCGCCGCGTCGGCGGCCCAGGTCGAGCCCTTGGCGATCAGCCGCGAGACAATGCCGCCGCCGCCGCCGGTGACGTGCAGGTTGTTGAGGCTGGAGGGGGTCAGGCTCACGCCTTCGGTCACCGGATAGGGACCGGTCAGCACCATCTCCAGCGGGCCGCTGGAGGTGTCGATAGCATCCTCCATGCAGTTGATGGCGGCCTGGATATAGGGCGCGTTGTTGGCCGCGCCCGAACCGGCGCCCCACCATTCGGGGCACACCCGGCGAAGGCCGGTGATCTTGCCGCCGTTCTTGAGGATGAAGATCGTGCGATAGCCCGCGATCACCGAACCTTCGATGCGCAGAGTACAGCCGTCGACTTCGAAATAACCGCCGGTCTCGAACGTCCAGACCTGATCGCGGGCGAGGGTAGTGTTGCTGGTGAAAACTTGGGTCGTATTGACAATAGGCATATTGAAAATTCCTAGGTGCTGAAATGCCTGGCGATAATGCGATTTCAGCGCCCTAAGAGCAATCATTAAGTTCGCATTTTGTTCTCACATGCGTCCGTTTTTGACGTCGGCTTTCCGGGGCCTGTTTCAGGCCTGGACCCGCGCCAGCTTGTCGGGATTGCGCATCGTGTAGACGGCGGCGATGCGGCCATCGACGATGTCCAGCCCCATGGTCTGGATGACCACGCCGTCGTGCGACAGCACCACGCCCGGCTGGCCGTTGATGCGCGCCAGGCGCACGGCCACGCCGTCGGGCTGGGGCCACTTGCGGGCGATGCCGGCCAGCAGGCGCACGGCGTTGTCGAGGCCGGACACCGGGTTCATGGTCGCCGAGACCTTGCCGCCGCCGTCGGCGTGCATGACGACGTCCTCGGCGAGAAGGC
The DNA here is from genome assembly GCA_001449105.1 of Caulobacter vibrioides. Taxonomy (GTDB): domain Bacteria; phylum Pseudomonadota; class Alphaproteobacteria; order Caulobacterales; family Caulobacteraceae; genus Caulobacter; species Caulobacter vibrioides_C. The sequence continues at coordinate 9,706 of LNIY01000115.1, read as the reverse complement.
CGCGCAGGGCGCCCGCGTCGCCGCTGAGCGCGGCGGCGATGAAGGCCTGCGTCAGGCGGCGCTCCTCGTCGGCGCTGGGCTGGTAGCGGGGCTTGCCGGCCTTGACGTGCTCGCGGGCGCGGGCGGCCAGCTGGCGGACGGCGGCTTCGGATCGGCCCAGCGTGGCGGCGATCTCGGCGAAGGGGGTGTCGAACACGTCGTGCAGCAGGAAGGCCGCTCGCTCCAACGGGGTCAGGCGTTCCAGGGCCAGAAGGAAGGCGACGGTCAGGTTCTCGCCCAGGCCGAAGGTCTCGTCGACGTCGACCACGGGCTCGGGCAACCACTCGCCGACATAGAGCTCGCGCCGGGCGCGGGCCGACTTCAGGCGGTCAAGGCACAGGCGCGAGACCACGCGGTTGAGGAAGGCGCCGGGATTGTCGACGCCGGTCTCGTCGACCTCGCGCCAGCGCAGCCAGGCGTCCTGCACCACGTCCTCGGCCTCGGCCCGCGAGCCGAGCATGCGATAGGCCAGGCCCGTCATGGCCGGGCGGCGGCTTTCGAAGAGGGCGTCGGCGGCGGTCATCGGCGGATCCTTCGGTTTCGCCGATAGGACGAGACCAAGGCGCCAGACGTGACATGGCCGCGAAGTTTTTTCCCGACAATTCCGCGCCGCCGGGTGGGGGGGGGCGGCGGCGCGGAGCGCGAGACTTTACTCGGCGGCGTTGGCGGCGGCCGAGCGCAGGGCGGCGTAGTCGGCGCGGGCCTTGCCGAGGGTCTCGGTCACGCACGAGGCGTAGTTCGGGTGGCGGCTGCTCTTCAGGGCCGCGCTGCACACCTGGCGGGCGGCGCGGGTCAGCTCGTCGCTGACCACGGACGAGGACTTGCCGGTCACCGACACGCGCTGCGACGCGCCGGCGGGGGCGTGGGGCGAACCGCCCAGCAGGGTCTCGGCGGCGGCGGGTTGGGCCAGGGCCATCAGGGCGGCGGCGGCGGCGATCAGGGGGAGCTTGGTCATGGGTGGTTCCTTCGTGTGCGCTAAGGGGAGTTTGCGCGTGGCTCGATCCGTCGCTTTGCGCTGGATCAATCGCCGCCCTAAAAATTGACCGATCGGTCCCCTTTTTCAAGAGGGACCTCCAAACCGCGACAATCTGCCCCGCCTTGCCTTCGGGCGGCCTCGCGTCTAGGTTCCGCGCCCGCTCTTTCCCACTGCCATCGTCCGTCTCCCGCCGCCGCGCGTCCGCGCGCCGGTCCAGGGAATTCCATAGGATATCCGCCCGTGCCCACGCCTTCCGCCCTTCTCAACGTGATGATCGACGCCGCGCGCAAGGCCGCCCGGGGTCTGGCCCGTGACTTCGGTGAAGTCACCGAGCTGCAGGTTTCCAAGAAGGGCGCGGGCGACTTCGTGACCAACGCCGACCTCAAGGCCGAGCAGACCCTGTTCGAGCTGCTGTCCAAGGCGCGCCCGGGCTACAGCTTCCTCGGCGAGGAACGCGGCATGATCGAGGGCACCGACAAGACCCACACCTGGATCGTCGACCCGCTGGACGGCACCACCAACTTCATGCACGCCATCCCGCACTTCGCGGTCAACATCGCCCTGCAGCGCGAAGGCGAGGTCGTCGCCGGCGTCACCTACAACCCGATCACCCACGACCTGTTCTGGGTCGAGAAGGGCCGCGGCGCGTTCCTGGGCGCCGAGAAGCGCCTGCGCGTGGCCGCCCGCAAGCACCTGGACGAGTCGGTGCTGGCCACCGGCGTGCCGTTCATCGGCAAGCCGGGCCACGGCCAGTTCCTGAAGGAACTGCACCAGGTCAGCCAGAAGGTCGCGGGCGTGCGCCGCTTCGGCGCGGCCTCGCTCGACCTGGCCTGGGTGGCCGCCGGTCGCTTCGACGCCTTCTGGGAACGCAACCTCAAGCCCTGGGACGTCGCGGCCGGCGTGCTGATGGTCCAGGAATCGGGCGGCAAGGTCACCACCATCGAAGAACACGGCGACCCCGTGCAGGGCGCCTCGATCCTGGCCTCGAACCCCGAACTGCACCCGCAGGTGCTGAAGGCCCTGCAAGCGGCGGGCTGAGGCGCTTCCAGCGACTGAAGGACGAAGGCTCCGGGGCATGGCTCCGGAGCCTTTTTCTTTGCGTCAACGCTCGATCTTCAGAATGTCGCCCGGCTCGCAGTCGAGATAGGCGCAGATTTTCTCCAGCGTCTCGAACCGCACGCCCTTCACCTTGCCCTGCTTGAGCAGCGAGAGATTGGCCTCTGTGATGCCGACGTGGGCCGCCAGGTCCTTGGACTTGACGTTGCGGTCGGCCATCACGACGCCGAGCTTTACGACGACCCGCATCAGACGATCTGGGCGTGGTCTTCGGCGATGCGCGAAGCCCGGACCATGACGAGAGCGATGATGGTCAGGGTGACGGCGTAGATGGGGACGAGGATGTCGTTGACCCCCTCATACGTTCTTTCGAAGTTGCCGAACCACGCGAAGCCGTCCTTGCCGGAGGCGACGCGGATCACATGATAGGTCAGATAGGCGGCTAGCCTTCCAAGGACGCCGGCGATCGGATTGGCGAAGAGGAATATGAGGCCGGCCACGGCGAACTTCTTCAACCGCGAGACCGTCGCGCGATGCAGGTAGGCGCCCGACGCCAGTCCGACGAAGCACAGGGTCGCCTGCAGCAAGCCGTACACCAGCGCGAAGCCCGGGGTGGCCGCAACGAGCGAACCGAAGAAGCTTGGCGCAGCCTCCGAAAGTGAAATCCCATCTGTCGACTTCTGGCATTTCGCGCCGCCGTTCGGCATCGGCGAACATATCGTTTTGTTCAGGCTGCTACGCAGGGTGACGCTCGTCTCGGCTTTGCCTTTGGTCCAGTCGACGTTGGCGCCCGTGAGATGGGAATAGGCGCCGGAAGCCAGGCCGGCGGCGATCATCGCCGCGAGGACTATGCCGGAAAGGCCGCAGAAGGCCGCCATCAGGCCGCTGAACCCCCGCAGTCCGGCGTCGCGCCATTGCGATCCGCGACCCGGCAGTCTGTCGATAGTCATTCGTCGCCCCCAAATCTCGATGTTAAATTATCAATCCACGATAATTTATCGTCGTCAAGCGATGGTTGCAATTTGTCGCTTTTCGCTCGCCAAACCGTCACACCCGCGCGCTAATCAGCGGCCATGACCCTGTTGACCCGCCGCGCCATGACGACCGCCGCCCTCGCCGGCACCATGGGCGCCAGCATGATCCCGACCATGGTTCGCGCCGGGGTGCGCAAGCCGATCGTCATCGCCCACCGGGGCGCCTCGGGCGAGCGTCCGGAGCACACCCTGCCGGCCTACGGCCTGGCGATCGAGCAGGGCTGCGACTTCATCGAGCCCGACCTCGTCGTCACCAGGGACGGCCACCTGGTGGTGCGCCACGAGAACGAGATCGGCGGCACGACCGACGTGGCCGCCCGGCCCGAGTTCGCCGCCCGCAAGGCGACCAAGACCATCGACGGCGAGAGCCTGACGGGCTGGTTCACCGAGGACTTCACCCTGGCCGAGATCAAGAGCCTGCGGGCGCGCGAGAGGCTGCCGCAGCTGCGCCCGGCCAGCGCCGCCTTCGACGGCCAGGCGCAGGTGCTGACCTTCGACGAGGTGGTCGCCTTCGCTCGCGCCGAGAGCAAGCGGACGGGACGCACGATCGGCGTCTATCCGGAGATGAAGCACCCGGCCTATTTCGCCTCTGCCGGCCTGCCGATCGAGGGCCGGATGATCGAGGCGCTGAAGCGCAACGACCTCAACTCCAAGGCCGCCCCGGTGTTCGTGCAGTGCTTCGAGGTGGGGCCGCTGAAGACCCTGCGCCTGAAGACGCCCGCGCGCCTCGTTCTGCTGGTGGCGGGCGAGGGCGGTCCGGCCGACCTGCCCGGCGTCAGGTACGCCGATCTGGTCACGCCCGAGGGCCTGAAGGGCGTGGCGGCCTATGCCGACGGCCTGGGCCCGGAAAAGACGATGATCGTGCCGCAGGACAAGCAGGCGCTGCTGCCGGCCACCTCACTGGTGAAGGACGCCCACGCGGCGGGCCTGCTGGTGCACCCCTGGACGGTGCGGGCCGAGAACTACTTCCTGCCGGCGACCCTGCGAAGAGGCAACGCCGGCGCCGCCGACTACCTGGCCCAGCGCGGCGACGTAAGCGCGGTGCTGAAGGCGTTGTACGCGGCCGGGGTCGACGGGGTGTTCAGCGACTTCCCGGGGCTGGCGGTCGCCGCCCGCGGCTGATCACGGCTTGGGCGAGACGGGCGTTTCCTACGTCCGTCGGCGCCGAACGTCACACGCAGGCGTTGCAAACGGCGCATGCTGGCCGCTCCTGATCGGGAGGCCCGCATGACCCAGCCGTTCCAGCTTTCCCTGGCCCCGCGCCAGCTGACCCAGACCATCAATCCGTGGTCGTGGAGTTTCGGCGACTTCTCGCTGTTCACCGTCAATCTGGGCCAGTCGCGCAGCCCCGAGGTCGAGGCCCGGGTGCTGGACGAGGTGGGCAGCTACGGCCGCCAGATCGGCCGCATCAGCGAGGCGCTGCTGGTCCTGGTCGACTGGGCGCAGAAGCAGCCAGACGGGCCGTCCAGCCCCGCCTTCCAGGCCCTGCGCGACCAGGTGGCCCATGTGGCCCTGATCAAGAAGGCCGTCGAGGCCGAGGCGGCTAGCTAGCCTTGCGCAGGGCGTGCAGGCGAAAGCCGCCGCGCGCGCCGGCGATGAAGCAGAGCAGGGCGATCGTGCTCAGCAGCACGCTGAAGGCCATCTGCGCCGGCGGGACCAGCCCCGCGGCGGCTTGGCCGCTGGCGAAACCCAGCGCCGTCGTCAGCAGGCCGTAGGCCGCGAAAAGCAGCATCAGCAGCGGGATGATCCGCGTCAGCCGTCGCCACTGGACGAGGCCCAGCCAGAGATAGACCAGCGCGATCAGGACGGTGAAGCCGATCGTGGCCCAGGCCATGGTCGGGCCCATGGTCGCCAGCACGGCCTGGGTGACGGCAGGGTCCTGGCCGGCGCTGTTGGCCAGCGCCGCCTCGCGCATCTTGGCCAGGTAGGTGTCGAAGCGGAAGAAGATCAGGGCCGCGCCGATGACGCTGCCGACGCCGGTCAGCCAGGCGCCGACCGCGCCGGCGCGGGCCGCGCGCGCGGCGGCTTCCTCGTCGGCCAGTCTGGCGAACGGATTCAGCATGGCCAGCTTGTCGATCATCTACGCAACCCCCGGTAACCGAGAGCGAGAGCTTTCGACGTTCAAACGCCCGGCGTCAACGCCGGGAGGGGCCTCAGGCCGCCTCGACGCCGAACTGCAGGCGGGCCAGGCGCGCATAGAGGCCGCCCCGGGCGACGAGGTCGGCGTGCGTGCCTTCCTCGACCACGCGGCCTTCCTCCATGACCACGATGCGGTCGGCCTGCAGCACGGTGGCCAGGCGGTGGGCGATCACCAGCGTGGTGCGCCCGCTCATGGCCGCGTCCAGGGCCTGCTGCACCAGCCGCTCGTTCTCGGCGTCCAGCGCGCTGGTGGCCTCGTCGAGCAGCAGGATCGGGGCCTGGCGGACCAGGGCGCGGGCGATGGCCAGGCGCTGGCGCTGCCCGCCCGACAGGGTCTTGGCGCGCTCGCCCACCGGGGTGTCGAAGCCCTGCGGCAGGGCGGTGATGAAGCCGGTGGCCTGGGCTGCGTCGGCGGCGGCGCGGGCTTCCTCTTCCGTGGCGTCGGCGCGGCCGAAGCGGATGTTGTCCATGGCCGAGCCCGAGAACAGCGGCGAGTCCTGGGCGACCAGGGCCATGGTCCCGCGCACCTCGGCGGGCGCGGCCTCGCGCAGGTCGACGCCGTCCAGGCGGATCGCGCCGCCCTGCGGGTCGTAGAAGCGCAGCAAGAGGCGCAGGACGGTGCTCTTGCCCGCGCCCGAGGGGCCGACCAGGGCGACGGTCTCGCCGGGCTTCACGGTCAGGGTAAAGCCGTTGAGGGCCGGCAGGTCCGGACGGCCCGGATAGGCGAAGGCCACGTCCTGGAAGGCGATCTCGCCGCGCACGGGCGAGGGCAGGGCCTTGGGAGCCTCCGGCGGGGCGATGCCGGGCCTGGCGTTCAGCAGCTCGGCGATGCGGTCCATGGCCCCGGAGGCCTTCTGGACATCGCCCCAGACCTCGCCCAGGGCGCCGACCGAGCCGGCGGCCATGATCGCCAGCAGGGCGAACTGGGCCAGGGTGCCCGGCGTCATCTCGCCCTTCAGAACGAGCTGGGCGCCGAACCATAGCAGCAGGGTCACACCGCCGAAGGCCAGGGTGATGACCACCGAGGTCATCATCGCCCGGGCGCGGATGCGGCGCACCGAGGCGTCGAAAGCCGTCTCGACCGCCGAACCGAACCGGCGGTCGGCCTCGCGCTCGCGCACGAAGGCCTGGACGGTGTCGAGCGCGTCCAGGCTCTCGCCGGCATAGCCCACGGCGTCGGCGAAGCGGTCCTGAGCCGTCGCGGACAGTTTGCGCACGTTGCGGCCCATCAGGAACATCGGGGCCAGCACCACCGGCACCATCAGCACGATGAAGCCCGCCAGCTTGGGGCTGACCACGGCCATGTAGCCCAGGCCTCCGACGAGGCTGAGGGTGTTGCGGATGGCGATCGAGGCCGAGGCGCCGACCAACTGGTCGATCAGGGTGACGTCGGTGGTCATCCGCGACAGCACCTCGCCGGTGCGGGTCTTCAGGAAGTAGGCCGGGTCCAGCGACAGCACGTGGCCATAAAGAGCGCGGCGCAGGTCGGCCACGACCCGCTCGCCCAGGCGCGTGACGAAGAAGAAGCGCGCGGCGGTGGCCACGGCCAGCACCAAAGCAACGCCGCCCAGCAGCAGGAAGGCGCTGTCGACCGACCCGTGCGAGCCCTTGGCGAATCCCTTGTCGATCACCTCCTTGAAGGCGGCGGTCAGGCCCAGGGTGGCGCTGGTCGAGAACAGCAGGAAGAACCCCGCCGCCAGCGCGTCGCCGATGTGGCGGCGGACGAAGGGCAGGAGGTGGGCGAGGGGCCGGATGTCCTTGCGGCGCGGGCGGCGGGCGGCCGCCTCGCTCAGGCTCTGGGCCAGCTCGGCGCCGGCGCCGGGTCGGCCGTCGGCCTGAATCTCGCCGCCGTTAACGTCGGTCATCAACTGGGTCCTTGCCAAAATCGCGCGGGTTCTTTATAGCCGCGCGTCTTCGAGGGCCACCCCGCTGGTGGTGCTCACCCACATTTCACGCCGCGCTCTAGTCGGTTGGACCGTCCGATGAAACAGAACATTCACCCCGACTACCACTTCATCACCGTCACCCTGACCGACGGCTCGAGCTACCAAACCCGCTCGACCTACGGCAAGGAAGGCGCGAACCTGGCGCTCGACATCGACCCGCGCACCCACCCGGCGTGGACGGGCGGCAACGCCCAACTGATGGACCGTGGCGGCCGCGTCTCGCGCTTCAACGCCAAGTTCGCCGGTTTCACCGCGAAGAAGGCCTAAAGCCTCCAAGTCTCGCCGTAAGGGCGACGAAAAGCCGGCTCCGCGTTCGCGGGCCGGCTTTTTCTGTATCTGGGCTCTGAAAAGGAAAAGCCGCGCCGGGGTCCGGCGCGGCTTCCGGCGTCAGCGCCAGGCGGTGGTGGTCTCGGCTTCCGGCTTGAAGTCGAACGCGCCGTCGGTCGAGGCCGACAGGTCGCGCCAGGCGTCGAGCTCGCCCTGCAGGCCGTCGATCTTGGCCTGCACCATGGCCAGGGCGTCCGTGCCCGCGCACCAGCGGACGGGCGGACGCTCGGCGTTGGCCAGCGTCACCAGAGCCTGGCCCAGGCGCAGGGGATCGCCGGCCTGGTTGCGGCTGCGGGCGTCGTAGAAGGCCTTCAGGTCGGCGGCGACCTGGGCGTAGTCGGCGATGGCGTGCGAGGCGTGGCGCACCGAGGTCGGCTCCAGGAAGTCGGTGCGGAAGAAGCCCGGCTCGACCACCGTGACGTGGATGCCGAAGCGCCGGACCTCGCCGGCTAGCGATTCCGAGAAGCCCTCGACGGCGAACTTCGAGGCGCAATAGAGCGTGCCGCTTTCGCCGCCGACGATGCCGCCCACCGACGAGATGTTGAAGATCCGGCCCGAGCGCTGGGCGCGCATGGCCGGCAGCACGGCGCGGGTGACGTGCATCAGGCCGAAGACGTTGGTGTCGTACTGGGCCTGGGCGTCGGCCGCGGTCGATTCCTCGAACACCGACAGGTGGCCGTAGCCGGCGTTGTTGACCAGCACGTCGATGCGGCCGAAGCGCGCCAGGGCGGCGTCGACGGCGGCCTGCACCTGGTCGGGACGGGTGACGTCGAGGGCCAGCGACAGCAGGTTGTCGGCGTCGGGGCCCAGGCTCTCGACCAGGGCCTGGCGGTTGCGCGCGGTGGCGACGACGCGGTCGCCGGCGGCCAGGACGGCGCGGACGATGTCGGCGCCGAGGCCGCGCGAGGCGCCGGTGACGAGCCAGGTGCGGGGGGCGGAGGAAGTCATGGGGAAGCTCCTTGTTGGGAGCCTGAAGCATGGGCCCAGACCGCGCGAAGGCCGTAGATGGATGGCGCCAGTCTCTTGCACGATCCCGTCAGTCGGTTGATCAAGCCTTGCTCGCGCGAGCCTTCATGGCTTGAATGTCGGCATGGATCGCTTGCCTGAACTCGTCGCCCTGGTGCGCAGCCATCTGGGAGCAGCCTCGCCCGAGGGCGTGGGCCCGCTGACGCTGCCGGGCCTGCACCTGATCGCCAGCACGGCCCTGACCGAGGCCCAGCAGCTGGTCTACGAGCCGATGCTGTGCCTGATCCTGGAAGGCGCCAAGGAGACCACCCTGGGCACCGAGACCTATCCCTACCGGGCCGGCGAGTACCTGGTGGTGTCGGCCGACCTGCCGGTCAGCGGGCGGGTGATCGAGGCTCCCTACCTGGCGGTGGGCGTCCCGCTGGATCCGGCGATGATCGCCGAGCTATTGGTCGAGACCGGCGACGTCGTGGCCGAGACCGCGCCGACCCGGGCCCTGGCGGTGAGCCGGATGGACGATGACCTGATCGAGACGGTGACGCGGCTGGTGCGCCTGCTGGACCGCCCGCGCGAGGCGGCCGTGGTGGCGCCGCTGGTGCAGCGCGAGCTGATGTGGCGGCTGCTGAGCGGCGAGCGGGGCGAGATGATGCGCCAGATCGCCTCGTCGGGCGGTCGCCTGGACCAAGTGCGGCGGGCCATCCGCTGGCTGCGCCATCACTATGCCGAGCCGATGCGGATCGAGCGTCTGGCGCAGGTGGCGGGCATGAGCGAGACCTCGCTGCACCGCCACTTCAAGGCCGTCACGGCCATGAGCCCCTTGCAGTACCAGAAGCAGATCCGCCTGCAGGAGGCGCGCAACCTGCTGCTGGTGCAGGGCCGCGACGTGGCGGGCGTGGGCTTTGCCGTGGGCTACGACAGCCCCTCGCAGTTCAGCCGGGAATATGCCCGCCTGTTCGGCCGGCCGCCGGGGCGCGACATGGCGCGGCTGCGGGCCGATCCGTCGCTGAGCGTGGCGGTGTAGGGCGGGAGAAATCAGACGGGGATGGAGTAGCGCGAATCCTGTCCGGCGGAGCGGCAGGTCCGCGCGCGCCATCGGCTTTCGTGAGTTTTCACGTGAGTGCGAGAGCTCATGCCTGCGCTACCCCCTCCGGCCCTCCGGGCCACCTCCCCCAGAGGGGGAGGATCCAGAAGCGCCGCACCAGAAAGATGCTCCCCCTCTGGGG
>LNIY01000114.1 GCA_001449105.1 Caulobacter vibrioides | reverse complement strand
ACCAAAGATCCTCCCCCAGAGGGGGAGGATCTTGGGTTAAGCCCCGACCAGCTCGCGGCCGATCAGGTAGCGGCGGATCTCGTTGGTGCCGGCGCCGATGTCGTAGAGCTTGGCGTCGCGCAGCAGGCGCTCGACCGGCCATTCCTTGGTGTAGCCGGCCCCGCCCAGGGCCTGGATGGCTTCCAGCGACACCTTCACGGCGTTCTCCGACGCCATCAGGATCGCGCCGGCGGCGTCGAAGCGGGTGGTCTTGCCGGCGTCGCAGGCCCGGGCGACGGCATAGACGTAGGCGCGGGCCGAGTTGAGGGCCACGTACATGTCGGCGACCTTGCCCTGCATCAGCTGGAACGAGCCGATGGCCTGGCCGAACTGCTTGCGGTCGCGCACATAGGGCAGGACGTAGTCGAGGCAGGCCTGCATGATGCCCAACGGGCCCGCGCTGAGCACGGCGCGCTCGTAGTCCAGGCCGCTCATCAGCACCCCGACGCCGCCGCCCACCGGGCCCATGACGTTCTCTTCGGGGATCTCGCAGTCCTCGAACACCAGCTCGGCGGTGTCGCTGCCGCGCATGCCCATCTTGTCGAGCTTCTTGCTGACGCTGAAGCCCTTCATGCCCTTCTCGACCAGGAAGGCGGTGATGCCGCGGCTGCCTTCGCCGGTCTTGGCGTAGACCACCAGCACGTCGGCGTGCGGGGCGTTGGTGATCCAGAACTTGGTGCCGTTCAGCACGTAGCGGTCGCCAACCTGCTCGGCGCGCAGCTTCATCGAGACGACGTCGGAACCAGCGCCGGCCTCGCTCATCGCCAGGGAGCCGACATGCTCGCCGCTGATCAGCCTGGGCAGGTAGCGCTGCTTCTGCTCGGGCGTCGCCCAGCGGCGGATCTGGTTGACGCAGAGGTTGGAGTGGGCGCCGTAGGACAGGCCCACCGAGGCCGAGGCGCGGGAGATTTCCTCCATGGCCACCACGTGCTCGAGATAACCCAGGCCCAGGCCCCCGAACTCTTCCTCGACCGTGATGCCGTGCAGGCCAAGGTCGCCCATCGGGACCCAAAGCTCGCGCGGGAAGGCGTTGGTCTCGTCGATCCGGGCCGCCAGCGGCGCGATCTTGTCGGCGGCGAAGCGGGCCGTGGTTTCACGAATCGCGTCGGCCGTCTCGCCGAGCGCGAAGTCCATCGAGGGTGCGGTTTGCAGCGTCATGCCCGGATGCATAGCACAAACGCCCGGCGATCAACGATACCGGCGGGCGTTCATGCTCTTTTGTTCGCCGATCCGGGGACGGCCCGGCCTTTCAGGCACGATGTTCGACGATCAGGCCTCGTCGAGGTCGGGACCGCCCAGCTTGCGCAGCAGCAGATAGGCCGAGACCGCAAAGCAGATCACGCCGATGACGCTGGCGCCCCAGCCGAACATGCGCACGGCGGTGAGGCCGGGATCCGAGGCCACCGACAGGTTCCACAGCACGCCGCCGCCGAACAAAGCCAGGCCCAGCAGGCCCAGGCTGACCAGCAGGCTGCCGCCGCCGAAGGCCGGCTGCTCGGGCGGGTTCAGCGGCACGTCCAGGGTCTGGATGTCGACCTCGGCGCCGCTGGTCGAGAAGCCGCCCAGGTTGAAGGGCGAGCGGCTCGGCTCGCGGGCCGTCTCGAACAGGGTCGGCTCGACCGGCGACGCAAGGGGGGCCGGCGCGGCGGGCGCGACCGGCGGGTCGGGCACGAACAGCGGGGCCTGGGCCGGGACGGGCTCTTCCGGGGTCAGGCGGAAGGGCTCCAGGGTCGGCGGGGCCTCCACGGGCGCGTGCAGCACCGGAGCGGGCTCGGCGGCGGCCACGGGAGCCGCGGGCGGCTCGGGCATGGCCAGGTCCGGCGCGGGCTGGGGCGCCGGGCGAACCGGCTCGTCGGCCAGTATGGCCTCCAGGCGGGCGCTGACGGCCGCGGCGGCCTGCTGGCTGGCGCTGGGAGCGTCCTCTTCCGGGACGACCGGGGTCAGGGGCGCGGGGCCTTCCTCGCGCTCGGCGACGGCCCTGTCGCCCTCCAGGCGGGCCGAGACGGCCGCCGGGGTCTGCTTGGGAACGGCGCAGCTGGCGTCGTAGTCGACCTTGGGCCGCAGCACGGGGCTGGGCGCGGGCACCCACTGGCCGTCGGGCGGGGTCAGGAACAGGGTCTTCTCGGCGGCGCGACGGCGCACCAGGGCGTCGATGACGATCCGCTCGCCCTCGAAGTCGGCCTTGCGCCACATCTCCATGGCGCAGGCGGCCTGCAGCAGCGAGCCCTCGTTGATCCGGCGCAGCACGCCCGAGCGCATGAAGTTCTCGGTCCCGATGTTGAACGCAAAGCACGTCAGGGCGTCGAACTGGTTCTGGTTCAGCGGCGCGTAGGTGTGCTCGTTCACCGCATGGGCCACGGTGATCAGGTCGTAGAGCAGCAGGGCCTCGGCGTCCTGTTCCGAGACGCTTGCGCCCCCCCGGGCGGTCAGGGTGTGCCCGTAGCCGATCGTCCAGCGGCCGTCGGGCAGCTGGGCGGCTTTCTGGCGATAGCCCTCGAACCTCTTGATGAGATCGACGGCGGCGCGGGAGACCTGATGACGCGGCTTCATCGCGAGAAACGACCCAATTTGAAACACGGGCGGATGCCCTCGCCCGGTCCCGCGCAAGACCGGCGCCGTTTCTCAACGATTGGGTAAGAAAAATGAACGGGAGAGGCCGGACGGCGTCAGTTGAACAGCAGCGCCGCGATCAGCAGCACCGAGAAGAAGCCGGCGAAGTCGGTCAGGAAGGTCACGAAGATCGACGACGACACCGCAGGATCCCGGCCCATCTTCTCCAGGGCCAGCGGCGCCAGGATGCCGCCGACGGCGGCGGTGAAGATGTTGACGACCAGGGCCAGGGCCACGGTCAGGGAAAGCTTGGGATTGTCGTAGAACACATAGACCGCCGCGCCCATGACGATGGCCAGGGTCAGGCCGTTCATGACGCCGACCAGCAGCTCGCGGGTGATGATCCGCGTGGCGTTGGCCGCGGTCAGCTCCTTGCTCGACAGCGCCCGCACGGCCACCGCCAGCGTCTGGGTGCCGGCGTTGCCGCCCAGCGACGAGACGATGGGCATCAGCACCGCCAGGGCCACCAGCTTGGAGATCTCGGCCTGGAACAGCGCGATGCCGGACACCGAGATCGTGGCCGTCAGCAGGTTCAGCAGCAGCCACGGCAGGCGCGAGCGCACGATGTCGATCACGCTGGCGTCGCGGCCGACGTCCGACACGTTGGCCAGCGCCAGGATGTCTTCCTGCGCTTCCTCGCGGATGACGCCGACGATGTCGTCGACGGTGATCTGGCCCACCAGCCGCCCGCCGGCCTCGACGACCGGGGCGCTGATCAGGTGATACTTGTCGAAGATGTAGGCGACCTCCTCCTGGTCCATGTCGACGGTGATCTCGGTCACCGGCTCCATGATCTCGGCCAGGGGGGTCTCCAGCTTGCTGGTCAGCAGCAGGCTGATCGGCAGGGCGCCGACCGGCGTGTAGGACGGGTCGACCACATAGACGTCGAAGAACAGCTCCGGCAGGCTGTCGCCCGACTGGCGCACGTGCTCGATCGTGTGGCCCACGGTCCAGAACTGCGGCGCGGCCAGGAACTCGCGCTGCATCAGGCGGCCGGCGGTCTCGTCCTCGTAGGACAGCGTGGTCTCGATGGCGGCCCGGTCGGTCTCGCCCATGGCCGACAGCACCTGGAAGCGCTTGGTGTCGTCCAGGTCGTCGATGACGTCCGCGGCGTCGTCGGTGTCCAGTTCCTCCAGCGCGCGGGCCAGGGTGACCGACGGGGTCGCCTCCAGCACCTCCTCGCGCAGCTTGTCGTCCAGCTCGGCGATGATCTCGCCCAGGGCCTGGGGATCGAGGACCGGAATCACCTCCTCGCGATAGGCGGCCGACAGGAAGCCCATCAGGTCGGCGACGTCGGCCGGATCCAGCGCGCCGACCAGCTCGGACAGGCGCGCAGTGTCGCCGCGGTCGGCCGCGTCGACCACCATCTCCACGTAGTCGGGATTGAGGGCGTAATCGTCGCCGAGCGCCAGGTCCTCGAGATCCTCGACGACTTCCGGCTCGGGAATGGAAAGGGCGTGGCGCGCGTCTTCGCTCAGGTCGGCTGTTTCCCGGGTCATGGGGACCTCCTGATGTCGATGCGTGACTGCGCGCGTGATCCGAATGATTGAAAGCCGAAGCTTGGCGGGCGGTTGCTCCCAAACCTTGGCCGAAAAATGGTTAGAGCGCGGAAGGCGATTCGGAAACCGAAGCCTGCCGCGCTCTACGCAAGTTCACCTGGTGCGGTCGAGAAGACTCGAACTTCCACGGGTTGCCCCACAGCGACCTCAACGCTGCGCGTCTACCAATTCCGCCACGACCGCTCGTGGTGAGGCGCGGCAGGTAGCAAACTGAATCGGCTTTGGGAAGAGGAGAGTTCGATTATCTCAAAGAACCCACAGGGAACTTCAGGCGCCGCCGGCCATGTAGTCATAGACGTCCGCGGGACCGGTGACCTGGATGGCGATGCGATCGTCGTTGATCTGGATCTCGCCCCGGGCGATCGGGTGATTGTTGGCCAGGATCCAGACCTCGTCGTTGGTCTTGGCGTCCAGCGGGATCACCGCGCCACGGCCCATGCGCAGCAATTGCTGCATCGGCAGGATCGACCGTCCGAGCAGAACGGAGATCTCGACGTTGACGGCGTTGACCTGGCTCACGAAGTAAGGCCCCTGGAACTGAAGTTGCCGAGCGGCGGGATGACCGCGCCCCGGCTCATGCAAGACTAAGGCCGCATGCTTGATCGCCCGTTAAACCTTGAAGATAAAGGCCTTCCGGATCTTTCGCGTCCGGACGGCGCCCCGGCGGGGTGGGCGGTTTCGACCGGCTACGTCCCCTACCCGGCAGCCGTTGCCGCCATGGAGGCTCGCGCGGCCGCCATCGCCGACGGCACGGCGGGCGAGCTGATCTGGCTTCTGGAGCATCCGCCGCTCTACACCGCCGGCGTCTCGGCCAAGACCGCCGACCTGCTGGAGCCCGAGCGCTTTCCGGTGTTCGAGAGCGCGCGCGGCGGCCAGTTCACCTATCACGGCCCCGGCCAGCGGGTAGCCTACGTCATGCTGGACCTGACCCGGCGCGGGCGCGACGTGCGGGCCTTCGTCGCGGCCCTGGAGGCCTGGATCATCGACGCCCTGGCCGCCTTCAATGTCACCGGCGAGATGCGCGACGGGCGCGTGGGCGTCTGGGTCGAGCGCAAGGGCGCCGGCTGGTCGCGCGAGGACAAGATCGCCGCCATCGGCGTCAAGCTGCGCCGCTGGGTCAGCTTTCACGGGATCAGCCTGAACGTGGAGCCGGACCTGTCGCACTTTTCGGGGATCGTGCCGTGCGGCCAGGTCGAGCACGGGGTCACCAGCCTGGTCGACCTTGGCCTGCCGGTGACGCTGGACGAGGCCGACGAGGCGCTCAAGGCCAGCTTCCGCAAGGTGTTCGGCGCGGTCGAGGACGCAGCGCCGCTGGTGCAGGGCGACTAGAGAGCCGGCGCCTTGAGGGGCGGCTGGCCGTAGCGGTTGGCCCCCTGCTCGCCGCCCATGACGCCCAGTTCGACGATCGCCCAGACGATGACCAGGGCGAACACGAAGTCGAGGAAGTGCTGTGGGGTCGGCCAGACGGCGACCAGGGCCACCAGCACCAGCGCCGCCCACCAGCCCGAGCGCCCGCGATCGTGCAGGCGCTTCGAGAGCACGCAGGCGCCGCTGTAGAACAGGGCCGAATAGACCAGCCAGCCGGTCAGCAGCCGCAGCACGTCGCCGGCGATGGCCTCGTAGAGCACGGCCACGCCGATCAGCACGGCCGAGGCGATCAGGAACGGCGCGCGCGCCAGCCTGCCCGTGGAGGACAGGAACAGCTCCGCCCAATCGATCCGACCGTTCATGCTCGCCAAGGCTCCGCGACTCTCTTGGTGCGGAACCTAGGCGCAGGCGAGCGTCAGCGGAAGTCGCCGCCGGGTCACACCCTCAGGCGAAAACCTCGTCGAGTTCGGCGTCCGTGGGCACGCCCAGGCCCTTGGGCGAGGCGCCGTAGCGATTGGGACCCTTGGTCCCGTCGAGAATGCCCAGGTCGACGAGGATCCAGATCCCGACCAGCGCCGAGAAGATGCTGTTGACCATCAGGTAGGTCTGGTTGGCGAACGGGATCAGCGCCAGGGCCGTCAGCGACGGGACCCAGGCGATGAGCGCGAACCAGCCGCTGCGATTGCGGTCGTGCAGCCGCTTGACCATCACGGCGATGCCCGGCCAGGCGGTGATCAGGCTCACGGCCTGCATCCACGGATCGGTATAGGCCACGCCCAGGATCCCGCTCAGGCCGAAGAGCAGGGCGATGTTCAGGACGCCGATCGCGATGGTGAACAGCCAATAGTCGCGACGACGCAGGCGGCCCTGGAAGCCGAACAGCTTTTTGGAGAGGGTCATCAGGCGAAAATCTCATCAAGGGTCTCCTCGCCGTGCGGCGAGGGACCGAAACGATTGGAACCGGTCTGTCCGGGCAGGAAGCCGAGCTCGACCAAGCTCCACATCCAGCCCGCCAGCGGCACGATCAGAAACAGCAGCAACCAGCCGCGGCCCTTGCCGCGATCATGGCAGCGCTTGAGCGCCAGCGCGTAGAGCACCCAGATCAGCGGCGCCGACAGCATCAGGCGCACGAAGGCCTGGAGGTTCCAGGCCCCCTCGCCGGGAACCGTGCCGACCGGGATCAGCAGGTTCACGACGATAAGGCAGGCGAAGGCCGGCAGACCCCACCGCCAGTAATCGCGGCGGGACAGCCGTCCCCCGAAGCCGAACAGCGTCCAGGCCAAAGGCCTCAAGCAAAGACCTTGGCCAGGTCTTCCTCGTCGCTGCCGCCGATGCCCTTGGGCGAGGCGCCGAAGCGGTTGCGGCCCTGGGTGCCGTCCAGGAAGCCCAGCTCGATGAAGCCCCAGATCCAGCCGACGATCGGCACCAGCAGGAAGAACGCCACCCAGCCGCCGCGCTTGTCGCGGTCGTGGCAGCGTTTGACCATGATCGCGACGCTGATCCAGAGGTTCAGGATGTTCAGCGCCACGGAGATGACGCTGCTGACGATGTTGCCGTCGGACTGCAGGGCGGCGAAGTCGCCGCCGTTGAACGCCAAGGTCTGGATCGCGTCGACGATGCCGATGCTGATATTGGCCCCGATGCTCAGCAGCCAATAGTCGAGCCGGCGCATCCGGCCGGAAAAGCCGAACAGCTTGTGCTTCAGATCCATGGAATCATCCCCCGATTGATTTCGAGGGCGACCTAAACACAGACGTCAGCCAAATTCCACGAGCACCTGATCGGCGGCGACGGGGTCGCCGGGCCTGGCGTTGACGGTCTTGACGACGGCGTCGCGCTCGGCGCGCAGGATGTTCTGCATCTTCATGGCCTCGAGCACGCAGACCACCTCGCCCTCGCGGACCTGCTGGCCGACTTCGACGTCCATGGAGACGACCAGGCCCGGCATCGGCGAGAGCACCAGCCTGGAGGTGTCGGCCGGGGCCTTGGCGGGGAGTTTCTCGTGCAGCTCGGCGCTGCGGGCGGTGAGCACCAGCACCCGGGCCTTGGCGGCGCGGTGGCGGATGACGAAGCCCTCGGCCGCGGGGGCGACCTCGGCGGTGAAGGCGGTTCCGTCCAGCACGCCCCGGAAGGTCGGCAGGCCCGGCCGCCAGGCGATGTCGGTCAGGGAAAGGCTGCGGTCCTCGTCGAGCAGCTCGACGGTCAGGCTGGACCCCTCCCCCGACAGATGCACCCTTTGCTTGCCGTGGCCGACCACCACCGTCCAGTCGGCCCGGGCGCGGCCCAGACGCCGGGCCTGGACGGCCTGCATGGCGCAGCCGACGGCGACCAGCAGGGCGGCCTGGAAGGCGGTGGGCTCGGTTCCTGAGAAGCCGTCGGGGAACTCGTCCTTGATGTAGCTGGTGGCCAGCGTCCCTGCGACGAAGCGCGCCTGGTCCATCACCGCGGCCAGGAACGGCACGTTGTGGCCCAGGCCCTCGATGTGGAAGTCCTCCAGCGCCCGGGCCATGCCCTTGACTGCTTCGCTGCGGGTGGGGGCCCAGGTGCAGAGCTTGGAGATCATCGGGTCGTAGTACATCGAGATCTCGTCGCCCTCGCGCACGCCGGCGTCGTTGCGGACGGTGCAGGCGCCCTTCTGGCCTTCCGGCGGCGGGGCGTAGCGGACCAGGCGGCCGATGCTGGGCAGGAACTTGCGGTAGGGATCCTCGGCGTAGATCCGGCTCTCGACCGCCCAGCCGTGGATCTTCAGGTCCGCCTGGCCAAACGACAGCGGCTGGCCGGCCGCCGACCGGATCATCTGCTCGACCAGATCAAGGCCGGTGATCAGTTCGGTGACCGGATGCTCCACCTGCAGGCGGGTGTTCATCTCCAGGAAGTAGAAGCTTCTGTCCTGGCCGGCGACGAACTCGACGGTGCCGGCGCTGTCGTAGTTCACCGCCTTGGCCAGGGCGACGGCCTGGGCGCCCATGGCCGCGCGGGTCTGCGGGTCCAGCAGCGGAGACGGCGCCTCCTCGATGACCTTCTGGTTGCGCCGCTGGATCGAGCATTCGCGCTCGAACAGGTGGACGACGTGGCCGTGCTTGTCGCCCAGCACCTGGATCTCGATGTGGCGCGGGCTCTCGATGAACTTCTCGATGAAGATGCGGTCGTCGCCGAAGGCGCCGGCGGCCTCGGCCCGCACGGCCGGGAAGCCTTCCTCGACGTCCTTGCGGCTCCAGGCCACGCGGATGCCCTTGCCGCCGCCGCCGGCCGAAGCCTTGATCATCACCGGATAGCCGATGGTCTCCGACACGCTCAGCGCCTCGGCGACGTCGGCGATCTCGCCGATATGGCCGGGCACGCAGGAGACGCCCGCGGCCTGGGCGAACTTCTTGCTCTCGATCTTGTCGCCCATGGCGCTGATCGCGCCGGGGTTGGGACCGATGAAGACGATGCCCTCGTCGGCGCACCTCTGGGCGAACTCGGCCTTCTCCGACAGGAAGCCGAAGCCGGGGTGCACGGCCTGGGCCCCGGTCTGCTTGCAGGCGGCGATGATCTTGTCGGCGACGAGATAGCTCTGCGCGGCCGGCGAGGCGCCGATGTGCACGGCCTCGTCGGCCATCTCCACCGCCAGGCTGTCGGCGTCGGCGTCCGAGTACACCACCACCGTGGCGATCCCCAGCCGACGGCACGTCTTGATCACCCGCACCGCGATCTCACCCCGGTTGGCGATCAGGATCTTCGTGAACATCGGCGGCCCTCGAACAGTTCGTTTGCTTAGATCCTCCCCCTCTGGGGGAGGTGGCCCGGAGGGCCGGAGGGGGTCAGCACCGCCTTCGGCGGCCCCCTCAGTCGCTTCGCAGAAGGGGGAGCATCTCGGCTCTCCTAGGCGTATCAGGCCAAGGCCGGTTTGCAACGCGAGCCGGTCGCGCTAAAAGCGTCGCAGGAACCATGACACCGGTTTCCAATAAGAACGACCAGGGAGTGACGCGTGGTAAAGCAGGCGCTTTTTGTGGCCTCGGCCTTTTCGGTTCTCGCCGCCGCCGGCGCGGCTGCGGCCGCCGAGCCCGCCCTTCTCTTCCACGTCTCCGGCGACAAGGGCCTGAAGGCCGACTACGCCGCCGGAGACGCCGTCCCCAACTTCGCCGACAAGGTGGCGGTGATCCCGACGGGCAAGGCCGGTCCCGCCCTGTCGGCCCAGGACGACGGGATCCTGGCCTGGAACGCGCCGGGCAACATCCAGGCCCAGCGTGGGACTCTCTCGTTCTTCTGGCGCTCGGGCTATCCGGTGGGCGTCGCGCCGTTCGTGATCTTCCGCGTCGGTTACGCCGACCATACCAGCTGGGACATGGCGTTCCTGCGCATCGACTGGAACGGCTCGGGCTTCGACGCCTTCGTCACCGACAACGGCCTGGCGCGCACCCGCGTCTCGTTCAAGCTGGACAAGCCGCCGACCGCCGACGCCTGGACGCACCTGGCCTTCACCTGGGACGAGCAGACCGGCGTGCAGCTCTATATCGACGGCAAGCCTGTCGCCAGGAAGGAGGCCAGGCGGGTCTATGACGCGGGCCTGGATCAGTTCGGCATCGCCGGCCGGGTGATCGCCCCGCACCAGGTGCAGAGCCGCTACAACTTCCTGCGCGGCGGCGACCTGGACGAGATCCGCGTCTACGACCGCGCCCTCGACGGCGCCGGCGTCGCCGCCCTGGCCCGCAACGAGGCGCCGGCCGCGGCCGCGCCGGTCCCGACGCTGGAGGATCCGGCCACGCGCGCGGCCTGGCGCCTGCGCCATGGCTGGACGGGCGAGGCCCCGCCCCTGCTGACCGATCCGGCCACCCGCATCCGCAAGGTCGAGTTCGCCGACGCCAAGGACATCAAGGAATGGATGTGGCGGGCCAACGACGGCATCCCCGAGACCACCTGGCCCGGCGTCTACAACCGCTCGCGCCTGGAAGGCCGCGACGACTATTTCCCGCTGCCGGACTGGAACACCTATGTCGAGGGCGGCAAGGCCCTGACCCTGGCCCTGCCCGACGAGCCGATCAGCCGCCTGGAGATCCAGGGGCCGGCCTATGGCGAGCTGACCTGGGCGGCGAAAGCCGGTGAGAAGGGTAAGAGGGTCGGCGTGCGCCCCAAGGGCCTCTACCGCTCGGTGACCACCCTGGCCCAGCCGCTGAAGGGCGGCGTGCTGACCTTCACCAACACCGACCAGGAAACCCCGATCCAGGAGCTCTGGGCCTATGACGTCTCGTCCGGCAAGGAGCCCGAGGGCGTCTTCAAGATGAACTACACGGTCCGGGCCGACGTGGCGCCGGACTACCTGAACCTCTCCGACCTCAACGCCTATGTCGCCGGGCGTTTCCCGGCCGGCGAGCGGGCGACGGTGGTGGCGATCCCCGACGCGGCTCCGCAGCGCAAGCGCCCGGTCGCCGATCTCGCCGCGCCCGGCCTGCCGATCGTCCACGTGATGATCCCCTCGGGCTTCGGCGACGCGCCGGCCGCGCAGGCCTTGGCCCGCAACTGGGCCTATGGCTGGGAGAACGCTCGCGACGGCCTGGACGGGATCGCGCTGGACATCCCCGCCCTGCCCGGCGCGGCAGGCTCGGTCATTCCGCTGAACATCCAGGTCAAGGACCCGATCTGGCCGGGCCGCAACATGATCGACGTGTCGGTCTCGGTGAAGGCCGGGCAGGCCCGCACCCTGTGGCTGGACCTGCGCGACCGGATCCTCACCGCCGACAGCCTGTACCTGACCATCGCCGCCGACAGCGCCGAGTTCGGCGCCAAGGCCCTGGACGGCGCCAAGGTGCGGCTGGTGTTCAAGGCCCGCGAGGAGGCCAAGGCCGAGCACGTGGCCGACCGCTTCAACCAGGTGAAGGACAACTGGGCCTTCCTGGTCGAGGAGCACACCACCTCCAAGCGCCAGGGCCTGTATCGCCGCCTCTACGCCGACATCTCCGACCTGCTGCGCGTGGATCCCGACCACAAGGAAGGCCGCGAATACTGGGGCGACATCACCTATGGCAGCCAGGGTTGGCCGGCCTTCGAGCAGCCCAAGGCGCCGGACGGCGTTCCGCTGTGGGCCTTCCGCCAGACGCAAGACCTCAAGCGGGTGGCCAAGTTCATCAACTGGTGGATCGACGAGCGCCAGGTTCCCTACGGCGACTTCGGCGGCGGCCTGTCTGACGACACCGACCTCTTGCAGCAGTGGCCGGGCCTCGCTTTGATGGGCGTGGATCCCGACAAGGTGAAGGGCTCGCTGAACCTGCTGACCGACGCGGTCTACCGCAACGGCATGTTCACCAACGGCCTGTCGACCATCGCCACCGACGAGCTGCACGCCTACGAGGAGGGCATCAACTCCAACAGCGAGGCGATGTATCTCGACTACGGCGACCCGCTGGCCGTCGAGCGTCTGTTCACGACGGTGAAGGCCCTGCCGGGGATCATCGACAGAAACCCGGCCGGCCACGTCCACTTCAACACCAACTGGTACAGCGGTACGATCTCGTATCGCGAGGGCCCGTGGGAGTGGCAGAAGCCCTACTCGTTCGGCGTCGTGCACCCGGCGATCCTGATCGGCGACTACAACCGCGACCAGACCGCCCGCGACATCGTGCTGGGCCTGGCCGACGGCTACCTGGCGCACGTGAAGCCCGACGGCTCCTATCCCAACGAGATCAACTGGCGCACCGATGCGGAACGGGGCGGCACGGTGCTGCAAGGCTCGGGCGCGAGCGGGCCGTTCCAGATCTTCTGGCAGGCCTGGCGCTGGACGGGCGAGGCCAAGTACCTGGCGCCGATCCAGTGGCGGATCTCCAAGAACGGGATCAAGTCGCTGAACGACCTCAACGACAACGCCCTGTCGCAGCTGGGCCTGGCCGAAGCCCACAAGGACGCCGTCGTCAAGTCGGCCGCCAAGGGCGGGGCGATGGAGCGCTTCGCCGCCTGGAGCCTGACCGGCGACAAGACCTGGCTCGAAAAGGCCTATGCCGACGAGATCCAGTGGGCCGACCAGCACATGTACATGCACACCGAGGGCCACTGGTGGTCGGACCGGGTGGAGATTCCGTCCGACGTGCTGCAGCGCTCGCGCCTGGGCGGCATCGCCAACAAGCGCGGCCAGATGAATCCCGGCCACCTGGTCAGCTGGCGCTTCGAGGACGGGGCGAAGGGCGAGGACGTGGCGATCCTGGTCAAGGACGGCACGGCCAAGGGCTTCAAGGTCGTGGCCTACAACCTGTCGGACAAGCCGGTGACGGCGGTGATGACCGGCTGGACCATCGCGCCCGGCCAATGGACGCTGACGCAAGGGCTCGATGCGTCGGGCGACGACGCGATCGACGGACCGGGCGAAACGCGCCAGGTCGCCTTCGAGCGCACCAAGGCCGTCACCGTCGTGCTGCCGCCGGGCCGGACCAGCATCATCGACATGACCCTGGCGACGCCGGGCGACGATCCCTCGCTGCGCGCCGACCTCGGCATCGGCCGCGGCGACGTGAGCGTGAAGGGCTCGGCGATCACCGCCAAGGTCCACAGCCTGGGCGCCCAGGACGCCAAGGCCTCGAAGCTGGAACTGGTCGACGCCTCGGGCAAGGTGCTGGCCAGCGCCGCCGTGCCGGCCCTGGCCGCGCCGAAGGACCTGCTGCCCAAGGTGCACACCGCCCGCCTGAAGATCCCCGCCGGCGCCAAGCCGTCGGAGCTGCGCCTGCGCATCGTCAGCGACCAGCCGCAGATCACCGCCCTGAACGACGAGGTGAAGCTGCCATGATCCGTATCGCACTGATCGCCGCCGGCCTGCTGGCGGCCTCCACCGCCTGGGCCGCCGAGCCCTACGGCCGCAACGTCACGCTGAAGGAGGCCAAGGCCGTGGCCGCCGCCGCCGAAGCCGAGGCGGCCAAGGCCGGCGTCGCGGTGAGCATCACGGTCGTGGAGCCGAACGGCGCGCCCGTGCTGGTCTGGAAGATGGACGGGGCCTCGTACTCGGCCCCCGAGGTCTCGCGCCGCAAGGCCGAGACCGCCACGGCCTATCGCCGTCCCACCAAGACGTTCCAGGACGCGGTCAAGGGCGGCAACCTCAACGCCATCTCCAACGGCGCCCTGGCCATCGAGGGCGGCGAGCTGCTGCTGGTCGACGGCAGGATCGTCGGGGCGGTCGGCGTCGCCGGAGCCACGCCCGAGCAGGACGGCGTCCTGGCCCGGGCGGGCGCGGCGGCGGTGAAGTGAGTGAGTTCCTCGTCCTTCGACAAGCTCAGGATGAGGAACTCAAACCCGCCTTTGCAATCACCCTCATCCTGAGCTTGTCGAAGGACGAGGGTGACGCAGCGCTCAGCCCTCGCCGAACTCCCGGGCGAACATCGCCACGTAGCCGTCGAGGCGCTCGGAGGCCTCCGGCGCGATCAGGCGGGTGACCTCGGCCGAGAAGGTCACCGGGGCCGAGCCCGCGGCGGTGACGATCTTGCCGTCGACCACCGCGCGGGGGCTTTCGACATAGGCTTCGGCGCCGGCATAGCCCGGGGCCTGCTCGGCCAGCCAGTCCTTGCCGTTGGAGGTGTGGGCCTTGCCGGCCAAGAGGCCGGCCTTGGCGAGAGCGATGGTCGCCCCGCAGATGCCGGCGACGATCTTGCCGTCGGCATGAGCCTGGCGCAGCAGGCCGAACACCACGTCGTTCTCGTAGCCCTGCCAGGCGTCCGACCCGATCAGCAGATAGGCGTCGGCGTCCGACAGGACGGGATCGTCGAAGCGGTAGTCGGCGGCGGCCAGGATCCCGCCGATCGAGGTCTCCGGGTCGCCGGTCGGGGTGGCGATCTCGATCTGGACGCCGAAATATTCACGCAGGGAGGCCAGCACGGGACCGGCTTCCCAGTCGGCCCAGCCCGGCTGGAGGAAGGCGACGGCGATCGTCATCAGCGAAGCTTCACGGCGGTGCCGGCGGCGGTGACCATCAGCATGCCGTTGTCGGCGCCCAGGGCCTCGTAGTCGAGATCCACGCCGACCACGGCGTCGGCGCCCTGGCGGCGGGCCTCGTCGATCATCTCCTGCAGGGCGATGTCGCGCGCCTCGCGCAGGGCCTTCTCGTAGCCGCCGGCGCGGCCGCCGATGATGTTGGTGATGCCGGCGAACAGGTCGCGGAAGATGTGCGCGCCGATGATCGCCTCGCCCGAGACGACGCCCAGGGTGGCCACGGTCTCGCGCTCGGCGACGTACGGAGTGGTCGAGGTGATCATGCGGTTCCCATCCCTTGATGCGGCGCGCCCTACCGGCGGGCCGTGCGAGCCCCTAGATTGGCACGCATGACCCAAGCCGCCACCCTCTCTTCCACAGGTTTCGACCTGACCCCGCCCACCGAGCCCGAGCGCGAGCGCCTGGAGGCCGACCTGACCGCCGAGGAGGCGCGCGTCCTGCTGCACCACGGCACCGAGGCCCCGTTCTGCGGCGGCCTGCTGGGCGAGAAGAGCCCCGGCGTCTACGGCTGCCGGCTGTGCGGCCTGCCGCTGTTCAAGCACGAGACCAAGTTCGAGAGCGGCACCGGCTGGCCCAGCTTCTACGCCCCGTACGACGAGGACCACGTCAAGGGCGTGCGCGACTCCTCCTACGGCATGGTGCGCATCGAGACCCGCTGCGCCCGCTGCGACAGCCACCAGGGCCACGTCTTCCCGGACGGTCCGGCGCCGACCCGCCTGCGCTACTGCATCAACTCGGTGTCGCTGCAGTTCGTGAAGGCCGGCGATCCCCTGCCCGACCCTCTGCATCGCGGCGACCGCCTGCCGTAGAACACGGTAAAGCTTTCCCCGGCGGAACTTCGACCTTCGGTGGAAAAAATGGATTGCCCGGCACAACTATAAAGAGCATGGTCGATCCGAGGCCGCAGGTGCGGCGACTCGCTCGGACGGCGCTCCCTAGGCGACGGCCCGAACCGCCCGCGCACAACCTCCGGCAGGGTTGCGGCGCTCCATGGCGGACGCGTCGGGGGGAGGCCCCTTCCCCCCAGTCTTCTCCCGACGCGAACCCGTTTCCCGCCGAAGCAGCCCTTCAGGACGACGCGGCCGGCCCGTAGGCGACATAGCCGCGCTCGACCATGCGCCTCAGCGCCTCGTAGGCGGCGGACAGTTCGTCATAGGCCAGGCGCAGCGCCGCCAGCTTCTCGACCTCGGCCGTATCGGGCGCCCGGCCCGACTGCCCGATCGCCAGGGCCATGGCGGCCCAGCGCGCCCGCGCCTGGGCGGTGCTGACGGCCAGCTTCTGGAAATGGCCGGCGTCGAGCCGCCCCAGGGCCTGGGCCATGATCTCGCGGTTGGAGAGAAAGGCCGTGTAGTCGATCTGCTCCAGGTGGCCGCGCAGGCGGCGCTGCTCCTGAGGATCGATGTCCTGCGGCTCGAAATGGTCGCTGAAGCGACGTGTGCTGGACGTGACGGTGGACGACATGACGGCCTCCCTGACCGCATCGCGCATGTCCGGATCCTGCGCCCGAGGCCTTAAGCGGACCTTACACCTCAATCGGGCGTGAAGAGACCCTGCAACCCTACGATCATCGCGATGATCCCGAACACCGCCAGGACGAGGCCCGCGCCCCGCGAGCCGCTGGCCGGCAGCTCGCCCGAGCCCCCAAGGCGCCGGGCCACCGCGCCGGCCCGCAGACGGTCCCACAGCAGCAGCACGCCGACGGCGATGCCGACGATCTCGAAGTGGAAGACGTGCGGCCCCGAGACCAGGTGCACGATCAGGAAGTAGCCGCCGCAGACCAGGGCCGCGATCCCGACGATCCAGCCGAACGGCGCCAGGCGCGCGGCGAAGCGCCCCAGGTCGTCGCCGGCCCTGGGCAGCAGCGCCAGCAAGCCGATCGCCAGCAGGAAGCCGCCGACGAGATTGCAGAGGTCGAGGATCAGTTCGAGCATGACCGTGGAATGCGGGCGGGGTCGCCGGCGTTCCACGGCCGGGGCCTCAGCGCTCGACGATGGTTTCGAAGCCGCCGAAGATCATGCGCTTTCCGTCGAAGGGCATGTCGTTCATGTACGGCTTGAGGCGCTCATCCTCCATGACCTTGGCCATCACCTCGTCGCGCTTGGCCTTGCTCTCGTAGGTGATCCACGAGAACACCGTCACCTCGTCGTCCTTCAGCTGGACGGCGCGGGGGAACGAGGTCAGCTCGCCGTAGGGCACGTCGTCGGCCAGGGCCTCGACATAGGACAGCGCGCCCAGCTCCATCCAGATCGAGCCCGCCAGGGTCGCCATCTCCTTGTAGCGCTCGACATTGGCCTTGGGCACGGCGACCACGAAACCGTCGACATAGGTCATGGGGATCCTCCCTTGGATCGTTGTTGCGCCCCTAGGACGTTTCAACGCGGCGGGAGCCGACAGGGGCGCGCGAAAAAGTTCAGCGCCCGCCGATCAGGTCCAGCAGACGGCTGAGGGCCTTGGCGTGGCCTTGCGGGTCGGTGGGCGGGTCGCCCGGCGGAAAAACCGCCATCGGGATCTGCGGCACGACCCCCTCCCCCTCCACCACCTTGCCCCCGGCGTCGCGATGAATCTCGGCCGGAAGGGCGAAGCGCCAGCCGCCCGGCAGCGGCTTCTGCAGCTGGTCCGACAGCGCTCCGCGCGTGGTCTCGCCGGCCTGGCGGACGTTGGGCAGGGCCCGCATCGACAGCGTGAAGGTCTCGCCGGCGCTGACCGTGACCGGGCTGGTCAGCAGCCAGACGGGGCCGAGATAGCGCGGGCGCTCCGACGGCGCGACGAACAGCGGCTGGGCCGCGCCGTCGCCGCCGACCGCGACCTTGGAGCCGACCACGCGCCGCCGGTCGGCGAAGCGCGCGGCGATCCGGCGGGCGATCACGTCGTAGCCGCCGCGGTTGTCGCTGACGTCGACGATCACCGCCGAGGCGCCGGCGAAGGCGGTCATCGCCTCGTCCAGCGTCGCGTCGAGCAGGGTCACATCATCGTCGCCGGCCTTGGGATCGAAACCGCCCATGGCGGTGACGGCGAGGTAGCCGACCCCGTCCTTGCGGCCCCACAGGATCCGTCCGCCGGCGGCCTCGCGCGCGCCCAGCGGCGCGGCCAGTACGCCGTTCCGCCAAGCCCGCCCCCAGGCCGCCTCGCCGCCGGGAGCGGCCTTGGCGCGCATCACCACCGCCGCTTCGCCGAACCGCCGGGTGCGCAGCCGCCCGCCGACGATCCCGTCGAGCGCGGCATGGGCGTCGTCGATCCCGCGCAGCAGCACGGCCAGGGCGTTCCACAGCGCCGCGTCGTCCGGGTTCTTTCCCAGCGCCGTGAAGGCGTCGCGCCGCCGAGCGGTCCAGTCGAGGCCGCGTTCCTGGGAGAGCGGGTAATAGGCGGCGAAGGTGTCGGCGACGACGGCCAGCCTGCGCTGAGGCGTCCACGGGCGCGTCTGGGAACAGGCGACGGGCAAGGCCTTCAGCCGATCGAACTGATAGACCGTGCCGTCGGGCTCGCCGGCCGTCTCGACAGCGGCGCCGGCGGGCCGCCAGAGCTTCAGCACCCCGTCCGGATCGGCCTCGGGCCTGGGATCACGCCAGCAGTCATCGCCCGCCAGATGGTAGAGGCTCGGGCCAGCGGCGTCGAACCGCACGACCCAGCCATAGCCACGGGATTTCCAGACGCCTTGCAGGGGTTTGGGAACGGAGCCGGTTTCAACGGTGAGGCGTAGATTGGTCTGGGCGGCCACAGGAGCGGCGACAAGCAGTCCCGCGATCAGGGCGAAGCCAGCCAGGATCTTCATGCTGTCCGTTCGGATCGGAGCCTAGTCGCCGGATTTCTTCTGGAGCACCGCGACCGCCTTTTCGACCGCCGCCTGCCTGCCCAAAAACTTGCCCGCGCGCTCCTCGCGCGTACCATGACGCGCCTTCCAAGCAGCTTCCTTCAAGGCCTCCTCGACAAGCTTGATGTCGGTGCGTTGGGTCATGTCGATGAATCTAGCAGTTTCACCCCCTCCTCGCCACTCAGCCACACCTGCCAAGCGTCGACGAGCGGCTTGTAGATCTCGTCGAGATAACGAAGGCTTCGAGGAAACCGTCGGCGGATATCACGCTCAGGAATATCGTGGCCGCCCATCTCGACCCGCTGGCGCACGCGAGCCAAAGAGTCCTCCACTGTGGGCAGGCGTAAATAGACCAGCTCCACACGGTAGCCTTCATGCCGCCATTGCTGGATGCGGCGGGCGTATGAACGGCTCGCCAGCGTCGTCTCCAACGCTATGTCGCGTCTCTCCGCCGTCAGGGTTTCTAGCAGACCCAGCATCTGCCGTCCGGCCAGCATGTCTGTTCCCACATCCAGGACCGACTGATGCATTCGGCGAGCGATCTCGTCAGCGTTGACGAACTCGAAAGGCTCCGCACGACGCGCCAACAGAGCGTTGGCGAAAGTCGTTTTGCCCGCCCCGTTAGGCCCAGCAATGATCAGGATGGTCGGCATGAGCCTCCACATGACAAGGGCCCGGTTCCTGAGAACCGAGCCCCGTCAGCTTCATCGCAAGAACGGCTTTTGGAAAGCCGCGCCTATTCCGTCTTCAGGTAAATCTCAGACCCCTGTTCCCGGAACTTCTCACTCATTTCGGCCATGCCAAGCTCGGCCGTGTTCGGCGCCTGGGCGGCGGCGAAGTCGCGGACTTCCTGGCTGATCTTCATCGAGCAGAACTTCGGGCCGCACATCGAGCAGAAGTGCGCGGTCTTGTGCGCCTCCTTGGGCAGGGTCTCGTCGTGGAAGGCCTGGGCGGTCTCGGGGTCGAGGCCGAGGTTGAACTGGTCTTCCCAGCGGAACTCGAAGCGCGCCCGGCTGATGGCGTCGTCGCGCATCGAGGCGCCCGGATGGCCCTTGGCGAGGTCGGCGGCGTGGGCGGCCAGCTTGTAGGTGACCACGCCGACCTTGACGTCGTTGCGGTCGGGCAGGCCCAGGTGCTCCTTGGGCGTGACGTAGCAGAGCATCGCCGTGCCGAACCAGCCGATCATGGCAGCCCCGATGGCCGAGGTGATGTGGTCGTAGCCAGGGGCGATATCCGTCGTCAACGGACCGAGGGTGTAGAAGGGGGCCTCGTGGCAGTGCTTGAGCTGCTCTTCCATGTTGGCCTTGATCTTGTGCATGGCCACGTGGCCCGGCCCCTCGATCATCACCTGCACGCCGTGGTTCCAGGCCACCTTGGTCAGCTCGCCCAGGGTGCGCAGTTCCGAGAACTGGGCCTCGTCGTTGGCGTCGGCGGTCGAGCCGGGACGCAGGCCGTCGCCCAGCGAGAACGACACGTCGTAGGCGCGCATGATCTCGCAGATCTCGTCGAAGCGCTCGTAGAGGAAGTTCTCCTTGTGGTGGGCCAGGCACCACTTGGCCATGATCGAGCCGCCGCGCGAGACGATCCCGGTGACCCGCTTTGCAGTCATGGGGACGAACGGAAGACGCACGCCGGCGTGGATCGTGAAGTAGTCGACGCCCTGCTCGGCCTGCTCGATCAGCGTGTCGCGGAAGACCTCCCAGTTCAGGTCCTCGGCCACGCCGCCGACCTTCTCCAGCGCCTGGTAGATCGGCACGGTGCCGATGGGGACGGCGCTGTTGCGGATGATCCAGTCGCGGATGTTGTGGATGTTGCGGCCGGTCGACAGGTCCATGACCGTGTCGGCGCCCCAGCGGGTGGCCCAGACCATCTTGTCGACTTCCTCGGCGACGGTGCCGAGCACCGCCGAGTTGCCGATGTTGGCGTTGATCTTGACCAGGAAGTTGCGGCCGATGGCCATCGGCTCCAGTTCGCCGTGGTTGATGTTGGCCGGGATGATGGCGCGGCCGCGGGCCACTTCCTGGCGCACGAACTCGGGCGTCACGAAATCGGGGATCGAGGCGCCGAAGTCCTCGCCGTCGCGCACGCACGGGCGGGTCTGCTCGCGGCGCAGGTTCTCGCGGATGGCGACGTATTCCATCTCGGCGGTGATGATCCCGGCGCGGGCGTATTCCAGCTGGGTGACCAGCTTGCCCTGCGTCCCGCGATAGATCTTGCGGCCGTTGTCGGGGAATTGCGGCGCCAGGTGCTTGCCCTGGGCGAAGCCGTTGTCCTCGGGCTTCACTTCGCGCGGATTGGCGACCACCTCGACGTCGCCGCGAGCCACGACCCAGGCGTCGCGGGCGCGGTCCAGGCCCTTGGCGATGTCGATGGTGGCGTTCGGGTCGGTGTAGGGACCGGACGGGTCATAGATGGTCACCGGCGGCTCGTTGGCCGACGGGTGGACGGCCACCTCGCGGAACGGCACGCGGATGTCGGGGAAGATCTCGCCGGCCTGGTAGACCTTGCGCGATCCCGGCACGGGGCCGGTGGCGACGTCGCCGGTCGCCGGAAGGATTGGGGTTTGGGCGTTCATGTTGCGGGCTCCTCAAGCACTGAAGAGACCCGGACGTGTCGAGCTAAGTCGGTCTTACGGCCTGGACTGTACGCACCAGATCCGCGTTCCCTCCCTTCGCCGGCATGACCCGGATCAGGTTCGACGGGTCAGGGCTCAAGCCCAATCTCAGCCGCGACAGCGACCCCCCGGTGAACAGGGCGGACACTAGGAGGATTGACGCGCGGGTCAAGAGCCCGCAGCGCGGCGCGGGTGACAGGAATTTCACTGGACCGCCGGCGGCTTCGCCATCGATCAAAGAACGCCATTCTCCGGAGGTCCGTCTTGATCCGCCGCCTGATCCTGCCCGCGCTCTGCGCCCTGCTCGCCACGCCGACCCTGGCCCAGGAGACCTACCCGAGGAAGATTCCCTCTTCCGGCGGCGAGGTGATCATCCCCAACGCCCAGCACCAGAAGGCCTATGACGAGATCAAGTACGCCCCGGCTCGCCGCGTGGGCGACACGCTGTACGTCTCGGGCGTGATCGTCGGTCGCGCGCCCGGCGAAGGCACGGACGCCGAAGCGTTCAAGACCCAGGTCCGCCGCGCCTTCAAGGCCCTGGAGGCGACGCTGAAGGCCGCCGGCGCCAGCTTCGACGACGTGGCGATGATCAACAGCTTCCACGTCTGGGAAGGCCCCGACCAGCCCGCCCCGCGCTGGGAGCAGATCGCCATGATCAACGCCGTGAAGAGCGAGTTCATCAAGGGCCCCAGCCCTGCCTGGACGGCCGTGGGCACGAGCGGCGTTCTGGCGCCCGGCGGCATCGTCGAGATCCAGGTCATCGCCCATATCCCGCGCAAGTAGGGGCCGGGGCTGGTCAATGCGTGGAGGCCTTCGTCAGGACGCCCTCAGCATGCGCGTCAGGACGGCCACCATCTGCTCATGACGAGGGCCGTGCTCGACGACGCGCCACGGCGCGTTGTGGGCGTGCCAGGCCAGCCGGGCTTCGCGCAGCTTCTGCCTGAAGCGTTTCGGATCGACGCCGGCGGCGCGCGCCATTTCGACGGCCGTCACTTCCCTCTCGCCCATCATCTCCTCCCCAACCGGTCGTCCGGCCGGACGTCTCCCTACAGCTCGTCCGCCACGAAGGTGTCGCAGGCGGCGGGCTTGCCGGCGTCGTAGCCCTTGCCGAACCAGCGCATGCGCTGCTCGCTGGTGCCGTGGGTGAAGCTGTCGGGCATCACCCGCCCCTGCGCCTTGGACTGGATGGCGTCGTCGCCCACGGCGGCGGCCGCGCCCAGGCCGTCCTCGATGTCGGCGCGGGTGACGCGGATGCTGGAGACCTCGGGCGCGTGGCGGGCCCAGACGCCGGCGTAGCAGTCGGCCTGCAGCTCCAGCCGCACCGACCCGCTCTCGGCGCCCTGGCGGCCCAGCCGCTGGGCCTGGCGGTTGGCGCCCAGCTGGTTCTGGATGTGGTGGCCGATCTCGTGGCTGATCACATAGGCGCGGGCGAACTCGCCCTTGGCGCCGAAGCGGCTCTCCAGCTCGTTCCAGAAGCTGAGGTCGAGATAGACCTTGCGGTCGGCGGGGCAATAGAACGGCCCCATCGCCGACTGGCCGAGGCCGCAGCCGGTGCCGGTCTGGTCGTCGTACAGCACCACCGAAGCAGGCGGGACGTACTTTCCCCCGGAGCGGGCGAAGATCGGACCCCAGACGTCGGTGTTCGAGGTCTCGATGACGTCGACGAAGCGGCCGCCCTCGTCCTGCACCGAACCGCGCCGGCCTTCCTGCTGCTGGGCCGCCGGGGCTTGCGCGCCCTCCACGGCGTTCAGCGTGGTCTGAGGATCGAGGCCGAACACGAAATAGCCCACCGCCGCCAGCACCAGCGCGCCGATGCCGCCGCCGGCCGCGACGGGGCCCAGGCCTCGACGGTCCTCGATGTTGCCGGACTGCCGGCCGCCTTCCCATTCCATGCGCGCAGGACCTCTAGCGTTCCGAAGCGGGCTTGATGGCCCGAAGCACCTCATTGCTCCGCGCCAGGCGGGCGTCGGTCAAGCGGTCCAGTTCGCCCAGACCCAGCGACAACCCCGCAGAGGGATCGCCGCGCTCGGGCAGAGCCTGGACCGGCGGCGGCCGATAGGGCCGGCCGGCCGAAGCGCCCTGCGCCTGCAGCGCGCGCAGGGTCTGCGCCGTCGCCGCGCGGTCGTGGGCCGCCTGGGCCTCGCGCGCCTCGGCCATCTGCTGCTGGCGCAGGGCCTCGATCTCCATCCGCGCGGCGGCGCGCTCCTGGGCCAGGAGCGGATCGACCTGGGCGCCGGCCGCGTTCGCCGCCAGCGCCAGACCCGTTGCAGCCGCCATCGCCAGGATCCGCCTCATGCCGCGCCTCCGTCGCCGCCCCGCGCGCCGGAAACGCGCGGCCTCAGCGGCTCTTGAACGAGAAACGCGCCAGTTCTTCCTTCGGCGCCGTCCATTTCGGATCGAGCTCGGCCGCGCGCTGGAAGTCGTAATAGGCCGCCTTGACGTCGCCGAGGTTCTCATTGGCCAGGGCGCGGTTGAAATAGGCGCGCTCGGGCTGCTTGACGCCTAGGGCCAGACCCCGGTCGATCTCGCTGCGCCCCTCGGCGAAGCGGTCCTCGGCCACCAGGGCCGCGCCCCGGTTGACATAGACCTCGCCCAGCTTCGGCTCGATGCGGCCGGCCGCGTCGAAGTCGGCCCGCGCCTCGACATAGGCCTGGCGGCGCAGCTGGATCACCCCGCGATTGACCAGGGTGCGGGCCCGGTCGCCCATCGACAGGGTCTCGGCCTCCAGCGCCGAGTTGCACAGGCGCATGGTGTCTTCGTCGGAGCGGCCTCTGATCACGGCCTCGGAACAGTCCTTGGCCATGCCTCCGCCGCCGATGACCAGCACGGAATCGGCCGCGCCGACGGACGGCGACAGCATCGCCAGCAAGGCGACGCCCAGGATCCGGCCGCGCGTCGTTCTCATGCCGGAAAGACCGATGCGAGACGGCGGCCCGGACTTCAGGGTCTTGGCGTTCATGCGTTTTCTCCCAACGTCCGCCCGGCCTTCCGACAGGCCCGCGGGGAATGGGGAAACCAAGCCGCGGGTACGCGGGGACAGGCTTTTTGCGCCAGGCGGCGTCGAGGCCGCCGGACGAGCGCCAGCATAGCACCGTTTGGGCCCGACGCCTCGCCGAAACGCTTTGCCAGCCCGCGCGGCGCGGCCTATCTCCAAGCGTCCGGATAGGAGTTTCGCATGCACCTGGCCCGCTTTCCCCGCGCCCGCTTCGCCCACCTGCCGACGCCGCTGGAGCCGCTGCCCAGGCTGGGCGAGGCGCTCGGGATCGACCTCTGGGTCAAGCGCGACGACTGCACGGGCTTGGCCGGCGGCGGCAACAAGACCCGCAAGCTGGAGTTCCTGCTCGGCGAGGCGCTGGCGCTGGGCGCCGACACCCTGGTGACGCAGGGCGCGGTGCAGTCCAACCACGTGCGCCAGACCATCGCGGCGGGGGCTCGCTACGGCCTCTCGACCGAAGTCATCCTGGAAGAGCGCACCGGCTCCAAGGCCAGCGACTATGTCGGCAACGGCAACGTTCTGCTCGACAAGCTGATGGGGGCCTCGATCCGCTTCGTGCCCGGCGGGGCCGACATGAACGAAGAGCTGGAAGCCACCGCCGAGATCGTCCGCCGGCGCGGCGGCAAGCCCTACGTCATCCCCGGCGGCGGCTCCAACACGGTCGGCGCCCTGGGCTATGTCGACTGCGCCCGCGAGCTGGTGGTGCAGGCCGACGCACAGGACCTGAAGATCGATCGCCTGGTCACCGCCACCGGCAGCGCCGGCACCCATGCGGGCCTGGTCGCCGGCTTCGCGGCCCTGTCGGTCGACATCCCCATTCTCGGCTTCGGCGTGCGTGCGCCCAAGGCCAAGCAGGAAGAGAACGTCTTCAACCTGGCCGTCGCCACCGCCGAGACGATCGGCGCGGCCGGACGGGTGAAACGCGAGGCAGTCGTGGCCGACTGCGACTATGTGGGCGAAGGTTACGGCCTGGTGGATCAAGGCGTGATCGACGCCCTGGCCCTGGCGGCCCGCACCGAGGGGCTGCTGCTGGATCCGGTCTATTCGGGCAAGGCGATGAAGGGCCTGATCGACCAGGCCCGCAAGGGCGCGTTCAAGAACCAGCGGGTGGTGTTCCTGCATACCGGCGGCGCGCAGGGGCTGTTCGGCTACCAGTCGGTGCTGGAGCCGGCGCTGGGCTGAAGGAGACGAAAACCACGTCCTTCGACAAGCTCAGGATGAGGTTTTCTACTGGTCACGGCGCTGGATCTGGTCCTCCTCCTGAGCCTGTCGAAGGGCGAGGACCACGCAAGGCGCGGGCAAAGGAGCAACGATGAGCAAGGTTCTCGGCGTGCTGGGCGGCATGGGTCCGGCCGCCACCCTCGACTTCCTGGCCAAGCTGCAGGCGGCCACGCCCGTCGCCCGCGAGCAGGACCACATTCGGGTGCTGGTCGACATCAATCCGAAGATCCCCGATCGCAATACCGAGGGCGACGCGGCCGGCCCGGTGCTGGCGGCCATGGCCGCGGGGCTGCGCGACGCGGGCGCCGAGGTTCTGGCCATCGCCTGCAACACCGCCCACGCCTTCGCCGAGCAGGTGAAGTCCAGCGGCCTGCCGCTGATCGACCTGCCGGAGACGGCGGTCGAGGCCGCCCGGGTCGACGGCGCGACCCGGATCGGCGTGCTGGGCACGGCCGGCGGCCTTTCCATCTATCGCGACCGTCTCGCCCACCTGGGGCTGGAGGCGGTCACACTGGGCGACCATGAGCAGGTCGAGTTCATGGCCCTGCTCTACCGCATCAAGCGCGGCGACCTGTCGGCGGCCTCGCGGCAGACCATGGCGGCCCTGGCGCACCGGCTGGTGGGGCTGGGCGCGCAGGCCGTGGTGGCGGGCTGTACGGAGGTTCCGCTGGTGATGAGCCAGGCGGATCTGACCGTGCCGTTCGTGGATGCGACGCAGGCCCTGGCGAAGCGGTGCGTGGATATTTGCCGGTAAGCCTGAGACCCTCTCCCTGAAGGGAGAGGTGTCGGCGAAGCCGACGGAGAGGGACGTGGCAGCAAAGCCGGCAGCCTCCCTGGCATCAGCGACAACTTCCCCCTCCGGCCCTCCGGCCCCCCCCCCCTTCAGGGGGAGGGTCTGGACTGTCTCTTATACACATCT
>LNIY01000113.1 GCA_001449105.1 Caulobacter vibrioides | reverse complement strand
CCTCCGGCCCTTCGGGCCACCTCCCCCAGAGGGGGAGGATCTGGTCGGCGCTTTAGATGCTCCCCCCCTGGGGGAGCTGTCGCGAAGCGACTGAGGGGGTCCTCAGTACCGCAGCGCGACTTCCGTCGGTACGGGGGCCTGAGCCGGCGGGCCGGCGACCACCTCTTCGGGCAGGCGCTTGTCGAGGATGTCGCCGTTGGTCGAGGCGAAGCTGCGCGGCGGGGCGTCGGCGGGTTCGGTGGGAACGGTCGGCTGGTCGTCGAGCGCGGCGGTGGTGGCGCCGGAGGCCGAGACGATGTCGGCGTCGGCCGTCTCCGGCTCGTAGCTGGCCGGCTCGATCAGGCCCATCTCGGCCATGTCGGCCGAGGTCAGCACGACCGGCGTCTCGTCCATGGGCGGGCGCAGGAAGTCCTGGCCGATGACGTAGTCGGGAACCTTGCCGGCGGGCCAGGCCATGGGCGCGGCTTCGGCGTACTGGCTGCCGTGGACCTCGGCGAAGGGCTGGGGGTCCCGCTCCTGCGGACCGATCTGCATGATCGCGCCGGCGACCGCGCCGAGGGTCAGGGCGACGGGGAGGCCGACGATGGCGGCCCGGGTCATCAGGAGGTCGAGCGGCTTCATGCCGATATAGCGTTCCAGCCGCGGATTCGTTCTAGGCTGGCGCTCGAATCCGGGCGAAGGGGCGACCATGAGCAAGATCGAGGGCCGGGGCCTGCTGCGGGCGCGCGAAGGCGGCCACGCGCGGGTGACCTATGTGGAGCTGTTCTTCGACCTGGTGTTCGTGTTCGCGGTCACCCAGCTGTCGCACGGGCTGATCGGCCACCCCAGCCTGATGGGCCTGCTGGAGACCGGCTTGCTGCTGATGGCCGTCTGGTGGGCCTGGGTCTACACGGCCTGGGTCACTAACTGGCTGGACCCCGAGCGGCCGCCGGTGCGGATCATGCTGTTCGTGGTGATGGCCGCGGGCATGGTGCTGACCATGTCGATCCCCACGGCCTTCGAGGGCCGGGGGCTGCTGTTCGCCCTGGCCTATGTGGCGATCCAGCTGGGCCGCAGCATCTTCACGCTGTGGTGCGTGCGCCGCGACGAGGGGCTGCGGCTGAACTTCCTGCGGATCAGCGCCTGGCTGTCGGTCTCGGGCGTGCTGTGGATCGCCGGCGGCCTGCTGGCCGACGAGGCGCGGCTGGCCTGCTGGGCGACCGCCATCGCCATCGAGTACGCCTCACCGGCCGCCGGCTTCTGGACGCCGGGCCTGGGCCGCAGCCGGACCGCCGACTGGACGGTGGAGGGCGGGCACCTGGCCGAGCGCTGCGCGCTGTTCACGATCATCGCCCTGGGCGAGTCGATCCTGGTCATGGGCGCGACCGCTGCAGGCCTAGCCTGGACGCCGGTCGTGGTGCTGTCGTTCGCCTCGTCGTTCGTGGCCAGCCTCGCCATGTGGTGGATCTACTTCTCGTTCACCGCCGAGGCGGCCAGCGAGGCGATCAGCCATTCGGAGGACCCGGGCCGGGTGGCGCGCATCGCCTACACCTACAGCCACCTGCTGCCGGTGGCGGGCGTTATCGTGGCGGCCGTCGGCGACGAGTGGGTGATCCACCATCCGGTGGGCCATGCCGACCCGAAAATCTCGGCCGCCCTGATCGGCGGGCCGCTGCTGTTCCTGCTGGGCGGGGTGCTGTTCAAGCGGGCGGTGTTCCGGATCTGGTCGCCGGCGCGGACGGCGGGCATGGCGGCCCTGCTGCTGCTGGTCCCGGTGTCGGCGGTGGTCTCGCCGCTGGCGCTGTCGCTGCTGACCACCGGCGTGCTGGTGGGCGTCGGCGCCTGGGAGAGCCTGGCCATCCAGCGCCGGGGCCACCAGTTGCGGGCCTGAAGCGCCCCGAGGGACCCTGGCGCCGCAACAGCGCCGCAAGACTCGTCTATAGGCGGGCGGCAGCAAGCGCCGCGGCTTCCCGCGCGGCGGCAACCGGGACATCCAGTGATCCAAGAGCGTTTCCCCGACACCAAGGCCCTGATCTTCGACTGCGACGGCACGCTGGTGGACAGCCTGGCGCTCTACGCCGTCGCCTGGCCGGCGGGCCTGAGGTCGACCGGCCACGCGATGGAAGCCTCCTGGTACCTGGAGCGCGGCGGCTTCTCCGGCGACATGCTGATGGACGCCTTCGAGCAGGAGGTCGGCCAGACCCTGGACCGCGCGCAGGTGATGAAGCACGTCTGGGAGGCCTACAGCGCCGGGATCGACGGCTTGACCGAGATCGCCGCCGTCACCGCCATCGCCCGCGCGTTCCACGGCCGCCTGCCGATGGCGGTGGCCTCCAGCGGGCCTTCGGACTTCGTGCGGCTCAGCCTGCGCTCGCGGGGGCTGGACGAGTTGTTCGACGCCATCGTCACGATCGAGGACGTGGCGGCCGCCAAGCCGGCCCCCGACCTCTTCCTCGAAGCCGCCCGCCGCCTGGGCGTGGCGCCGCAGGATTGCCTGGTGTTCGAGGACAGCCTCCAGGGCGTGCAGGCGGCCAAGGCGGCCGGATGCCATGTGATCGACGTGCGCGAGCTGGCGGAAGAGGCGGCTTAGGAAGCGTTCCTGCAAACTCCATCGTCATCCCGGAAAGCCCGCAGGGCTTATCCGGACCCAGGGGGATTGGGTTCCGAGGCGAGGCTCACTCTCTGGCGGCGGCCGCCTCTATGCCGGTGGCCCCTGGGTCCCGGCTCTACGCTGCGCTCCGGCCGGGATGACGGCTTAAAGCCGGGACGGGACTACCGCCCGAAGGCCGCCTCGGTGGCGCGGATCAGGCCGTCGATGACGCCGGGCTCGGTCGAGGCGTGGCCGGCGTCCCAGACGATCTCGAAATTGGCCGAGGGCCAGGCGCGGTGCAGGGCCCAGGCGCTGGCCAGGGGCGTCACCACGTCGAAGCGGCCCTGGACGATCCAGGCCGGGATGTGGCGGATCGTGTCGATGTTGTTGAGGATCCAGCCGTCCTCGGGGAAGAAGCCGTCGTTGACGAAGAAGTGGCTCTCGATCCGCGCGAAGGCGATCGCGAAGTCCTCCTCGTTGAACTTCGGCGGCCGGGCCTCGGGGCCGCGCAGCGAGATGGTGTCGCCCTCCCACTGGCTCCAGGCGCCGGCGGCCTCGGCCTGCACGCGGCGGTCGGGATGAACGAGGCGCTTGTGATAGGCGGCCATCAGGTCGCCGCGCTCTTCCGGCGGGATGGGAGCCAGGAAACGCTCCCAGGCGTCGGGGAACAGCATCGAGGCGCCGTCCTGGTAGAACCAGCGCAGTTCCTTCTGCGTCAGCAGGAAGACGCCGCGCAGCACCAGGCCCTCGACCCGGTCGGGATGCTTGATGGCGTAGGCCAGCGCGAGGGTGGAGCCCCAGGAGCCGCCGAACACGGTCCACTTCTCGATCCCGAGGTGCTCGCGCAGCCGCTCGATGTCGGCGA
This sequence comes from Caulobacter vibrioides, assembly GCA_001449105.1. GTDB lineage: Bacteria > Pseudomonadota > Alphaproteobacteria > Caulobacterales > Caulobacteraceae > Caulobacter > Caulobacter vibrioides_C. Next base: position 23,203 of record LNIY01000113.1, on the reverse strand, counting down.
TCAGGCTCCAGGTGGTGTTGTCCTCGAGGCTGGCGTTGGGTCGCGAGCGGCCGCAGCCGCGCTGGTCGAACAGGGCCATGCGCCAGCGTGACGGGTCGAAGAACCGCCGCATGGTGGGGTTGATCGCCCCGCCGGGTCCGCCGTGCAGGATCACCGCCGGCTTGCCGCGCGGCGCGCCGCATTCCTCGTAATAGATCTCGTGGGCGCTTCCGGTGGGCAGCCAGCCGAAGGAGAACGGCTCGACCTCGCGATAGAGGCCGCGACGGCCGATGGAGGACATGGCTGCGAGTGAAGCGTGACGGTCCATGAGGCGAGCCTAGGCTCTTTGCTTGCCCGTGTGAACGGCGCTTCGTTCGTCGGCGGAGCGCCGCGAGCAAGCTTGACCGGCGGCAACCTGGGCGATAACGCGCTGAAGGGCTGTAATTCGGGGGCGAGCCACATGCGGCGGCGGGAACTGATGGCGGGCGGGCTGGTCGCGGGACTGGCGGCGCCGAGCCTTGTGCTGGCCAAGCCCAAGCACGCGGTCGCCGGCGACGTCGCCCCGGAGTTCTCGATCGCCACGGTCAACAACGGCGTTCATCGCCTGGCCGACATGCGCGGCGACGTGGTGGTCATCAACTACTGGGCGTCGTGGTGCGCGCCGTGCCGGGCCGAGATGCTGGCGCTGGACCAGTTCATGCGCGAGAAGGCCGGCAAGGGCCTGCGGATCTACGCCGTCAACATCGAGAGCTCGCCGCCGGAGAAGGCCATGCGCGACCTCTCGGGCGCGCTGTCGTTTCCGGTGGGGCGGCGTCTGGCGGGCAAGGGCTACGGCAAGATCGACAACGCCGTGCCGACCAATTTCGTCATCGATCGCAAGGGCGTGGTGCGTCACGCCAAGGCCGGCGCCTTCTCGTACGACAGCTTCGCGCGCCTGCTGAACCCTTTGCTGGTCGAGCCGCGTCCCGTCGAGGTCGCCTAGACGCCACGATTCCCGTTATGGTGCGTGCGCATGAGCACCACGCCTGAAGACCTGACCGACGACGACCTCTTGAACCTGCTGACCGACGATCAGCTGGCCGAGCTCGACAGCTCCATCGCCGAGATGTTCGGCGCCGAGGGGCTGGACCGGGCGGAGGCGCTGCTGGTGCTGGCGAGGGTCTATTCGATGCGGGCGGCCGAGCGCGACGAGGCCTCGGCCCTGGCCCTGCTGCAACTGGCCGCCGCCATGCGCCGCCGCGCCGAGCGGCTGATGCAGCGGCCGCAGTAGGTCGTTAGATGCTCCCCCTTTGGGGGAGCTGTCGCGAAGCGACTGAGGGGGCAGGCGCCGCGCCGCCCCCTCCGGCCCTCTGGGCCGCTTCCCCCAGAGGGGGAGGATCTCACCCCATCTTCAGCGTCCCCGTGTCGATCGCCTGGGTGATGCGGACCTGGCCCTTTTCGTCGCGGATCTCGATCGTGACCTTCGGAGCGGGCGGGGACCAGTCGATGGTGATCAGGCCGAAGTTGCGCTCGCGCAGCACGGCCGAGGTCCGCAGGGCGTTGGGCGGGGTCACCGGCCACACCTCGGTCAGGCCCGAGGAGGTGACGTCCCACATCGGGTAGGGGACGTTGAGATCGAGCCTGGACACCTCGGCGTAGTGGGTGTCGCCGCTGACGAAGACCAGCCGCTCGGCCCGCCGCCGGCGGATGGCCTCGAACAGCCGCTGGTGGTCGCGGGCGTAGTTGATCCAGCTTTCCCAGCCGGCGAAGTCGGCCAGCACCTGCAGGCTGGAACCGAAGATCCGCAGGTCGGCCGGCTGGGCCAGCTGGGCCTCCAGCCAGGTCCATTGCGGCTCGCCGATCATGGTGGCGTCGTAGTCGGGAATGCGGTCGTAGGGGCCCGGCGTTTCCTTGCCGCGCAGCCCCTGCGAGACGGCCCAGGCCTTGTAGCCGCCCTTGAAGGTCTTTTCCGCCAGCGGCGTGCGGTTCCAGCGCAGGTCGGGCAGGATGATCTGCACCCTCTGGCCCGCCGGACCGAAGACGTAGGCGGCGTAGACGCCGTCGCGCGTCCGGCGCGGGGAGTTCTCTGGCTCGCCCCAGAAGTCGCAGAACTGGCGGCGGCTCTCGTCCTTCATCGGATAGTCGCCGCCGGCGTCGTTCTCGCCGAAGTCGTGGTCGTCCCAGATGGCCACCACGGGGATCTCGTCGCGCAGCCGCGCAAAGTGCGGCTTGGCGGCCAGCATGGCGTACTTGGCGGCCATGACCTTGGGATCGCGGGTGTCGGCGTAGATGTTGTCGCCCAGGAACATGAACAGGTCGGGCCTGGTCGCGAAGATCGCCTCCCAGATCGGCTGGTCCTTGTCCTGCTTGGCGCACGAGCCGAAGGCGATGCGGGTCAGCGGCTTGTCGAGGGCGGGGTGGGGCGCGTCGATGACGGCCTGCGCGGCGGCCGGCGCGACGGCCAGGGCGGCGGCCGACAGGCCGAGCGCCGAGCGGCGGGAGAGGTCGGTCACGGGCGTTTCCCCTGAGCTTTTCGAAGGTCTTTTCAGCGAAGCTTGAACGAAACGCGGCCGGGAGTCGCCTCCCGGCCGCGCGGTCTGGTCCGGAAGAAGGATCAGAAGGCCTTCTTGATGGTCACGAAGCCCTGGCGCGGCGGGGCCGGCAGCAGGGTCATGGTCGTGCCGGCGGTGTCGCGGTTGACGAAACCGCCCGAGCCGACGGTCGAGATGTAGTCCTCGTCGGTCAGGTTGGTGACGTTGGCCTGGATCTCCAGGCCCTTCTTCCAGCCTTCGCCGTCGAAGCGGTAGCCGAAGGTCAGGTCGGCCACGGTGTAGCCGTCGACCTCGCCGCCGACGTTCTCGTAGGTGTAGTAGCGCTCGCCGGTGTAGCTGACGCCGAGGCGGGCGAAGAAGCCGCCCTGCTCGAACTTCACTTCGCCCTTGAACAGGTTCTTGGGCGTGTTGACGACGGTCTTGCCGGCGGTGCGGGCGGCGATGGTGCCGTCGCCGTTCATCACGTCGTCTTCGTATTCGGAGTTGTTGTAGGTGTACGAGCCGTAGAGCGACCAGGCGTCGGTGACGCGGAATTCGCCGGCCAGCTCGACGCCTTGGGTCTTCACCGAGCCGACGTTCGACAGCACGGCCGGCAGGCCCAGGATCGGCGAGGCGGTCGAGGCGCTGAGCAGGCGGTTCTCGAAGGTCACGTCATAGAGCGCGGCGACGCCCTGGAAGCGGCCGTTGCGGTAGCGCACGCCGCCTTCCCAGGTCTTGGAGCTTTCCGGCTCCAGGGTCTTGGCGACGTAGTTCACCACCGTCTGGCTCTGCGAGGCGAACGGACCGGCCGTGGCGGCCGAGACGTAGGCGGCCATGTTCTCGGTGTAGCCGCCGAAGACCTCGAGGCCGTTGTCGAAGGCGTAGACCGCGCCGACCTGCGGCAGGAAGCTCTCTTCGCTCTTGATCGTGCCGGCCAGCGGGTTGCCGACCACGGTCTCGACGCTGTTCTCGACCTTCAGGGCCTTGAAGCCGAAATTGACCTTGAAGGCGTCGGTGATCGCCCAGCTGTCCTCGATGTAGCCGGTCAGGGTCTCGGTCTTGAACCGGTACTGCCACTGGGTGGCGAACGGGTTCTGCTGGAAGTCGAGCGGGTCGCGCGACGGCCGCGAGATCGTTTCGGCGTAGAAGCGGCGGGCCTGGTTGAAGTGGTTGGTCTCGGTCCAGAAGCCGCCGCTGAGCTTATGGGCGCCCAGGTCGACCGACAGGCTGGCGATCAGGCCGCCGCGGTCGATGTCGTACTCGGTGGTGCGGATCGACAGCGGGGCGGCGTCGGAGCCGGCCGCGCCGAAGCCGGGGCTGGCGAGGTACGGCGTGTACCACAGGCCCTGGCCCTTGTTCTTGTGCTGGTAGGCGGTGGCCTTGAAGTCGACGCGGTCGCCGAGCGGCAGGGCCAGGATCGCGCCGTAGAGGTCGTCGTCACGCACGCCGGCGCCGGCGTAGTAGGCGTCGTCGACGGTGGCGAACGGGGCGGGCAGGGCCGTGCCGGTCTGGTAGGCGCGGGCGGCGGCGACGGCCAGGTTCCAGTTGGGAATCAGGTTGTCCCAGTTGCGGCCGAGACGCTTGATCATCTCGAACGACATGTCCTGGTAGTCCTGCTCGCGGCGTTCCGAGCGCGTGTAGAAGCCGGTCAGCGAGCCCTCGCCCAGCGGCAGGACGGCCTTGGCGTCGTACTGGCGCTGCTTCTGCTCGCTGCCGCCCTTCCACTTGTCGGTCTTCTGGTCGGCGACCGAGAAGAAGGCGCGCAGGCCGCCGATCTGGTCGATGGCGCCGGTCTCGAAGCGGGCGAACACGCGGTGCATGTTCTCCGAGCCGCCGGTCAGGTTGACCTGGCCGCCCATCGTTTCCGACGGATCGCGCGAGGAGAACTGCAGCGTGCCGCCGAGGTTGGAGGTCGAGGCGGTGCCCAGCGAGCCGGCGCCCTGGGCCAGCTCGACCTTGCCGATGTTCTCGCTGGCGATGGCGCGGCTGATGTGCAGGCCGTTGTGGTTGCCGTAGCTCATGTCGCCCAGCGGCACGCCGTCGCGGGTGAAGCCCAGCTGGTTCTGGTTGAAGCCGCGGATCGACAGGCTGGTCGACCACTCGTAGGCGCCGAACGGGTCGGCCGACTGGAACGAGACGCCCGGCAGCTTGTCGATGGCCTTCAGCGGGCTGGCGCCGGCGGCCTGGACGGCGATGCTCTCTTCGTTGAGCACCTGGACCTGGCGGCTCTGGCCCTGGCCGATGACGACGACGGCCTCGACTTCGGCGGCGGCGTCGGGCGCGGGTTCGGGCGCGGGATTTTCGGCGGCCAGCGCGGGCGCGGCGAACAGGAGCGCGCCGAGAGCGGCGCTGAGCAGGAGGGTGGACTTCATCGGATATCCCCTAGTGCGCCGGGAGCGGGGAGGCCGCCGGGGCGCGTCTGGGACCGTTCGCCTAACGTGGATCGGCGACGTGCTCGCGACGGTTCTTTGTCGCCTCGCCGACAGTGCGGCGACGAACGTGTGAAGGGGTCGCGATTGCGCAAACCGGCCCCAGCCGCTATTTGAGCGGCCGATCCCCGAACCCGACCCGAGAGACGAAAAGCCCCTCATGGCGCAGCAATACATTTTCCAGATGCAGGGCCTGACCAAGGCCTATCCCGGCGGCAAGAAGGTCTTCGAGAACATCTGGCTGTCGTTCTATTCCGACGCCAAGATCGGCGTCGTCGGCGTCAACGGCTCGGGTAAGTCGACCCTGCTGAAGGTGATGGCCGGCCTGGACAAGGAATTCTCCGGCGAGGCCAAGGCCGCCGACGGCATCAAGCGCGGCTACCTCCCGCAGGAGCCGGTGCTGGATCCGACCCTGGACGTCTGGGGCAACGTCATCGCCGACTGCGAAGACAAGAAGATCTTCGACAAGTACAACGCTCTGGCGGTCCAGCTCGGTGAGGAATACACCGACGAGCTGATGGAGGAGATGACCAAGCTCCAGGAGATCATCGACGCCAGGGACCTGTGGGACATCGATTCCAAGGTCGAGATGGCCATCGACGCCCTGCGCTGCCCGCCCAACGACGCCAACATCGAAAGCCTGTCGGGCGGTGAAAAGCGCCGCATCGCCCTGGCCCGCCTGCTGCTCAGCAAGCCCGACATGCTGCTGCTCGACGAACCGACCAACCACCTGGACGCCGAGTCGGTGGCCTGGCTGCAGCACCACCTGGAAGAGTTCCCGGGCTGCGTCATCCTGGTGACCCACGACCGCTACTTCCTGGATCAGGTTACCAAGTGGACCCTGGAACTCGATCGCGGCAAGGGCATCCCCTACGAGGGCAACTACTCCGGTTGGCTGGAGCAGAAGCAGAAGCGCGTCGTCCAGGAGCAGTCGGAATCGGAAGCTCGCCAGCGCGCGCTCACCCGCGAACTGGAATGGGTGCGCAGCTCGCCCAAGGCCCGTCAGTCCAAGTCGAAGGCCCGTCTGGCCTCGTACGAGGAAATGGTCGCCGCGCAGGAGAACGCCCGCGCCGCCCAGACCCAGGCCCACATCCAGATCCCGCCCGGCCCGCGCCTGGGCAACGTGGTCCTGGAGGTCTCCGGCCTCGAGAAGGAGTACGGCGACAAGGTGCTGTTCAAGGACCTGTCGTTCCGCCTGCCGCCGAACGGCATCGTCGGCGTCATCGGCCCGAACGGCGCCGGCAAGTCGACCCTGTTCAAGCTGATCACCGGCCGCGAACAGCCCGACGCCGGCACGGTCAAGGTCGGCGAGACCGTCAAGCTCTCGTATGTCGACCAGTCGCGCGACGCGCTGGATCCGGACAAGACCATCTGGCAGGAGATCAGCGGCGGCACCGACGTGATGATCGTCGGCAAGCGCGAGATCAACAGCCGCGCCTATGTCGGCAGCTTCAACTTCAAGGGCGGCGACCAGCAGAAGAAGGTCGGCCTGCTGTCGGGCGGTGAGCGCAACCGCGTCCACCTGGCCAAGACCCTGGCCACCGGCGGCAACCTGCTGCTGCTCGACGAACCGACCAACGACCTGGACATCGAAACCCTGCAGGCCCTGGAAGAGGCGCTCGAAGAGTTCGCCGGCTGCGCCGTGGTCATCAGCCACGATCGCTGGTTCCTGGACCGTCTGGCGACGCACATTCTGGCCTTCGAGGGCGACAGCCACGTCGAATGGTTCGAAGGCAACTTCGAGATGTACGAGGAAGACAAGAAGCGCCGTCTGGGCGCCGACAGCCTGATCCCCAAGCGGATCAAGTTCCAGAAGTTCGCCCGCTAAGCGCGCGACCTGAGGCGAAAAGAAAGGGGCGGCTCCATCGGGGCCGCCCCTTTTGCTTTTGCGCCTACTTGGGTTCCTTCGGCGGCAGGTTGGGATCCGAGCCCGGCAGGTTGGAGCCGGGGTTCGGCATCATCATGTCGTCGGGCGGGGTGTTGGTCGGCGGCGTGCTCGGCATCGAGGGCGGGGCGTCGGTGGTCGGCGGGTTGACCTGGGTGCTGGCCGCCGCGTCGCCCGACATCGAGCCGTTGGCCGGGGGCAGGGTGGCCGAGGTGTCGGTCGACGTCCCGGTCGCCGCTTCGCCGGCCCACCAGTCCTTGGTCGCGCGTTGCTTGGCCGAGGCCTTGGAATAGGCTTCCAGCTGGTCGTAGGGGATCGGCTGCTTGGGCGAGGCCACGGCGGCCGAGGCCTTGACCTTCGGGTTGGCGAGCGCTGCGCCCGAGATGACGCCGGAAGCGGCCAGGGCGAGCGCGGCGCCCGCCAGCAGGGTTTTCGTGAACATGGGAGGTCTCCCTAATGCGCCGTTCTCGGCGCCAGTCGATAAAACCCCTTCGCGGTCAAGGCGTTCACAGCTTGGCCGGGTGCGGAACCGACGGCGCCCATGACGGGTTGAGAGCGGCGCTTCAGATGTTCGTGCGTCGCGTGTTGAATGCTGGCGCGCGGGCGCGAGAGGAGTAGCCTGTCCCTAGCTTTAGTGATCGTCCCGCGGATCGGCTGCGAAAGCTTTTCGCCGCGCGCCGGGACCGGAGGAGCCGCATGCCGCAGACCCCCGCCGTCAAACCTCACATCGTCCTCTCGCACGAGATGCTGCTGCCGATGCAGCCGCTGCTTGAGGGCGCCTACGAGGTGCACCGCCTGTGGGACTATCCCGACCGCCTGGCCTTCCTCGAAGGCCCGGGCAAGCAGGTGCAGGCCATCGTCCACGCCGGCGAGATGGTGCTGCCGCGCGACCTGCTGTCGGAGATGCCGCGCCTTGGCCTGATCGCCTGCGTCAGCGCCGGCTATGACGGCGTCGACGTGCCCTGGTGCCGGGCTCATGGCCTGGCCGTCACCCACTCGGTCGGGCTCAACGCCGGCGACGTGGCCGACCACGCGCTGGGCCTGATGCTCAGCGCCTGGCGCGGCATCGCCGAGGGCGACCGCCGGGTGCGGGCCGGCCGCTGGACCTCGATGGACCGGATGGGCGCGCGCCACGGCCTGCGCGGCCGCAAGGCCGGGATCATCGGCCTTGGCCACATCGGCGAGGCCGTCGCCCAGCGCCTGGAGGCCTTCGAGATCAAGGTCGCCTGGTGGGGCCCGCGCTTCAAGGAAGCTGCCTGGCCGCGCGCCGACAACCTGCTGGCCCTAGCCCGCGACAGCGACATCCTGATGGTCTGCGCCCGGCCGGACGCCAGCAATCGCCACCTGGTCAGCGCCGCCGTGATCGACGCCCTCGGCCCGCAGGGCCTGCTGGTCAACGTCTCGCGCGGGTCGCTGGTCGACGAGGACGCCCTGGTCGACGCGCTGAAGAGCGGCCGCCTTGGCATGGCCGCCCTCGACGTCTTCGAGCACGAGCCGACCCCGCCGTCGCGCTGGTCCGACGTGCCCCACACCGTGCTGACCCCGCATACGGCCGGCGCGACGCTGGACAGCATCCCGGCCATGGTCAACCTGACCCTGGAGAACCTGCGCCGCTATTTCCTGGGTGAGCCGCTGGCCAGCCCGGTGGCGGCCTGACGCGTCCTGAGAGGAGAGGGGATCTCATGGCCAAGGTGCTGGGTCTGGGCGGCGTGTTCTTCAAGGCGGAGGACCCCAAGGGTCTGGCCGCCTGGTACGCGCGGGTGCTGGGGATCAAGGTCGAGGACTGGGGCGGGGCGATGTTCGCCCACCCCAAGGTCGGCATGACCAACTGGTCGCCGTTCCCGGCCGACACCCGCTATTTCGAGCCCTCGACCGCGCCGTTCATGATCAACCTGATCGTCGACGACCTGGACGGCGTGCTGGCCAAGGCCGCCGCCGAGGGCGTCGAGCCGACGGGGCGGCAGGACGAGGAGTACGGGCGCTTCGCCTGGCTGGTGGATCCGGCGGGCTTCAAGGTCGAGCTGTGGCAGCCGGCGGGCGGCGACTGACGAGATCGGTGCGCTCCGTGGAAGATTTATCCAAAGCGCGCATCGCCAGCATGCCCCACGGGGGCTTTTTGATCCCCATGGAACCGGGTATGGACACGCCCGGCGCCGCAGAATTCGCTTGCCAAATCGGACATAAAGATATCTTTATATCCTCATGGCGTTATCGAGCGAACAGGTTGTCGACGTGCTGCGAGCGGCGGGCGAAAGCACCCGTCTGCGCATTCTCGCGCTGCTGGCCGTCGAGGAGCTTTCGGTCCTCGAGCTGTGCCGCATCCTCGACCAGAGCCAACCGCGGGTTTCCCGCCATCTGAAGCTGCTGGCCGAGGCCGGTCTGGTCGAGCGTTTTCCCGACGGGGCGTGGGTTTTCTACCGCCTGGCCGGCACGTCCGGCGGCGGGGCGGTGGTCGCCGCTGCCCTGGCGCTGATCCAGGCCGACGACGCGATCGTGCGGGGCGATGCGAGCCAGCTGGCCGCGGTGCGGGCCGAGCGCTCGGCCGGCGCCCAGGCCTATTTCGCCCGCAACGCCGCGCGCTGGAACGAGATCCGTTCGCTCTATGTCGACGAGAACGAGGTCGAGGCGGCCATCCTGCGCGCGACCGGCGAGGGCCCCTTCGACGAGATGGTCGACCTGGGCGCGGGCGCGGGCCGCATGCTGACGCTTCTTGGCGGACGGGCGGTGAACGCCTTGGGGCTGGATCTGTCGCAGCAGATGCTGAACATCGCCCGCGACGAGGTGGCCAAGGCCGGGCTGACGGCCTGCGAGCTGCGCCACGGCGACATCTTCGACACCGGCCTGCCGGGCGGCTGCGCCGACCTGGTGACGGTCCATCAGGTGCTGCACTATCTGGGCGATCCCGCCGCCGCCGTGGCCGAGGCCGCGCGCCTGGTGGCCCCCGGCGGCCTGCTGCTGATCGCCGACTTCGCCCCGCACGACCACGAGTTCCTGCGCGAGGCGCACCAGCACCGCCGTCTCGGCTTCGCCGACGACGAGATCCTGCCCTGGATCGAGGCCGCGGGCCTCGCGCCGGAAGCCAACATCGCCCTGCCGCCGACCACGGCCGAGGGCCTGACCGTCAAGATATGGACCGCCCGTCGCCCCGGCGCGGCCCTCGCCGAAAGGACCGCCGCATGACCCTGCCGCCCACCCGCCGCGTGATCGGGCCGGTGGCCCGCGCCGGCGAACGCCCCGTCGGCGCCGCCCGGCCGCGCGTGTCGTTCGAGTTCTTCCCGCCCAAGACCGAGAAGATGGAAGAGAGCCTGTGGGAGGCGATCACCCGCCTGGCCCCGCTGGATCCGGCCTTCGTCTCGGTGACCTACGGCGCCGGCGGCTCGACCCGCGAGCGCACCCACCGCACGGTCAAGCGCATCCTCGACGAGACCCGCCTGAAGCCGGCCGCCCACCTGACCTGCGTCGGCGCCAGCCGCGCCGAGGTCGACGAGGTGATCCACGACTACTGGAACATCGGCGTGCGCCATATCGTGGCCCTGCGCGGCGATCCCCCCAGCCAGGGCGGCATCGGCGGCGTCTACGTGCCGCGCGAGGACGGCTACAAGAACGCCACCGAGCTGACGGCGGCCGTGCGCGGGCAGGGCGCCTTCGAGGTGCTGGTCGGGGTCTATCCCGAGAAGCATCCCGAGAGCCCGTCGCTGGATCACGACATCGACGTGCTGAAGGCCAAGGTCGACGCCGGCGCGACCCTGGGCATCAGCCAGTTCTTCTTCGACATCGACGCCTTCCTGCGCTTCGTCGACAAGGCGCGCGCGGCCGGCATCACGATCCCGATCGTGCCGGGCGTCATGCCGGTGACCAACTTCAACACCCTCAAGACGATGTCGGTGGCCTGCCAGACCTCGGTGCCGTCGTGGCTGGCCAACCTGTTCGAGGGGCTGGACCAGGATCCGGAGACCCGCCGCCTGATCGCCTGCTCGGTGGCCGCCGAGATGTGCGCCAAGCTGCAGGAGCAGGGCTTCAACGACTTCCACTTCTACACCCTGAACCGCGCCGACCTCGTCTACGCCATCTGCCGGGTGCTGGGCGTGCGCGAGATCGCGCCGGCCTCGTCGGAGGCGGCGGCATGAAGCGGCTGGCCCTGGCCCTGGCGCTGGGCCTGGCGGTCGCCGCCGGCGGCGCCAAGGCCGACGACAACGCCAACTGGACGCGGCCGATCAAGCCCTACCGGGTGGTCGGCAACATCTATTACGTCGGCTCCGAGGGGCTGTCGGCCTGGCTGATCACGACGTCGGAGGGGCACGTGCTGCTCGACGGCGGCCCGTCCGCCGAAGGCGGCAAGCTGATCGAGCGCAACATCCAGACGCTGGGCTTTCGGCCGGCGGACGTGAAGGTGCTGATCAACACCCACGCCCACTACGACCACGCCGGCGGCCTGGCCCAGCTGAAGGCCGACACCGGAGCCAAGGTCTGGGCCTCGCGGGCCGACAAGCCGGCCCTGGAGAAGGGCCAGCACTTCGGCGACAACGCCAACGGGCTGACGCCGTTTCCGGCGGTGAAGGTCGACAAGACCTTCGGCGACGAGGCCAAGCTGAAGATGGGCGCTGCGACCCTGGTCGCGCACCTGACGCCGGGCCACACCATCGGCTGCACCAGCTGGACCACCCAGGTGGTCGAGAAGGGGCGTCCGCTGAACGTGACCTTCCCGTGCTCGCTGTCGGTGGCCGGCAACGTGCTGGTCGGCAACAAGACCCACAAGTCGATCGTCGCCGACTACAGGGCCAGCTTCGCGGCCCTTCGCGCCATCCCGACCGACGTGATGCTGCCCAGCCACGAAGAGCAGGGCGACCTGCTGGCCAAGCGCCAGCAGCAGCTGCGCGGCGACGCCGACGCCTTCATCGACCCCGCCGAACTGGCCCGCTTCGTCGACGGCTACGAGACCCGGTTCAACCAGGAACTGGCGCGCCAGCAGGGATCCGCCAAATGACCGACCTTTCCATCCGATCCCATCGCGTCGCGGCGCTGAAGGCGGCCGCCAAGGAACGCATCCTGATCCTCGACGGCTCCTGGGGCGTGATGTTCCAGAAGAAGAAGCTGAGCGAGGCCGATTACCGCGCCGAGCGCTTCGCCGACTTCGACGGCCAGATGAAGGGCAACAACGACATCCTGTGCCTGACCCGGCCGGATCTCGTGGCCGAGCTGCACGACGCCTATTTCGCCGCCGGCGCCGACATCTCCGAGACCAACACCTTCTCGGGCACCACCATCGCCCAGGCCGACTATCGCCTGGGCGAGCAGGACGTCTGGGACATCAACCTGGAAGGCGCGAAGATCGGCCGCCAGGTGGCCGACCGCTGGAACGCCGAAAACCCCGACCGCCCGAAGTTCATCGCCGGCTCGATCGGCCCGCTGAACGTCATGCTGTCGATGTCGTCGGACGTGAACGACCCGGGCGCGCGCAAGGTGACCTTCGACCAGGTCTACCAGGCCTATCGCCAGCAGGTGGACGCGCTCTACCAGGGCGGGGTCGACCTGTTCCTGATCGAGACCATCACCGACACCCTGAACTGCAAGGCGGCCATCAAGGCCATCCTCGACTGGCGCGACGAAGGCCACGAGGAGCTGCCGATCTGGATCAGCGGCACGATCACCGACCGCTCGGGCCGCACCCTGTCGGGCCAGACGGCCGAGGCGTTCTGGAACTCGATCAAGCACGCCAAGCCGTTCGCTGTGGGCTTCAACTGCGCCCTGGGCGCGGACCTGATGCGTCCGCACATCGCCGAGATGGCCCGCATCGCCGACACCCTGGTCGCGGCCTATCCCAACGCCGGTCTGCCCAACGCCATGGGCGAGTACGACGAGGAGCCGCACGAGACCGGCCACGCCCTGCACGAATGGGCCAAGGACGGCCTGGTGAACATCCTGGGCGGCTGCTGCGGCACCACTCCCGACCACATCCGTCACGTGGCGGACGAGGTGCGCGGTGTCACGCCCCGCGCCATCCCCGAGCGCCCGAAGGCCATGCGCCTGGCGGGCCTCGAACCCTTCGAACTGGCCTGATCGAGTACGAGACGATGCGCACCACCATTCTCTTCGGCGGCCCCAGCCGCGAGCGCCTCGTGGCCGTGGCCAGCGCCCAGGGCCTGACCCGGACGCTGCCCGAGGCCGACCTGTGGTTCTGGGCGCCGGACGGCCAGGTTTATGTCGCCAGCCAGGCCGTGCTGCTGGGTCATGACCGCCCGTTCGAGCTCGATCTGCCCACCGAGGGCGCGCCGATCGGCGACATCGAGACGGCCCTGGACGTGGCCGCCGGCGAGGACCGGGTGCTGCTGCTGAGCCTGCACGGCGGTTTCGCCGAGGACGGCGGCCTGCAGACGTTGTGCGAAGCGCGGGGCGTGGCCTTCACCGGCTCGGGCTCGCACGCCAGCTGGCTGGCGTTCAGCAAGACGCGCGCCAAGGACGTGGTCGAGAAGGCCGGGGTCTCCGTTCCGCAGAACATCGGACTGGACGACGCCGAGGCGGCGTTCGCCAAGTACGGCCGGCTGATCGCCAAGCCGTCCGAGGACGGCTCCAGCTACGGCCTGATCTTCGTCGACACGCCGGCCGACCTGGACGCCGCGCGCAAGGCCTCGGCCGAGCAGGCCTATGTCATCGAGCCCTTCGTGCAGGGGCTGGAGTCGACCTGCGGCGTGCTGGAACTGGCCAATGGCGAGCTGATCGCCCTGCCGCCGGTGGAGATCCGGCCGTCGGCCGGCAAGTTCGACTACAAGTCCAAGTACCTGGCCAAGGACACGGTCGAAATCTGCCCGGCCACCTTCGCGCCGGAGATCAACGCCGCCCTGCAGGATCAGGCGCTGAAGGCCCACAAGGCCCTGGGCTGCCGGGGCTATTCGCGCTCGGACTTCATCGTCTCCGAGCACGGCCTCGTCTATCTGGAGACCAACACCCTGCCGGGCCTGACCGCCTCGTCGCTTTATCCCAAGGCGCTGAAGGCGCAGGGGATCGACTTCGGCGACTTCCTGCGCGGCCAGCTGGTGCTGGCCGAGGCCCGCGCCAAGCAAACCGCGACGGCGGACTGACCATGAGCGCGTGGGACAACGGCCCCTTCGACAACGACGAGGCGGCCGACTTCGTCGAGGATCTGGCGCAGGCGCCGGATTGGCGCACCGTGGTTCGGATCCTCGAGCACGTGACCAAGGCCGCCGGCTATCTGGAAGCGCCCGAGGGCGAGATGGCGGTGGCCGCGGCCGCCGTCGTGGCGGCCTGCGTCGGCGACGTCGCCGTGCTGCCGGAGGACCAGCGGGGCCTCAAGGAAGCCCTGGGCGCGCCGCCGGAGGGCGTGGTCCGCCTGGCGCGCGCGGCCCTGTCCCGCGTGGTCGCCCCCGCCTCTGAAATCGACGAACTCTGGCAGGAAGGCGACGCGCACGACGCGTGGCTGACCCACATCGCCAGCCTGCAGAATGTACTGAGCGCATCCCAATGAGACCTGTCTTCGTCAACATCGGCGAGCGGACCAACGTCACCGGTTCGGCCAAGTTCAAGAAGCTGGTCGTCGAGGGCAATTTCAGCGAAGCGCTGTCGGTCGCGCGCCAGCAGGTGGAAGCCGGCGCCCAGGTCATCGACGTCAACATGGACGAGGGCCTGCTCGACTCCGAGCAGGCGATGATCACCTTCCTGAACCTGATGGCGGCCGAGCCCGACATCGCGCGGGTTCCGGTGATGATCGACAGCTCCAAGTGGGAGGTGATCGAGGCCGGCCTGAAGTGCGTGCAGGGCAAGGCGATCGTCAACTCGATCTCGATGAAGGAAGGCGAGGCCAAGTTCATCGAGCAGGCCAAGCTGTGCCTGCGCTACGGCGCGGCCGTGGTGGTCATGGCGTTCGACGAGGTCGGCCAGGCCGACACCGCCGCCCGCAAGATCGAGATCTGCGAGAAGGCCTACCGCATCCTGGTCGACAAGGTGGGCTTCCCGCCGGAAGACATCATTTTCGATCCCAACATCTTCGCCGTGGCGACGGGGATCGAGGAGCACGACAACTACGCCGTCGACTTCATCGAGGGCACGCGCGAGATCAAGAAGCGCTGCCCCCATGCCCGGATCTCGGGCGGGGTGTCGAACGTCTCGTTCAGCTTCCGCGGCAACGAGCCGGTGCGCCGGGCCATTCACTCGGTGTTCCTGTACCACGCCATCAACGCCGGCATGGACATGGGCATCGTCAACGCCGGCGACCTGCCGGTCTATGACGACATCGACCCGGTTCTGCGCGAAGCCGTCGAGGACGTGATCCTCAACCGTCCGCAGCGGACCAACGTGTCCAACACCGAGCGCCTGGTCGACATGGCGCCCGGCTACAAGGGCGAGAAGGGCGCGGCCCAGCAGGTCAACCTCGCCTGGCGCGAGGGCACGGTGGGCGAGCGCATCACCCACGCCCTGGTCAACGGCGTCACCGAGTTCATCGAGGCCGACACCGAAGAGGCGCGCCTGGCGGCCGAGCGCCCGCTGCACGTCATCGAAGGCCCGCTGATGGACGGCATGAACGTCGTCGGCGACCTGTTCGGCGCGGGCAAGATGTTCCTGCCGCAGGTGGTCAAGTCGGCCCGGGTGATGAAGCAGGCCGTGGCCTGGCTGATGCCGTTCATGGAAGCCGAGAAGGAAGGCCAGGTCCGCAAGGCCGCCGGCAAGGTGCTGATGGCCACCGTCAAGGGCGACGTCCACGACATCGGCAAGAACATCGTCGGCGTCGTCTTGCAGTGTAACAACTACGAGGTCGTCGATCTGGGCGTGATGGTGCCCGCCGACCGCATTCTCGAAGAGGCTAAAAAGCACCAGGTCGACATGATCGGCCTGTCGGGCCTGATCACCCCGTCGCTGGACGAGATGGTGTTCGTGGCCGCCGAGATGGAGCGCCAGGGCTTCGACATTCCGTTGCTGATCGGCGGGGCGACCACCAGCCGCACCCACACCGCGGTGAAGATCGAGCCGGCCTACCGCCGCGGCCCGACGACCTATGTGGTCGACGCCAGCCGGGCCGTGGGCGTGGTCTCGTCGCTGCTGTCGGAGACCGACAAGGACAGGGTCGTGGCCGACACCCGCGCCGAATACGTCAAGGTGCGCGAGCAGTACGCCCGCGGCCAGACGGTCAAGGCCCGCACCAGCATCGGCGAGGCCCGCAAGCGCAAGTTCGCGATCGACTGGAACGGCTATGCGCCGCCCAAGCCGGCGTTCACGGGCACGCGGGTGTTCGAGCCGAGCCTGGCCGAGCTGGAGGCGTTCATCGACTGGTCGCCGTTCTTCGCCAGCTGGGAGCTGATCGGCCGCTATCCGCAGATCCTGGAGGACGACGTGGTCGGCCAGGCCGCCACCGACCTCTATCGCGACGCCCGGGCCATGCTCGACAAGGTCATCGCCGAGAAGTGGTTCGGGGCCAAGGGCGTGATCGGCTTCTGGCCGGCCCAGGCCGTCGAGGACGACGTGGTGCTGTTCTCCGACGAGACCCGCACGGTCGAGATCGCTCGCCTGCACACCCTGCGCCAGCAGATGGACAAGGGCGCCGGCAAGGCCAACCTCGCCCTGTCGGACTTCGTCGCGCCCGTGGGCGGCCCGGCCGACTATGTCGGCGGCTTCGCCGTCACCGCCGGCCACGGCGAGGACGAGATCGTCAAGAAATTCAAGGATGCCGGCGACGACTATTCGGCGATCATGGCCTCGGCCCTGGCCGACCGTCTGGCCGAAGCCTTCGCCGAGTGGCTGCACCACAAGGCCCGCGTGGAGCTGTGGGGCTATGCGCCGGAAGAGGGCTTCGACGCAGATCGCCTGATCGCCGAGAAGTACCAGGGCATTCGCCCAGCCCCCGGCTATCCGGCCCAGCCCGACCACACCGAGAAGGGCGCGCTGTTCCGCCTGCTGGACGCCGAGGCCGCCACCGGCATGGCCCTGACCGAGAGCTTCGCCATGAGCCCCGGCGCGGCCGTGTCCGGCCTCTATTTCAGCCACCCGCAGAGTCACTATTTCGGGGTCGGCAAGATCGACTTCGACCAGGTCGAGGACTACGCCCGCCGCAAGGGCTGGGACCTGGCCACGACCGAGCGCTGGCTCTCGCCGATCCTCAACTACGACCCGCACGCCCGGGCGCGGGGCGAGGCGGCTTAGGCCTCGAACAGCGAGGCGAGGGCGATCCGCAGGTCCGGCAGCAGCAAGGCCTTGAGGTCGCCCTCGACAACCTCAATGGACCGGTAGCCGTCGTCGGACGGACGCCGATGGACGACGGCGCGCCTGGCCAAGACGTCGACCACCCAGTAGTCGGCCACGCCGTGCTGGGCATAGATGCCGGCTTTCACGCCCAGATCGTACGCCCGGGACTCGTCGGCGACCTCGATCAGCAGCGCTATGTGTTCGCCACTCAGATCCTCGGGCTTGATGCGGCGCGGATAGAGCATCAGGTCGGGTTCGACGAACAGGCGCTCGGTCAGATAGAGAGTCGTCTCGACGCCAAGGCGCATCTCGCCGGGCATCGTCCTAGCCAGTTGCTCGATCAGAATGCTCTTTGTGATCTCGTGGGCGTTCTTCTTGGCGGCCATCACCACGATTTCCCCATCGATCAGCTCGATGTTCTCGTTCTCGGCAAGCACGCCCGCCTGGACCATGCGGAAGACGTCTTCCGTGGTGAACAGTCGATGAGGCAGGTCGAGCGGGGGGCGGACCGGGGCGTTCATGGCCAAAGCCTAGCACGATAGGTCCCGAAGGGCAGGCCTCTGGTCAACCGACGTTCTTCGCGTGCATGCTGCGTTCAACGGAGGCGCTGACCTTCGATCCAGGCTGGGAGTGGGGCGTGAAAGACGGGGGCATGAGCCGCCGCGCGCTGGGCGCGCTGGCGGTCGGGGGAACGGCTGCGGGACTGGCGGGCTGCGCCGGACCCAGGGGCGGCGATGTGAAGCCGAAGTCGCGGGACTTCCCCAAGGATTTTGTCTGGGGCACGGCCAGCGCGGCCTTCCAGACCGAGGGCTCGCCCACGGCCGATGGCCGGGGACCCAGCGTCTGGGACGTATTCCAGGACCAGCCCGGCAAGATCATAGACGGCTCCAACGCCAAGGTCGCCACCGACAGCTATCGCCGCTGGGCCGAGGACGCTGATCTGGTGGCCGGGGCGGGGATGGGGGCCTATCGGTTCTCGATCTCGTGGTCGCGGGTGCTGCCGACCGGGGCAGGGGGCGTCGCGCAAGCCGGGATCGACCACTACAGCCGCCTGGTCGACCGGCTGCTGGAGAAGGGCGTCGCGCCCTACGCCACGCTGTTCCACTGGGACCTGCCGCAGGCGGTGCAGGATCACGGCGGCTGGGCCAGCCGCGACAGCGCCAAGGCCTTCGCCGACTACGCCGCCCTGATCGGCGAGCGGCTGGGCGATCGACTCAAGAAGATCATCGTGTTGAACGAGCCGGCGGTGCACACGGTGTTCGGCCATGTCACTGGCGAGCATGCGCCCGGCTTCAAGGACGTGGCCCTGCTGGGCCCCGTGACCCACCACATGAACCTCGCGCAGGGGATGGCGATCCAGGCCTTGCGCGCGGCGCACGGCGACCTGTCGATCGGCACGACCCTGGCCTTGCAGCCCTGCCGGCCGGCGGGCGGAGGCCTGGCGTTCTGGAACCGGCTGGCCTCGGACGGGCTGGACGCCCTATGGAACCGCGCCTGGCTCGATCCCCTGCTGAAGGGGGAGTACCCCGACGCGATGGACGAGTTCCTGGGCGACCGCGTGCGTCCGGAGGACCTGTCGACCATCCGCCAGAAGGTCGACTTCATGGGCGTGAACTACTACGCGCCGGCCTATATGCGTCTGGCGCCGCTGTCGCCGGGGCGGATCAAGCCGGCCGAGCCGCCCAGGGGCGTCGAGCGCGACGCCTTCGGGCGGCACATCGACCCGTCGGGCCTGCTGGAGGTGCTGGCTCGCCTGCGCACCGAGTACGGCAATCCGCCGGTCTTCGTCACCGAGAACGGCTGCTCGGACCCGTTCGGCGACGGCAGGGCGATCCAGGCCGACACCTTCCGCATCGCCTTCCTGCGTCGCCACCTGCAGGCGGTTAAGGCGGCCATGGAGGCGGGCTCGCCGGTGAAGGGCTTCTTCGCCTGGTGCCTGGTCGACAACTGGGAGTGGGCGCTGGGCTATCGCTCGAAGTTCGGCCTGGTCAGCCACGACCGGGCTACGGGCGTTCGCAAGCCCAAGGCGTCCTACGCCTGGTACTCGGGCCTGGCGCGGAGCGGGGTCCTGCCGACGGCGCCGTGAGGACCGCCTGGGAGGACCGCCTTGCGGCGGCCCCCTCAGTCGCTTCGCGCCAGCTCCCCCAGAGGGGGAGCATCTTGGTGCTTCAGATCCTCCCCTCTTGGGGGAGGTGGCCCGGAGGGCCGGAGGGGGCCTTCTCCCCTCAGTCCGGCTTGCAGATCAGCACGTCCTTGCCGCCGCGCTTGGCGGGGACGAGGCTGCCGGCGCAGGCCTGGGGATTGGCCGGGTCGATGATGATCTCGCGGCTGGCCGGCAGCTTGGCCGGGGTCGAGCCGATCGGGGCCAGCGGCTTGCTGGCCGCCGGGGTCGTCGCGGGCTTGGCGGCGGGCTTGGCGGCGGGAACGGCCGCCGGCTTGGCGACCGGCTTCGGCGTCGCCGGCTTGGGCGCCGGCGCCGGGGTCTCGATCCTGGCGGGCGTCTCGGCCGGAGGTGGCGGCGGCGCTTCGGCTTCCGATTCCGGACCGGTCTCGGGCTCGATCGGCACGGCGCTCTTGACGTTGTAGTTCAGGGCCTGGCCGAACAGGTTGGACTTGCTTTCCAGGGCCTTGGCGCGGGTCTCGCAGTCGCCGGGCGGCGACCAGCTCATCCACACCTGGGCCAGGCGCGCCTTGTCGATGGCTTCCGAACCGCCCCAGATCGAGCGACCCTTCTTCATGGCGGACGCGCCGTACTCCGAGATCGGGCGCGGGCTGGCCTTTTCGGCGGCGGTGATGGCCGAGGCGTAGACCTTCAGGTCGCTGCGCGCCTGGATCCGCATCGCCGGATATTCCTTCAGCGCGGCGGCCGCGCCGTCAGGGCCGGGGAAGGCCTTCTCGATCCGGGTCACCTCGGGCATGACCTTGTCGTACAGGTCGACATAGCCGCCGAGCGCGCCGTAGCACCAGGCGATGTAGCCGTACTCGTCGCTGGGCGGCGTGGCGGCGGGCTGGGTGCGCGGGGGCGGAGCGGCGGTGGTCACGGGCGCGTCCTGCGCCATCAGGGCGAGAGCGAAGAGAAGAGCGGTCGCCATACGGCCGGAGATCCTTTTAGTGACGTCAGCGGACTGACTAGAGCATTTCGGGCCGCATTGGGACCTCAGCATGGCGCCGAATGGACAAAGTCCGCAGCCAAGCTCAGCCATAACGACGAACACGCCGGATGGCTCCGAAGATGGCGGCATTTCTGAACAAGTTTACATGTGCGATGCAGCAATCGCCGGGTGGGTCGCGTGCGAGGCCTATGCTAGAAGGCCCTTCCGGTGCGTCATCCTGGCGGCGCCCGGATCCGTATCTTCCAGGACCTGCCGGCGTTAGACTTCCCGCATGACCTTCTGGCGCAACATCGCAAGCATCGCGGCCCGCCGTCTGGACCTGGCGGAATGCGCCGAATGCCCGCCCGGACCGCCAGGGCAGGACCCGGCGTTCTCGACGGCCGTGACGGCGCTGGGCGCCAAGCTGGCCAAGGCCGACGGCAGCGCCGACGGCCATGAGTTCGCGGCCTTCTCGCAGGTCTTTCATCCGGATCCCGCATCCGAGCAGAACATCCACCGCCTGTACGACCTGGCCCGCCAGACCACGCACGGCTTCGAGAGCTACGCCAAGCGGCTGGCCAAGCGCTATCGCTCGTGCCCGCAACTGCTGGAAGACGTGCTCGACGGCCTGTTCCACATCGCCAAGGCCGACGGCGCGGTGACCCAGGACGAGCTCGACTACCTGGAACGGGTGGCCGAGCTGTTCGGCCTGTCGCCGCTGGCCTTCCGCCGTCTCAGCGCCACCCACCTGGGGGCCGAGGCCGACGACCCCTATGTGATCCTCGACGTCGCCGCCGACGCCGACGACGAGGTGGTGCGCCGGGCCTGGAAGTCGGCGCTGTCGGACGCCCACCCCGATCGCGCCCGGGCGCGCGGCCTGCCGGCCGAGTTCATCGAGGTGGCCGAGGCCAAGGCGGCCGCGATCAACGCCGCTTTCAGCACCGTCATGCGCGAGCGCCGGGAACTCGGACTGGCCGCCGCGGGTTGAACGGAAAAGTCTTTGTGATTGAACCCAATGGGTGTTCAGTTGACGTTCGGACCTCCAGAGCCAACCTAAGGGGCGAGGACGGAGATTCTGGGCGCTTCGGCGCCGATCGAGGACGACGATGACCATGACCCTGGGCGCGAACATCGGCGCGACGCACTCTTCGGCTTGGCGCGGTCTGGCCGCGGTGGTCGGCGGCGTGGCCACGGCGATCGCGGTCTCGGTGGCCGCGGTGGTGGCGGTGGTCTTCGCCGCGACCCTGGTGGTGGTGGGCTTCATGGCCACCGCGCTGCTCGGCCTAGCGGCCTTCGCCCTGCGCGGCCGCCGTCAGGCCCGCGCCAAGGCCGCCGCCGATCCCAACCTCATCGAAGCCCGCAATGTCGGCGGCCACTCCTGGGTCGCCTACGGCTGGAACGAGCGGCGGTAGGCCACCTGCCTTTCTCAAAGAGTTTTGAACGCCGCGATCGCCGGGAGGCCGTCGCGGCGTTTTTCGTTGGCGCTTGCCCCGCCGCGCAACCTCGTCCACCGTGCGTTCAAACAAGCGTTGGGAGGTGAGCATGATCGGTGTGGTGGCGACCTTGAAGGTCCAGCCGGACAAGGCGTCCGAGTTCGAGGCGGTGTTTCTCGACCTGGCGGCCAAGGTGAAGGCCAACGAGCCCGGCGCGATCGTCTACCAGCTGACCAGGTCCAAGACCGAGGCCGGCGTCTACAAGGTGCTGGAGCTCTACGCCTCGGGCGAGGCCCTGAAGCACCATGGCGGGACCGACTACTTCAAGGCTTCCGGCGCGGCGATGGCGCCCTTCCTGGCCGGGCGGCCCGAGATCGAATATCTCGACGCGGTGGAGTAGGGGGCTTCCCAAGCCGCAGGGCGCTCCCCAGATAACCGCAACCGTTGCAGTTTTTCTGCATGGCGCGGGCGTGAAAACGACCGTTTAACCTGCCCGCGAACCTCCTCGTCCTTCGGAGCGCCCCATGGCCCTCGACGCCCTCTTCAAGCCGTTCGAATTCAAGTCGCTGAAGCTGCCTAACCGGGTGGTGATGGCGCCGATGACCCGCTCGTTCTCGCCCGGCGGCGTGGCGACCGACGACGTCGCCGCCTACTACGCCCGCCGCGCGGCGGCCCAGGTCGGCCTGATCGTCACCGAGGGCACGGGCGTGGCCCGACCGGCCTCGCTGAACGACGCCAACGTGCCGCGCTTCCACGGCGAGAAGGAACTGGCGGCCTGGAAGAAGGTTGTCGACGAGGTGCACGCCGTAGGCGGCCTGATCGCCCCGCAGCTGTGGCACGTGGGCTCGGCCAAGGGGCCGGCGCAGCTGGGCAAGGTCGACAGCCCCTCGGGCGTGTCCAAGGCGGGCGGCGGCCAGTTCACCGAGCCGATGAGCGATTCCGACGTCGCCGACACCATCGCCGCCTTCGCCACGGCCGCGGCCGACGCCAAGCGCCTGGGCTTCGACGCCATCGAGCTGCACGGCGCGCACGGCTACCTGATCGACCAGTTCTTCTGGAACGGCACCAACCTTCGCGACGACGCCTTCGGCGGGCCGACCATCGCCGAGCGCAGCCAGTTCGCCGCCGAGATCCTCAAGGCCGTCCGCGCCGCCGTCGGCCCCGACTATCCGGTGATCATCCGCCTGTCGCAGTGGAAACAGCAGGACTACGCGGTGAAGAACGCCGAGACCCCGCAGGCCCTGGAAGCCTGGCTGCAGCCGCTGGCCGACGCGGGGGCCGACATCTTCCACTGCTCGCAACGCAGGTTCTGGGAGCCGGAGTTCGAGGGATCCGACCTGAACTTCGCCGGCTGGACCAAGAAGCTGACCGGCGCCCCGACCATCACCGTCGGCTCGGTGGGCCTGTCGGGCGAGTTCATCGCGGCCTTCGGCGGCGAAGGCAGCCAGCCGGCCTCGATCGACGGCCTGCTCGAACGCCTCGACCGCGGCGAGTTCGACCTCGTCGGCGTCGGTCGCGCCCTGCTGCAGGATCCGGAGTGGGTGGTGAAGATCCACGAGGGGCGCAGCGACGAACTGCAGAGCTTCTCGCGCGAGGCGCTTGGGGTTCTGTATTAGGGCCGTATCCGCCTGCCGCGGCCCCCTCCGGCCCTCCGGGCCACCTCCCCCACTGTCTCTTATACACATCT
>LNIY01000112.1 GCA_001449105.1 Caulobacter vibrioides | reverse complement strand
ACGTGTGCTCTTGGGGAGGGTCTGGAAACGCGCCCCGACAAAGTTCCGTAAAATCCCGCGAAAGCGGGGATTTTACGGATGGGGATCACCCCCCGAAAATCCGCCGCAACCAGCGCGGGATGCCGCCCAGGTCCTGTTCGAGCTCGCGCTCCAGACCGTCCTCTTCCGACGGCGGCTGCACGCGCGGGACCGGGGCGCGGTCGCGGGCGATCAGGCCGGCCTTCAGGCCCTGGCCGACGAAGTCGCGCCATATCTGGGCGGGCAGGCCGCCGCCGGTGACGCCGTTCATCGGCGAGTGGTCGTCATTGCCGACCCAGACCCCGACCACCAGGTCGCCGGTGAAGCCGACGAAGACGGCGTCGCGGTGTTCCTGGGTGGTGCCCGTCTTGCCGTAGGTCAGCTGGCCGGTGCGGGCCGCGCGGCCCGTGCCCTCCTCGACCACCGCGCCGAGCATCTCGTACAGCGCCGCGCGCTGGGCGGTGTCGAGCGGGCGGCTGGGCGGGGGCCCCTCGCCCTCCTTGCGCGGACGGCCGTAGGGCGACACCGGCATGTGGCCCGAGGCCACGGCGGCGTAGGCGGAGGTGAGCTCCAGAAGGGTGGTCTCGGCCGCGCCCAGCGACAGGCTGGCGTCGGCAGCCTTCAGCGGCGAGGTGATCCCCAGGTCGCGGGCGGCCTGCACCACGGCCTCGCCGCCGGCCGTCTGCCAGATGCGGGCGGCGATGACGTTGTTGGACTGGGCGAAGGCGTCGCGCAGGGTCAGGTCGGAACCCGCGCCGCCTTCGTAGTTCCTGGGCGTCCAGCCGTTGATGGTCACCGGATCGCCGACCACCCGCATGTCGGGCCGCGCCCCGTCGCGCAGGGCGGCCAGGTAGACGAACAGCTTGAAGGCGCTGCCCGGCTGGCGCTTGGCCTGGACGGCGCGGTTGAACTGGCTCTTGGCGTAGGAGCGGCCGCCGACCATGGCCACCACCTTGCCGTCGGGACGCATGGCCACCAGGGCCGCCTGCCCGGCCTTCAGCCGGGTTCCGGACCGGGCCAGGGCGTTGTTGACGGCCTGCTCGGCGCGGCGCTGCAGGCGGCCGTCCAGCGTGGTGGGCGCCCGGACCTCGCCGTAGCGGGCGGTTTCGAAGGCGTCGGCGATCTGGGGCGAGACCCAGTCAGCGAAATAGCCGCCGACCGGCAGGCTGGCGCGCACGGCCCGGGCCCGGGCGCCGCGGGCGTTCGCCGCCTGCTCGGGGGTGATGAACCTGACCTCGACCATGTCGGCCAGCACCTGGTCGGCGCGGGCGGCGGCGGCCTTGGGATTGTCGACCGGATCCAGGCGGCTGGGGGCGTTGACCATGCCGGCCAGGATCGCCGCCTGGCCCAGGGTCAGCTTCTCGGGCGGCCGGCCGAAATAGTGCCGCGAGGCCGCGCCCAGGCCGTAGACCCCGTCGCCGAAATAGATGCTGGAGAGATAGCGCGCGAGGATCTCGCCCTTCGACAGCCGCAGCTCCAGCCATACGGCGATCACCGCCTCCTGCGCCTTCCTGCGGAGCGTGCGCTCGTTGCTGAGGAAGGCGTTCTTGGCCAGTTGCTGGGTGATGGTGCTGGCGCCCTCGCGGGCCTTGCCGGCCTTGATGTTGACCGCCGCCGCCCGGCCCATGCCCCAGAGGTCGAGGCCGAAGTGGCGGCGGAAGCGCCGGTCCTCGACGGCGATGAAGGCGTTGGGCACGTAGGCCGGCAGGTCGGCGACGACGACGGGCGCCTCCTTGTAGGCTCCGCGCCGGGCGAACGGCTTGCCCTGGGCGTCCAGCAGCACCACCGCCGGACTGTCCAGGGGCTCCAGCGATCGCGACAACGGCAGGCTGACGCCGACCCAGACGAAGGCGACCAGCAAGGCGGCGAAGACCAGGCCGAAGAAGCCCATCCAGCGCGGGTGGCGGCGGACGAAGGCGAGCGCGCCCCGCGCCCTGGCGGCGACGAAGGCGGTCGTGGTCAGCGCCACGTGCCGCGCCTTCACCGTCCAAGCTCGCCAGTCGAGATCGGCCACCTGGCCCCCGTTTCCTGTTTCAGCCTGGCTCTGAATGGCAAGGACTTGCGGCAGGAAAGCGTCACAGCAGGGCGGAGGTTGCCGGCTCGACGCATGGTCCTCGTCCTTCGACAAGCTCAGGATGAGGACCATTCATCGGCTTGGGGCGGTGGAAAAACCTCATCCTGAGCCTGTCGAAGGACGAGGTTTTCGTCTCAGGCGCGGGCTGCCAATCCCGCCCTCAGGCCTGCAGCGCCATGAAGGCGTCGACCTTGTCCAGCGCCGCGAGGGGCGCGCGGATCGTGCAGACCAGGCCCTCGGGCCGGTAGTCGAGCGCGACTTCGCCGTCGAGTTCGCTGGCCAGGGCCAGCTCGATGATCCGCGAGCCGAAACCCCTGCGGGTGGGCCGCGCCACCGGCGGGCCGCCGCGCTCGGTCCAGGTCACCAGCAGGCGCGCGCCGGGCTGCGAGGTCCAGCGCACCTCGACTTCGCCGCCGGGAACCGACAGGGCGCCGTACTTCAGGGCGTTGATGGCCAGTTCGTGAAAGGCCAGGGCCATGACCACCGCCGGCTTGGGCGAGACCATCAGGTCGGGTCCCTCGACCCGCATCTCATGGTCGGCGTTGCGGTAGGGGCGCACCGAGCCCTCGACGATCTGGCGCAGGCTGGCGGCGGCCCAGTTCTCGTTGGTCAGCACGTTGTGAGTGGCGGCAATGGCCATCAGCCGCCCCTCGAAGGCCCGACGCACGGCCGCATCGACCCCGGCGTTGCGCAGCGACTGGGCGGCGATCGACTGGACGATGGCCAGGGTGTTCTTCACCCGGTGGTTCAGCTCGTTGACCAGCAGCTGGCGGTGGCGCTCGGCCAGCATGGCGGCGGTGACGTCGCGCGAAGCGGCCAGCACCCGCACCACCGCGCCCGCCTCGTCGAGCACCGGCGAGACCGTGGTGTCCCACCAGCGGACATTGCCCTTGGCGGTCGGGCAGAGGGCGCGAAACGACGAGGAGCCGCCGGCCAGGGCCTTGTTCAGGGCGTCCTCGACGGCGGGGCGGCTCTCGGGCGGCCACATGTCGGGCCAGTAGCGGTCGCGGTTGCGGGCGTCGAAGTCGTCGATCTCGAACAGTTCGCGACCGTGGACGTTCATGTACTCGATGGCGCCGGCCAGGCCGATGACGCGGATGCAGTCCTGGCTGGCTTCCAGCACGCTGTGGAAGTAAGCGCCAGCGGTCGCCAGCACGCCCTGGTCGGTACGGTCCTGCCCCATGCCCCCTCCTTGCCCGCGCCGGTAAGGCGAGAGTTGCGCGAGGCCGGGACGCTCGTCAAAGGCGCGCCGAACGCGGTCCGTCAGCAGGAGCCGGCGGGGGCGTCCTCGGCGCAGGCCTCCATCAGGCCGACCATGGCCGCGGTGATCCGCGAGGTCTGGGCCATGCGGCGAAGGGCTTCGCGGGCGTGGGCGCTGTCGGCGATCTCGGCCTGACGCTCCAGCCGTTCGGCTTCCCTGAGATGATCGTTTTGGCTCGGCATGGTTTGATTCTTTACTGCGAATGAACGTCGTTCTCCATGCGACCGCGCGACGCAGGCCTAAGGGATTTGTTAACGCTCTCAGCCGGTTAGGTGCATAGGCACATATGAAAACACCCCCGGGTCTTGCGACCCGGGGGTGTCGTCCTGTTCCCCAACAGGACGGCGTCGCCCGCTGCCATCCGGCGCGGCGGCGTCGCCTCATGAACCGATGGTCGCCATTTGTTGGATTTCGCCTTTGGAGACAACGCGGCGGCCTGTCGCACACGTGTCACGGGAATTTCGAAGCCTGTTCGCCGACTGCGCGCTTGCCAAGCATGACACCGGTGGACATTGTGTCGTCCAAACATGCGCCGGGCCAACGGCGGCAAGGATTCGAGGCCAACGACCTCGACAGGGATGGAAACCACGGCGACGCTTGGAAACGGGCGTCCTGACCGCTCCTGAACCTCGCCGCCTGCGTCCCCGCGTCGCGCCCGTCAGGTCCTTCGGAGTCATGCGTCGATGCCGCTAAGCCCCCTCTCCCGCCGCCGCCTGCTGGCGACCACCGCGGCCGCCTTCGCCGCCTCGGCGGGCCTGGCGCCCTTCAAGGCCCTGGCGGCCGAGGCGCCGACCAGGGAAGCGGCGCTGGCGACAATGAAGCGGGCCACGACCTTCATGGTCGAGAAGGTCGCCTATCAGGGCGGCTACGTCTGGAGCTACCTGCCCGACTTCTCGCGCCGCTGGGGCGAGATGGAGGCCTATCCGACGATGATCTGGGTGCAGCCGCCCGGCACGGCGACCATGGGCCACCTGTTCCTCGACGCCTATCACGCCACCGGCGACGAATATTACTACGAGGCCGCCAAGCAGGTAGCGGGCGCCCTGATCAAGATCCAGCATCCGACCGGCGGCTGGAACTACCTGGGCGACCTGGCCGGCGAGGCGTCCATCAAGAAGTGGTACGACACCATCGGCAAGAACGGCTGGCGGCTCGAGGAATTCCAGCACTACTACGGCAACGCCACCTTCGACGACGCCGGCACGGCCGAGAGCTCGCAGTTCCTGCTGCGTCTCTATGTCGAGAAGAAGGATGCAGCCTTCAAGCCGGCGCTGGACAAGGCCATCGCCTTCGTCCTCGACAGCCAGTATCCGGTCGGCGGCTGGCCCCAGCGCTTCCCGCTGAAGGACGAGTTCCACCACCACGGCCGTCCCGACTACACCGGCTACATCACCTTCAACGACGACGTGGCCGGCGAGAACATCGAGTTCCTGATCATGGTCTGGCAGGCGCTGGGCGATCCGCGCGTGCTGCCGGCCGTGAAGAAGGCGATGGACTGCTTCGTCGCCTGCCAGCAGCCCCTGCCCCAGGCCGGCTGGGGGCTGCAGCACAAGGTCTCGGACCTGAAGCCGTCGGGCGCGCGCACCTACGAGCCCGAAGCCTTCGCCACCCACACCACGGCCGCCAACATCACCGCCTGCATGGGCTTCTACGAGCTGACCGGCGATCCGAAGTACCTGGCGCGCCTCGGCGAAGCCCTCGACTGGCTGGAGACCACCAAGCTGCCGGTCGAATATCAGAAGGGCCGCCAGTTCCCGACCTTCGTCGAGATCGGCAGCAACAAGCCGCTGTTCGTGCACCGCACCGGCAGCAACGTCGTCAACGGCCGCTACTATGTCGACGGAAACCCCGAGAACACGGTGGCCCACTATTCGTCGTTCCGGAGCGTCAACATCCCGGCCCTGCGCAAGCGGCTGGAGACGCTGAAGGCCACCCCGCCGGAAGTCGCCAGCAAGGCCTCGCCGCTGAAGGGCGGCCGCCAGGCGCTGCCGAAGTACTACACGCTGAAGGACGTCTCGGTGTCCGACCTGAACGTCGGCGCCCTGAAGGGCGACGCCGCCGCCGGCGCGCCCGACAAGGCCGCCGGCCTGATCGCGGCGCTGAACGAGGCCGGCTGGTGGCCGACCGAACTGAAGGCGACCAGCAACCCCTATATCGGCGACGGCTCGCCCACCCCGGCCCCGGGCGACTTCAGCCGCACCCACGTCGGCGACGCCTCCGACACCTCGCCCTACGTCACCGACAAGCCGAAGATCGGGATTTCGACAGGCAGCTACATCGAGAACATGGTGACGCTGCTGAAGTACGTCGGGGCGGCGTAAGCCGCCTTCGGCGCCCCCCTCAGTCGCTCCGCGACAGCTCCCCCAGAGGGGGAGCATCTGCATTGCTAGATCCTCCCCCTCTGGGGGAGGTGGCCCGGAGGGCCGGAGGGGGCCAGCGGCGTCAGAGCAGCGCCAGCGGCAGCGTCCCGCGATCCAGCACCTTGCCGTGGAACTCGCGCAGGGTTCCGCCCCAGGCGCGACGCAGGCGCGAGAGCTCCAGCCAGTACATCCCCTGCCCCGACGCGACGCCGGGCGCGATGGCGGCGCGTTCGACCTCCTGGGCGAAGGGCGCGAAGATCACCGGCGGCCCCTGCACGTCGGCGAGGAAGGCCATGGCCTTCTCCGGCGCCCAGCCTTCCAGGTGGATGCCCAGATCCATGCGGGCGCGGGCGGCGCGGAACAGGATCCAGTAGAGGCCGCCGATCTCGGCAAGGGGCTCGCCGTCGAAGGCGCCGGTCTCCCAGAACAGGTGCTCGGCATAGACCGCCCAGCCCTCCATCGCCGCCGGGCAGGCCACGCGCGAGCGATAGGGATGCGCGCCCGACAGCTCCTCCTTGGGGATCTGCAGCATATGGCCGGGCAGAACCTCGTGATGCACCACCGCCGGCAGGCTCCAGCTGGGCCGGTCGCGGATGCGCTTGAGGTCGACATAGTAGGCGCCGGGCTTGCCCCCATCCGCCGACGGCAGGTCGCGATAGCCTTGGCGCCCCATCGCCTCGTCGGCAGGCGACATCCGCCGCACCGACACCGCGTCGACCGCGCCGGGCAGGTCGCCGAACGCCTGTGACAGGCGGGCGCGGGCCTTGGCCAGCCACGGCGCCATCTCGGCGATCGCCCGATCGCGGCCCGCGTCGTCATCGGAATAGAGGAACCGCTCGTCGGCGAAGAAGGCTCGCAGACGCTCGCCCACCCCGCCCCTGGTCAGGCCCTGCGCCTTGAGCAGACCATCGGCGCGGGCGTGCAGAGACCCGATCGTCTCGTTCAGCCGGCGACGGGCCTCGGCGGGGAGCATGGGCGCGCCCAGCTGGGCCTTCAGCATGGCGGCGTAATAGGCCTCGCGGTCCTTGAAGCGGACGCCCGCTGCGGTTCCGGCGCGGGGCTTGAGGGCCGACAGGACCTCACGCTGGCGCACCAGGGCGGCGGCGACCTCGGGCGCGGCCTTGCCGGCGGCCTCGGCGAGACCGGTTTCCAGCCGGGCGATCAGGAAGGCCGGCGGGATCACGCCCCGGCCGGCGTCGACGCGGATCTGGGCGGTCTCGGCGTCGATGCGTCCGGCGACGGCCGTCACGGCCTCGGGCTTGGCGTCGGCGGCCTTCTGCCAGGCGCCGGCGCGGGTGCTGACGACATAGGGGCCGGCGATCCCGCCGCCGAACGGGAAGCGGCCCGCCAGTTCGGCCTCGGCCTGGGTGGCGATGCGGACGGCGTCGTAGTCGAGGCGGGCCTTGGGCGACAGGGTCTGGGGATCGAGGGCGGCCAGGGCCTTGCGCCTGTCGGCGGCGGTCCCGCCCCTGGCGAAGCCGTCCAGCAGACCCTTCAGCGTTGCGTCGCCGTCCCCTCTTCCCGACTGGGCCCAGGCCGGACCGGCGGCCAGGCCGGCGCCGGCCAGCAGCATCATCGCGCGACGATCGATCATCCTGCCGCCTCCCTCTTGTCTCGGTACCCCCTGTCGTAGCGGGAAAGACACCGGTGTCTAGAGGGGCTGGTCCTCGGCCGCGACCAGGGCCAGCAGGCCGGGGAAGCGGGCCTCGATCTCGTCGCGGCGCAGTTGGGCGGCGCGGCTGTTGCCGCGGTCGACCTGGCGGATCAGGCCGGCCTCGCGCAGCACCCGGAAGTGGTGGGTCAACGAGGCCTTGCTGACCGGCAGGCCGAAAGAGACGCAGGTGCGCTCGGTCAGCGGCGCGCTGCGCACCAGCTCGGCGATCACCCGGCGGCGCTGCGGATCGGCCAGGGCCGCCAGCAGCGCGCCCAGCTGCATTTCCTCGGGTTCGGGGTGGCCTTCGGCGTCGGGCATCGGACATCCATGCAGAAGGTAAGGATTGAACCATACCTTCAAAGGGCTTTAGGTAAGCTCGAATCCTTACCTATGAGGTCACGACATGTCCAACACCCCCTTCGGCCCGCCCCTGCCCGACGCCGACGAGACCGGCCCCTACGCCCTGGCCGGCACGGCCCGCGCCCGCCCGGGCATGGCCGACCAGCTGGAGGCCCGGCTGGTGTCGCTGGTGGCGCCGACCCGGCGGGAGGCCGGATGCGTGGCCTATCACGTCCATCGCGACCGGACCGACCGCGACCTCTTCGTGTTCTACGAGGCCTGGAGCGACCGCGCCGCGCTGCTGAAGCACTTCGAGGAGCCCTACATCCTCGCCTTCCTGGCCGACCGGGCCGACTATCTCGACGGCGAACTCGACGTGCGCTGGCTGCGGATGAGCAGTCCCGTCGCCTGACGACCTCCGCACCGTGCAACCGCCCGCAATACATTCATAGATTGCAATAGCTGAAGAACCATCTCAAAGGTGGCGCAGGGCCTTGAGGGGGCCGGCGCGCGTCATGGGCGACGCCGCGCCCCTTTCACGCAAAGCCCCGCGCGTCTTCGACGACGTCCTTCGGGGGACCGATCCGAACGACCCAGTGACCAGTCAGCGTCCGCGTTCAGCCAGCCGCGCGCGGTCCCTGTCGGCCGCCGCCTATCCGTGGAGGTACGACAAGATGACTTCGAACACCCGCCGCTCCCTGATCGCCTCGGCCTTCGCCCTGGCCGGCGTCGCCGCAACGACCGCGCCCGCCGCCGCGCAGGCGATCCTGCCCCGGATCTCCGAGGCCGAGGTCATCGCCGCGACCGAGGCCTGGGGCAAGGGCCTGGTGTCCATCTCCGTGGCCCATGACGAGAACGAGGCCAATCTCGACAAGGCCCGGGCCATCGCCAGCGCCTTCATCGACAAGGCCTACGGCTATGATCTGGGCCCGGTGCTGTTCAAGCCCACCCTTACCCGCGAGCCGTACACCTTCCGCAAGACCAAGGCGGGCGCCCTGGCCTATTTCGTCGGGCACGACAAAGCCTATCCCTATGACGACGGCTTCGCCCTGCTGCCATGGCGCAGCGTGACCTACAAGCCGGTCGGCATCCAGATCAACGGCTCGGTCGCCAGCACCATGGGCAAGCTGGAACTGCGCGACAAGGACGGCAATCCGACGGTGGTCGACAAGACCTGGGTGTTCAAGAAGGACGATCGCGGCGTCGTGCGCATCATCGTCCACCACTCCTCGCTGCCGTTCGTGGGTTACTGAGAGGCGGCCGGCGCGCGCGTCCCGCCGGGCGCCGCGCCGGATGCACACCGATACGTGACAACGCTGTCAGATATCGCCTAGGGTCTCGCCGGGGCGCGAAAAGACGCCCATCTGTTTCGCGTCCCGGAGGAAGCCCTTGCCGCACCGTTCGATGCCCGCCCTGCTGGCGGCGACCGCGCTGACCGCCCTGTCCGCCCTCGCCTCGCCCGGCCTGGCGTCCGAACCGCTCGCCCCGATCCGCCTGAACCAGGTCGGCGTGCTGGAAAGCGCGGGCAAGCTGGCGGTACTGCCGGAGACCTCGACGACGCCCCTGCCCTGGACCCTGGAGGACAAGGACGGCCGGGTGGCCGCCAAGGGCTGGACGAGGGTGGTCGG
This sequence comes from Caulobacter vibrioides, assembly GCA_001449105.1. Classification (GTDB taxonomy): domain Bacteria; phylum Pseudomonadota; class Alphaproteobacteria; order Caulobacterales; family Caulobacteraceae; genus Caulobacter; species Caulobacter vibrioides_C. Next base: position 17,776 of record LNIY01000112.1, on the reverse strand, counting down.
TCCCGACGCGGCCTCGGGCGAGAGCCTGCACCAGATCGACTTCTCGGCCGCTCCGGCCGGCTACGGCTATCGGCTGAAGGTGGGCCAGCGGGCCAGCCGACCGTTCGCGATCGACGCCCATCCCTATGCGCGGCTCAAGCGCGACGCCCTGGCCTTCTTCTACCAGAACCGCAGCGGCGTCGCGATCGAGGCCAGGAACGGCGACGATCCGAAGCTGGCCCGCCCGGCCGCCCACGCCCCCGACCGCGCCACCTGCTTCAACGGCCAGGACCAGCGCGGCCAGGTCTGGGCCGGCTGCGGCTACGAGCTGAACGCCAGCAAGGGCTGGTACGACGCCGGCGACCACGGCAAGTACGTCGTCAACGGCGGCATCTCGGTGTGGACGCTGGTGAACTATCACGAGCGCCTGGCCGCCCACGGCAGGAAGGCCGACTTCGCCGACGGCAGCCAGCGCATCCCCGAGGCCGGCAACGGCGTCTCCGACCTGCTGGACGAGGCCCGCTGGGAGCTCGAGTTCCTGCTGCGCATGCAGGTCCCGCCCGGAACGACCATGGCCCTGCCGATCGGCAAGCAGGGCAAGGAGCAGCTGGCGCTGACCGAGGTCGACGCCTCGGGCATGGCCCACCAGAAGCTGACCGACGCCTACTGGACCGGCGTGCCGACCGCGCCGCACGAGGATCCGGCCCCGCGCTACCTGTTCCACCCGACCACCGGCGCGACCCTGAACCTGGCCGCCGTCGCCGCCCAGTGCGCGCGGGTGTGGAAGGACGTCGACCCCGCCTTCTCGGCCCGCTGCCTGAAGGTGGCCCGCAGCGCCTTCGACGCGGCCCGGCGCAATCCCGAGGTCTACGCCCACAGCCAGTTCAACGGCGGGGGCGGCTATGGCGACGGCGAACTGTCCGACGAGCTGTTCTGGGCGGCCGCCGAGCTATGGGCGACCACCGGCGAGGGGTCTTACGGCGAGATCGCGGCCGCCTCGCCCTACATGCCCGCCGCCGGCAAGCCGGCCGAGGCGCCCGGCTGGGGCTCGACCTCGACGCTGGGGGTGATCACCCTGGCCCTGTCGGACAAGGTTCCGGCCCAGGTTCGCGAGGCGGCCCGCGCCGGCCTGGTCGCCGCCGCCGACCGCTACGCCGCCGAGGACCTGCAGGCCGGCTATCGCCTGCCGGACGCGGGGACGCGCTATTCCTGGGGCTCGAACGGCGTGATCATGAACCGCGCTATCGTACTCGGCTTGGCCTACGACTTCACCGGCAAGGCCGACTATCGCCAGGCCGCCGCCGACGCCATGGACTACGTGCTGGGCCGCAACCCGCTGGACCAGTCCTACGTCACCGGCTGGGGCGCGCGGCCGATGAAGCATCCGCACCACCGCTTCTGGGTGGGCAAGGGCAAGTACCCCGCCCCGCCGCCCGGGGTGATCTCGGGCGGCCCCAACAACACCGCCTTCAGCGACGAGGTGGCCAAGACGATGGAAGGCAAGTGCGCGGCCCAGATCTGCTGGACCGACAGCATCGACGCCTTCACCCAGAACGAGGTCGCCATCAACTGGAACGCGCCGTTCTTTTGGGTGGCGGCGTTCCTGGATGAGCACTGATCAAACCTCTCCCAGAGGGGAGAGGGAGGGGCCCAGGCGATAGCCTGGGAGGGTGAGGGGTGACGTCGCCTACAGCCTAGTCCTGAACATATTGGGATCGGGGATGAGACCGCGAGCGGCGTAACCCCTCACCCTCCCACGCCTGCGGCGCGGGCCCCTCCCTCTCCCTATGGGAGAGGTTGGGCGGAGAGCTCGGCGCACGAACAGATCCGGGCGTTGAGCAGGTGGACGCCGGCCAAAGCCAGGCCGCCCAGGCTGGTCAGGGCGGCTTCGGCCCAGTCGTTCATCGGCACGAAGGCGCCGGCCGCCATCAGCGACAGGCCCGCGACCGCCAGGGCCACCATGCCGGGCCGCTTCCAGTTGCCCGAGCGGGCCAGGGCGAAGACCGAGATCGGCGCGGCCATGGCCAGGAACAGCGGGTGCAGCCACTCGGCGTGCGACAGGTTCGCCGCCAGCGGCAACAGGGCGGCCATGGCCGGCAGCGCCAGGCAATGCACCAGGCAAAGGCTGGAAAGCCCGATCGCAGCGCCGTCTAGACCCCGTTGCAGGTGGTTGTGGCGGGCCATGGGGTACTCCGGATGCGAACGGTCGGGGCGACTTAAATGTTATTACATAACACCACGTCAAGGGCGGGGCGGCGAATTTTGTGAAGACCCCCTCCGGCCCTCCGGGCCACCTCCCCCAGAGGGGAAGGATCTCCTGGCGCCGGCGTCACGATGCTCCCCCTCTGGGGGAGCTGTCGCGGAGCGACTGAGGGGGCCCCCGACTTGCACCTTCTGAACGACGCGATCGTTCAAGCCCGAAACCGGCGCCATCGGCGAGGCTCGCCGCCACGCAACACCGCCGGAGGCCGCCATGTCGGACGCCCGTTTCACCCGCGCCAACGGCGCGCCCGTCCATGACAACGTCAATATCGAGACCGCCGGCCCGCGCGGTCCGGCCCTGCTGCAGGACATCTGGCTGCTGGAGAAGCTGGCCCATTTCGACCGCGAGGTGATCCCCGAGCGGCGGATGCACGCCAAGGGCTCGGGCGCCTACGGGACCTTCACCGTCACCGGCGACGTCACCCGCTTCACCAAGGCCAGGCTGTTCTCGGAGGTCGGCAAGGAGACGCCGGTGTTCCTGCGCTTCTCGACCGTGGCCGGCGAGCGCGGGGCGGCCGACGCCGAGCGCGACATCCGCGGCTTCGCGGTCAAGTTCTACACCGAGGAGGGCAACTGGGACCTGGTGGGCAACAACACCCCGGTGTTCTTCTTCCGCGACCCGCTGCGCTTCCCCGACCTCAACCACGCCGTCAAGCGCGACCCGCGCACCGGCATGCGCAGCGCCCAGAACAACTGGGACTTCTGGACCCTGCTGCCCGAGGCCCTGCACCAGGTGACGATCGTGATGAGCGAGCGGGGCCTGCCGCGCGGCTATCGCCACATGCACGGCTTCGGCAGCCACACCTTCAGCTTCATCGACGCGGCCAATGAGCGGGTGTGGGTGAAGTTCCACTTCCGCAGCCAGCAGCCGATCGAGAACCTGACGGACGCGGAGGCCGAGGTGCTGGTCGGCAAGGACCGCGAGAGCAGCCAGCGCGACCTCTACGAGGCCATCGAGCGCGGCGAGTTCCCGCGCTGGACCCTGTACATCCAGATCATGACCGACGCGGAAGCCAAGGCCTTCCGCTTCAACCCGTTCGACCTGACCAAGGTCTGGCCCAAGGGCGAGTTTCCGCTGATCGAGGCGGGCGTGCTGGAGCTGAACCGAAATCCGCAGAACGTCTTCGCCGAGGTCGAGCAGGCGGCGTTCACCCCGGCCAACATCGTGCCGGGCATCGGCTTCTCGCCCGACAAGATGCTGCAGGCCCGCCTGTTCTCGTACGGCGACGCCCAGCGCTATCGACTGGGGGTGAACCACGTCCACATCCCGGTGAACGCGCCCAAGTGCCCCTATCACAGCTATCACCGCGACGGGGCGATGCGGGTCGACGGCAATCTCGGCGGCACGCCGACCTACTGGCCCAACAGCCGCGGCGAGTGGATCGACCATCCGCAGCTGTCCGAGCCGCCGCTGGCCATCGACGGCGCGGCCGCCCACTGGGACCACCGCGTCGACGACGACCACTACCAGCAGCCGGGCGATCTCTTCCGGCTGATGGACGCGGGCCAGAAGCAGGCCCTGTTCGACAACACCGCCCGGTCGCTGGGCGGGGCCGGCGTCGACATCCAGCAGCGCCACATCGCCAACTGCGCCAAGGCCGACCCGGCCTATGGCGCGGGCGTGGCCGAGGCCCTCGCCCGCCTGGCCCCGCCGCAGGTCGCGGCCGCCGAGTAGCGGGCAAGAAAAATCCCGGCGGCCTCGCGGTCGCCGGGATCATCTGTTTTTGGAAGCTGTCGAAGGACGATCAGTCCTTGGCGCGTTCCTGATAGCTGTTGTCTTCCGTCAGGATGATCACACGAGTGCCCACGGCGATGTAGGGCGGCACGGTGGTCTTGACGCCATTGCTGAGCACGGCCGGCTTGTACGACGACGAAGCGGTCTGGCCCTTCACCGACGGTTCGGTTTCGACGATCTCGAGAACCACGGTGCGCGGCAGTTCGATGGCGATCGGCACGTCGTTGTGGGTCGACAGCTGGACCGTCATGTTCTCCTGCAGGTAGGGCGCGGCGTCGCCGATCACGTCCTCGGTGGCCACGAGCTGGTCGTAGGTTTCCGGGTTCATGAAGTGGAAGCCCTCGCCGTCCTGATACAGGAAGGTGTGGTTGCGCTGGTCGACGAAGGCGCGCTCGACCTGCTCGGTGGTGCGGTAGCGTTCCGACACCTTAACGCCGTCGCTGATGCGGCGCATGTTGAGCTGGGTCACCGGGGTGCCCTTGCCCGGGTGGATGTTGTCGACGGTCAGGACGACATAGAGCTTGCCTTCCATATCGACGACGGCGCCCTTGCGGAGCGAGCTGGCGGCTACCTTCACGTGAGAGTCCTCGAAGATCGGGCGACGGCGCGTAGACCGCGCGCGCGTATATTGCAGATGAATCCGTGTGCCCCTCTATAGCGAACGGGGCTAGATCGCCAGCCCTTCCGTCGTTTCACCCGTCTTGAGGTCGCTCGTGTCCGCCCCCCCTCCTTCTCCGTGGTGGAGCCCCGGCAAGCACCGGGACCGCCGTCCGTTCCTGCTGGCCCGCAATCGGATCACGGCGGCGGTGCGGGACTGGTTCGCAAAGCGCGACTTCCTGGAGATCGACGCGGCCTGCCTTCAGGTCTCGCCCGGCAACGAGGCGCACCTGCACGCCTTCTCCACGGAAGCCGTCAGCCTGTCGGGCGAGCGCGCCAAGCTGCACCTGCACACCTCGCCGGAGTTCGCCTGCAAGAAGCTGCTGGCGGCCGGCGAGCAGCGGATCTTCAGCCTGGGCAAGGTGTGGCGCAACCGCGAGCGCGGGCCGCTGCACCATCCCGAGTTCACCATGCTGGAATGGTACCGGGTCGGCGAGCCCTACGAGACCCTGATGGACGACTGCGCGGCCCTGCTGGCCCTGGCGGCGGAGACGGCCGGGACCAGGCTCTTCAGCTTCCGGGGCCTGGACTGCGATCCCTTCGCCGCGCCCGAGCGGCTGACGGTGGCCGACGCCTTCATGCGCCACGCCGGCGTCGACCTGCTGACCAGCCTTGGCGAAGGCGGCCGGACCGACCGCGACGCCCTGGCGGCCTCGGCGAGCGCGGCGGGGATCCGGGTATCGGCCGACGACACCTGGGCCGACGTCTTCAGCCGGGTGATCGTCGAGAAGGTCGAGCCCAACCTCGGGATCGGCCGCCCCACCGTGCTGTGCGAGTACCCCACGGCCGAGGCAGCCCTGGCGCGGCCCAAGCCGTCGGACCCGCGCGTGGCCGAGCGCTTCGAGCTCTATGCCTGCGGCGTGGAGCTGGCCAACGCCTTCGGCGAGCTGACCGACGCCGCCGAACAGCGCCGCCGGTTCGTGGCCGAGATGGACGAGAAGCAGCGCGTCTACGGCGAGCGCTATCCCATCGACGACGACTTCCTGGCCGCCCTGGAGCACATGCCGCCCGCCGCCGGCTCGGCCCTGGGTTTCGACCGCCTGGTCCTGCTGGCCACGGGCGCACGGCGCATCGACGAGGTGCTTTGGGTTCCGGTGGCGGAGGTGTGACGCCGACTGTACGATTTTCAGCGGCGGATTGTCGGTTCCGGCCGGGCTCGCACGTCCTATGGTCCGAACATCAGCAGCGGAATATGGGAGATCCGCCATGAAGATCGTCACCAGCCTCAGCTTCCAGGGCGACTGCCGCCAGGCCTTCGACTTCTACGCCAAGGTGCTGGGCGGCAAGGTCACCTCGGCCTTTCCGTTCGGCGAGGGCCCGCCCGACATGCCGGTCGATCCGAAGTACAAGGACTGGCTGATGCACGCCTGGCTCGACGTCGGCGACCAGTCGCTGATGGGCGCCGACCTGCCGCCCGAGTTCGCCCCCAACATCGACAAGCCCAAGAACGGCTTCGACGTCACCTTCCATACGGAAGACGCCGCCGAGGCCAGGCGGGTGTTCGACGCCCTGTCCGAAGGCGGCAAGGTGGGCATGGCCTTCGCGCCCACCTTCTGGTCGCCGGGCTACGGCAGCCTGACCGACCAGTTCGGCATCCCGTGGATGGTCAACACCATCCCGGGCGCGGAGTGGCGGCCGGGATAGTAGGACTTTCGCCCCCCCCAAGTTCGTCATCCCGGAAAGCCCAAAGGGCTTATCCGGGACCCAGGGGGACCGGGCGCGGCGACGGGGGCATTCGCCCGCAGGGGCCGACGCATTGCGGCGGCCCCTGGGTCCCGGGTCTACGGCCCGCCGCGCGGCCCTTCGCCCGGGATGACGACGGTGGGGAAAGGGCGCCTAAGCCTCCTTGCCCACCTCGGCCAGCAGCCAGTCGCGCACCTTTAGGATCCGCGCCAGGCGGGGCGCGTCGGCGCGCCAGACGACGTGGTGGCCGGTCTCGACCTCGACCTCGCCGGCGAAGGGACGCACGAGCCGGCCGTCGCGCAGGTCGCGTTCGGAAAGACCTTCACGGGCCAGGGCGACGCCGATGCCCTGCGCGGCGGCGTCCAGCATCACCGAGGTGTCGTCGAAGGCGATGCCGGTGATCATCGCGGGCGGCTCCAGCCCCATGCCCCGAAACCAGACGGCCCAGTGCACGCCGGTGTGGCGCAGCAGCGGCACGGTCAGCAGGTCGGCCGGCCCGCTCATCGGGTGCCTTACCAGAAAGCCCGGCGAGCAGACCGGGAACAACCGCTCGCCCAGCAGCGGGATCGACTCCAGCCCTTCCCAGGGTCCGCGCCCAAAGCGCAGGGCGATGTCGACGCCGTCGGTGCGCAGGTCGGCCTTGCGGTCCTCGATGCGCAGCTGCAGGTCGGCCTCGCCGGTGTCGGCGGCCAGCCGCGCCAGCCGCGTCACCAGCCAGCGGCTGGCGAAGGCAGAGGTGGCGCTGACCACCAGCGGCCCGGCCAGGGTCTGGCGCGCGCTCTGCACCCCAGCCTTGAGGATCGCCATAGCCTCGGCCACGTGCTCGGCCAGCCGCCGGGCGGTGGGCGTGGGAACCATGTCATTGCCCTCGCGGCGGAACAGGGTCGCGCCCAGCTCCTCCTCCAGCTTGCGGATCTGTTGGCTGACCGCGCCGTGGGTGACGTTCAGTTCGTCGGCGGCGCGGCTGTAGCCGCGATGACGGTAGGCCGCCTCCAGGGCGACCAGGGAGCCGAAGGGCGGAAGCCGCACGTGCGCCTCACTTGTTAGCTGGACTCACAACCTGACGCAGAAGCCATCGTTCGTAAAGCACGCCCTGATCTGGGATTGTCTTCCCGTGGCCGTCTCCCCAGGCCCCGACATCTAACAGGACCAAGACGATGAAACTGCTGCTTGTCGGCGGCGCCCTGGCGCTCGCCCTGATGGCCGTCCTCGACCGCGCGCCGTCCTCGCCCTTCAGCCCCGAGCCCTGGCCCGGCAGCGTGCCGGTGCACAGCCCGCGTTAGAGCCGCCCGGCCGCCTTGCGTGCTCCTCGTCCTTCGACAGGCTCAGGATGAGGACCAAGGCAGGCGCCGAGGCCAGTAGAGGACCTCATCCTGAGCTTGTCGAAGGACGAGGTTCGCGGGCTATGGACAGCACCGCGCCCGCCCCTCGATTTGCCAACCACGCCCGTTCGGCGCATATCCCGCAGCGATCATGATCGCCGCCAAGAAGACCCTCCGCAGCGCCAGCGCCCTGGCCGAGGCCGGACTCGTCGCCGCCGACCGCTTGCCGGCGCTGGAGCGCGTGGCCGCCCAGTACGCGGTGGCCATCACGCCCGACATGGCCCAGTTGATCGACGAGGCCGACCCGTTCGACCCCATCGCCCGCCAGTTCGTGGCCGACGAGGCCGAACTGATCACCCTGCCCGCCGAGTCCGCCGACCCGATCGGCGACTTCGCCCACAGCCCGGTCGAGGGGATCGTCCACCGCTATCCCGACCGCGTGCTGCTCAAGCCCACCCACACCTGCGCGGTCTATTGCCGGTTCTGCTTCCGGCGCGAGATGGTCGGGCCCGAGGGCCTTTCCAACCTGTCGCCCGACGAGCTGGACGCGGCCTTCGCCTATATCGCCGCCCGCCCGCAAGTCTGGGAGGTGATCGTCACCGGCGGCGACCCGCTGGTGCTGTCGCCGCGCCGCATCGCCGACCTGATGGACCGGCTGGAGGCGATCGAGCACGTCAAGGTCGTGCGCTTCCACACCCGCATCCCGTCCGTCGATCCGTCGGCCGTGACGCCCGAACTGGTCGCGGCCCTGAAGCACGGCTCCAAGGCGGTCTATGTGGCCCTGCACGCCAACCACGCCCGCGAGCTGACCCCCGCCGCCCGCGCCGCCTGCGCGCGCCTGGTCGACGCCGGGATCCCGATGATCGGCCAGACCGTGCTGCTGAAGGGCGTCAACGACGATCCGGAAAGCCTGGGCGCGCTGATGCGGGCGCTCGTCGAGACGCGGATCAAGCCCTACTACCTGCACCAGGGCGATCTGGCCCCCGGCACCAGCCACCTGCGCACCACCGTCGAGGAAGGCCAGGCGCTGATGAAGGCCATCCGCGGCCGCTATTCGGGCCTGTGCCAGCCGACCTACGTGCTCGACATCCCCGACGGCCACGGCAAGGTTCCGATCGGCCCGACCTATCTGGACGCCGGCGCGGTGGAAGACCCGCGCGGCCAGACCCACGCCTATCCCCCGAAAGTCGACTGACCCCATGGCCTGGACCCGCACCTACGACGAGGCCGAGCCTCAGCGCGTCAACAAGTGGCTGGCCCAGAGCGGGGTCTGCTCGCGCCGCGAGGCCGAGGCCCTGATCGGCCAGGGCCTGGTGACCATCGACGGCGAGGTGGTGGAAGACGCCGGCCGCAAGATCCTGCCCGGCCAGACCCTGGTGCTGAACGACGGCGCGACCAGGCAGCTCGGCGCGGCGATGACGGTGATGATCCACAAGCCGATCGGCATCGTCTCGTCCCAGCCCGAGGGCGAACAGGTCCCCGCCGTGCGCCTGCTGACCAAGGCCGCCCAGTTCGGCCAGCCCGGCCCCGTGCCCGGCCGCGACAGCAAGCTGGCGCCGGTGGGGCGGCTGGACATGGACTCGCGCGGCCTCCTGATCCTGTCCGAGGACGGGGTGGTGGCCAAGGCCGTGATCGGCCCGGAGTCGACGCTGGAGAAGGAATACCGCGTCCGGGTGCGCGGCGAGCTGACCCGCGAGAAGATCGACTGGCTGCGCCACGGCCTGGAGCTGGACGGCCGCAAGCTGAAGCGCGCCGTCGTCGACCGCCTGGGCCAGGAGACCCTGCGCTTCGTGCTGACCGAGGGCCGCAACCGCCAGATCCGCCGCATGTGCGACCTGGTCGAGCTGGACGTCATCGATCTGTTCCGCCATCGCGTCGGCCCCATCGAGCTGGGCGACCTGCCCGAAGGCCGCTGGCGCCCGCTGACGCCCGCCGAGCGCGAAGCGCTGATCCGGGGGTAGATCCCTCTCTCTTTGAGAGAGGGTTTTCGGGGATTGCCCAACTCCCGCCACGGCGTGTTGCAAGTTCGCCTAAAGCCGTTTCAAAGCCGCAACATCGTCGCGACGTGACGTTGTTAGCCAGTCGATCCCAATACACTGGAGATCGACATGAAAGTCGTCGTCACCGCGCTCGCCCTCGGCGCCCTCGCCCTGTCCACGCCCGTCCTGGCCCTCCCCCTTCAGAATGGGGGTCACGACCGCCACGACACGCCGGCGCCGCGCCACGAACAGGCCAAGCCGGGCAAGGAAACCAAGCAACAGCGCCACGTGCGCGCCTGCAAGGCCAAGTACCGCTCCTACGACGTCAAGCGCGACGCCTATCGTCAGGGCGCCCGATGGATCAAATGCCGCCTCTAGCAGTTTAGCTTGAGCGTCGGGTCGCCAGGGTCGGCGACCCGACTTTTCGTGCATCGCTTAGCTTCCGCCGTTGTCCCCGAGGACGACGGCGTCTTCGACCATCTTCGCCGCCCGTCCGCGCCCAGAGGCCGTCCATGACCGATCCCCGCCCGTCCCTCGCCGTCCGCAAGCCCAGCCGCCGGGCGCGGATCATCGGCGGCGCCGTCGCCCTGGCCGCCCTGGCGGGCGTCGGCGTCCTGGCCTGGACCCTGCTGCAAGGCGGCGGCGGTGGCGGCGATGCGGGTCCGGGCGGCCCTGGCGGACCCGGCGGACCCGGCGGCGGCGGTCGTCGCGGTCCGGCCAGCACCGTGGCCGTGGCGACGGCGACCAAGACCGACCTGCCGGTGGTGATCGAGGCGCTGGGCACCGTGACCCCGGCCGCGACCGTCACCGTCAAGCCGCAGGTCTCGGGCGTCATCACCCAGGTGCTGTTCCGCGAGGGCCAGATGGTCCAGGCCGGCCAGACCCTGGTGCAGATCGACCAGCGACAGTTCCAGATGTCGCTGATGGAGGCGCAGGGCAACCTGACCCGCGACGAGGCCCAGCTGGCCGTCGCCCGCCTGACCCTCAAGCGCTACCAGACCCTGCTGGAGCAGGACTCCATCGCCCGCCAGGAGGTCGACACCCAGGCCGCCACCGTCAAGCAGCTGGAAGGCACGGTGATGAGCGACCGCGCCGCGGTCGGCGCCGCCCGGCTGAACGTCGGCTTCTCGCGCATCACCGCCCCGGTCAGCGGCCGCGTGGGCCTGCGCGTCGTCGACGTCGGCAACTATATCGCCTCGGGCGACGCCAGCGGCGTGGCGGTGATCACCACCCTGTCGCCCATCGACGTGGAGTTCACCGTCCCGCAGGACGACGTGCCGCGCATCTCGCAGCGGGTGTTCGGCGGCGCGACGCTGCCGGTCACCGTGCTCGACCGCACCCGCGCCAACACCCTGGACCAGGGCACGTTCTCGACGCTCGACAACCTGGTCGACACCGGCACCGGCACCGTGAAGGGCAAGGCCCGCTTCCCCAACTCGGGCGGCAAGCTCTTCCCCAGCCAGTTCGTCAACGTCCGCATCCAGCTCGACACCCTGAAGGACGCCGTGGTCGTGCCGGCCACCGCCGTGCGCCAGGGCTCGGACGGCGCCTTCGTCTGGAAGCTGAAGCCCGACCAGACCGTCACCAAGACCAAGGTCACGACCGGCCAGTCGACCACCGCCCAGGTGGCGATCACGCAAGGGCTGGCCGTCGGCGACAAGGTCATCACCGAAGGCGGCGATCGCCTGACCGAGGGCGGCAAGGTTCAGTTGCCGGGCCAGGCGGCCCAGCGCCAGGGCGCGGGCAAGGGCGAGCGAGGGAAACGCCCGGAAGGCGGTGAAGGCGGCGAGCGCCGCCGGCGTCCGGAATAATCGGACCCCGAGCCGATGAACCCCTCGCGCCCCTTCATCCAGCGGCCGGTCGCCACGGCCCTGTTCATGGCGGCCATCGTGCTGGCCGGCCTGGTCGGCTTTAGGCTGCTGCCGCTGTCGGCCCTGCCGCAGGTCGACTATCCCACGATCCAGGTCCAGACCCTCTATCCGGGGGCCAGCCCCGAGGTGATGAGCCAGACCGTCACCGCCCCGCTGGAGCGCCAGCTGGGCGAGATGTCGGGCCTTGCGCGCATGAGTTCGGTCAGCACGGCCGGGGCCAGCGTCATCACCCTGCAGTTCAACCTGGGTGAGACCCTCGACGTCGCCGAGCAGGAAGTGCAGGCGGCGATGAACGCGGCCAACTCGCTGCTGCCGGCCGACCTGCCCGCCCCGCCGGTCTACGCCAAGGTCAATCCGGCCGACGCGCCGGTGCTGACGCTGGCCATCACGTCGGACACCCTGCCGCTGACCGAGGTGCAGAACCTCGTGAACACCCGCCTGGCCCAGAAGATCAGCCAGGTCTCGGGCGTGGGCCTGGTGTCGCTCAGCGGCGGCCAGAAGCCGGCCATCCGCATCCAGGCCGACACGCAGGCGATGGCCTCGTACGGCCTGACGCTGTCTGAGCTGCAGAGCGCCATCGACAGCTCCAACGCCAACAGCGCCAAGGGCAGCTTCGACGGCCCGACCCGCACCTACACGATCAACGCCAACGACCAGCTGCTGACGGTCGACGACTATCTGAACCTGATCGTCACCTACAAGAACGAGGCCCCGATCCGCATCCGCGACGTGGCCAATGTGGTGCAGAGCGCCGAGAACACCCGCCTGGGCGCCTGGGCCGGCAAGACCCCGGCGATCATCGTCAACGTCCAGCGCCAGCCGGGCGCCAACGTCATCAAGACCGTCGACGCCATCAAGGCAAAGCTGCCCGAGCTGCAGGCCGGCCTGCCGGCGACGCTGAAGGTCGAGGTCCTGGCCGACCGCACCACCGGCATCCGCGCCTCGGTGCACCACGTGGAGCTGGAGCTGATCCTGGCCGTGGTGATGGTCGTGCTGGTGATCTTCTTCTTCCTGCACAGCCTGCGCGCCACGGTGATCGCCAGCCTGGCCGTGCCGATCTCGCTGATCGGCTCGTGCGGGGTGATGTACCTGCTGGGCTACAGCCTCAACAACCTCTCCTTGATGGCCCTGACCATCGCGACCGGCTTCGTCGTCGACGACGCCATCGTGATGATCGAGAACATCATCCGCCACATGGAGAAGGGCGAAAAGCCGATGGAGGCGGCGCTGAAGGGCGCGCGCGAGATCGGCTTCACCATCATCTCGCTGACCATCTCGCTGATCGCGGTGCTGATCCCGCTGCTGTTCATGGGCGACGTGGTCGGGCGCCTGTTCCGCGAGTTCGCCGTCAGCCTGGCCATCACCATCCTGATCTCGGCCGTGGTGTCGCTGACCCTGACGCCGATGCTGTCGGCCCGCTGGCTGAAGAGCCACGAGGAGGACAAGCCAGGCCGCGTCGGCCGCAAGGCCCAGCAGGTCTTCGAGCGGATCGAGGCTCGCTACGAGACGGCCCTGGCCTGGGTCATGGCCCGCCAGAAGGCGACCCTGGTCGTCGCCGTCGCCACCCTGGTGCTGACCGGGGTGCTGTACATGGTCATCCCCAAGGGCCTGTTCCCGACCCAGGACACCGGCCAGCTTCAGGCCCGCACCGAGGTCGAGCAGTCGGTGTCCTACGAGCGCATGTCCGGCCTGCAGCAGCAGGCGGCGGAAGCCATCCTCGACGATCCGGCCGTGGACAGCGTGGCGTCGTTCATCGGCGTCGACGGCGCCAACAACAGCATGCTCCACACCGGCCAGATGCAGATCAACCTGAAGGGCGACCGCAAGGGCTCGCAGGAGAAGATCATGCAGCGGCTGCGCGAGCGCGTGGCCGCCGTGCCGGGGATCACCCTCTACCTCCAGCCGACCCAGGACCTGACCATCGACGCCGAAAGCGGCCCGACCCAGTACCGCCTGTCGCTGGAAGGCGCCGACACCGCCACCGTCAAGGAGTGGGCCGGCAAGCTGGCCGAGAAGCTGGCGACGGTGAAGGCCGTCCGCAACATCTACAGCGACGCCTCGGCCACGGGGGCTGCGGCCTACATCGACATCGACCGCGACACCGCCGCACGCCTCTCGATCACCGCCTCGGACGTCGACGACGCCCTCTACAGCGCGTTCGGCCAGCGGATCGTCTCGACCATCTTCACCGAGACCAACCAGTACCGGGTGATCCTGGAAGCCAAGCCCGGTCTGCTGACCGATCCGTCTTCGCTGGGGAACCTGAACCTGCGCACCGGCGGCGGTTCGCCCGCCCCGCTGGCGGCGTTCTCGACCATCAAGGAGCAGCAGTCGCCGCTGCAGGTGACCCACGTGGCCCAGTTCCCGGCCACCACCCTGGGCTTCGACACCGCGCCGGGCGTCTCGCTGGGCCACGCGGTCGACGAGATCCGCGCGGCGATGAAGGATATCGGCATGCCCTCGTCGGTGACCCACACCTTCCTGGGCGCGGCCGGGGCCTACGAGAACTCGCTATCCAACCAGCTGTGGCTGATCCTGGCGGCCGTGGTCTGCGTCTACATCGTGCTGGGCGTGCTCTACGAGAGCTACATCCACCCGCTGACCATCCTGTCGACCCTGCCGTCGGCGGGCGTCGGGGCGCTGCTGGCGCTGTGGCTGACCGGCCATGACCTGGGCGTGATCGGGATCATCGGCATCATCCTCCTGATCGGCATCGTCAAGAAGAACGCGATCATGATGATCGACTTCGCCATCGAGGCCGAGCGCAACGAGGGCAAGTCGCCGGAGGAGGCGATCTTCCAGGCCGCCATCCTGCGCTTCCGCCCGATCCTGATGACGACGCTGGCGGCCCTGTTCGCCGCCGTGCCGCTGATGCTGGGCTTTGGCGAAGGCGCCGAGCTGCGCCGGCCGCTGGGCATCGCCATCTTCGGCGGCCTGCTGGTCAGCCAGCTCCTGACCATGTTCACCACGCCCGTGGTCTACCTCGCCTTCGACCGCATCGCGCCCTCGGGCAGGAAGCGCCGCGAAGAAGGCGATGAGGACCGCGTCGACCAGCCGCTGCCGGGGCTGCCGTCATGAACCTGTCGGCGCCCTTCATCCGCCGGCCGGTGGCGACGGTCCTTTTGACCATCGGCCTGGCCCTGGCCGGCATCTTCGCCTTCCTGGTGCTGCCGGTCTCGCCCCTGCCGCAGGTGGACTATCCGACCATCTCGGTGTCGGCCAGCCTGTCGGGGGCCAGCCCCGAGACCATGGCCTCCAGCGTCGCCACGCCGCTGGAACGGCGGCTGGGGGTGATCTCCGGCGTCAACGAGATGACCTCCCAAAGCTCGTCGGGCTCGACCCGGGTGACCCTGCAGTTCGACCTCAACCGCAAGATCGACGGCGCCGCGCGCGAGGTCCAGGCCGCCATCAACGCCGCCCGCGCCGACCTGCCCGCGACGCTGCGCAGCAACCCGACCTATCGCAAGATGAATCCGTCGGACGCGCCGGTGATCATCCTGGCCCTGACCTCCGACACCAAGACCCCGGGCCAGATCTATGACGCGGTCTCCAACGTCGTGGCCCAGCGCATCTCGCAGGTGAAGGGCGTGGGCGACGTCGAGATCGGCGGCGGCTCGCTGCCGGCCGTGCGGATCTCGGTGAACCCCTTCCTGCTCAACAAGTACGGCGTCAGCCTGGAAGACGTGCGCGCGGCCATCCAGTCGGCCAACGCCAACCGCCCCAAGGGCGCGGTCGAGGGCGACGGCAAGCGCTTCCAGATCTACACCTCCAGCAGCGGCCGCAAGGCCGCCGACTACGCCGGCCTGCTGGTCGCCTGGCGCGGCGAAGCGGGGGTCAGGCTGTCGGACGTGGCCAGCGTCACCGACAGCGTCGCCGACACCCGCACCATCGGCCTGTTCAACGGCAAGCCGGCGATCATCGTGCTGATCACCCGCCAGCCCGGCGCCAACATCATCCAGACCGTCGACAGCGTGCGCGACGCCCTGCCCGAGCTGCGCGAACAGCTGCCCGGCGACATCAACGTGCAGGTGGCCAGCGACAGCACCAACTCGATCCGCGCCTCGCTGCACGAGATCGAGGTCACCCTGCTGATCTCGATCGTGCTGGTGGTGCTGGTGGTCAGCGCCTTCCTGCGCAGCGGCCGGGCGACCTTCATCCCGGCGGCGGCGACCATCGTCTCGCTGCTGGGCACCTTCGGGGTGATGTACCTGCTGGGCTTCTCGCTCAACAACCTGTCCCTCATGGCCATCACCGTGGCGACGGGGTTCGTGGTCGACGACGCCATCGTCGTGCTGGAGAACACCCAGCGCCACATCGAGGCGGGCATGGAGCGCTTCAAGGCCGCCACCCTGGGCGCGCGCGAGGTCGGCTTCACCGTGCTGTCGATCAGCGTCTCGCTGGTCGCGGTGTTCATCCCGCTGCTGTTCATGGGCGGCCAGGTCGGGCGCCTGTTCCGCGAGTTCGCCGTCACCCTGTCGGCGGCCGTGCTGATCTCGCTGGTCATCAGCCTGACGACCACGCCGATGATGTGCGCCTATCTGCTGAAGCCCCGCCCCGAGGGCCACAGGGAAGGCCCGATCGCCCGCTTCTTCGAGAAGATTTTCGACAAGATCCAGGCGATCTACGCCCGCTCGCTGGACTGGGCGCTGCACGCCAAGCCGCTGGTGATGTTCATGCTGGTCGCCGTCATCGGCATGACCGTGTGGCTCTACATCGCCGTGCCCAAGGGCTTCTTCCCGCAGCAGGACAACGGCCAGCTGATGGCCGGCATCCGCGCCGACCAGAGCGTCTCGTTCCAGACCATGGAGCAGAAGCTGCGGGCCGTGGTCGAGATCATCCGCAAGGACCCGGCCGTCGACACCGTGGTCGGCTTCACCGGCGGCGCCCGGGCCGGCGGCGGCTTCATGTTCGTCAACCTCAAGCCCGCCAGCGAGCGCAAGGAGAAGGGCAGCGCCGTGATCGCCCGCCTGCGGCCGCAACTGCAGAAGGTGACCGGCGTCTCGATCTTCCTCAACCCGGTGCAGGACCTGCGCATGGGCGGTCGGTCGAGCAACTCGACCTATCAGTACACCCTGACCAGCGACTCCAGCGACGCCCTCAAGGAATGGGCCCCGAAGCTGGCCGAGGCGATGAAGGAGCATTCCGACGTCATGACCGACGTCGATTCCGACCAGTCGGAGAACGGCGTCGAGACCTTCGTCACCATCGACCGCGACAGCGCCTCGCGCATGGGCGTCACGCCCCGGGCCGTCGACAACGCGCTCTACAACGCCTTCGGCCAGCGCCAGGTCGCGACGATCTACGAGGACGTCAACCAGTACTCGGTGATCATGGAGTGGCAGCAGCAGTTCGCCCAGGGCCCCGAGGCGCTGAACGACGTCTACGTGCCGACGACCAGCAGCACCTCGACCACCGCCTCCAGCACCAGCGGCGCGGCCGTGAACCCGTCGCTGCGCGACGCCTCGACCGGCTCGGCCCTGAACACCACGGCCACGCCGATGACGCCGCTGACCGCGATCGCCAGCGTCGCCCAGAGCGCCACCCCGACCTCGGTCAACCACCAGAACGGCGAGCTGGCCACGACGGTGTCGTTCAACCTGCCCGACGGCGTGTCGCTGTCCCAGGCCCAGGCCGCCATCGCCCAGGCCGAGGCCGACATCGGCCTGCCGACCAACGTGCGCGGCAGCTTCCAGGGCAGCGCCCGCAGCTACAACGAGCAGATGAAGCAGCAGCCGTACCTGATCGCGGCGGCCATCATCGCGATCTACATCGTGCTGGGCATTCTCTACGAGAGCTACGTCCACCCGGTGACGGTGCTGTCGACCCTGCCGGCCGCCGGCGTCGGGGCCGTGCTGGCGCTGCTGATCTTCAACATGGAGTTCTCGATCATCGCCCTGATCGGGGTGTTCCTGCTGCTGGGCATCGTCAAGAAGAACGCCATCCTGATCATCGACTTCGCCCTGGAGGCCCAGCGCGGCCGGGGCCTGAGCGCGATCGAGGCCGTGCGCGAAGCCAGCCTGCTGCGCTTCCGCCCCATCCTGATGACGACCCTGGCCGCGGCCCTGGGCGCCCTGCCCCTGGCCATCGGCTTCGGCGAAGGCGCCGAGCTGCGCCGGCCGCTCGGCATCACCATCATCGGCGGCCTGATCGCCAGCCAGCTGCTGACCCTCATCACCACCCCCGTGGTCTACGTCTATCTCGACCGCCTGCGCGGCAAGCGGCGCGACGAGCGCGACCTGACCCACATGCCCTCCGCCCCGGAACTCGCCCGATGACCGCCCGCCTGCT
>LNIY01000111.1 GCA_001449105.1 Caulobacter vibrioides | reverse complement strand
GCCCCCGTCTACGCCCCGCCTCCGCCGGCCGCCGTCTACGCCGCTCCGGTCGACGCCTCCAACCGTCGCCGCGCGCCGGCCCTGGTGGTCGACTTCAGCGGCCGCGACGCCTCGCTCGTCAAGACCTCGGCGTCCGGACCGGCCGCCGCGGCGGCGGAAGCCGGCCGCACCGCCGCCCTCAACTCCGAGGAACGCTTCGCCGACCGCATCGGCCTGGACGAGGCGACGCCCGCCAGGGCCAGCGCCATGCAGGACCTCGACGCGATCATCCCGCAGGGCGCGGTGATCCCGGCGGTGATGGAGACGGCGATCAATTCCGACCTGCCGGGCCTGGCCCGCGCCATGGTCACCCGCGACGTCAAGAGCTTCGACGGCTCGACCGTGCTGATCCCGCGCGGCAGCCGCGTCATCGGCCAGTACAAGTCGGGCCTGGCGCTGGGGGCCAGCCGCGTCTTCGTGATCTGGACCCGGGTGATCCGGCCCGACGGCGTGTCGGTGCAGATCGGCTCGCCGGCCGCCGACCCGCTGGGCCGGGGCGGCCTGGAGGGCAAGGTCGATCGCCACTTCTTCACCCGCTTCGGCGGCTCGATCCTGACCTCGGTGCTCAGCGCCGGCGTCGCGGCGGTCAGCAACAGCCGGGCCAACTCGCAGATCTACATCGGCTCGATGTCGGAGGCCGCCAACCTGGCCACCGCCGCCAAGGGGACCAACACCTCGCCGACCATCAAGACGCCGCAGGGCGCGCCGGTGACCATCTTCGTCGCCCGCGACCTCGACTTCTCCGGCGTGCGGGGCCTGCAATGACCCACCACGCCCCGATGGGGGTCTACCTGGAAGCCTACCTGGCGCCGCTGGCGCCGTGGCTGGCCGACCCGGCGGTGACCGACCTCTATGTCAACCGGCCCGGCGAGCTATGGGTCGAGCGGCTGGGCGGCGCGCTCGCGCCCGTCGCCGTTCCCGAGCTGGACGAGACCAACCTCTGGCGCCTGGCGCGCCAGGTGGCGGCCATCGCCCACCAGGGCGTCAGCCGCGAGCATCCCCTGCTGTCGGCCGTGCTGCCCGGCGGCGCGCGGGTGCAGGTCGTCGCCCCGCCCGCCACGCGCGGCGGGATCGTCATGGCCATCCGCAAGCACGTGGTCTCGGACCTGTCGCTGGACGACTACGCCCGCGCCGGCGCCTTCGACCGCGCGACGACCCCGCCGGTGCGTCCCGACGCCGCCCTGCGCGCCCTGCTCGACGCGGGCGACGTGCGCGGCTTCCTGTCGGCCGCCGTGCGCACGGGCAAGAACATCGTCGTCAGCGGCGGCACCTCGACCGGCAAGACCACCTTCCTCAACGCCCTCCTGAAGGAGGTCCCGCTCGACCAGCGCCTGGTGCTGATCGAAGACGCCCCCGAGATCCGGCTCATTCATCCCAACGCCGTCGGCCTGGTGGCCGCGCGCGGCGAGCAGGGGCAGGCCCGGGTCGGGACCGAGGATCTCCTGCAGGCCTCGCTGCGCCTTAGGCCCGACCGCATCATCCTGGGCGAGCTGCGCGGGGCCGAGGCCTTCAGCTTCCTGCGCGCCGTCTCCAGCGGCCATCCGGGCTCGATGACCACGGTCCACGCCGACGATCCACGCGGCGCCGTCGAGCAACTGGCCCTGATGGCCCTGCAGGCCGGCGCCAACCTGCGACGCCAGGACGTGGTCGACCATGTCGAACGCGTCGTCGACGTCTTCGTCCAGCTTCACCGCCAGGACGGCGTCCGCGCCGTCCGGGAGATCGTGTTCACAGACCGCTAGAGACGGCCTTCACCCACCTTTTTTTCGCGTTCAGCGCGCCCGTCCAGCGGGCGTGATCGGGGATCTATTGTCCATGCGTATCAGACTTCCAGCTACGGGGACCGGGATCGGCCTGGCCCTTCTTCTGACGGCCTGCAGCGGCGGCGGCGGAGGCGGCGGCAGCGGCTCGTCCCCGCCCCAGGGCGGCGGCACGACGCCGACCGCCCCGCCTCCGCCCGTGGTGATCTCGGCGGCCGAGGCCTCGCGCCTGGCCAAGCAGGCCAGCTTCGGGCCCACGCCCGAGCTGATCGACCAGATCGTCGCGGCCAAGAACGCCGGCGCCTGGATCGACCAGCAGTTCGCGCTGAACGCCAGCACCTACGCCGACATCGCCGGCAAGGCGGTGCCGACCAACGTCTGCACGGCCCAGAACCTGACCGGCACGGATCTGAGCAACTGCAATCGCGACAACTTCGGCGCCCTGCCGATGGCCATGCGGTTCTACTCCAACGCCATGGGCAAGGACGACCAGCTGCGCCAGCGCACGGCCTTCGCCCTGTCGCAGATCGTCGTGGCCTCCGACCTGGAGGTGCACACCACCGCGGGCCTGGCGACCTTCAACCAGATCCTGCTGGGCAACGCCTTCGGCAACTACAAGGACGTCCTGCGCGAGGTCACTCTGAACCCGTTCATGGGCAACTTCCTCGACATGGTCGACAGCAACAAGTCGGCCCCCAACGAGAACTACGCCCGCGAGCTGATGCAGCTGTTCTCGATCGGCACGGTGATGCTGAACATGGACGGCACGCCCAAGACCGGCGCCGACGGGGCGGTGATCGCCACCTACTCCAACGCCGAGGTCAAGGAGGTCGCCCGCGCGCTCACGGGGTGGACCTACGCCCGCCTCGACGGCGCGGCGATCAGCGACTACGTCAAGGTCGACTACACCAAGCCGATGATCGTCAACGCCGCCCGGTTCGACACCGGCGCCAAGACCTTCCTGAACGTCACCATCCCGGCCGGCGCGACCCAGCAGCAGAACGTCGACACCGTGGTCGACACCGTCTTCAACCACCCCAACACCCCGCCCTTCATCTCCAAGCGGCTGATCCAGCAGCTGACCCTGGCCAATCCCTCGCCCGCCTACGTGGCGCGGGTGGCGGCCGTGTTCGCCGACAACGGCGCGGGCGTGCGCGGCGACATGAAGGCGGTGATCAAGGCGATCCTCGTCGACGCCGAGGCGCGCGGCTCGGCCGCCGCCCCGGGCAAGGTCAAGGAGCCGGTGCTGTTCCTGACGGGCCTGGCGCGCGGCATGGGCCTGAAGTCCGACGGCTACGCCTTCTACTATCGCGACAACGGCCTGGGGCAGATGCCCTTCCGCGCCCCGTCGGTGTTCAACTTCTATCCCTACGATTTCCCGCTGCCGCTGGGCTCGGGCGAGATGAGCCCGGCCAGCAAGCTGATGACCACCTCGACCATGGTCGCCCGCCACAACCTGGCCTGGGACTGGACCATGGGCGGGGAGTCCACCCGCACCGAGTTCAAGACCCAGCCGACCATCACCGGCTCGGTCCCGGTCGAACTGCCCTGGCCGCAATGGGAGGCCCTGGCCGCCGACGAGGCCAGGATGCTCGACCGCATCGATCTCGTCTTCCTCAACGGGACCATGACCTCGGCCCAGCGCAGCGCGCTGTCGTCGGCCATGGCCGCCGTCAAGAACACCGACCCCGCCGTCCAGGCGCGCAAGCGGGCGCAGGTCGCCCTCTACATCGTCGCCTCGTCCCCCCACTTCCAAGTCGACCGCTGAGCCATGACCCTTTCCCGCCGTGATTTCGGCCGGCTGCTCGCCGGCGCCTCCGCCACCGCCGCCCTCGCCCAGATCGGGGTGTCCGCCGCCGTGGCCGACACCTCCAGCTACCGCGCCATGGTCGGCATCTTCCTGTTCGGCGGCAACGACGCCTGGAACATGGTCGTGCCCACCGACGAGCGTTACGCCGACTACGCGACCAAGCGTTCGGCCATCGCCGTCAAGCAGGACGCCCTGATGCCGCTGACCGGCACGGCCTTCGGCCTGCACCCGGCCTTCGCGCCGCTGAAGGGCGCCTGGGACGAGGGCGCGCTCAGCGTCGTGCTCAACACCGGCACGCTGTTCCAGCCGCTGACCAAGACCATCTACCAGAGCCGCCCCGACCTGCGCCCGCTGAACCTGATGTCCCACGAGGACCAGCAGAACGAGTGGCAGGGCATGCGCATGCGCGAAAAGAACCTCGACGGGTTCATGGGCCGCATCCTCGACCGCGCCGAGCAGGCCGAGATCCCGCCCCTGGTCTCGATCGCCGGCTCGCAGCTGGCCCTGCTGGGCAGCCGCAAGTCGCCGCTGATCCTGCCCTCCAGCGGCGGCATCTCGCGCAGCGGCTACAACGCCGCCAGCACCGACGCGGCCACCATCGCCCGCCAGTCGGCGCTGAACGCCTTCTCGGACGCCTCTGCGTTCGGGGCGGTGACCGACTTCACCGCCCGCGGCATGTCGTCGGCCTACGCCCAGGCGGCGACGGCCAACGCCATCGTCACCTCCACCACCTCGACGGTGGACCAGTACTTCAAGAACCCGACCACGGGCGCGACCCTGACCAGCGAGATTTCGCGCCAGCTGCTGCGGGCGGCGCGGATGATCGAGGCCCGCAACACCCTGGGCCACGCCAAGCAGACCTTCTTCGTCAGCCAGGGCGGCTACGACACCCACAACGGCCAGGCCGCTTCGCACAACAGCCTGTACGCCGACCTCGCCATGGCGCTGGCCGGATTCTACGCCGCCATGAAGGCGTTGGGCGTGGCCAACAACGTCACCGCCTTCACGATGTCGGACTTCGGCCGGGTCTACAAACCCAACGCCAACGCCGGCACCGACCACGCCTGGGGCTCCAACCACCTGGTGTTGGGCGCGGCGCTGTCGTCGCGCAAGGTCCACGGCCGCTATCCCGACACCACCTACGGCGGGGCCGAGGACGCCTACAACGACGGCCGCTGGATCCCCAGCATCGCCGTCGAGGAATATGTCGGCGCCATCGCCCAGTGGTACGGCGTCTCGGCGGCCGACATGCCGTACGTGTTCCCCAACTGGGCGACGTGGAACGGCGGCGGGCGCGGGCCGGTGCCATTGTTCGGGTGATGGAGAAGGCCCCCTCCGGCCCTCCGGGCCACCTCCCCCAGAGGGGGAGGATCCGGTTGGCGCGGCGCTCCTTGAAGATGCTCCCCCTCTGGGGGAGCTGTCGCGGAGCGACAGAGGGGGTCTACCCCGCCAATTCCGCCAGCCCCTGCTCGCGCGACACCACCGGCGCATAGCCGAGCTCCGCGCGGGCCTTGGCGATGCTGACCGTCACCTCGACCGCCGAGGTGGCGTAGGCCTGCCGGCTGATCGGCCCCTGCACCCGGCCGCCGCTGACCGCCGCCAGCGCGTCGCCGACAGTGGCGATGGTCTTCAGAAGGCCGCGCGGCACGGCCTTGTCGGGCGCGGTCAGGCCCTGGGTGGCCAGCAGCCGCGTGGCGAAGTCGCGGAACTCCACCGGCTCGCCGTCGGTGATGAAATAGGCCTGCCCGCCGACGCCCCGCTCCAGCGCCCGGACCACGCCCTCGCACAGGTTGGCCACATGGGTGGTCGAGGTGCGGTAGCGGCCGCCGTCGATCCAGGCGAAGCCGCCCGAGCGCACGGCCTTCGCCAGTTGCGGCAGGGCCGTGGTGTCGTCGCGTCCCCAGACGAAGCGCGGCCGCACGGCCATGACCGCAAAGCCCGGCTCGCTCTGCGCCAGGGCCAGGCGTTCGGCCTGTCCCTTGGTGCGCGAATAGGCACCGGCCGGGCGGCTCGGATAGGGATGGGCCTCGGTCGCGCCCACCAGCGGGGCGCCGTCCAGCAGCACCGACTCCGTGCTGATCAGCACGGTGCGCGACACGCCCGCCGCCCTGGCCGCCGCCAGCACCGCGCGGGTCCCCTCGACATTGATCCGACGCAGCCGCGCCTCGATCCCCGCGCCGTGGTCGGTGTCGGCGGCGGCGTGGACCAGGGCGTCGCAGCCGGCCATGCCCTGCCCCAGACGCGGATCGAACAGGTCGCCCTCGAAAGGCTCGGCGCCAAGGTCGCGCACGGTCGAGATCGCCTGCGCGCTGCGCGCCAGGGCCACCACGTGCACGCCGTCGGCGATGAAGCGGCGGATCAGGTTGCGGCCGACATAGCCGCTGCCCCCGGTGAGGAACAGGCGCGCGGGGGCGCGCCCGCCGGCGGCGGGTTCGTTGAAGCTCATTGTCGTAGTCCTCGAGTGGGGGAGTCTCAGGTCGTCTTCGGCGAAGGCAGGGGCCCGTCGCCGTCGGGCTCGGCGGTCACCAGCCAGTTGATCTCGCGCAGGATCCGGGTCCGCTCCTCGACCGGCCAGGCGTGGTAGTCGAGCGCCTCCAGCAGCTTCAGCCCCTCCAGCGCCAGATAGGCCAGCAGGGCGCCGCGCGGGCTGGCGGCGTCGGCGGTCAGGCCGGCGATCACGCTGCGCTGGTTCTCCTGGATATGGCCGCGCAGGCTGGCGTCCTGGGCCAGGGCCGCGCACAGGTTCAGGGCCACGGCGCGGAAGTCGTCCGGCAAGGGCGTGGCCGCCGCCAGGATCCGGCCCCGGATCACCGCGTCGCCCTGCCCTTCCAGCCCCTGGGACATGGCGGTGTTGAAGGCGTTGTCGCGGGCCACCGCCCGCTCGACCACGGCGTCGATCAGCGCGGCCTTGGGCTTGAAGTCGTACAGCACCGTGGCCTTGCCGATGCCGGCCTGCTCGGCCACCGCGTCCAGCGTCAGGCGCGCGGCCCCGTCGCGGGCGACCACCGCCTCGGCGGCGTCCAGCACCGCGTCACGATCGACGATACGTTTACGGCCCATGGCCAACTCCATTTATAACCGACTGGTCGGATATAAATAAGCCGCACCCGCCGGTCAACCGGCGCTGACGTCGAACCGTCATACGGCGTCGCTAGACAGGCCGCTTTCGGTTCGGAGGGCGCGTGATGCTGGGTCTGTTGGCGGCGATGACGATGGCGGCGGGCGGGGAAGCGCCGCTGCGGATGAACGACCTCCAGGCCGTCGGCACCCACAATTCCTACAAGCAGGCGATCCCCGAGGCCGAGCTGGCCGCCATGGTCGCCGCGCGCGGACAGCCGGTGCTGGCCCTCGACTACGCCCACCGCTCCCTTTCCGAGCAGCTCGACGCCGGCGCCCGCCAGCTGGAGATCGACGTCGTCGCCGACCCGCAGGGCGGCCGCTACGCCAGGCCGCTGACGGCGCTCGGCGGCGGAACGATCCTGCCGCCCCCGACGGCCCAGGCCCTGGCCAGGCCGGGCTTCAAGACCCTGCACATGCCCGACGTCGACTTCCGCTCCTCGTGCGTGAGCTTCGTGGCGTGCCTCTCCCAGATCCGCGCCTGGTCGGACGCGCATCGCGACCACGCCCCGATCCTGATCATGCTCAACGCCAAGGAAGGCCAGGCCAGCCTGCCCGGCGGCGTCACGCCCCTGCCCTTCGACGAGAAGACCTTCGACGCGCTGGACGCCGAGATCCGGAGCGTGTTCGGCCCCGACCGGCTGATCACCCCCGACCTGGTCCAGGGCAAGAAGCCGACCCTGCGCGAGGCGGTGCTGGCCGGCGGCTGGCCGACGCTGGAGGCCGCCCGCGGCAAGGTGTTCTTCGCCCTCGACGAGGGTCCGGAGAAGGTGGCGATCTATCGCGGCAAGCGCGCCTCGCTGGAAGGCCGGGCGATGTTCGTCAACATCGACGAGGCCTCGCCGGCCGCCGCCTACCTGACCCTCAACGACCCCATCGCCCAGAAGGACCGCATCGCCGCCGCCGTGAAGGCCGGCTTCATCGTCCGCACCCGCGCCGACGCCGACACCTGGGCCGCCCGCAAGGCCGACGTGACCCAGCGCAGCGCCGCCCTGTCCAGCGGCGCCCAGTACGTCTCGACCGACTACATGTGGGCCGACCCGCGCCTGCCGGGCGGCTACACGGTCCGCCTGCCGGGCGGCGAGGCGGCGGCCTGCAATCCCGTGCGTGCGCCCAAGGCCTGCGACGGCGCGATCGAGATGACCGCCGGCGCCCCCGCCAAGGGTTATCTCGACCCCGCCCAGCGCCCGGACCTGACCAAGGTGCTGGCCCCGCCGCCGGCCGTCGGCTCGCCCCGCGCCCTGGCCGATGCGGCGATCTTCGACGCCAGCCGCGCCCTGAAGGACACGCCCCGCTGGGCGCTGGCGACCTCTGACGTCACCGGCCACTTCTACGACCACTATGCGGCGGCCCTGGGCGTGCGCCTGACGCCGCAGGAGGCTCCGATCCTCACCGCCCTGCTCGAACGCTCGGGCGCCGACCGCTCGGTCGTGGGCGTCGCCAAGACCTTCTGGGGAACCAGCCGCCCCTATGTCGGCAAGGAAGGCGCCCCGACCTGCGAGGCCAAGACCGCCCACCTGACCGGCAATCCCGACTATCCGTCCGGCCACTCGGCCCACGGCGAGCACGTGGCGATGATCCTGGCCGAGGTCGCGCCCGCGCGCGCCGACGCCCTCTACGCCCGGGGCCGCGAATATGCCGAGAGCCGCTGGATCTGCGGCTCGCATACGGTCAGCGCCACGGAAGCCGGCCTCCAGGCCGGCGCGGTGATCTACGCCGCCGAGCACCGCTCGGCCGCTTTCCGCCTCGACCTGGAAATGGCCCGCGCCGAGGTCGCCGCCGCCCTGGCGAAGACCGGAAGCAAATAGAAAACCTCGCCCTTCGACAAGCTCAGGGTGAGGTTTTCTACTGCACGGCCGCAACCCTGGTCCTCATCCTGAGCCTGTCGAAGGACGAGGACCACGCACAGCGCCTCTTTCCGAGGCGCCAGACACTCAAAGATCCGAAGTCGGCGAACGCCGCTTGCCAAAACGATAGTTATAGCTAGCATCCTCCCCATACGGACATGCGGGGGGTTGTAGCTGTGTACAGACTGCAAGTGTTCGCCGGGGTCGCGGCCGTCGCCTTGATGGCGTCCGCGACCTCATCCTGGGCTCAGACGGCGAACGAAGCCGCGCCCGTCGCGCTCGACGAGATCGTCGTCACCGCCCAGAGACGGGCGGAGAACCTGCAGGAGGTGCCCGTCTCGGTCACCGCCATGACGGGGGCCCAGCTGCAGAACCAGCGGGTCGGCGACGTGCTGGCGCTGTCGGGCCTGGCGCCCGGCCTGCAGATCAAGACCGACGACAACGCCGCCAACCCGCGCATGTTCATCCGCGGCATCGGCGTCAACGACTTCAACCCCGGCACGGCCAGCGCCGTCGGCGTCTATGTCGACGGGGTCTATGTGGCTTCGCCCCTGGCCCAGCTGGCCGGCTTCTACGACCTGGAGCAGGTCGAGGTGCTGCGCGGGCCGCAGGGCACGCTCTACGGCCGCAACACCACCGGCGGGGCGATCAACGTCGTCACCAGGAAGCCGTCGAGCACGCCGGGCGGCGACCTTGCGGTCGAGTACGGCCGCTTCAACGCGATCAACGCCCAGGGCGGCTTCGGCGGACCGATCGCGAGCGACGTGCTGTCGTTCCGCGTCAGCGGCCTCTACGACAAGAACGACGGCTATACGACCAACCGCCTGACGGGAAACAAGGGCAACGACGCCAACCGCTGGGCCACCCGCCTGGCCCTTCGCTACAAGCCCGACGACAAGCTGACCGCCGACCTGTCGCTGAGCCTGAACCAGTCGCGCGGCGGCTCGATCTGGACCTACAACCGCTCGCTGGTGGCCCAGACGCCCGAGGCGGCCGGCGACTTCGATCCCAGCCTCGGCTACGCGGTCTGCAAGCCGGCCTACTACACCTCGGGCCAGTGCACGAACGTGCTGGGCTACGCCAACACCAGCAGCGACCTCTACGAGGGCGACTACCGGTTCGAGGGCAAGGACATCGTCAAGCTGTTCGGAGCCACGGCCAGCGTCTCCTACGACCTGGGCGACATGACCCTCTACTCGATCACCGGCTACCAGCGCGCGGCCCGCGACGACTGGGAGGACACCGACGCCAACCCCTTGCAGGTGATCAGCGCCCGCTACATCGCCTTGCAGGAAACGCTGAGCCAGGAGTTCCGCCTCCAGTCGAACGGCGCGGGCCCCACCCGCTGGGTCACCGGCCTCTACTGGGCCAAGGACGACCTTTCCAACGACAGCCGCTACGACGTACTGGGCGACCTGCGCAGCCCCACGCCCGACAACCCCACCGGCATGGACCCGGCCGCCAGCATCGGCGTGTTCGGCTGGCCGCTGACCCAGAAGACCCGCAGCTGGGCCGTCTTCGGCCAGATCGACCGCGACCTGACCTCGCGCCTGACCTTCACGGCCGGCCTGCGCTATTCGGTCGACGACAAGAGCTTCCACTATGTCAGCGACGTCGACTACGGCCTGCTGACCCTGTTCACCTACGACGGCGACAAGACCTTCAAGTCGCTGTCGGGACGGCTTGGCCTGCGCTACGCCCTGACCGACGACGCCAACCTCTATGCGACCTATAATCGCGGCTACAAGAGCGGCGGCTTCTTCACCGGCCAGACCACCGCGCCGGAGGACCTGGGCCCCTATGACGACGAGACGGTCGACGCCTTCGAGGTCGGGGCCAAGAGCGAGTTCCTCGACCGTCGCCTGCGCCTGAACGCGGCCGCCTTCTACTACGATTACCAGGACCTGCAGGTTTACACCGTGATCCAGCGCGGGGCCCTGTCGGTGCAGTACTTCACCAACGCCTCGGCCGCCCGGGTCTACGGCGCCGAAGCCGAGATCGAGGCGCGGCCGGTGCGCGGCCTGTCCCTGACCCTGGGCGCGGCCCTGCTGAACGCCGAGTACAAGGATTTCGTCTCGGTCGGGCAGGACTATTCGGGCAACCGCCTGCCCTCGGCCCCGAAAGCCAGCGTCAACGGCGTGGTCCGCTACGAGCACCCGCTGCCGGTCGGCGACTTCGCCGGCCAGCTGGACTTCACCTACCGCTCCAAGGTGTTCTTCGACACCGCCAACACCGACCGGCTCAGCGACAAGGGCCGGGCCTACGTCAACGGCCAGCTCGGCTGGAAGCTGGACGGCGGCCGCTACGAACTGGGCGTGTGGGGCAAGAACCTGTTCGACACGACCAACATCCTCGACATCACCGCCATCGAGGGCCTGGGCTTCGACGTGTTCAGCATGGGTCCGCCGCGCACCTACGGCCTCTATCTGCGGGCCCGCTATTGAGCGCCCAGGACGGGTCGTGGATAGGTCCGCCGCCCAGCCTGTCCGAGCGGCTGGCGGTGCTGTGGATCGGCATCGTCGGCGTCCTCTTCCCGGGCGTCGGGCCGCTGCTGCTGGGCGGGCTGGAGGCGGCCGGACGACTGACGGCCACCGAGATCGGCCTGGCCGGCATGGCCGAGCTGGCGGCCATGGGCGTCGGCGCGGCGCTGCTCGGCCCGGCCTTCGGCGCGCGAAGGCTGCGGCCGGCGGCGGTGGCCTGCGGCTGCTTCCTGGCGGCGCTGAATCTCGCCTCGACCTTCGCCCATGACGGCCTGCTGGTGCTGACCCGCGCGGCCGCCGGCCTGCCGGCCGGAGCGCTGATCTGGATCGTCACCGGCATGATCGTCCGCTCGCCCCGGCCCGACCGCTGGTCGGGGATCTACCTGACCGTCCAGACCCTGGCCCAGCTGGCCGTGGTGGCGGGACTGACCGTCTTCGTCATCGGCCGGTTCGGACCCAATGGCGGGTTCACGGCGCTGGCGGCGCTGGCCGCCTCGGCCGCCCTGGCCGGCGCCCTGATCCCGCGCGCCTGGGCCGCCCTGACCCAGGCCGAGGACGGGCCGAAAGGCCTGCCCAGCCCGCGTGGCTGGGTCGCCCTGCTTGCGGTGTTCTGCTTCCAGGCCTTCATCCTGGCGCTGTGGATCTATGCCGAGCCGCTGTCGCGCCAGGCCGGACACCCGGCGACCACGGCGGGCCTGGCCTTCTCGATCTCGCTGGCGGCCCAGGTGGCGGGCGGCGCGGCGGCCACGGCCCTGGCCGGGCGCATCTCGTGGTTCGTGTCGCTGACCGTCGGGGTCTGCGCGGCCGCCGCCTGCCTCGTGGTCTTCGCCGCCCTGCCCGCCGCGCCGCTGTTCCTGGCCGCCTCGGGCGTCTTCGGCTTCGCCTGGCTGTTCGCCTCGCCGTTCCTGACGCCGCTGGCCATCGAGGCCGATCCCAGCCGGCGCGCGGCCCTGCTCGGCCCCGGGGCCAGCCTGCTGGGCTGCGCGGCCGGGCCGCTGCTGGCGGCGCTGCTGGTCGGCGAGCACGACGTCCGCGCCGCCGCGTATCTGGCCGAGGGCCTGGCGGTCGTCACCCTGCTGCTGATCGCCGGCCTGCACCTGACCCGCCGCAAGGAACCCCGCGCTTAGCGGCCCCGTTGGCTCCCCGTCCGTCGCACCGCAACGCACCGGCCGGGAGCCGCGATGACCGAGCCGCTGCAAGCCGAACCGTCCGGGATCGCCTGGGACGCCTACGCCAACCACGCCGGAACCCTGCTGATGGCCGGTCGATCGCTGAAGCCGCCGCGGCAGAAGCAATCCCTTTGGATAAAGCGAAGTTGGCCATTGCGAGCCCGCCCGACCTCTGATAGCCAGACCCCCTCTTCGCCGACGCAAGCGTGTCGACCCGGTGGCCCGGTGGCGGAGTGGTTACGCGCCGGACTGCAAATCCGTTTACCCCGGTTCGATTCCGGGCCGGGCCTCCACCCTCTCTTCTCTCCTGAAATCTCACCATCCCATCGCGAAGCTCGCTGCGCGAAGGCCGGCCCCGACGCCGAAGCGCCGGAGCCTTCCCGTCAGGCCAGCTTGGCCTTTTCCGACTGCGGAACGGCCGCCGCGATCGCCAGGATCGGCGACGGCTGCGGATGCACCTGATCGTTGGTCGGCGCGGTGATCACCGGCGAGCCGGCCGCGGCGACGATGGTGTTCGTCGAGCGGTCCAGGGTGACCCGCCAGCCGCCGCCCGGATCGGCGACCACATCGACGGCGAACCCGACCCCGACATTGCCCGCGCCCCAGCGGATGACGTCCGAGATCGCCGGACGATCGGTGACGACGATCTGGCTGTAGGTCGCCGTGCCGTCGGTTCCGGCCTGGGCGAACAGGGTGGTCGCCGTCGCGACCGGCCAGGTGCCCGGATAGGTCGCGTCGTACCAATAGGGCCTGGTCGAGATGTAGCCCGACAGCTCGCCGTCCAGCCCGGCCTCGCGCGCCGCCTCAAGCTGCCACTTGTTGCCGTTGCCCCAGACGTCGGTCGGGGTCGCCCACTCGTTGCCGGTGACGCGGGTCTGGTTGGCCCGGGTGACGTAGAAGTCCGTCGAGCTGGTGCGCGGCAAGGCCCCGAACGCCACCACCGAAAGGCCCGGATAGCGCGCCTTGACCCGCGTGACGGCGCCCTTGTTGTACGACCGCATGGTCGTGAACGAGGTCTGCAGGTCGTTCTGGGCCAACTGGTCGACGATCCGGGTGAAGGGCGCGGTCCCGCCGTTCCAGGTCATGGCCTGATCGAGATTGTCCCAGCGCTTGAAGGCGCTGGTCGCCAACTCCCGCACCGACGCCGCCCCGGGGACGCCGATCACGTAATGAGGCGTCCGGCGGTAGGTCGCATCGTCGATGTCGAGCCAGCGGCGCAGCTCGCCCAGATTGCCCCGCGCGTCGGCCGAACCGCTGAACTCCTGGCGGCTCTCGCCGATGCTGTCGGCCATGGCCAGGATGACCGGGCGGCCGTCCCAGCCCTTCTGGACGATCAGGTCGGGCCCGTAGAACTGCGGCTGGCCGATCAGGCCGTAGCTGGTGTCGAGAGCCGCCGTGCTCGCCGCGCCCAAGGCGTCCAGCATGGGCGCGAGGCTGGCGCCCGCCGGACCGCCCCAGATGCGCTCGCCGCGATGCTTCTGGATGCGCGCGTTGGGCAGCTGGTTCTGTCCGACGGCGGTCGAGTACTCGGTCACGATCGCCAGGTTCCCCTCGGCCGCCAGGTTGGCGACGAAGTTGGCCTCGTCGGTCCACGCGCCGTTGGCGCCGCTGGCGATCGTCGCCCCGTCGAGGCCGCCGAACTTGAGGCGATGGCGGGTCCCGCCGACCAGCGCGCCGTTCACGACCTGAACCCCGACGACGGCCCAGGCGCCGTGAATCACCGTGTCGTTGCCCGGCAGCACGGTCTCCTGGGGCGAGTTGCCGCCCTCGGTCGACGCGAAGCCGGCATAGTGGATGCGATAGCCGTTGGTGGCGTACTGCGGCGCGCCGTAGACGAAGACGCTCATCTTCCGCTCGACGCCGGCGACGGCCGCCAGCACCGCGCCCGAATTCACCCGCACCCGCGTCACGCCCAGCATGTAGCGGTCGGCGGCCATGGCCATCAGGGTGATCGCGGTGTCGTGGGTCGGACCGTTGCGGGCGGCGGGGAAGGTCTGCCGGATGACGATCGCGGCGTCCCCGGCCGGCGTGGCCACGTCGCCCTTCACCAGCTTGAAGCCCTCCTGCGGGTTGCCGACGATCTCGAAGCGGCCCTTCCCGACCGCCAGCGACAGCACCGCTCCGGGCATCCAGCCGATGATGTCGGCGATCACCGTGCTGGCGGGCGCATCGTGCAGATAGCGCCCGCTGCTCAGCGTGACGTTGGTCAGCACCGGCAGCCTGTTGAACAGGGCCACGATGGCTTCCTGCACGTTCGCCGCGCCCAGCTGGGTCAGCGCGTCGTCATAGGCGACGGCCGCGGCGTTGGCCGGGATCAGGTCAACGCCGGCGGGCCAGGCCCCCGCCGCCTTCGGTCCATAGATCATCCAGGCCGTGGTGTTGATCCAGAAATCACCATCGGCGCCGTCCCCCGGGGTGGGCGGCGTCGTTCCACTGAGCAGCATGAGGCGTCCTCGCCGGTCGAGCGGACCTGCAAGGCGCCGGCCCTCCTCCTCTTCCGGTGGCCGAACCCTAGGGGACAGCCGGGGGAGGCATCGAGTTCAAAACCGGCTCATGGCCCAGTTTCGCGCGCGGCGCCCGTCCGCCGGCTAGCTCTGCGGCAGGGTCAGGCTGTCGGACTTGCTGTCGGCGGGAATGGCCGTGGTGCGGCTGTCGACATTGACGGCGCAGTCGACGAAGGCGATGCCTGACAGGTCGCCGCTGGTCGGACGGTCGATCCACAGGCCGGTCTGGCAGTTCTGCACGGTCACCCGCCGCACCACGATGTCGGACCGGTCGGGACCGGAATCCACGCCGCCGCCGATGCCGCTGATCGAGACGCCGCGATTGCAGTCGCTGATCACCAGGTCCTCGTACAGGTGCTGGCGCACGCTGGAGGCCTCGCCGACCCCGACGCCCCAGCTGTAGGCGTTCATGCGCGCGCTGCTGACCGTACCCCGGCGCACGACCATGTTGTCGCCGTTGAGGCCGATGCAGAAGTTCAGGCCGTAGGCCACGAAGTCCTCGATCACCGTGCCGGCGTCGCCGGTGATCACGACATTGCCCTTGCCGCTGTTGGCGCCGCGCATGTCGTACCGGTCGCCGCTGAGGCGGACCTTGGCGCCCTGGTTGTCGCTGAGCTGGAAGTTGTCGGCCTCCGCGCCGCCGGCCGGATCGTAGCGGTTGCCTTCCGAGATCACCCAGCCGGCCTTGGTGGTCTGCAGGAAGACGTCGTCGCCGAGCACGTCGTGCACGTGGCAGGCGCCGATGTAGAAGTTCTGGAAGTTCCGGCTGGTCACCCCGCCCCGGTTGGTCTCGGCCTGCCCCGCCGCGATCGGCCCGATCTCGCAGTCCCACAGCATGTGACCGTTGAAGCCGAAATTGTTGAAGCCCTTGATCTTCCAGTCGCGGAACTGGAGCCCCTCGACGCGGAAGCCGGACTTGTTGTTCTCGTCGCAGCCGTAGTCCTGGCCCACCCCGACGATCGGCCGCGCGCCCTCGCCATAGGCGCCGACGGTGCACCAGTCGGACGGCGGCGACAGGATCTCGCTCCAGGACCCGCCGCGCTTGAGCAGCAGGTGGACGCCGGACGGCAACGCCGTCGCGGCGGCCGCGGCCTTGGCCAGGGTCGCCCAGGCCGTGGCGGGGGTCAGGCCGTCGGCCGTGTCGCTGCCCTTGGGATCGACATAGCGGACGATGTCGTGGGCCATGGCGTCGGCGGGCGGGGCGCTGGCCAGCTTCAGCTCGCGCGGATCCGTCAGCCCCCGGATGTCGAGGCTGCGGAACCAGCCGGCCAGCGGCTCGGTCCCGTCCGGCCGCGCGCCCAGCGTCAGGCGCGACAGCTTCGTGGGGAAGGTGTTGAAGGCGTCGTGGGCGTTGAACCCGCCGACCGACAGCACCCTGCCCTGCGGCCGCACCTGCAGGGCCACGCGCGCGCCGCCAGGTCCGTGGATGCGGGGAATGCGCGGCGCGAGCGTCGTATCGTGCGCGCCGCCCGCGCCGGTCAGGGTCAGGGTGTTGTCGGCCGACCGGGTGACGGCGATCTCCTCGTCGCCGCCCGAGACGGTGATCCAGCGCCGCGCCAGGTCGCCGGCCCGGCGGATGTGGGTGTCGGCGACCACCGTGAACGGCTGGCCGAACAGGCCGGCGTTGTCGATGGTCAGCGCGTCGGCGGCCCGCCCCACCGAGGCGCCGGCCACGACGATCGGGCTGGTGGCCAGCGCGCTCGGCTCCAGCTGGTGCAGGATCCAGCGGATACGCGACTTGGCGTGGATGGCCATGGTCAGGCCCTGGGTCGCGCTGGTCGGCGTCAGGTTCGGGCGCTCGATCCGCGCCCAGTAGGCCTGGCTGTAGGCCGGGCCGGCCGCGCCGCCGGTCAGGCGCAGGTCGCCGCTGCCGGCCACGCAGCGGGTCCAGGCCGACAGCGTGTGCTTGACCCCCGTCCCGGCCGCCCCCGCGGCGGTCACGGCGGCCGAGCCGGCGCCCCCGTTGTAGGCCTCCAGCACCTTGCCGTTCATGACGCCCTGGTCGATCAGGTCGCGGAACAGATACTCGCCCGTCGCCGGATCCTGGGCGGCGTAGAGCTCGTCGCGGGCGTCGACGACGGTGAAGGTCACGGACGATCCCGCCGCCCAGCCCTGGGTCGTGGTCGGGGCGGCGTTGAAGTTGGCGCAGAGATTGCGCGAGGCCGGCTCGATCAGCAGGCCCGCCTGGGCGTGCTGGCGCAACTGGCCGTCGGCGAAGGGCAGCAGGCGTCCGCTCGGCGCCAGGGCCAGTCCCCCGGCGGCCCGGATCACGATGCCCGGCATGGCGGTCAGCGCGCCGGCGTCCTGTCCGTTCTGGAACAGGCGGGCGGCGCGGAAGTCGAGCCTGTAGCCGTCGGCCGGCGCGGCCTCGCTCGCCTGGGGCGCGGCTAGCGCGCGGCCCGACAGGACGCCGGTTCCAGGGATCCCCAGGGCGGCTACGCCAGCCTTGAGTATATCACGACGTTCGAACCCGGATTTCATGGCAACGCTCTGGCTTACTGTTACTCACCCAGCGTTCCTAAAATGCACCCGATAGACG
This sequence comes from Caulobacter vibrioides, assembly GCA_001449105.1. Classification (GTDB taxonomy): domain Bacteria; phylum Pseudomonadota; class Alphaproteobacteria; order Caulobacterales; family Caulobacteraceae; genus Caulobacter; species Caulobacter vibrioides_C. The sequence goes on along the minus strand of LNIY01000111.1, from coordinate 9,904 downwards.
TGTGTTTCCAATACCTGATTTTGCTTCAAAATCAGGCACCAATTGCTTACTGCAAGACCTTGAATACACGACAAAGGCGAGCGGCGCCGTGGCCGCTAATCCCTTTGGCGAGAAAGCCGTCCTAGCGACGCACCGGAACGGCGCGGGCGCTTGTCCGGGGCTTGGCGTCGAACGAGGCCGGCAGCGCCATGACCAGCAGTGGCCACAGCGGCAGGGGCGCCAGCAGCATCCCCGCCTCGAGCCCCGCGCCGACCATCACCAGCATAATGACGATCACCTCCAGCGCCTGCAGCCGCCGCACGTCGCTGGTCGCCGGCGACGGCGCAAGCTTGGACAGCAGCCGCGACAGGATGATGATCAGCAGCAGGCAGGTGCCCGGCACGCCGATGTTCAGGCAGAGCTCCAGATAGGTGTTGTGCGTCGAGCTCACGTTCCACGAGGCGCGCACGAACTGATCGAACGATTCCGGCTGGCGGAACACGGCAAAGCCATAGCCCAGCAGCGGCCGGTCGTAGACTAGCGGCAGCAGCTGCTCCCAGATCCCCGAGCGCCCCGAAAGCGTCGCGTCCTTGCCGAAGGCCGAGGCCAGCGAGGCGACGATCAGGGTGTAGGAGATCGCGACCGCCCCGCCGACCGTCGCCGAGCCGCCGACGATGATGCCGATCCGGGCGGGCTTGCTGGTCAGGGCGCGGGTGAGGTTCAGGCCGACTGCGATGGCCCCGCCGACGCCGATCATGATCATGGCCGTGGACGAGCGGGCCAGGACCAGCAGCACCAGGATGCAGACGGTGGCTAGGGCCTTCACCAGCCCGGCCATGGTGAAGTTGTACTTCACGGTCGGATTGAGGGCGATCACGAAGAACCCGATGGCGAAGAACTGGGCCATGATGTTCTTGTGGTAGAATAGGCCCCGCACCATGCCGTGGTAGGAGCCGCCCATCACCGCGAACTTCGGGAACACGATGGTGTAGGCGATGTTGGCGAAGGCCGCGACCACGAAGAACAGGTACACGACCCGCCAGGTTTCGACCGCCCCGTACCTCGTACGATAGAGGGTCACAGCCAGCGTCATGATCACCACGGCGATCAGGCCGCGGACCGAGGCGGCCATGTTGATCGATTGCAGGATCGACGCCACGCAGACGAGCGCCAGCAACGTGACGACTATCGGTGTCCTGGACAGCAGCGTCAGGACCCTGGTCGGATCCAGCATGGCGTACAGCGCGGTCAGCGGCACCAGGCTGTAGAGCAGCGCCTTCATGAACACGACGTTGTCGCCGGCGCTGACCTCGAACAGCGGCGGATAGCCGTAGGACATGCCCGTCGAGCGCCAGATGCAGATGACCAGAATGCCGGTCAGCAGCATCTTCAGCTGGCTTTCGCGCCGCACGGCCCCGGTGGCCTTGGCCTGGGCGGCGCGTCGATGCGAGGGGCTGTAGTTCACGAGGGTCATGCGATGATCACTTAGCCTAAGCGCGCGCGGGCGCTAGCCTTCGGCCTTGCCGTATTCCTGATAGCTGTGGCCGAGAATGCCGCTGACGACGCCGGCCCCGCGGACGCCGTGGATGATCGCCCGCATGCCGAGACTGGGCGAGATCAGCAGGGCCGGCGACATCACAGCGCCCAGCGCCATCCGCGCCGCGCCGTAGACCAGGCGATAGGCGCGCCGGGCCGGGGTGCCGTGCAGCTGGTCGGCGACGGCGAAGGTGTTGCCCAGGCGGTACTGCCGCTGGATCACCCATTTCCAGGTCATCCGGTTGGCCGGCACCACGTCGTAGACCAGCGCCGCGTCGCTCCAGTGGATCTTGGCGCCCTTGCGGACCGCCTGGTTGAAGAACAGGTAGTCGGTGCCGCCGGTGTGGCGCATGCGCTCCTCGAAGCGCAGGCCCATCCGCCGGAACAGCGGCAGGTCGAACATCACGTTGTTGGACGCGGCGTAGCCGATCTTGGCGCCGTCCTCGTTCTTCTTGCGCTCGAACACCCGGCTCTTGATGAAGTAGGCGGGCGGGTTCTCCGGATAGACCGGCTCGACCGGGCCGTAGACGCAGTCGGCCCCGGTGCGCGCGCGCACCTCCAGCAGGGCGTCCAGCCAGCCCGGCACGACCCACTCGTCGTCGTCGACGAAGCAGAAGAACGCGGTGTCGGCCGGCGCCTCGTCCATGGCGCGGTTGCGGCCGAAGGGGATGCCCGGTTCCGGCTCGATGGCGTAGATCAGCTGTAAGGCGCTGGAGGCCATGAACGGCTCGACCGCCGAGCGGCCGCTGCCCTTGGGGTCGTTGTCGACCACCACCACCGACAGCCGGTAGGGGCGCTCGGGGTTCATGGTCAGGGCGCCCAGCGAGTCCAGCAGCTTGGCGATGCCGTCGGGGCGCTTGAAGGTCAGCACGCCGACGGTGACGTGGACGGCGTCCGCCGGCGCCGCCGCGGCGGGGATTTCAGGATCGCGCGTGGCCGTGGTGGTGGTCATGGTCAGCCCGCCTTCACCGCTTTGCGCGGCGCCAGGGAGGCGCGCGCCCGTTTCATCGTCACCCGCCACCACAGGTCCAGCGCCGCCAGGCGCGGATTGGCGGCGGCGCTTGTCGCGGCCGCCAGCTGCTCGCGCAGCGCCCGCCCCGAAAGCTCGCCCTGGGCGAAGCCGCCGGCCGCCAGGCTGGCGCCCAGCGCCTTCAGTCCCGGATAGCGGCGCGCCAGCTCCAGCCCCGTGGCGATCATGATCCGCGAGCGCAGCGGGCTGGCCTGCGCGGCGCCGGTGTAGCGGTTGGTCGCGTGGATGCGCTGGAAGGTCAGCGGCGTCTCGACCAGCACCCCCGCCCCCAGATAGGTCGCGGCGAACTTCAGGTAGTTGTCGCTGAGCACCACGTCCTGGGCCACCGGCATGGGCAGGATCTGCGCCAGCAGGCCGCGCCGGAAGGTCAGGCCCGAGGTCGGCACGGGAATGCTCGGGAAGCGCCCGCGACCGAGGGCCTGGCGATGGTCGACCGGGGTCAGCTTCAGCTGCGCCGGCGCCTGCGCCGCCTCGTCGGTGGTCACCTTGTCGAAACACCAGTCGACGCCGTCGCGGACGTAGATTTCGGCCAGTCGCGAGAGCTTGCCGGGCAGGAAGGCGTCATCGGCGTCCAGCAGGCACAGGATCTCGCCGGAGGCCGCCGCGAAGCCGGCGTTGAACGACGAAGCCTGCCCGCCGTTCTCCTTCAGCACCGCGACCAGCCGGTCGCCGTAGCCGGCGATGATCTCGCGCGAATTGTCCTTGGAGCCGTCGTCGACGACGATCAGCTCGAAGTCGGCGTAGTCCTGGGCCAGCACGCTGTCGATGCAGGCCGGCAGGTAGGCGGCGTAGTTATAATTGTTGACCAGGACCGAGATCCTGGGGAGCGGAGACTGGGCCATGGCTTATGCACTCCGCAGGCGGGCGAAGCGCCCGGTGGTTTTCGACAGCAGCCGCGCGAGTTCGGCCTCGATGCTGTTGCCCGGCCGCCCGGCCATGAACCAGACCGCCGCGTGGGTCGCCACATAGGCGAGACCGCCGACCGCCGAGATCGCGACGGTGGCGTACAGGGCGTCGGCGTGGTGCTCGACGCTGGGGAACAGCGAGCGCACCGCCAGGGCCGCGGCGACCATGACCACGGTGCTGACCAGCGAGCGCCAGGTGACCTTCACCTGCTCGAACGCGGTCAGGCCGGTCAGCTTGCGCACCAGCATCAGGTTCAGCACCGACAGCAGCACGCCGCCCGACAGGATGCGCGCCACCAGCAGGCCCGTGAGGCCCCAGAAGAACAGGCCGGCCAGCACCACGGGCACGCGCACGGCCGTCTGCCACAGGCTGCGCTGGAAGAGGTCCTTGGTCGCACCCTGGGCGTAGGCCACGGCGTTGACCGCGCCGAACACCACCTGCACGCCCAGCACCGGGGCGATCAGCTGGATCACGACGGCCGCCAGGTGCCACTTGGGGCCCAGCGCCAGCGCCACCAGCGGCTCGGCCACCAGGGCCAGGCCGACGCCCAGCGGCAGGCCCACCGCGAACAGCGACGACTGGCTGCGCTGGAACGCCGCCCGCAGCCGGTCGCGATCGGCGGCGATGTGCACGAAGCTGGGGAAGAACACCCGCTCCAGCGGCTGGATGGCCTGCTGGGTCAGCATGGTGGCGATGTTGTTGCCGACGTTGTACGCGCCGAAGGTCGCCGTGCCGAGCACCGCGCCGATGACCAGGTTGTCGAACCGGTTGCCGATGACGGTGATGAACTGGTTCAGCGTCACCCAGATCGAGAAGCCCAGGATCAGCTTGGACGACGCCAGCGAGAAGCGCGGCCGGTACGGGGCGTAGAGGAAGCTGGCCACCAGAGGCACGAAGCCCGCGGCGATGACGCCGGCGACGATCCCCCAATAGCTGTGCGTGGTCCAGGCCACGGCCACGGCGGCGACCAGCTGGACGACGGCCGCCAGGCTTTCGATGGCGATCACCACCGAGAACTTCAGGTGCTTGGCCAGGGTGATGTAGTAGGGGCTCATCAGGCCCGACATCAGCGGCCGCACGCTGATCGCCGCCATGATCGCGAACAGGCGCGGGTCGCCATAGACCTTCACCATCACCGCGCCGGCGCCGATCATCACCACCATCAGCAGCAGGCCGCGCAGCACGCCCAGGGTGAAGGCGGTGTCGTAGTCGGCGCGGCTGGCGTCCTGCTTGTGGATCAGGGCGTTGCCCAGCGACAGGTCGGTGATGGCCTGCAGCATCAGCAGCACGGTGGTGGCCAGGGCCACCAGGCCGAAGTCCTGCGGCAGCAGGATGCGGGCCAGCACCACCGTCATCGCCAGGTTGGCCAGGCGCGTGAACACCACCCCGCCCATCACCCACACCGAGGCCTTCACGGCCTTGGAGCCGATACCCTTGGCGCCGCCGGCCGGCGGCTGGCCGGGGGATTGGCCCTGGGGCGAGGTGTCGATCGGATCGCTCATGCGCGACCGGCCGGCATGTAGTGGCGGATGCCCTGGATCAGGCCGCGCATGTAGTAGAGCTTCCAGATCGCCCAGAACCGCAGGCGCGACTTGGGCAGCGGATAGAGCATCAGGCCGCGCGCGCCCCAGCTGACCGTTTCCAGCCAGGTCCTGACGGGCACGCCGCCCAGGCGCGGGCCGCCGGGGATCTTCTCGGGCTGCAGGGCCGGAATGCCGAAGCCCAGGCGCTCGGCCCGCTTCTGGACCCAGTCGGCCGACATGTTCGAGGCGGGCACGAAGTGGCGCACCTGCGCTTCGGCGCAGTGGTAGGCCTTGTGCCCCCTCCCCGCCAATCGCATGACGATCTCGGAATCCTCGCCCATGGCGTACAGCTTGGCGGGCAGCGGACCGATGTCCTCGCGATAGCGCTCGCCGCCCAGGGCGCTGGCGCGGATCGTGGTGTTGGGACCCCAGACCTTCGACGGATCGCACGGGCCGGTGGGCAGATCGTCGACGATGGCGAAGGTCGAGCCCAACGGCAGCCAGGTGTAGAGCGGGTCATCGCCCGGCGGCCGCTCCCAGTTGGGCGTGATGCGGCCGCCAATCACCGACACCTCGGGATGGGCGGCGGCGCATTCGACGATCGAGGACAGCCAGTGCGGCGCGGCCTCGACGTCGTCGTCGGTGAAGACCAGAAGCTCGCCCTGCGCCCGGGCGATGGCCTCGTTCAGGGCGCTCGACTTGCCGGGGATGACGTGCCGGAACGGCTTGATCGGCAGGCGGTCGGCGTAGGACTGCAGGATCTCGAACGTGCGGTCGCTGCTGTTGTTGTCCACGGCGATGATTTCCCACCCGTCCTTGGGCAGGTCCTGGCGCACGAACGAGTCCAGCGTGTTCGGCAGCCGCTTCTCGCCGTTGTAGGACGACAGGATGACCGTGGCGGCGAGGCTGCTCATCGGGCGCGTCTCACTGCTCGACGGGCTGGGCGTCGCGAACCGCGACGGGCGCGAAGTCGGCCTTCAGCTTCTCGACCTGGGCCAGCATGGCGGCGTGGGCGGCCTCGATGGCCGCGTCGGTGCTCAGCTGCCCCGGCTTGGCGGCGACCGCCTGCAAGGTGGAGCCGGCCGAACCGAAGGCCATGTCCCCAGTCAGCTGGCGGATGCGGCGGTGGCGGAAGGTGATCGCCTTGCGCCAGGCCGAGCCCTTGCGCAGGGCGGCCAGGGCCTCGACGGGGTTCGACGGACCCAGGGTGTCGAAGTCGATCGAGACGTCCAGGGCGCTGGCCCAGTCGTACCACTTGGCGCGGTTGGCCGGATCCAGCGGCACGATGGCCCGCCACGGCACGCGCAGGGCGTCGGAGATGATCACGCCGTGCATGGCCTCGGAGATCACCTTTTCCGAGGCGCTGATCTCCTCCAGCACCTTCTCCACCGACCAGCGCGGATCGATGAAGTGGATGCCGGCCTTGGCGCAGACCTTCTCCCAGGCGCCGTACATGGCGCTTTCGTAGTGCGGGATGAACGAGACCGCGTGGCGCTTCTCGACCTTGCTCGCATCCCAAAGGCTGCGGATCAGGATGCCGCTGTCGCCGATCCCGAGGCGCTCGTCGACGCCCAGTTCCTGCGCCGTCTTCTTGCCGCGCACGAAATAGACCGTCCACTTGTCGTCAAGCGTCGGCGCCTTGGTGTAGCCGCCCCAGCCCGAGCCGAAGACGATCTTGCGGATGCCCGGATCGAAGTTGTCGTAGAGGATCGAGCCGATGCCGAGGAACAGGTCGCTTTCGTCCTCGTCGAAGAAGTCCGGCAGGATCTGCGGCCACAGCCAGTGGTTCAGCTCGTCGCCGAAGTTCTCGTGCTTGCCGCGGTAGAAGAACATCTTCATTCGGCGGCTCCCAGGGCCAGGGCGGCGACGTTGGCCGCCTCGATTTCGTCCTCGCGGGCCATGCGGCCGTAGCGCGAGATGATCTTGATGTCAGAGCGGATGATCTTGGCCGGGTTGCCGGCGACCAGCGAACGCGGCGGGATGTCCTTGGTCACGACCGCGCCCGAGCCGATCACGCACTCGTCGCCGATCGTCACGCCCGGCAGGATTATGCTGCGCGCGCCGATGAAGCAGCGGCGGCCGATATAGGTGTTGAGATACAGGCCCCGCGTCAGGTCGTGGGTCAGGATCGCCGCGTCGAAGGCCACGTAGGTCTCCTCGCCGACATGCACGCCCTTGGGGTTGGTGCGGTCGAACTTGGCGCTCAGCGAGAACGACGCGGTCGGGTGGATGTGCATCCCCCAGACCTTGTTGTAGTAGGCGCGCCGGACATTGATGATCGCGTCCCGGATCGGCCGGAACACGTTCAGGCTCCACTTGGGCTTGACGCCCTTGGGCGTGGTCTGAGGCTGGACCTGGGACGTCATCGGCGCGTCTCCCCATGTTTGTGGGCGTCGAGGACGCTGTCGTAATAGTCTTCCAGCAGCGCGGTCTGGCTGCGGATGTCGAAGCGCTCGGCCACCATCCTGGGGGCGCGTTCGCTGAAGGCGTTCCATAGCGGCTGGTCGTTCAGAAGGCGGCCGATGTGATCGGCCATGGCCGCCACGTCGCGCTCGGCGGCCAGGAAGCCGGTAGCCCCCTCCTCCACCGCCTCGCCCACCCCGCCCGAGCGGAAGGCGACGACCGGCGCGCCCATGGCCTGGGCCTCGAGATTGGCGATGCCGAAGGCCTCGGCGTGGCCGTTGTCCAGGGTCACCGCCCCGTGCAGGTAGAGCTCGGCTTCCGACAGCAGGTCACGGATCTGGGCCTGGGTCTGCTTCTCGCGCACCTCGACCTTGGGCAGCGAGCGGCGGGCCAGCGCCTCGATCTCGTCGCGCAGCGGACCCTCGCCGATCATGATGAACTCGACCGGCGTACCGGCCTTGGCCACCCGCTCCAGCGCCTCGATCATCAGCCTGTGGCCCTTGTACTCCACGAAGCGCGCGACCGAGACCACCAGCCCCTTGCGGCGCGGCTTGGTCGGGGCCGAGAACAGGCTGGTGTCGACGCCGATGTAGTGGCGGAAAATCCGCGATTGCGCAAAGCCCAGCGCCAGCAGGCGGTCCTGGATGAAGTCGGAGACGGCGATCTGCCAGCCGCCGCCCCTGGCCATCTGGCCGCGGCCCTTGGCGAAGAACCGCACCTGGTTGAAGCCGTCGACGTCCTGGGCCTTGCCGGCGAAGGTGGCGTCGAAGCCGTGGAAGGTGGTGACCAGCGGCTTGCCGGCCGCCAGCGGGCCGATCACGTAGCCGTTCTTGCCGAAGTGGGCGTGCACCAGGTCGGCCTGGCGGACGGCCGGAAACAGCGCCGGCGCCGGCAGGCGCACGGTCTTCAGCGCGAACTCGCCCGCCCGCATGGCCGGCGAGGAGCGGATGTCGTGCACCGGAAAGCCGATGATCTCGCGATCCAGGTTGGCCATGGTGCTGCCGGCCAGGATCGCCGGCTGGTAGCGCGCCAGGGCCCGCGCCTGCTGGGCCACGAAGGCCTGCGACGGCGGCAGGTAGCGCTCCACGTAGTAGAGCACTCTCTGGCGATCGTCGGGCGAGGTCGTCACGCGACGCCGCCGATGAAGGCGCTGATGGCGTCGGTCAGCTGGCGGCGCTTGACCGCCGCGCCCGGATCCTCCGAGCCCGAGACCAGCCCCTTGTCCAGCAGCAGGCCCCGCAGTTCGCCCTCATCCATGGCGACATAGATGCCGGCCTGGGTCTTCAGCTGGGCGCAGGTGGCCAGCTGGTGGTCGTTGCGGTGCTCGTTGTGCGCGGCCAGGCGCGGGAACAGGATGATCGGCTTGTTGTACTTGCGGGCCGTCAGGATCGAGCCGATGCCCGCGTGCGAGACCAGCACCCGCGCCGAGGTGATCTTGCTCTCGAAGTCGCGCGGCGGCAGGTTTTCCTGGAAGGTGAAGTTGCGCGGCGACAGCGTGCTCTTGCCGATCTGGCCGAACACCTCCTCGCCGGTGTCGGGCGCGACGCGGTCGACGATGTCGACCAGGCGGTCGAAGGGCAGCTGGGTGCCGACGGTCAGCAGGATCACAGGACGCTCCCGTAGTACTTCGGGCCTTTGGCGCCGGCCAGCTGGCTCCACTGGGTGATCCAGAGGTTGGCGACGTAGCCGGCCATCTTGCCGCTCATCGACAGCCGCTCGGAGTTGGCGATGCTGTCCACCCAGATCCCGCGCGCGCCGAACAGGAAGCGGCCGATGACGATCGCCAGCAGGCCCGGCGCCGCGCCGGTCGAGATGATCACGCTCGGCCGTTCGGTACGGATGATGTTGAGCAGATCCTTCATACAGCGAAGATTGGCCCCAATATTGTCCCGGTTACAGTCCGGCACGACATAGGCTTTCTCGACGCCCGACTTCTCAGCCAATCCTGGCAAAGTCGTGACGAAGACCGGATCGGCGCCTTTGAAGGCGTCACGGATCATCATCATTTGCTCCCAGTGGCCGCCACTGGAGCAGACCGCCAGAACCTTGGGCTTTTTGACGCTACGCTGTGCCGTCATGACTTCAGATCCATTGTCCAGTTCGCGACGTCGCATTCGGTCCAGGGCGTCCGGGGCCTAGAGCCGGCCGCGCGGGCAGACTTCAGGCGCGCGCGGCCGGCGGCGACCTGCGCCGCCACCGCCGCGATCCGGATGCGTTTCCCCCTGGGATCTTGTTCTGGGTCGCCGGCCCGGCGCCTCGCCGTCTCAGAACGGCGGGCGCGCGGACCTTCCCGCCTCGTTCGGGCCGCCTAGTTAGGGACGGCGTCCACCTGGCGCTCGCCGGCCTTCAGGCTGACGGAGTCGCCGTCCGACAGCGCCCCGCGCCCCACCGAGGCGTAGGTGAAGCCGTGGCGGACCATCTCGTGGGGCTTGTAGACGTTGCGCAGGTCGACGACGACCGGGGCGGCCAGCAGGCTCTTGAGGCGTTCCAGGTCGAGGGCGCGGAACTGGTCCCACTCGGTGAGGAT
>LNIY01000110.1 GCA_001449105.1 Caulobacter vibrioides | reverse complement strand
CCCCTGTCCGGACAGGCTGAAACCCCTCACCCTCCCAGGCTACGCCTGGGCCCCTCCCTTTCCCTATGGGAGAGGTGCGTCGAAAGCGAAAACTGGACGGATCCGTCCATTCCTGTCTGCTTTTTAATCCACATTTCAAGCTTGTAACTTTCCCTCCAGCGCCCCTCGGCCCAGCTTGCCCGCACGGAACTGGCGGGGGCCAGGGGACGGAAAGACATGCAGTTCGGATCGCTTTTCGCGGCCCTCGCGGCCGCCTCGCCGGAGGCCGCCGCCGAGGCGCCCGTCATCGCGGCGGCGACGGAAGGCGTCACCCGCTATCCCGCCGCCTTCTTCGCCGAGCGCCAGCCGCTGTCGGCCTACGACATGGTCGTTCGCGTGCCCGGCTTCACCTTCGACGGCGGCGACAGCGTGCGCGGCTTCGGCGGCGCGGCCGGCAACGTGCTGATCGGCGGCCAGCGCCCGGCCACCAAGAGCGAGTCCCTGGAAGACGCCCTGCGCCGCATCCAGGCCGGCCAGGTCGACCGCGTCGAGATCATCGTCGGCGGCGCGCCGGGCGTCGACATGCAGGGCAAGACCGTCGTCGCCAACGTCATCCTGCGCGCCGACGCCAAGGGCTCGACCCTGCTGGCGGCGGCCAGCTCGTTCCAGCAGGACGGCCGCACCACCCCGGCCATGCGCTTCGAGGGCTCGCGCCAGTACGGCGTCAACGCCTTCGACTGGTCGCTGCTGGGCTTTCGCTATGTCGACGACGGCGCCGGCGAGGGTCCCAAGGTCGTGCGCCGGGCCAACGGAACCGTCACACCCTCGTGGCTGGATGAGACCGGCGGCGGCCACGGCCTGACCGCCAAGGCCAACCTCAAGCGCCCGCTGCTGGGCGGCAGGCTGTCGGTCAACACCGTCTATGAGCGGGAAACCTACGACTGGAGCCTGGAGGACATCCCGCCCGGCGGCGGCGATCGCCTGAAGGTCATCGACGCCGACGACCGAGAGGAAGGCGAGATCGGCCTGGGCTGGGAGAAGGCCCTGACGGCCAGGTCGCGGGTCGAGCTGACCGGCCTCGTGCGCCGCAAGCACGTCGACTACGCCAGCACCTTCACCGATACGGGCGAGTCCGGCCGCTTCACCTCGGCCCGCGACAGCGGCGAGACCATCGGCCGGGGCGTGCTGCGCCACACCCTCAATCCGGTGCTGTCGTTCGAGGGCGGCGGCGAGATCGCGGTGAACTTCCTCGAGAGCGAGATCGGCTATCTGGTCAACGGCGCGCCCCAGGTGCTGCCGGCCGCCAACGTGCGGGTCGAGGAAAAGCGCGGCGAGGCCTTCGGCGTCGCCACCTGGCGCGCCCGCCCGGACCTGACCCTGGAGGGCGCCCTGCGGCTGGAGCGCTCGACCATCTCGCAGACCGGCGACACCAACCTGGAGAAGTCGTTCACCTATCCCAAGCCGCGGCTGTCGGCGACCTGGTCGCCCAGCCCCCGCGTCCAGTTCCGCGGCCGCATCGAGCGCGAGGTCGGCCAGCTCGACTTCGGCGACTTCGTCTCCTCGACCACCTTCTCCACCGGCCGCGACACCGCCGGCGGCGCCGAACTGGTCCCCGAGCGGGCCTGGGTGTTCGAGGCCGCCTGGGAGCGCAAGTTCGGCAAGGACGGCGCCCTGGTGCTGACCGCGCGCCACAAGGAGATCAGCGACGTCGCCGACCGCATCCTGGTGATCGACAAGGCCGGCAATCTCTATGACGCCCCCGGCAACATCGGCGACGCTGCGGGCGACGAGCTGGAGCTGTCGGTGAACCTGCCGCTGGAGCGCTTCGTGCCCGGCGGCCTGCTGCGCGGCAAGGGAACCTGGACCCGCTCGGAGGTGGTCGATCCGATCACCCACCGCAAGCGCCGGATCAGCGACGAGGAGCCGTTCGAGGGCGAGCTGCGGTTCTCGCAGGACCTGCCCAAGCGCAAGCTGCAATGGGGCGTGGAGCTGTTCTCGGGCTCCACCGAGACGGCCTACGCCTTCAACGAGGTCAGCCGGTTCGAGATCGAGCCATGGCTGCTGGCCTATGCCGAGGTCAAGCCGCGCCAGGGCCTGTCGCTGCGGGTCGAGGCCCAGAACCTCACCGGCCGCGGCCTGAACCGCCAGCGCGAGGTGTTCGAGGGCAGCAAGCGCGCGTCCGGCGACTTCGCCTATCTCGACGACCGCCGCGTCGACTTCGACCCGTTCATCTATTTCCGCCTGCGCCAGACCTGGGGCTGAGCCGGACAGAAGCTACCGATCAGGCCGCCGCCCGCCCCTAACGGTCCCCAACCCAGCGGACAGAAGCGGCCACTTGCAAGGACCCCGGTGCGCCTTTGCCGGGGTCCTTTTTTTCTTCGGTCCTCGCCTTTTCCTCAGCCCTCGCGGGGCCCCACGCCCAGGGCGTCCATCGCCCGCGCCAGGTTCTCCAGGGTGTAGGGCTTCTGCACCACAAGGCGGCCGCGATGGTTCTGCGGCAGGTTGGCCTGCTCGCCGTAGCCGGTGGCGAACAGGAAGGGCGTCCGCAGTTCGGCCAGCCGGTCGGCGATGGGATAGCTGTTGCGGTCGCCCAGATTGATGTCCAGCACCGCCACGGTCGGGCGGGCGGCCTCGATGCCGTCCAGCGCCCCCTGCACCGTCGCCGACGTCGTCACGCTTCGCGCGCCCAGGCGGTTGGCGATGTCCTCGGCGTCCAGGGCGATGATCAGGCTGTCCTCGACCAGCAGCACGTCGTGGCCTTCGAGGATCCTGGACGGCGGCGGATGGGCATGGCCGGGCGCGGGCCGCGGATACTTGATCGCCTGCGGCCCGCCGCCGGCGCGCGGTTCCGACAGGTGCCTGGCCGGAATGCCGAACACTGCATGGAAGCCCTTGGGGTCGTAGTCGATCTTCACCGAACCGCCCAGATCGTAGGGGACCGAGCGCTCGATGATGGTGGTGCCGAAGCCCTTGCGCGTCGGCGGCGCGACCGGCGGCCCGCCGGCCTCGCGCCACTCCACGGCCAGGTCGCCGCCGGCGTTGCGGTGCCAGCCGATAGTCACCTGCCCGCCCTCGGCCGACAGGGCGCCGTACTTGTTGGAGTTGGTCACCAGCTCGTGGAACACCAGGGCCAGGGTCGAATAGGCCTGCGGGTTCAGCGACACCGGCTCGCCCTGCACGGCGATGCGGTCGCGCTCGTCGACGAAGGCGGCCGCCTCGGCGTCGATCAGCGCCTGCAGCGGCGCGGGCCCCCAGTGGTCGTCGGTGATCTGGTTGTGGGCCCGGGCCAGGGCGTGGATGCGCCCGTCGACGACCTTGACGAACTCGGCGATGTCGCCGCCGGCCGGCAGCGACTGGCGGATCAGGCCGCGGATCAGGCCCAGGATGTTGCGCACCCGGTGGTTCAGCTCGGCGATCAGCAGTTCCTGGCGGGCGCTGGCCTGCTGGCGCTCGGCCGAGGCCTCGTCGGCCAGCCGCAGCACCACCTCGATCAGGGTGGCGCGCAGGGTCTCGGCGACGCGGACCTCCGAACCGGTGAACGGCTGGGAGCGGCCTTCGACCAGCTCCTTCCACTCGGCGAAGCTGGCGCGCGGCGTCAGGCGCGGCCCGTTGGGACCGTACTCCATCGGCTTGTGCGGATCGCCCGCCCAGCGCACCGAGTGGATCAGCTCCTTGCGGAACAGCACCACGTAGTCGCGCGGCGAGCGCGAGATCGGGATGGCCAGCAGGCCGGCCGCGTCGGAGGCGAAGGCGTGGGCGTCGCCGATCAGCGAGCCGATATTGTCGGTGGCGAACACCTTGCCGGCCGCGGTGCCGTTCAGGGCCCGGACGATCCGCCGGAAGTCGTCCAGCGGCGGGACGGTTCCCGAGAACGCGTGGTTGCCGCCCAGCCACACCCCCACCCCGTCGGCGGGAATGGCGTTGGTGAGAATGTCGCCCAGCCAGTCGGGGTCCTTCAGCAGGGTCTCGTCCGAGGCCACCGCCCCCAGCAGTTGGTCGGAGATGTCGCGCGCCCTCCGCTCGTACTCCACAGTCTCCTGCCGCTCGCGGCTCTCCAGCCGCATCGAGAACATCTGGGCGAACAGCTCGCTGACCGAGCGCCGCTCGAAGGTCGGGCAGCGCGGCGAATAGTGGTGGCAGGCGAACAGGCCCCAGAGCCGTCCCTCGACGATGATCGAGATCGACAGCGACGCCTGAACGCCCATGTTCTTCAGGTACTCGATGTGGATCGGCGACACCGAGCGCAGCACCGACAGCGACAGGTCCAGCGGCTGGCCGCTCTGGTCGCGCTGCGGGATGATCGGCACCGGGGCGGCGTTGACGTCGGTGATCACCCGCAGGAGGTTGCGGCGATAGAGCTCCCGCGCCTGGGCCGGGATGTCCGAGGCCGGATAGCGCAGCCCCATGAACGAGCCGATGCCCGAGCGGACCGCCTCGGCCACCACCTCGCCCGACCCGTCGGCGGCGAAGCGGTAGACCATCACCCGGTCGAACTCGATCAGGGCCCGCACCTGGCGCGCGCCCTCGCGATAGAAGGCGGCAAAGTCGGCCGCGCCGTCCAGGCGGGCGATCATCGAGCGCACCATGCCGGTGGCGTCGCCGTGCTCGCCCGAGGCCGGCTCGGCCTCGATGACGATCTGGCCGGCGGAGAAATGCAGGGCGACGTCGAACCTCGGCCGACCGGCCACCAGCTCCAGGTCGAAGATCCGCTCCACGGAGTCGGCCCCGCGCAGCAGGGCCGAGCGGTTGCGCAGGTCGTGCACGGCCTTGGGCGCGAACAGCTCGAACAGCGGCTTGCCGAACAGTTCGGCCGGTTCGAAGCCGATGAAGTCGGCGATGTTGGCCGAGACCCGCGCCACCAGCCAGTCGGCGGTCAGGGCGACCAGGAAACCGATGGGCTGGATGGCCCCCAGGATGTGGATCGGCTCACGGTCGCAATTGGTGAGATCGACGGGGGCGGCGTCAGTCGGCAAGGCAGGCTCCGAAAACGGGAAAAGCGCCTCTAGGAGCTTGGCCGTATGCGTGGATTTGCTTGAACGTGGACCAACGGTCCAGGTTCCGCACGCCCCTACTTGTCCACCACCTTGATGATGCGGTCCGAGGACGGACGGCCGGCCAGGCCCTTGCCGGCGGCGTAGGTGACGATCAGGGCGTCGTCCTTGATGGTTGCGCCGGGCTTGCGCCCCTCGGCCAGCAGCACGCGGCCGATGCGGTTCAGCAGGCTGCGGTCGCCGCTGCGGGCCATGCGCTCGAAGGCCTCGGCGGTGACGTTGGCGCATTCGGCGACCAGCACCGAGGTCTCGGGCCGGGCGTCCTGCACGGTCTCGAAGCTGACCCGGTGGCGGGCCGCGCGGCTGGCGCGGTCGGCCGCCTGCAGCATGCGCTGGAACAGGGCGTTGGGCGTGATGAAGGCCGGCGGCTGGATCGTCGGGGCCCGGCCCATCAGCGCCACCGCGGCGCCGGCCGGACGGTCGGCCGTGAACAGGGTCATGCCGCCCAGCTTGGTGGCGCGCAGCACCGGCTCGCCCAGCTCGTTCTTGTAGATCACGTCGCCGCGCGGCCCGGCGTGGGGCGACAGCACCCACACCTCGCTGCTGTTCTCGAACTTCAGCAGGGTGGTCGAGGTGGCGCGGTCGAGCACGAAGGCCCCGCCCCCGTCGGAGACGTAGCGCGCCACCGGCGGCGGCGGCGCCTTGCGGGCCTCGGCGGCGGCGCGATCACCGAACAGGGCGTCGCGAAGGCTGTGCTTGGACTGGGCCGCGGCGGGCGTGGCGATGGTCAGGCCTGCCAGGGCGAGCATCAGCGTTGCCGCGCAGCCTCCCGGCCCCATCCTTTCCACCGTTGGTCGTATCATGCGAACGGTGATGGTCCCCGACTGGGGCGAATCTTGGACGTGGAGGCGCCGCTTCCTGGCAAGCGCTGCCGTGCGACTTTTCTGCAACGCTTCCCTTGGCGCACGGCCCCCGCCGCTCGCTCCCCTTAGCGCCCGGCCGCTCCGGTGGCCCGAAACGGACAAGCAGGCTCGTCCCAAACAGGAAGGCGCCGCTTTCGCAAGACCATCCCGGTCGGCGGATTGACGCCAACCGGGACCGTCAGGTCAAGACATAAGGCCTCAGGCCAGGTACTGGCCGCCGTTCAGCGACAGGGTGGCCCCGGTCACGAAGCCGGCGCGCTCGCCGGCCAGGAACGAGACCATGTCGGCGATCTCCTCGCCCTTGCCCAGGCGACCGACGGGGATGCCGCCGATGATGCCGGCCAGCACCGTCTCCGGCACCGCGGCCACCATCTCGGTGTCGATGTAGCCGGGGCAGATCACGTTGACCGTCACGCCCTTCTTGGCGTTCTCCAGGGCCAGGGCCTTGGTGAAGCCGATCAGGCCGGCCTTGGCGGCCGAGTAGTTGGTCTGGCCGACCTGGCCCTTCTGGCCGTTGATCGAGCTGATGTTGATGATCCGGCCCCAGCCGCGCTCGCGCATGCCTTCGATCACCGGACGGGTCATGTTGAAGGCCGAGTCCATGTTGACCCGGATCACTTCGGACCACTGCTCGTAGGTCATCTTGTGCAGGAAGCCGTCGCGGGTGATGCCGGCGTTGTTGACCAGCACGTCGACCGGGCCCAGCTCGGCCGTCACCTTGGCCACGGCGGCCTGGCAGTCCTCGAACGAGCCGACGTTGCCCTTGACCACCGTCACGCCCAGTTCCCTGGCGCAGGCCTCGGCGGCCGCCTCGTTGCCGGAATAACCGGCCGCGACCTTCAGCCCGTCTGCCACCAGCCGCTCGCAGATCGCCCGGCCGATGCCCCGGGTTCCACCCGTCACGAACGCAACTCTAGCCATCCAGTAGTCTCCCGCTGCCGTTACGTCATGGTTGCACGTGGTCGCGTCCGGAGCGCAAGCCCCGGACGCAGTTTGTCACGAAGACTTCTTCCGGGATCAGACGGCCTCGATGCAGAGGGCCACGCCCATGCCGCCGCCGACGCACAGGGTCGCCAGGCCCTTCTTGCCGCCCGAGCGCTTCAGCTCGTGCACCAGGGTCGTCAGGATCCGCGCGCCCGAGGCGCCGATCGGGTGGCCGATGGCGATGGCGCCGCCGTTGACGTTGACCTTGGCCGGGTCGAGGCCCAGCTCGCGCACCACCGAGATCGACTGGGCGGCGAAGGCTTCGTTGCTCTCGATCAGGTCGAGGTCGGCGACGGTCCAGCCGGCCTTCTCCAGCGCCTTCTTGGTGGCGGGGATCGGGCCGGTGCCCATGATCTCGGGCTCGACGCCGGCATTGGCCCACGAGACGATCTTGGCCAGCGGCTTGAGACCGCGCTTGGCGGCTTCCTCGGCCGTGGTCAGCACCAGGGCGGCGGCGCCGTCATTGAGGCCCGAGGCGTTGGCGGCGGTCACCGAGCCGTCCTTGGCGAAGGCCGGCTTCAAGCCCGAGATGCTTTCCAGCGTCACGCCGTGGCGGATGTACTCGTCCTGGTCGACGACAGTGTCGCCCTTGCGGCCCTTGATGGTCACCCCGACGATCTCGTCGGCGAACTTGCCGGCCTTCTGGGCGGCCTCGGCCTTGTTCTGGCTGGCGACGGCGAACTTGTCCTGGTCCTCGCGGGTGATCTGCCAGCGGTTGGCGATGTTCTCGGCCGTCTGGCCCATGTGGTAGCCGTGGAAGGCGTCCCACAGGCCGTCCTTGATCATGGTGTCGACGAAGCCCAGGTCGCCCATCTTCTGGCCGGTGCGCAGGGCCTGGGCGTGCGGGGCCTGGCTCATGCTCTCCTGGCCGCCGACAACGACGATCTTGGCGTCGCCCGACAGGATCTGCTGGGCGCCCAGGGCCACCGCGCGCAGGCCCGAGCCGCACAGCTGGTTCAGGCTCCAGGCGGGGCTCTCGACCGGGATGCCGGCCTTGACCGAGGCCTGGCGGGCCGGACCCTGGCCGGCGCCGGCCTGCAGCACCTGACCCAGGATCACCTCGTCGACGTCGGCCGGCGTGATCCCGGCCCGCTCGACGGCGGCGGCGATCGCGGTCTTGCCCAGCTCCGAAGCCGGCAGGCTGGACAGCGCGCCGAGGAAGGAGCCCACAGGCGTGCGGGCGGCGGAGACGATGACGATATCGGTCATTGGCTGTGATTTCCCGTGACTGTTCCGTGGCGCTTTTCGCAGGTGCAGCGCCCACACTTTTGCAGTGCAACAGCACCATGCCCAAACGAACGCCGTTCGTCACGAATACATTTTAATGTCATCATCTGGCGTACAGGTCCTCGCGGGACTGGCGCCCCGCCTTTGCATTAGCGATAGTGCGATGCGAAAAGGCGGGCGACACCGCTGTCCCAGGGAACGAAATGTCCGAGAACCCCGAAAAAGGCGAAGCCGCCCCTGGCGCCGACAAGGCATCTGCCGACAAGGCTTCGGGCCAAGGGTCGGGCCAGCGCGTCGTCATCAAGAAGTACGCCAACCGCCGGCTCTACAACACCGCATCCAGTTCCTACGTCACCCTCGAACACCTGTCGGACATGGTGAAGGAGGGCGTCGACTTCGTGGTCTACGACGCCAAGACCAACGACGACATCACCCGCTCGGTCCTGACCCAGATCATCTTCGAAGAGGAAAACCGCGGCGGCGGCCAGAACCTGCTGCCCATCCAGTTCCTCCGCCAGCTGATCGGCTTCTACGGCAACTCGATGCAGGCCTTCCTGCCCAGCTATCTGGAGATGTCGCTGGAAAGCTTCTCCAAGCAGCAGGAGCGCATGCGCCAGCAGTTCACCGGCGCCCCCGGTCTGGCTGGCAAGGCCGCCGCGCCGGGCATGGCCATCTACGAAGAGCAGATCCGCCAGAACATGGCGCTGTTCGACCGGGCCATGAAGATGTTCTCGCCCTTCGCCTACAGCCGCCCGGAAGACGCCGCCGCCGAGACGCCCGCCGCGCCTCCGCCGCCCGCGCCCGCTCCGTCCGCGCCCAGCGAGGACAGCCTGGCCGACCTCAAGCGCCAGCTCGAGGCCATGCAGGAACAGATCGCCAAGCTGGCGACCAAGTCCTAATTTCCATCAACCATGCCGGCGCATTCGTTCTTAACGGAGGCCCGGCTAGCTTGCCGACCATGACCGGTCCGATCGACCCCATCCGACGCGCAGGCACAGCGCGCCGGGCGCTGGCCGCGCCCAAGGACTCCGACCGCCACGAGGCGGACGGCGAAGAGGTCGTGTTCGTTCGCGACGAGGAAGAAGCCCCGGCCGATCCGCCGCCGCAGCCGCGTCCGCGCGGTCCGTTCGCCGCCTTCGCCGCCCAGGTCATGGGCCAGCCCGGCCAGAAGCGCGGCCTGCGCGGTGGGCAGGAAGTGCTCGACGCGGCGCGTTCGACCTATCTCGGCACGGAATATTCCGGCCCGGCAGACCGCCGTCCCAAGGCGGGCCTGATCAAGAAGACCGAAATCTAGCAGCCAAGGCGGCGACCTGCGCCTCCAGCGCCGCCACCCTCGCCTCCAGCTGCGCCATGCGCCGTGCGGCCGGATCGGCCGGCGCCGCGTGCGCCCCGACGCCGGCCCGGCGCGCGGCTTCCTCGCGCGAAACGCCCAGCATCTCGGCAAAAACCGCCAGTTCGGCCGCCCCGATCTCGCGCTGGTCCTTGAAGACGAGCTCCAGGTCGCCCGCGCTCAGCCCCGCCGCGGCGGCCAGGGCCAGGCGATCCAGGCCCCGCTGCGCCAGCCGCGCGTCGTACCACTCATGATCGAAGAACAGCGCCATGCGGGATTTCTAGCGCTCCGCCCGGACTTGGCGCCAGACTTGCTAGGTCGAGACCCGAATCTTTTCGGAAAGCGTCCCGACCTATGCTGTCCATCCTGATCCGAGCGTTCGACGTGGCCGTCGTCACCCTGATTTTCTCGGTCCTGACCTGACACCGATTTCCTGACAACGCTTCCCTGCGACAAAAGCGCCGAGCGACATCCATTCGCTTGATCGGGGGGACTGTCGGGTCCAATTTAACCGTGTCGCGTCCACCCCCCACAACGCGACATGCGTACCGCCGGCCCGAGGTTGCCCCTAGTCCTCGGGCCGGTTCTACGTCTGGGGTATCCCAAGAACATCGCCTAACTCCACCTCCCCATAGGGAGAGGCGGATCAAGGTCAGGCCGCTTCCAGCAGCATCATCGTTCCCTGGCCGCCGTCGGCGCAGATGCTGACGATCGCCTTCTCGCCCTTGCCGCGCGCGGCCAGTTCCTTGGTCGCCTGGCTCAGGATCCGCGCACCGGTGGCCCCGAACGGGTGGCCCAGCGCGAGACTGCCGCCGGTGGGGTTCATCCGCTCGCGCGGGAAGGCCCCGAGGTCGGCGGTCACCCCGGCCTTTTCCGCCAGGAACTTTTTGCTCTCCCAGGCGGCGATGTGCGACAGCACCTGGGCCGCGAAGGCCTCGTGGATTTCCCAGAGGCCAATGTCGGAAAGCGTCAGACCATTGCGCGCCAGCATGCGCGGCACGCCGTAGGCCGGGGCCATCAGCAGGCCCTCGTTCCTCAGGTCGATGGCCGTGACCTCGTAGTCGAGGATCTTCACCCGCGGCGTCCGCTCGGGCAGGCGCGCCAGCCCCGCCTCCGAGGCCACCCAGACGCTGGCCGCGCCGTCGGTCAGGGGCGAGGAATTGCCGGCCGTCAGCGTGCCCTGGCCGCTGACCTTGTCGAAGGCCGGCTTCAGCTTGGCCAGCTTCTCCAGCGTGCTGTCCTTGCGCGGGATGCTGTCGCGCCGCGCCTCGCCGACCGGGATCACCAGGTCGTCGAAGAAGCCGTTCTCCCAGGCGCGCACGGCGTTCTGGTGGCTGGCGAAGGCTATGGCGTCCTGGTCGGCGCGGGCGAGGCCCCACTCCTTGGCGGTGATCTCGGTGTGCTCGCCCATCGACAGCCCCGTGGTGCGGTTGGCGACCTTGGGGACGAACAACTTCGCATCCGCCGCCTTGAACGCCGACAGCACTGCCAGCCGCGCCTTCAGGTCGCGGGCCTGCTGGAAGCGGCGGATCCAGTCCGACAGCCGCACCGACAGGCCGATCTGCACCCGGCTCATGGCCTCGACGCCGCCGACCAGGGCGAGATCCCGGCCGCGCCCGTCGATCATGCCGGCCGCCTCCAGCACGCCGGCCATGCTGGTCGAGCAGGCCATGACGGTGGAGAAGGCCGGGATGGTCGGATCGGCCCCGGCGTCCAGCAGCACCTCGCGGGCGATGTTGCTCCAGGTGAGGTTCGGAATGACCGTGCCCCAGACCGCGAAGTCGGGCCGCGCGCCCTTCTCCAGCATGGCCTTCACCACGGGCACGGAGAGGTCGATGGCGTCGTGGGCGGCCAGCGCCCCATCGACCTTGGCGAAGGGCGAGCGCAGGCCGGCGGCGAGCCAGAGATTGGAAGCGGTCATGACACGGCGTCCGTAAGAGGGTCTGTTACCGATAGATAGGAGGGCCGACACGCTCGCGCTTGTCGAAATCGGCCGCGCTCACGAATAGCGTTCCTCGGTCCATGGATCGCCGCGATTGTGATAGCCGCGCTCCTCCCAGAAGCCCGGCCTGTCGGCGGCGACGAACTCGATGCGCTTCAGCCACTTGGCGCTTTTCCAGAAATAGAGATGCGGCACGACCAGCCGCACGGGCCCGCCGTGCTCGGGCGCGATCGGCGCGCCCTCCCAGCCGTGGGCCAGCAGCGCGCCGTCGTGGGCAAAGTCGTCGAGCGCCAGGTTGGTGGTGTAGCCGTCGTACGAATGCAGCACCACGAACCGAGCCTCGTCCCTGGGCGCGACGGCCAGCAGCAGGTCGCGGGTCAGCACCCCGTCCCAGTGGTTGTCGTAGCGCGACCAGGTGGTGACGCAGTGGATGTCGGAGACCGGCGCGCTCTGCGGCTGGGCCAGCAGGGCCGCGAAGCTCCAGGTCGCCGGCCGCGACACCAGGCCGTCGATGCGCAGCCGCCAGTCCTCGTGGGAGACGTCGGGCTTGAGGCCCAGGTCCAGCACCGGCCAGTCGCGGGTCAGGTGCTGGCCGGGCGGCAGGCGCTCGCTGTCCGGACGGCTCGCCTGGCCGGTCAGGAACTTGCCCGCGCGCGCCCAGGCTTCCTTGCTGCGGGTGAGCTTGCTGTCTTCCGGCGGCTGGTCGTCCATCGGGGCCTCCTGCACCGGGAGGCTAACGCGGGACGGCCTCTCACGGCTTGAAGAAATGGCTCAGCGCATCTCGCCGAAATCGACGTCGCGACGGGCGGCCACGATGGTCACGATGAAGCCGGCCAGCACGTCCAGCAGCACCATCAGGGTGATCAGGAAGAACACCGAGGTCGCGAACGCCGGCAGCAGCAGGAGCTCCACCAGGCAGACGATGAACAGCACCATCGACAGCGAATGGTTGACGATCGCCACCTTGCGGCTGGTCGTCGACTTCAGGAGCTCGACGAACAGCACCACCAGCGAGGCGGCCAGCAGGAGGTCGCCCCAGCTGACGATCCAGTCGACGCGCGAGGCCATGTGGATGCGGAACAGCTGCTCGCTGAACCGATAGCTCGCCGCGTCCGACGAGAAGCCGCCGCCCACCGTAAGAGCCAGCAGGTTGTAGATCAGCACCGGCAGGGCCAGCAGCGGAAAGGCGGCGAACATTGCGGTGAATTCCCCCGAAGTCGAGCTTCAGGGTTAACCGGTTTTGGCAGGCGGGTGAAGCGGGGGCCGCACCACCATCCCCTCTTCCGTAGGGAGAGGGATCAAGAGGACTTCTAAGCCTCGTCCACGCCTTGCGGGTTGCGGGCCCGCGACTGCAGCCACATCACGCCGAAGAGGTCGCTGACCGAGGCCTTCAGGCGGCCGAAGTTGGTGTACTTCGACACGCCCGTCTCGCGGTGACGGTGGTTCACCGGCTGGAAGGCGATCTCGTAGCCCTCGCGCAGCATCAGCGCCGGGATGTAGCGGTGGATGTGATCGAAGTAGGGCAGGCGCAGGAAGGCCTCGCGGCGGAAGGCCTTCAGGCCGCAGCCGGTGTCGTTGGCCGTGTCCTTCAAGAGGCGCTTGCGCACGCCGTTGCCGAACTTGCTGGCGAAGCGCTTGGCGTTGCTGTCCTGGCGCTTGACCCGCTCGCCGCCGACCAGGGCCAGCTGCGCGGGGCCGGCCTGCAAGGCCTTGGCCAGGCGCGGCGCGTCGGCCGGGTCGTTCTGGCCGTCGCCGTCCATGGTCACCACGATCGGGGCGCGGGCGGCCAGGATGCCGCTGCGGATCGACCGGCTCTGGCCCGAGTTCTTGCGGTGGCCCAGCACCCGAAGCTGCGGGATCTCGGCCTTCAGCTGGGTCAGCAGCGCCTTGGTGTCGTCGCGGCTGGCGTCGTCCACGAAGATCATCTCGTAGGACTCGCCGGCGAAGGCGGCGGCGATCTCGCGCGCCAGGGCCGGCGCGGCGCCGCCTTCGTCGAACACGGGCACGACGACGGAGAAAGCGGGGGTCGCGGCGGAATTATCGGATGTCATGGCCGCTTTTACCGCAAATCTCGCGCCATGAAAGGATCGTGCTATTCCAGCACGCATGAGCCTCAGCACGACCCCCAGCCAGAGCCTTGAATCCCGTCTCGACGCCTGGTCGCGCGGCTGGCGCGCGCCGGTCTTCGCCGCCCTGGCGGCGCTGATCGCCGGCCTGCCCGGCCTGTTCGCCATGCCGCCGCTCGACCGCGACGAGTCCCGTTTCGCCCAGGCCACCGCCCAGATGCTGGAGACGGGCGACTATGTGAACATCAAGCTGCAGGACCAGCCGCGCAACAAGAAGCCCGTGGGCATCCACTGGCTGCAGGCCGTGGCGGTCGAGGCCGTCTCCGCGCCGGAAGACCGGGGCATCTGGGCCTATCGCATCCCCTCGCTGCTGGGCGCCATGCTGGCCGCCGCCGCCTGCGCCTGGGGCGCGGCCGCCTTTTTCGGCCCGCGCGAGAGCCTGCTGTCGGGCGCGATCCTGGGCGCGACCTTCCTGCTGTCGACCGAGGCCTTCATCGCCAAGACCGACGCGGCGCTGTGCGGCTTCACCACCCTGGCCATGGCGGGCCTGGCGCGGATCTACGCGGCCGGACTGGTCGGCGAGAAGGCCGGCAAGGGCCCCAAGCTCGCCTTCTGGATCGGCATGGCCATGGCCGCCCTGATCAAGGGCCCGGTCGGCTTGCTGGTCGCCATCCTTGCCGTCCTGGCCCTGTGGGCCTGGGACCGGAAAATCGGCTGGCTCAAGCAGCTGGGCTGGAGCTGGGGCCTGATCCTGTTCGCCGCCATCGTCCTGCCCTGGGCGACGATGATCACCATCGCCACCGACGGCGCCTTCTGGGGCGCGGCGGTGGGCGGGGACCTGGCGCCCAAGCTGGCCGGCGGCCACGAGAGCCACAGCGGCCCGTTCGGCTACTACGCCCTGCTCTCGCCGCTCCTGCTGTTCCCCGTCACCCTGCTGCTGCCGGCCGCCCTCGTTCTGGCCTGGACCGGCCGCAAGGAGCCGGGCGTGCGCTTTGCGTTGTGCTGGCTGATCCCGACCTGGCTGATGTTCGAGATCCTGCCGACCAAGCTCGCCCACTACACCCTGCCCTCGTTCGGGGCCCTGGCCATGCTGATGGCCGCCGCCCTGCGCGCGCCCCTGGGCCTGGTCTCGCGCATCGTCGGCACGGCCCTGCTGGCCCTGGCGGGCGTGGCCTTCGCCGCCGTCTGCATCGTCGCCTGGAAGACCTACGCCGCGCCGTCGGCCCTGCCCTTCGCGATCCTTTCGGCCCTGCTGTTCGTCGCCGCGGCGCTCGCCGGCGGCTGGTTGATCCTGCGCAGGCAGGCCGCCAAGGCCCTGGTCACCGCCGGCGTGCTGGGCATCCTGGCCCACGGAACCATGGCCGGCCTCCTGGCCCCGCGCCTGGACTCGCTGTGGCTGTCCAAGCGCCTGGCCCGCGCGCTGGAGGCCGCCGACCTGGCCCCCCGCGCCGGCGCCCCCGGCCCCGTGGCGGTGACCGGCTATTCCGAGCCCAGCATGGTCTTCCAGCTGGGCACCACCACGCAGCTGACGGATGCCGAGGGCGCCGCCGACGCCGTCGACGAGGGCCGCCCCGCCGTGGTCGAGGGCCGCGAGGACGAGAAGTTCCGCGCCGCCCTGGCCGCGCTCGGCCACGCCCCGCGCCAGGCCGGGCAGATCAAGGGCCTGAACTATTCCGACGGCGACGACGAGGTGCTGCGCATCTATCGCGGCGAGCCCCGCCGCCATGAAGCCGCCGAGACGCCCGACGCCGTCGACGGCGCCGAAGCGCCCGTCGCCGCCGAGGAGGTCCGCCCGTGAGCCGCTTCATCGAGATCGTCGAGGTCGGTCCGCGCGACGGCCTGCAGAACGAGAAGGCCATACTGTCGGTCGACGAGAAGCTCGACCTGATCCGCCGCCTGGAGGCCGCCGGCGCCCGGCGCACGGAAGTCGTCTCCTTCGTCAATCCCAACCGCGTGCCCCAGATGGCCGGCGCCGAGGAGATCATGGACGCCCTGGGCGGCCCCGATCCGAAGCGCTCGCGCATCGGCCTGGTGCTCAACATGCGCGGCTGGGAGCGTTGCGTCTCGACCGGCTGCGACGAGGCCAATGTCGTGGTCTGCGCGTCGGACGGCTTCGGCACGCGCAACCAGGGCGCCACGGTCAACCAGCAGCTCGACACCCTGGCCGCCATCGTCGAGCGCCAGGCCGTCGACGGCGGCCCGCCGATCACCGCCACCATCTCGGTGGCCTTCGGCTGTCCGTTCGACGGCGAGATCAGCGAGGACCAGGTCGTGGCCATCGCCCGCGAGGCCGCGTCGATGAACGTGCCCGAGATCGCCATCGCCGACACCATCGGCGTGGCGGATCCCTGGACCGTCCGCAAGCGCATCGAGGCCGTCCGCGCCGCCGCCCCGGACGCGCGCCTGCGCATGCACTTCCACGACACCCGCAACACGGGCCTGGCCAACGCCTTCGCCAGCGTCGAGGCCGGGATCGACGTGCTCGACGCCTCGGTCGGCGGCCTCGGCGGCTGCCCCTTCGCCCCGGCGGCGACGGGCAACATCGGCACCGAGGACCTCGTCTACATGCTGGAGCGGGCGGGCTTTACGACCGGCTACGACCTGGATGCGCTGATCACCATCGGCCGCGACATCAGCCAGCGCCTGGGCAAGGCCCCGGCCTCGTCACTGGCGCGGGCCGGCGGGTTTCCCCCGAAATAAACCTCTCCCTCTGGGAGAGGTTGAAAACGCTAAGCCGCGAACCTTCCCAGGTCCTGCTTGCTCTCCACCAGATCCAGCACGTCGCCCATGCGGAAGCCGGGGTCGGCCGGATAGAGGGCGTCATAGATCGAGCGGGCGAAGGCCAGATCCGCCGGGGTCTTCACGCGCCAGTCCAGGGCGCTCCAGTCGCGCACGGCCCGCAGGTGGGCGTGGCGGAAGCGGTTCGGCTGGTTGCGGATGGCGGCGGTGGGCGAGATGCGGGCCAGCGGGTCGCGCTCCTCGGCGGCGGCGGTGCGCAGGGCCTGGGCCGAGATGACCTCGACCTCCAGGCCAGCCGGATAGGTGCGGTAGACGCGGTTGGAGGCGTAGTCTGCGCCGGTGCTCAGGGCCAGGCGGACGGTCTGGTCGATCAGGCCCGGGTCGACGAACGGCGCATCGCCCTTCAGGCGGACGATGTGGCTGACGGGACCTGCGGCCTCGGCGCAGCGGGCGATGCGGTCGAGGATGTCGGCGCCCGCCCCGCGATGGACGGTGACGCCGCGCGACACCAGGAAACCGGCCAGCGCATCATCGGCCGGCTGGTCGCTGGTGGCGACGATGATCTTGTTTAGGGTGCGGGCCTGCCGGATCCGCTCCAGCTGGCGCAGGATCATCGGCTGTCCCTGGAGGGTGGCCATCGCCTTGCCGGGCAGACGGCTGGAGCCCATGCGGGCCTGCAGGACGGCGAGGATCATGGCGTTGCCTCCCTTCGAGGCGTTCATCAGGTTCTTTTCTGAACCTTGAGCTTCGAGTCGGGTCCGCCGCTAGGCGACCCAACGTCGCGGGTCGAGGGCCACCGGGTCGTCGATGGCCATCTCGTCCCAGTCGAGGTCCGGCGGCGGGCTGGAGGCGGCGGCGACGACGGCCGACAGTTCGGCCGCCGAGGTCACCCCGACGATCACGGCCGAGGCTTCGGGGCGCGACAAGGCAAAGCCCAGCGCGGCCTGCAGCGGGTCGGAGCGGCCTTCGGCGATCATGCGGCGCACGCGCGACAGGCGGCCCGAGGCCCCCTTCAGCTGGGCCGGAACGCGGTCGGGCGGCAGGAACAGCAGGCCGTTGAGGAAGATCGAGCGCAGCTGCACCTCGACGCCCATGCCGGCGATGCGCTGCAGCGAGCCGTCGGCCAGCAGGCGCTGGTCGAGCAGGCTGGCGGGCGCCTGGATGATGTCGGGCTTGAAGCGGCGGGCCACGCCCACCGGATCGTCGGTGGCGTGGGCGGAGATGCCGATGTTGCGGAACAGGCCCTGCTCGCGCAGGCGCAGCAGGCGGTCCCACATGGCCGGGCCATGGGCGCCGAACAGTTCCGACGGCGATTGGACGACGATGGTGTCGGCACGCTCCAGGCCCAGGCGGCGCAGCGAACCGCGCGCCTCGGCCTCGACGAAGTCGGGCCCGCGATCGGCGCGGGCGGCGGCCAGGGTCACCCGGCACGAGACGGGACGCGGGATCAGGTCGCCGAGCACGGACTCCGAGCGGCCATAGACGCCCGAGACGTCCAGCACCGAAAGGCGGGCGCGGGCGGCGATGTTCAGGATGTCGCGCGCTTCAACCTCGGGGGAGCGCGAACGCGGCGACGCGTTCATGCCGTCCAGTCCGAACTGGGCGGCGGCAAGACCGAGCTTGGAGACGGTGAGCGACATGAACTTCCGCGTCGGATGAAGCACCAATGTCGGGCAGCGTACGCGCCAAGGTTTGAAGAAGGCGTTTCTGGAAACTTGCCGAGGCGTTAAGATCGGCCCGATGGACCTTACCGATCCCGCCGCTCCTTCCGGCCCCGAATGGCCGATGCACGGCCTGGCCGACGACATGCGGCCGGCGCTCGAAAAAGCCCTCGCGCAAGGCCCCGCGGCCCTGGCCACCATCATCGCCCTGGAAGGCGGCGGCCCGCGCCCGGTCGGCACGCAGATGGTGTTCGCGCAAGGCTTCGTGGCCGGTTTCCTGTCGGGCGGCTGCATCGAGGGCGACGTCGAACTGCATGCCAAGGCGGTGTTGGAGACCGGGGTCCCCAGGCGCCTCGTCTACGGCGAGGGCAGCCCCTGGCCGGACATCCGCCTGCTGTGCGGCGCCCGCATCGAGATCCTGGTCGAACGCCTTAACGAGGAGGAGGCCGCCGTGCGCGACCTTTTGACTCACGCCGAAAAGAGGCGCCCAGCCCTGTGGTTCACCGACGGGACCCGGCGGGTCTGCGCCCCGGTCGGCGCGACGCCGGTTCCGTGGCCGGGGGTGTTCGTGCGTCGCTTCGATCCGGTCCCGCGCCTGGTGGTGATGGGCGGCGATCCGACGGCCCTGGCCCTGGCCAGCCTGGGCGTCCAGGCCGGGTTCGAGACCACCCTGGCGCGCCCCAAGGGCCCGATGGCGGCCCCGCCCCTGCCGGGCGTGCGCTACAGCCGCGAGGCGCCCGCTGAGGCCCTTGCCGCGGCCGGCCTCGACGCCTGGACGGCCGTGGCCGTGTGCAGCCACGACATGGCGCTGGACCACGAAGCCCTGCTGGCCGCCCTGCCCTCGCCCGCCCCCTACGTCGGCCTGCTGGGCGCGCGGCGGCGGCTGTCGGAGCGGCTCTACGCGCTGAAGGCGGACGGCTTGACGGAACGGGATCTCGCCAAGCTGCGCGCGCCCATTGGCCTGGATCTGGGCGGCAAGGCCCCGTTCGAGGTCGCCGTGGCCGTGATCGGCGAGATCATCGCCACGCGCAACGGCCAGCCGGCGCTGGAGCGCAGGGCGGATGCGGTGGCGCAATAATCTCCGTCATCCCGGCCGGAGCGAAGCGGAGAGCCGGGACCCAGGGGCGAGCGGCAAGGCGTCGACAGCTGCCAACGACGCGAACCCGACCACCGCGCCCAGTCCCCTGGGTCCCGGATAAGCGCTGCGCGCTTTCCGGGATGACGACGGAAGGGGCTGCATAAAGCCCTCAGGCGCTCCAGTCCCCCGACTTGCCGCCAGTCTTCTCCAGGAGCCGCACGGCCTCGATGACCATGCCCTTCTCGGCGGCCTTCAGCATGTCGTAGATCGTCAGGCAGGCCACGGAGACGGCCGTCAGGGCCTCCATCTCCACGCCGGTCGGGCCCGTGGTCTTGACCCGCGCGGTGACGGAAAGGCCGCCCTCGCCCGGCTCGACCTCGACCACCACCTTCGACAGCGCCAGCGGGTGGCACAGCGGGATCAGGTCCGAGGTTTTCTTCGCCGCCATCACCCCGGCCAGCTCGGCCACGGCGCGCACGTCGCCCTTGCGGCCGGTTCCCGAGACGGCCAGCGCCAGGGTCTCAGGCGCCATGCGCACGAAGCCCGTCGCCACCGCCTCGCGGGCCGTGGCGGGCTTGTCGGAGACGTCGACCATGCGGGCGCGGCCCTGGTCGTCGATGTGGGTCAGCCTGCTCACTTTTCCAGAAGCCCTATCGTTCCAGAAGCCGGGGCATCAGCTCGACCATGTTGCAGGGCTTGTGCCGGCTGTCGAGCTGGGCGGAGATCACCTTGTCCCAGCCATCCTTCACCGCGCCGTTCGAGCCCGGCAGGCAGAACACGAACACCCCGTCGATGATCCCGGCCGTGGCCCGCGACTGCAGGGTCGAGAGCCCCACCGTGGCGTAGGAGACGAGGTGGAACACCACGGCGAAACCGTCGATGACCTTGTCGAACAGCGGCTGCAGCGCCTCGACCGTCACGTCGCGGCCGGTCAGGCCGGTGCCGCCGGTGCTGACGATGGCGTCGACCTGGCCGCTGTCGATCCAGCCGCGCACGATGCTGCGGATCTTCTCGATGTCGTCGCGCACCACCGCCCGGCCGGCGAACGCGTGGCCGGCGTCCTTGACGCGGTCGATAAGGATCTGACCCGAGGTGTCGGTGGCCTCGTCGCGGGTGTCGGAGACGGTCAGGATCGCCACCCGCACCGGCTTGAACGGCAGTTCCGGCTTGATCCCGCCGCCCGGGGTGAGGCCTGACATGCGATCTCTCTCCTTGCCTTCGAACGCCGGCGCGACGCCCTCGCCCTTCGACAAGCTCAGGGTGAGGGCGACTGCGAAGGTTCCTCATCCTGAGCTTGTCGAAGGACGAGGAACCGCTTCCACGGCCTAATCCCAACGCTGAGCGTCGGTCCTATCCTGAGCCGTCGGCTCGATCCAGCGGGCGCCGTCTGGACCGTGCTCCTTCTTCCAGAACGGCGCCCGGCTCTTGAGCCAGTCCATCAGGAAGTCGCACGCCTCGAAGGCGGCCCGGCGATGCTTCGACGCCGTCGCCACGAACACCACCGCCTCGCCAGGCGCGATCCGGCCCACGCGATGCACGATCCGCCAGTCCTGCAGGCCGAACCGCGCGGCGGCCTCGACCGCGAAGGCCTCGATCGCGCTCTCGGTGAAGCCCGGATAGGCCTCCAGCTCCAGGATGCTGGCGCTGCCGCCCTCGGCGCGGGCCAGGCCCGTGAAGCTGGCCACCGCCCCGGTCTCGTCGCGGCCGGCGCAGAAGGCGGTCAGCAGAGCGCCGGGCTCGAACGGCGCTTGGGTCAGCGTGATCATCCGCCGCTCATCGGCGGCAGGAAGGCCACCTCTGTGGCGGCGGCCAGGACGGCCTCGCCCCGCACCAGGGCCTTGTCGACCGCCACCTGCACGCCGGGGCCTTCGAGGGCCTGCGCAAGGGCGGCGTCGTCATCGGCGATCGACGCGCGCAGGGCGGCCAGGCTGCCCGCCTCGACCTCGCGCTCGCGCCAGCCGGCCTGGTCGGCCAGGCGCCCGAACAGCAGCACGCGGGCCATCGCCTAGCCTCCGGTCGTCGACATGTGACGGGCCACCGCCGGACGCGGGGCGTCGACCTGGAAGTCGTGGCCCTTGGGCTTGGAGCCGATCGCCGCGTGGATGGCCGCGACCAGCTCGCCGTCGGTCGCCCCGCCGCGCAGCACGGCCCGAAGGTCGCTGGCGTCGTCGCGGCCAAGGCAGGTGTGCAGGGTGCCGGTGCAGGTCAGCCGCACGCGGTTGCAGGCCTCGCAGAAATTGTGGCTCAGCGGCGTGATGAAGCCCAGGCGCCCGCCGGTTTCCTCGACCTTGGAATAGCGGGCCGGACCGCCGGTGGCGTAGGCCAGATCCGTCAGCGTCCAGTAGGAGGAAAGCTCGCGCCGCACCTCGCGCAGCGACAGGAACTGGTCGGTGCGGTCCTCGTCGATCTCGCCCAGCGGCATGGTCTCGATCAGGGTCATGTCGCAGCCGCGCGCATGGGCCCACTGGATCAGGTGGGGCAGCTCGGCGGCGTTGTCGCGCTTCAGCGCCACGGCGTTGATCTTCACCTGGAGGCCGGCCGCCAGCGCCGCGTCGACGCCGCCGATCACCTTGGCCACGTCGCCGCCGCGCGTCAGCCGCCGGAAGAGATCGGGCTTCAAGGTATCGAGCGAGACGTTGATCCGCTTCACCCCCGCCGCCGCCAGCCGCTGCGCATGCTGCGCCAGCTGGGTGCCGTTGGTGGTCAGGGTCAGCTCGTCCAGGGCCCCGCTCTTGAGGTGGCGCGACAGGGCCTCGACCAGCTCCATGATCCCCTTGCGCACCAGCGGCTCGCCGCCGGTCAGCCGCAGCTTGCGCACGCCCAGGGCCACGAAGGTCGAGGCCAAGCGGTCCAGCTCCTCCAGGGTCAGCACTTCCGCCTTCGGCAGGAAGGTCATGTGCTCGGCCATGCAGTAGACGCAGCGCAGGTCGCAGCGGTCGGTCACAGACACGCGCAGATAGCTCACCGCCCGGCCAAAGCCGTCGATCAGTCGGGGGCTGTCGTCAGGGGACGTCATATCGGCCATAGAATAGGCGTCTCGGAGCCTGGCGGAAAGGGATCGCATGCGGCTGGAGGCCATAGTCCTGGCGGCCGGCGCGGGAACGCGCTTCGGCGGCGGCAAGCTGCTCGCCGACTATCGCGGCCGGCCGCTGCTGGACCACGCCCTGGACGCGGCCCTGGCGGCCCCGGTCGACAGGGTGACGGCGGTGATCCGTCCCGGCGACGCGGCGGTGGCGGCCCTGGTCGCCGCGCGACCCGAAACTCGCGCATCCGCCCCTTTTGGCGCCCCTCTGCGCACCTTGGCCGCGCCCGACGCCGCCGAGGGCCTGGGCGCCTCGCTGCGGGCCGGGATCGCCGCGCTGGATCCGGCGACCGAGGGCGCGCTGGTGTTTCTCGGCGACATGCCCGACGTGCCGCACGACCTCGCTGGCGACCTTGCGGCGGCGCTGTCGGGCGGGGTCGAGATCGCCGCTCCGATCCATGCGGGCCGGCGCGGCCATCCGGTGCTGTTCGCGCGGGCCTGCTTTTCGGCCCTCATGGCCCTGACCGGGGATCGCGGCGCCCAGGGACTGATGGCGGCGCGGGCCGTGGCCCTTGTCGAGACCGACGCGCCCGGCGTGCTGTTCGACGTCGACCGCCGCGAGGACCTGGCGCGCTAGACGCCTTCGTCGCGGATTCGCCGCTGCTCGCGCCAGCAGCGCCAGACGGCCACGGCCAGCACGACCAGGATGCCGTAGCTCCAGACCGCCAGGCTCACCCGGTAGGTGTTGATGGTCACGCGATGGTCGATGACCGTGGCCAGGTGCGAGGCCACGCCCAGCATCTGGAACGCCGCAACCACCACCGTCCACAGCCGACGCGACGACAGCGAGACCCAGACGAACAGCACCGCCACGACCCCGTCGACCAGCATCAGGCCCGCATCGGCGAAACGCGTGCTGTGCCGGACGACGATCAGCGAGACGATCCAGCCGCCCAGCGTGATCATGCCCACGCGCTGGGCCGGCTTGTCGCCGAAACGCATGGCCAGGCCGCAGACGGCGATCGCTACGGCGAAGGAAATCAAGGCTTGTATCAAAGAAGGAGCCCCCGACTCGCGCGGGGGCAAGATGACGCAAGTCAGGCCCGGATCAAGGGTGATCCGGGCCCGTGCTCACTTCGGAGGCGACGCGCTCAGTGGTGCGTCAGCCGCCCTTCGCCGAGGATGCGTCGCACCTCGTCGATCACGACCAGGGCGCCTTCGGCGTCATTGGCCTCTTCCATCGCGATCAGCCGGTGCATCAGCGCGGTCAGCACCCGTTTCTGGATCGGGCAGAGGTCGCGCACACAACGGCCGAACTCTGCGGCTTCATCGATCGCCGGCTTGAGCGCGGCGAGAACGGCGGTCATGGATTGGCTCCAGGAATAAGAGGGGATTCGCGCGGCCTCAGGCGGCGCGGCCGCCGTCGACGGCGTGCAGGCCGAAGGTGCGCGGCGTATCGCCGCCCTCGACCTTGCCCATGTCGCCGATGGCGAGGGCGCCGCAGCCGATCTGGGTGCGGACCTGAGCGAGGTCGCCGTGCGCCTTCACGATCGTGCGGCGGGCGGAAAGAATATGGGTCAGGGTGTCGCCGAGGGTCTCGATCGCTTCCTGGCCGATCACGGCCGACAGCTGCGCATCGAGCCGCAGAGTGGGCAGCAGGCCCACCAACTCGGCGGTTTCGCGCAGGGCCGCATCGATGGCGGCTTCGGCGCGCTTCAGTTTCTCGGCCCCAGCACGGGCCGCGTCGCTGCGTTTCATGCAAGACTCTCCCACTCGCGCGGGAGCCCCCCGCACGTTCAAGGCGATGAATTGTTCGGAACTTGGGTTTGCCGGTCAGTGCGCCGGCGGAGTGCTCCAGCCCTCGCGGAACCGCTGAAGGGCGAAGAGGAATTCATGGGCGCCCATGGTCACCACGCTGAGCAGCACGCCGGCCGCCAGGGCAGAAACCAGGATCAGGCCCAGCCATTGGGCGGGAGTCAGGTCATGGCGCCAACCTCCCCGCGTTCGGACCGGATCGGACTGTCGTCCGACAGGAACGCCGTCGCCGCGAGAACGCGCAGCAGCAGCTTCGACGGAGGATCGCCAGCCGCCTGCGCCTTGCGCAGCGCCGAAACCGTCTCCGGCACCAGGCGCTCCCGCTCGGGGGTGCCCGCCATCAGGGTCAGGCCCTCTTCCAGCGACTTCCAGCTCGCGATGAAGAACGCCGAACCGGGAGCCCCCGTGGGCCTCGTCTTGGGTGAGTTGTCGTTCATGGCCATGGCCGCTCCCGCTGTTGAAAGCAGGAGAGACCGGCTCGAGCTCGACGGCTAGGCCTGGCGATTGCCTACGGTAGTCATTACCGGGGTCCCAATTGCCGGGGGTCTGCTCCCAGGCCACGAAGGCCAGGGCGGCGTCGCGGCGCGGCATGCCGGCGAGACGGCGGCGCGCGCTGAGCACGTGCATCTCGACGGTCTTGGGCGACAGGCTGAGCAGGCGCGCGATTTCCTTCGAGCGCTGATGCTGGGCGATCAGGCGCAGGATCTCGCGCTCACGGGGCGTGAGTTTCTCGAAACCAAGGCTGTCGGCAGGCTCGACCATGGCGCTAAGATGGTCCTAGCACAGCCTCTCGTCCAGCGGTCCGACGTCAATTCCGGTCGCGCCAAGGTTAACGATCAGACAGATCGAACCAGCGGCAGCCTGGCGGTGGGCTGGCCCGACAGCGCCAGGAGGGCGTTGGCGACGGCGGGACCGATCACCGGCGTGCCCGGCTCGCCCACCCCGCTGGGCGGCGCGGCCGACGGCACGATGTGGGTCTCAACGGCGGGCGCCTCGCCGATCCGCAGCACGCGATAGGTGTCGAAATTGCTCTGGTCGACCGCGCCTTCGGTCAGGGTGATCTCGCCGTACAGCGTCGCCGACAGGCCATAGCAGGTCCCGCCCTCCATCTGGGCGGCAATCTGGTCGGGCGAGACGGCCGTGCCGCAGTCGATGGCCGTGACCACCCGGCCCACCCTGGGCGCGCCGTCCACCAGCTTGACCTCGGCGACCTGGGCGACGACCGAGCCGAAGCTCTCGTGCACCGCCACGCCGCGCGTCCATCCGGCCGAAGCCGTCGGCCCGGCCTTCTCGACCGCCAGGTCCAGCGCCGCCAGGTGCCGGTTCGCGCCGGCCTTGGCGTAGAGCGCGCGGCGATACTCCACCGGATCCTTGCCGGCCTTGCGGGCCAGTTGCTCGATGGTGTGCTCCATGACGAAGGCGGTGTGGGTCGCCCCCACCGAGCGCCACCACAGCACCGGCACGCCGACCTCGGGAAAGGCGACCTGGGCGTCGACCACGGGCGTGGCCTTCAGGTAGGGCGAATCCATCGCCCCCTCGACGGCGGTCTGGTCGACGCCCTTCGAAGGCATCGGCGAGTCCTTCATGATCGACTGGCTGACGATGCGGTGGCGCCAGGTCGCCGGCAGGCCGTCCTTGTCCAGGGTCACGCGCACGGCGTGGACCACCAGCGGCCGATAATAGCCGGCGCGCATGTCGTCCTCGCGCGTCCAGACCAGCTTCACCGGCTTGCCGCCCCCGACCTTCTTGGCCACGTGGACGCACTCGGCCACATAGTCGGAGGTGAAGGTCGCCCGCCGCCCGAACGAGCCGCCCGCGAACAGGGTCTCGACCTCGACCGAGCCCGGCAGGGTCCCGACGATCTTGGCCGCGTTCAGCTGGTCAAGGGTCTGGCCCTGCGAGCCATGCACCAGCCGCACGTGGCTGCCGTCGACGATGGCCACGCAGTTCATAGGCTCCATCGTCGCGTGGGCCAGGTAGGGGAACTCGTAGACCGCCTCGAAGGCGTCGCTTCCGCCCGCCGCGGCGGCCGCATCGCCCTTGGCCCCGAACGACTCCCACTTCTGGTCGGTCGCCCCTTGGCCGGTCGCCAAGTCGCGGAAGGCGACGGCGATCTCGGCGGAGCCGCGCTTCTCGGCCTTGCCCTCGTCCCAGCGCACGTTCAGGGCCTCGCGACCCAGGCGCGCGGCCCAGGTGGATCTGGCCACGACCGCCACGCCGGTCGGGATCTCGAACACGTCGACCACGCCCGCGACCTTCCTGGCCGCGTCGGCGTCGAAGCCCTCGACCTTGCCGCCGAACCTGGGCGCATGGGCGACCATGGCCGTCAGCATGTCGGGCAGGTGGACGTCCTGGGTGTAGCGGGCGCTGCCGTCGCTCTTGGCCTGGGCGTCCTTGCGCCGCACCCGGTCGGTGCCGATCAGGGTGAAGGTCTTGGGATCCTTCAGCGCCGGGCTGGCCGGCGGCGTCACCTTGGCCGCGTCGGCCATCAGGTCGGCGAAGGCAGCGGTCTTGCCCGAGGCGTGGGTCAGCACCCCGTCCCTGACCACGATCTCGCCGGCCGGGACGTTCCAGCGGTTGGCGGCCGCCTCGACGAACATCGCCCGCGCCCCGGCGCCGGCCTTGCGCAGCTGCTCCCAGCTGTTGGAGATCGCCGAGCTGCCGCCGGTCAGCTGCGCGCCCAGCGCGCCGTTGCCGTAGAGCTTGGCGTTGGCCGGCGACTGCTCGACCCGCACCTTGGTCCAGTCGGCGTCCAGCTCTTCGGCGACGATGGCGGCGAGCCCTGCGTGGCTGCCCTGGCCGAACTCGACGTGCTTGGAGATCACCGTGACGAAACCGTCGGGCTCGAAGCGGATGAACGGCCCGAACGCCCCGACCTCGACCTTCGAACCGGCGCTCATCAGGTCGGCGGGCGAGCAGCCGACGCTCAGCGCGCCGCCGACGACCACCGCCCCGACCACCACTTCGCGGCGGCTGAAGCCGTTCCTGTCGAGGGGCCGGTTCATCGCACCTCTCCGCGCTGCACCCGCGAGGTCGCGCCGGACGCGGCCGAGATCGCCTCGTCGACATCGGCCTCGACCTGCGCCTGTTTCGCGGCCGGCGGCGCGGCCACCACCGGGGCGGCCGTGCTGGTCGCGGCCTCCTTGATCGCCGCGCGAATCCGCTGATAGGCGCCGCAGCGACAGATGTTGCCGCCCATGGCCGCGTCGATGTCCTCGTCGCTGGGCGTCCTGCTCGCCGCCAGCAGGGCGGCGGCCGACATGATCTGGCCCGACTGGCAGTAGCCGCACTGGGGCACGTCCAGCTTCACCCAGGCCTGCTGCAGCGGATGGGCGCCGCCCAGGCCCTCGATGGTGGTGATCTTGGCGCCGGACAGCGCGGCGATCGGGGTGACGCAGGACCGCACCGGGTCGCCGTTC
Source organism: Caulobacter vibrioides (assembly GCA_001449105.1). GTDB lineage: Bacteria > Pseudomonadota > Alphaproteobacteria > Caulobacterales > Caulobacteraceae > Caulobacter > Caulobacter vibrioides_C. Next base: position 1,649 of record LNIY01000110.1, on the reverse strand, counting down.
ACATGCACCGTGCAGGCCCCGCACTGGGCCAGGCCGCAACCGAACTTCGTGCCCGTCAGGCCCAGTTCGTCGCGCAGCACCCACAGCAAGGGCGTGTCCGGCTCGGCCTGCACCGACACCGTCTTGCCGTTGACGTCCAAGCTCGCCGCCATGCGTCGTCTCCTGCCCCTGAAGCGGAGCTAACACCGTTATCTCGATGCGCCGCCAGCGAAATTTCACCCCGCCGGGATGGCGCGCGCCTCAGTTCCTTGAACGCCTGTTGCGCGAAAGGGCTCACGTTCGCGGCCGACGCGCCCTAGCTTTGGGGCAAGACCCGCGCGACCACCGCCAGAGGACCCCGCCTTGGACTCCTTCCCCGCCTACTTCCCCCTCGCCGGCCGCAAGGTGGTGATCGCCGGAACCGGCGAGGGCGCCGACGCCAAGGCCCGGCTGTTCGACGGCTCGCCCGCCACGCTGGTGCGCCTCGACGGCCACGCCGCCTTCCTGCCCGGCTCCTATTCGGGGGCGGTGCTGGCCTTCGTCTCCAGCGCCGACGAGGTGTTCGCCCAGGCCGCCGCCCGCGCGGCGCGCGCCGCCGGCGTTCTGGTCAACGTCGTCGACAAGCCCGACATGTGCGACTTCAACACCCCCGCCGTCATCGACCGCGGCGAGGTGGTGGCCGCCGTCGGCACCGGCGGCGCGGCCCCCGTGCTGGCCACCATGCTGCGCTCCGACATCGAGGCCCAGGTGCCCGAGGGCGCCGGCCGCGTGGCCGCTCTGATGCGCAACTTCCAGAGCGAGGTGCGCGGCGCCCTGCCCACCCTGCACGAACGCCGGGCCTTCCTGCGCGAGGCGCTGTCGGGCGAAGCGGCCCAGGCGGCCATGACCGGCGACATGGAAAGGGCCGGCGTGCTCTTCCGCGAGGCCCTGGCCCGCAACGTCAAGAAGGAGGGCAAGGTCCGCTTCGTGGCCGGCAAGGGCCCGGCCGACCTCCTGACCCTGCGCGCCGTCCGGGCCCTGTCGGCCGCCGACGTGCTGGTCATCGACGAGGCCGCCGATCCCGAGGTCGTCACCATGGCCCGCCGCGACGCCCACCGCCTGTCGCCGTCCGAAGCCACGCCTGAGCATCTGATCGAGCTGGCCAAGAGCGGCCGCCAGGTCGTCCGCCTGGTCGCCGCCCCGGTCGAGGCCGCCGACATCCAGGCGCTGGCGGCGGCCGGCGTGGCGGTCGAAGTGCTGCTGGCCGCGCCGGCCGGCTAATTGAAACCTCTCCCGTGGGGAGAGGGAGGGGCCCGCGCCGCGGGCGTGGGAGGGTGAGGGCGTACGGCGCTGGACGCCTGACGGCGCCCCCCTCCGGCCCTCCGGGCCACCTCCCCCTCTGGGGGAGCTGTCGCGGAGCGACTGAGGGGGTCTCCCACGGTTGCGCCGCATTGACTCCCCGTCCCCCCTCCGTATGTTCCGCGCCGTTCGAGTGACTGGCGTTGAAGGTGGGTGACCACCGGGGAGCTCGAGACGGTGCGCTTTCATTAGAAAGCGCACTCGGCAAGCAAGCTTGCGAGCGGACGCAAAACCGGCGTCCACTTTTGCTGCTCGCAAGCCGCCGCGCGCCTGGGCTCCTTTCTGACCGCAACCAGACCCGGAGTCCCCCGTGCCCGCCGCCCCCGACTATC
>LNIY01000109.1 GCA_001449105.1 Caulobacter vibrioides | reverse complement strand
CCTCAGTCGCTCCGCGACAGCTCCCCCAGAGGGGGAGCATCTTGAAGAGCGCCAGCGCCAATAGATCCTCCCCCTCTGGGGGAGGTGGCCCGGAGGGCCGGAGGGGGTTGCGCGAAGCGCGCCTACAGCGTCTCCAGGAACGCCACCAGCGCCGCCTTTTCCTCGCGGGTCAGGCCCAATGGCTTGAGCAGCGGGGTCGTGGTCGGGAACAGGCGGTCGCCGGCCTGCTCGGGCTTGGGCCTCGGCCGGGCGCCGCCTTCGTTGTAGAAGTTCACCGTGCCTTCCAGCGTCGGGAAGATGCCGTTGTGCATGTAGGGGCCGGTCTTGGAGATGCCGCGCAGCGACGGCGTCAGGAACGCGCCGACGTCGGCCGGGTCGCCGCTGACCTCGTAGCGGCCCAGGTCCTGCAGCTTGCGGCCGTAGAAGGACAGGCCGATGTTGTGGAACTTGCCGTCCGACAGCAGCGGGCCGTTGTGGCAGTTGACGCAGCCGGCCTTGCCCTGGAACAGCTCCAGGCCTTGCAGCTCCTGGTCGGTCAGCACCCGGCCGCCCAGCGACAGCACGCGGTCCCACTTGCTGCTGCGCGGCTTGAGGGTGCGCTGGTAGGCGGCCAGGGCCCTGGCGGCGTCCTGCATCGTCGGGCGCTTGCTCCCGAACACAGCCTTGAAGTCCTTGCGGTAGTCGGGATCGGCGGCCAGGCGGCGTTCGATTTCGCGCGGGTCGCCGGCCATCTCCTTGTGGTCGACGACGGGACCCAGGGCCTGGGTCTCCAGGCTGCCGGCGCGGCCGTCCCAGAACAGCGGTGTGCGCCAGGCTGCGACCGAGAGGGTCGGGGCGTTGCGGCGGCCGCGCTGGCGGTCGTGGCCGAACGAGGTCTTCACCCCGTCGCCGAACGCCAGCTCGGGATTGTGGCACGAGGCGCAGGCGATCTGGCCCGACCCCGACAGCTTGGGATCGTCGAACAGCTTGCGGCCAAGCGCGATCTTTTCCGGCGTCTGCGGATTGTCGGCCGGGATCGCGGGGGCGGGCAGGACGCCGAACGGCGTGAAGCTGGCCCCGGGCAGCAGGGTGGGGGCGGGCCAGCTGTCGGGCTTGCCCGCGAAGGCGGCGCGGCGAAGCGCCGTCGGATCGGGGGCCGGCGCCAGCCCGATCAGGGCCGCCGCCGTTCCCAGCAGAAGAAGGAGATTCGCCGCGCGCTTCATGGATCAGAACTTGTAGCTCATGCCGACCCAGAACGACCGGCCCATGCGGTAGGGCTGGCTGGTCGACGAGGCGGTCACCGTCTGGGGCAGGGTGTCGAACAGGTTGGTCACCCGCATGTCAAGCCGCGCCTCGCCGTAGGCGGTCTTGGCCACCAGGGCCGAGACGTTGGCGTTGAAGGTGGTCTGGGCCTTGTAGCGGATCACGTCCCACACCGCGTAGCGCACGCCGCCCACGGTCTGGGTCGCGCCCGTCTCCTCGATCTGGTCGTAGCCCGAACGCCAGCGGGCGTTGAGGTTGGTGCGGATGCGGCCCTTCCACCAGTCGGCGCTCCAGTCGGCGTTGGCCAGGCCCGGCGCGGCGTAGTTCAGGCGCTGGTTGGTGGCGATGACGCCCAGCAGGCTGCGCACCTCGCCCTTGTAGTAGACCATCTCGTCGCCGTACTCGGCCTCGTCCGACGGGTCGACAAGGGTGTTGTCGCCCATGTTGTCCTCGGTCTTCGACCACGAGCCGTTCAGGCTGAAGGTGTGACGGCCCACGCCCCGGGTCCACTCGGCCGACAGGCCGCGATACGAGGTCTCGCCGTCGTTGCCCAGATAGGTGGTGCGGTAGGTGTAGGTCTGGCCGTTGGTCTCGCGGATATAGTTCTGGACCTCCTCGACGCCGGCCGTGAACTGGTCGCGGGTCTCGCGGGCCACGCCCTTCAGGCGCGCCACGCCGCCGAACACCGGCTTGGAGAGCGCGAAGGTCAGCTCGTCCGAATAGGGGATCGCCAGGCCCGAGCCGGCGATGCCCGCCGACACCGAGTGCGAGCTCAGCGTCCAGGCGCCCATCACCCGCTGGCCGTTCACGATCGAGCTCGTGCGATTGTAGACGTAGTTGCCCGGGTACTGCGACTTGATCGCGTAGCCCAGGAAGTCGCGCGAGTAGTAGCGGTTGGCGCCGACGGTGGCGGTGACGTCCCACGGCATCTCGTAGACCACCGACAGGCGTGGGGCGAAGTTGTGCTTGGAGATCAGGCTTTCGTGGTCGTAGCGCACCCCGGCGCGCACGGTCAGCGGGCCGCGGCTGACCTCGTACTCGGCGAAGGCGGTGACGGTGTCGACCTCGGCCGAGGCGTCATAGGCCTTGTAGAGGCTGTAGACGGTCAGGGCGGCGTCGCCGGCGATGCAGGCCGGGTCGCCCTGCGAGCAGACGATGCGGCTGTCGGCGACGGTGGTGCGGTAGGCGTAGTTGTCGACTGGGCGGCGCTTGCGGGCCTCCACGTGGCCGTAGTCCACGCCCAGGCGCACGTCGCCGCCGAACAGCGGCTGGTTCCAGCGCGCCTGCAGGCCGATGTCTTCCTGCCACTGGTCGAGGTCGCCGAAGCTGCCTTCGACGCAGTTGGTCGACGAGCACCAGTTGGCGTAGGCCGCCGTCGACGACCATGTGAACAGGGTGCCCGGAGCGTCGCGGCCGCTGCGGGCCTTGGCGTAGGTGGCGGTCAGCGACCAGTCGGCGTCGCCGCGCTTGCCCAGCAGTTCGATCTTGCTGGTCAGGCCGCCGCCCTTCTGGGTCATCACGGCGTTGCGCGAGTTGTTGGCCGAGTTCTCGCTCGTATAGGGGCTGTAGGCGACCTGGCCGCGCAGGGTCAGGTCGGGCGCCAGGTCGACCTCGACCTTGGCCATGGCGTTGTCGGTGCGGCTCTTCAGGCCGAACGGCGTGCCGCCGTAATTGACGTGCCGGTAGTAGGTCATGTCGGTTTGCTGGCGGCCGCCGGCCAGCAGCACGCGAACCTTGTCGTTGATCGGCAGGTCGACCGAGCCGCTGACCCGGCACTTCTCGTAGTTCGGCGGCTCGGGCTCGACGCCGTTGAGCGCGTCGCGGACCACGCCGGGGATCTTGAACGAGGTCAGGCTGTCGTTGCTGCAGCCGGCGGTGACCGAGGCGCCGAACACGCGGGCGGGCTGGCGGGGCTCGATCTGCACGGCGCCGCCGGGGAAGCCGCCGTAGCGGGCCGAGACGTTGCTGTCGCGGACGGTCACCGATTCCAGCAGGTTGCTGTCCAGCCAGATCGACTGGGCGCTGCCGCCGGCGGCCTCGTTGTAGTCCTGGGCGTTGCCGATATCGACCACGTCCAGGCGGCTGTTCACGCCCACGCCGTCGATCGAGAAGTAGTTGTCGTAGAACTGGCCGCCCGAGATCGACACCTTGGCCGGGCGCATGTCCTGGATGCTTTCCTGCGTCGCGAGACCCTGGTCGGAGTCGAAGTTGGCGAAGGGCAGGATCTTCAGGGTCTCGATGACGTCGCCGGTGCCGGGCGAGCGGTCCTCGATGGCGCGGCGGGTGATCCTGGAGGTGCCCGAGTCGACCGGGTCGTTGGCCTCGTAGGCGCCGGCGGGCGGGGCGGCGGCGGTCGCCTCGATGCTGACCTTGGGCAGGCGCTCGGCTTTCTCGTCCTGGCTCCAGGCCTGACCGGCCGCGCCCAGGGCCACGGCCATCGCCGCGGTCGTCATCATCGCTTGCTTCATCTGCTCGCCCCGTACCAACGCTCGTGCGTATCAATCGCAATTAAGGGCGGGGGTCTTAGGCGCGTTGAGATCGACTCGCAACTACAGGATGGCCGCAGTCGGCAAAAAATGGGCGGAATTTGGGTGGATGCGGCGAGACGGAGCCCAGTAAGGGCTTACCGTTACTTGCGTCGGTCTTTCAGCTCTTCCAGGAAGCGATATTCCAGCGCCTTCTCGAATTCGCTGGCCTCGACGAAGCGACGCTTCATCGACAGGCCGGGAAAGCCGGCCTCGTCGGCCCGTTCGGCGTCGGCGTGTCCGGGCCTGAAGCGGGGACCCCGATGGGGCGCGCTCACCGGCTGGGCGGCGGGCAGTTCGGCGGCGCCGACGATCGCCATCCGCTCGGCGGCCTCGGCCGGGCTGACCACGCCGTCTCCGTTGCGGTCGGCCAGGTTCAACACCAGCTTCTGCGGCGCCAGGGGCGACGAGGCCGGCGTCTGGGCCATGACCGGAGCGGCCAGCAGCAGGGGCAGGGCGAGGGCGGCGAGGCGGATCATGGCGCGTCTCCACGGGACGCTTGAGCGTGCCTCAAGCCAGGCTGTCACGCAACCCGCGCGGGAGCGTTCAATCCTCGTCGTCGTCGAGGTCGAACGGCAGTTCGTCCTGGTCGTCCCTGGCCTCGCGCGCGGCCTTGGAGACCGGCTTGTAGGGGCGCTCGGGCGGCAGATAGGCGGGCTCGTCGGTCGTGTCGCCGTCGTCGGCCCAGGCCTGGATCGGCGCCTCCGGGTCAGACCACGGCGGATCGGCGGCCTCGGGACCGTCGTCGATCTCCTCGAACAGCGGGGCGGTGGCGACCGCGGCGCCGGCCGTGGCCGCGCCGGCCGCGACGGCTTCGCGGGCCGAGCGGTAGGGCTTGGGCTTGTCGGCCTGAGCCGCCGGCTCGGGGCGGCGGGCGATCTCGGGCTCCCCGCCGCTCTTGGCGGCGGCAGCGGGCGAGGGGCCGCGCGGGGCCAGCGGCCGGCGCACGATGGCTTCGGCGCGGGCCAGCCAGCGGTTGGCTTCCTGGATCGCCAGGGCGGGCGAACGGCTCTGGCGCTGCTGCTCGTCGCCCTCCAGCCACAGGTCCAGCTCGAAGTCGGGATGGCGGGGATCGTCGAAGATCAGCCGCAGGCAGACGCGGCTGGCCTGCTGCACGATCTGGTCGATGGCCCGGCGCTGCTCGCCGCGAAACACGCGGCCGATCACCTGGTTGTCGACCGACAGCTCGGCCCCCATCAACTCGTCGATGCGGTAGAGCAGGCACCAGGTCCCGGCGTCCCAGGCCACGGCGGCGGTGTTGGTGTCGAACGAGAAGCCCACGCCCTTGCCGCGACCGTGCGCGATGATGACGGTCTCGGGCTCGCCCTTCAGCACGTGGCGGAGGGCGCGGCGGATGCGACGCTCTTCGTCCATGAACCAGATGGCCGCGCTGCCCATGAAGGTGACGGCCGACCCGGCGATGGCGACGAGCAACAGGAGGCGCCAGAACTCGCTCATGGCTCGGAGGCTAGCGGTGTTCGCGGATTCGCGACAGAGGCGCCCGATACCGGCGACGGGGCGCTTGCAAGGTGACGCTCCAGGCGCTCATTCTCGCCATGTGCAACCAGGGGGCGCGACATGCGGGCCTTGCTTACCGGACTGGCGATCGGCGGCGCCATGCTCGCCGGCTGCGCCTCGGCTTCGTTCGAAATTTCGAAACAGGAGCAGGTCGACGACGTCGAGCGGGTTCGCGCGGGCTTCGACGCGGGCATCCTGGCCGCGGGCGGCTGGGCGACCTATCCGCCGATGGAGTATTCGACCGCCCGCTGCCGCTGGTCGGCGACCGATCCGACCCTGGCGGTCTGCCGCACGCGGCGCACGTTCCTGAAAAGGTCCTGGAAGCCGATCACCGTCCACTATCGCCGCGACGATCACGGGCGCTGGACCCAGGTGGAGCGGAACGGCGCCTAGAGATCCAGGGTAGCCACCACCGGCACGTGGTCGGAGGGCTTTTCCTTGTCGCGCTCGTCGCGGTGGATCTGCACCTGCGCCAGCTTGTCGGCGGCCTGGGGCGACAGCAGCAGGTGGTCGATGCGGATGCCCAGGTTCCGGGGCCAGGCGCCGGCCTGATAGTCCCAGAAGGTGTAGCCGCCCGGCGTTCCGTCCGCCTGCATGTAGGCGTCGGTGAAGCCGAGGTTCTTCAGGGCCCGGAAGGCCGCGCGGCTCTCGGGCTGGAACAGGGCGTCGCCCAGCCAGGCCTCGGGATTGGCCACGTCCTCGACCTCGGGGATGACGTTGTAGTCGCCCGCTATGACCAAGGGTTCTTCAAAGGCCAGAAGCCCCTTGGCGTGCGCGTGCAGGCGGCGCATCCACGACAGCTTGTAGGCGAACTTCTCGGTGCCGATCGGGTTGCCGTTGGGCAGGTAGATGCCGATCACCCGCACCGGCTTGGGCCCCGAGATCACCGCCTCGACATAGCGGGCCTGCTCGTCCTCGGCGTCGCCGTCCAGCAGGGGCAGTCCTTTGCGGACGTCCTCGACCGGATGCTTCGAAAGCAAAGCAACGCCGTTGTAGGTCTTCTGCCCGTGGACGACGACGTTGTAGCCCAGGCGCTCGAAGGCCTCGGCCGGGAACTTCTCGTCGACGCACTTGATCTCCTGCAGCACCGCGACGTCGGGCGCCTCGGCCTCGAACCAGGCCAGGACGTTTTCCAGGCGGGCGTTGACCGAATTGACGTTCCAGGTGGCGATGCGCATGGCGGGCTCCGATAGGCGCGCGGAGGCTAGGGGGCGGCGGCCTCGCGCTCAAGCCATGGCAGGGAGATTTCAGGGGATAGGGGAGGGACGCTGGGGGGACGTCCCTCCATCCACCGACCTCAGGCCGGCGACCTCAGGCCTCGCGGGCTTGCCGACCCGCGCGGACCGCGGCGGCCAGGGCGTCGAGCATGCGCACCGACGTGTCCCAGTCGACGCAGGCGTCGGTGACCGACTGGCCGTAGGTCAGGGGCTTTCCGGGCACGATGTCCTGGCGGCCGGCCACCAGGTTGCTCTCGATCATCACGCCCATGATCGGCGAGGCGCCGGCGGCCACCTGGGCGGCGATGTCGTCGACCACGGCCGGCTGGTTCTCGTGGTTCTTGCCGCTGTTGGCGTGGCTGGCGTCGACCATCAGGCGCGCGGGCAGGCCGGCCTTGGTCAGCGCTTCGGCGGCCGCCGCGACGCTGGCGGCGTCGTAGTTCGGCGCCTTGCCGCCGCGCAGCACCACGTGGCTGTCGGCGTTGCCGGTGGTGGTGGCGATGGCGGCGCGGCCTTCCTTGGTCACGGCCAGGAAATGGTGCGGCTGGGCGGCGGCGGTCACGGCGTCGACCGCCACCTTCACGTCGCCGTTGGTGCCGTTCTTGAAGCCGACCGGGCACGACAGGCCAGACGCCATCTCGCGGTGGATCTGGCTTTCGGTGGTGCGAGCGCCGATCGCGCCCCAGGCCACCAGGTCGGCGATGTATTGCGGGGTGGTGACGTCCAGGAACTCGCAGGCGGCCGGCAGGCCCTGGGCCGAGACGTCGAGCAGCACCCGGCGGGCCAGGCGCAGGCCCTCGTTGATGTGGAAACCGCCGTCGAGGCCCGGGTCGTTGATCAGGCCCTTCCAGCCCACCGTCGTGCGCGGCTTCTCGAAGTAGACGCGCATGATCACTTCCAGCTCGCCGGCGTGGCGCTCGCGTTCGGCGGCCAGGCGGCTGGCGTAGTCGATGGCGGCCTTGGGGTCGTGGATCGAGCAGGGGCCGATCACCACCACCAGGCGGTCGTCACGGCCGTGCAGGATCTCGTGGACGGCCTGTCGCGAGCCTTCGACCAGCTCGGCCGTGGTCGAGGTGGCGGGCGCCTCGCCGATCACCTGGGCCGGCGGGCTGAGGGTCCGCAGTTTCTGGATCCGCAGGTCGTCGGTCGGGACGGGCAGCGAGACGAGGTGGGCGGCGGTCGAGGATGGCATGGCGTGCTCCGGAGAAATTCGCGGGGTCCGGCGGCCATCAAAAAAGCCGCCCGGGGAACCCCTGGCGGCTGGTGAAAGGCGTTTTTGGCGGCCTGATCTCAGGCCAAACGATCCCCTCCCGGCGCCAGAGGCGTCGGATAGCTAAAGTACCAAAACAGCTGTTGGCTGGCGGCGAGGATCATGGCGGGAACCGTAGAGCCTAGTTTGGCGCGTGTCACGCCATAAACTTGAGAGGGGCGGGAAGGGGCGTCAGATCGAGAAGCTGACGCCGCAGCCGCAGCTGGACTTGGCGTTGGGGTTCCTGACCCGGAACTCGGCGCCGGCCAGTTCGTCGACGAAGTCGATCTCGGAGCCCTTGAGCAGGGCCAGCGACACGACGTCGACAAGGGCCGCCGCGCCGTCGCGCTCGATCTTCAGGTCGTCGTCCTCTGCGGCCTCGACCAGGTCGAACCGATACTGGAAGCCCGAGCAGCCGCCGCCGTCGACCGCCACGCGAAGCATCACTTCGCGGCCTTCGGCCTGGGAAAGGGCGTGCAGCCGGCGAGCGGCGTTGGAAGAAAGCGTAACGTTGGTGTCGGTCATGGCTGTGGAAACTTGATCTATCGCATATATGAGGGCGACCGCGCCCCGGGGAAAGGGGCGATCAGCAAAGGCCGCTCATGTCGACGTCTCCGTTCGCCGTTCCCCGCGCCCCTTACGCCGAAGATCCGGCCAAGTCTCGCGGCCGGCGCTACCAGGAAGACGAGAGCCGCACCCGCACGCCCTTCGCCCGCGACCGCGACCGCATCATCCACACCTCGGCCTTCCGTCGCCTGAAGGAAAAGACCCAGGTGTTCGTCGCCCACGAGGGCGACCAGTTCCGCACCCGCCTGACCCACTCGCTGGAAGTGGCGCAGATCGCCCGCTCGCTGGCCACGGCCCTGGGCCTCGACGCGGATCTCGCCGAGACCATCGCCTTGGCCCACGACCTGGGCCATCCGCCGTTCGGCCATGCCGGCGAGGACGAGCTGGAGCTGCAGACCAAGGAATTCGGCGGCTTCGACCACAACGTCCAGACCTTCCGGGTCGTCACCGAGCTGGAGCACCGCTATCCGGACTTCGTCGGCCTGAACCTGACCTGGGAGACGCTGGAAGGCGTCATCAAGCACAACGGCCCGGTGATCCATAAGCTGGGCCAGCCGTCCTGGAAGGCGATCTCCAAGTACGACGGCGAGTACGGCCTCAAGCTCGACACCTGGGCCTCGGCCGAAGCCCAGGTCGCGGCCCTGTCGGACGACATCGCCTACAACAACCACGACATCGACGACGGCGTGGAGGCCGGGCTCTTCACGCTGGACGAGCTGATGGACGTGCCGCTGATCGGTCCGATCCTGGCGGCCGTGCGCAGCGAGCGCCCCGAACTCGACGCCCGCATCACCCGTCTGGAGGCCGTTCGCCGCATGATCGGGGCGATGGTCGACGACGTGATGGGCGAGACCCTGCAGCGGGCGGCCATCACCGGCGTCTCGTCTGCCGACGAGGTGAGGGCCCTGCCGCACGCCCTGGTGTCGTTCTCGTCCGACATGCTGGAGGACCTGGCCCGCCTGCGCGAGTTCCTGCACGCCCGGATGTACCGCCACTGGCGCGTGAACCGCACGCGCAGCCAGGCGCGCCGCATTCTGGCCGAGATGTTCACGCTTTTCTTGGCCGAACCCGAGGTGCTGCCCTCCGAATGGTTCGCCAAGTCGCAGAACCGCGACCAGGCCGGAAGGGCCCGCGTGGTGTGCGACTACATCGCCGGCATGACCGACCGCTTCGCCATCGAGGAACACCGCAAGCTGTTCCATCTGGATGTGTGGAGCTGACGGGGCGAGCTGCGCGCGACGCACGACCGTCGAGGGTGCGACAGTTCTGAACGGCCATCGGGTCCAGTAGAGTAGGAACTTGCGCGCGTGATTCGCACATGGTGAACGCGCGCCGGAATTCTGGAGCCTTTTTCGATGTCCGACCCGCACCGCGGCGCCTATGCGCCGCCCACCGATGCGCCGCTTTCGTTCGATGCGCGCCAGCCGGTGCGCGGGTCGCGGCCCTTGCCGCTGACCCTGATCATCAGCGCCGTGGTGCTCGGCACCCTGCTGGTGGCCGTGTTCCTGATCTACCGTAACGGCATCCGGGGCCCCAACGAGCCGCCGCGCACCGTGGGCGAGCCCGTGGCCGAGATGAAGGCCGCCCCGACGCCGGAGCAGAACAAGCCCGACGAAGCCGCCGGCCTGCAGATCTACAGCCACGAGAACCCGACGGCCTCGCCGACCTACGCTGCGCCGCCGGAAGAGCCGATGGCCCGTCCGACCGCGCCGCCGCCGGCCGCCCCGGTGCAGAGCGCCAGCCTGCCGCCGGCCAAGCCCGCCGCCACGACGCCCGCCGCCCCGGTCGCCGCTCCGCCGGTCGCCAAGCCCGCGGCCAAGCCGGCCCCGGCTCCCAGCATCGAGAGCCTGGCCACCGCCGCCGTCGCTCCGCCGAAGCCGGCCGCCGCCGCGCCCAAGCCCGCGGCCGCCGCCTCGGGTCCGGCCAGCGTCCAGATCGGCGCCCTGTCGTCGACCGCCCTGGCCGACAAGGCCTGGAACGATGCCGCCCGCATCTCGCCGGGCCTGGCCGCCGGCAAGGGCAAGAAGGTCGAGGCGATCGACAAGAACGGCACGACCCTCTACCGCACCTCGGTCACGGGCTTTTCCAGCCGCGCCGACGCCAAGGCGTTCTGCGACGCCCTGAGCGCCGCCGGCAAATCCTGCTTCGTGAAGTAGGCGAGGGGCCATGAGCATCTCTTCCGCCGCCATCCTCGGCTGCGCCGGGACCGTCCTGTCGGCGGAAGAGGCCGCCTTCTTCCGCGACGTGAAGCCCTGGGGCTTCATCCTCTTCAAGCGCAACATCGACACGCCCGACCAGGTCAGGAAGCTGACCTCGGCGCTGCGCGAGACGGTCGGTCGTCCCGACGCGCCGATCCTGATCGACCAGGAGGGCGGCCGTGTCGCCCGCCTGCAACCGCCGCACTGGGCCAAGTATCCGCCGGGCCGCGCCTATGGCGAGCTCGTCGCCAACGACCCGCTGGTCGCCCGCGAGATCACGCGCCTCGGCGCGCGCCTGATCGCCCACGACCTGACGTCGCTGGGCGTCAACGTCGACTGCGTGCCGGTGCTGGACGTGCCCGATCCCAAGGGCCACGAGATCATCGGCGACCGCGCCTATGGCGACACCCCCGAACAGGTGGCGACCCTGGGGCGCGCCGCCGCCGAGGGCCTGCTGGCCGGCGGCGTGCTGCCGATCATCAAGCACATTCCCGGCCACGGCCGCGCCATGAGCGACAGCCACCTGGAGCTGCCGGTCGTGAAGGCCAAGCTGGCCGAGCTGGACGCGCGCGACTTCGCCCCGTTCCGGGTGCTGTCGGACATGCCGATGGCGATGACGGCCCACGTCGTCTACACGGCCATCGACCGTCGCCGCCCGGCCACTACCTCCAAGAAGGCGATCAAGCAGGTCATCCGCGGCTCGCTGGGCTTCGACGGCCTGCTGATGAGCGACGACCTGTCGATGAAGGCGCTGTCGGGCGACTTCAAGCAGCGCGCCAAGGACAGCCTGTCGGCCGGCTGCGACGTCGTCCTGCACTGCAACGGTGACATGACCGAGATGAAGGCGGTGATGTCGGGCGTGGGCAAGCTTTCCAAGGAAGGCCGCCGCCGCGCCCAGGCCGTGATGGCCCGCCTGGTCAGGGTTCCCGAACCGCTCGACGTCGCCGAGGCGCGGGCTCGCTTCGACGCCGCCTTCGACGGCCGGTACGCCGGGTGAGCACGGGCTTTCAGCCCACATTCGACTTCGCGGCCGCCCGGGAGGCGGCCGAAGACGGCGCGGCCCTGGTCATCGACATCGATGGCTACGAAGGGCCGCTGCACGTTTTGCTGGCCCTGGCCCGCAACCAGAAGGTCGACCTGCTTCAGCTGTCGATCACACGCCTGGCCGAGCAGTACCTGGCCTTCGTTCAGCAGGCCCGCCGGGTGCGCTTCTCGCTGGCCGCCGACTACCTCGTCATGGCCGCCTGGCTGGCCTACCTGAAATCCCGGCTGCTGCTGCCCAAGCCCGAGCGCCCCAAGGCCGAGGAGCCGCCGGCCGAGGAGATGGCCGCCCAGCTGGCCTTCCGCCTGGCCAAGCTCGACGCCATGCGCCGCTCGGTCGAGGCCCTGAAGGAACGCCCGCAGCTCAAGCGCGACGTCTTCATGCGCGGCGATCCGGACGCGGTGAAGATCGTCTCCTCGACCCGTTTCGAGGGCGACCTCTACGCCCTGATGAGCGCCTACATCAGCCAGCGAAAGCGCGAGCACGGCCGCCACTACGCCCCGCGCCCGCCGCAGGCCTATCCGCTGGAAGACGCCCGCGACCGCCTGCGCACCTTCCTGCCCAGGATGGAGGAGTGGACGGCCCTCTCCGGCGTCGCTCCCGTCGAGCGCTGGGAGGAAGATCCCGACGGCCCCACGCCGGCCAGCTACCTGGCCTCGACCCTGTCGGCCAGCCTGGAACTGGCCAAGGAGGGCGCCCTGACCGTCCGCCAGATGGGCGCGTTCGAGGAAATCTACCTGCGCACGCGGACCGATGCGGAGGAGGGGCTCCTTTGAGCAAACCCCCTCAGTCGCTCCGCGACAGCTCCCCCAGAGGGGGAGCATCTAACGCCAACAAGATCCTCCCCCTTTGGGGGAGGTGGCCCGAAGGGCCGGAGGGGGACCCCCGCTAGATGACCCTCGACCCTCTCTTCACCGAACGCTGCATCGAGGCGCTGCTGTTCGCGGCGGCCGAGCCGCTGAGCGTGGCCGATCTGGCCAAGCGCCTGCCCGAGAACGCCGACATCCGCCAGGGGATCGCCGACCTGCGCCTGACCTGGGCGGGGCGGGGCATCGAGCTCGTCGAGGTCGCCGGCCGCTGGCGTTTCCAGACCGCCGCCGACATGGCCTTCCTGATGACCGAGGAGCGCGAGGAGCCGCGCCGCCTGTCCAAGGCCGCTCAGGAAACCCTGGCCATCGTCGCCTATCACCAGCCCGTCACCCGGGCCGAGATCGAAGCCGTGCGCGGCGTGCAGGCCAGCCGGGGCACGCTGGACGTGCTGCTGGAGCTGGGCCTGATCCGGATGCGCGGCCGCCGCCGCACGCCGGGCCGTCCGGTGACGTTCGGCACCACGGACGCCTTCCTCGAGCACTACGGCCTGGCGAATCTAGGCGACCTGCCGGGCGTGGCCGAAATGAAGGCCGCGGGCCTGCTAGACCTCAATCTCCCGCCGGGCTTCACCGTGCCCGACCCCATGGGCCTGCGCGCCGACGGCGAGGAGGAAGACCCGCTCGACGAAGGCGAGACCCCGGAATTCGCACAGGATTTCCTCGGTGAGCTCGAAGGGGGCGACAAGGCATAGCCTGCCTTGGCCGGGGCGCAATCGCCGCATTCCGTTCCGCTTGGCTCTGCGCCTTCCGGAAGCCTATATTGTCAGAGACATTGTAACGACACGCCGCAGCGGCTAAAGCGCCGCTGTCGCAAGGAGCACCGCCGTTATGGGTAGCATGAGCTGGATTCACTGGGTGATCGTGATCGCGGTCGTCGCCCTGCTTTTCGGCGGTCGCGGCAAGCTGTCCGGGATCATGGGTGACGCCGCCAAGGGCATCAAGGCGTTCAAGGACGGCCTGAAGGACGACAGCAGCCAGGAAGTCGCCGACAACAAGTCGACCGGCGCCCTGCCGCGCACCGAGGCCGAGAAGGAAGACCTGCGCAAGTCGTAAGGTCGGTTCGCCGCGCCTTCGCACAGAGGGCGCGGCCGCGTTTTTTCATACTGCGCGGCCCAGGCCTCCACGGGAGAGCCGGGCCCGTCTGAGGCGGTTGCATGCTTCCTGATATCGGCGGCGCAGAACTCCTGGTCATCGCCGCGGTCGCCCTGATCGTGGTCGGCCCCAAGGATCTGCCTGTTCTCCTGCGCAAGCTGGGCCAGTTCGTCGGCAAGATCCGCGGCATGGCCAACGAGTTTCGCGCCAGCTTCGATGAGATGGCCCGCCAGTCGGAGCTCGACGAACTGCGCCGCGAGGTCGAGGCCATGCGCGCCGGCCAGTACGCCAACCCGGTGCAGGTCGCCGTCGACGAGGCCAAGGACGCCAATGTCGATCAGGTGTTCGCCGACATCGACGCCAGCCTGAACAACGGCTCGGTGCAGGCCCACCCCTACGCCGCGCACAATCCCGAGCCCGCGGACGAGCCGTTGAGCGACGCCGCCGCGACTCTTGAGCCGCCGGCCAAGTCGGCCCGCAAGCGCGCGCCCAAGGCCGCGGCCGAGCCGACGGTGGAGATCGTCGCCAAGAAGCCGCGCGCCAAGGCCGCCTCCAAGGACGTCGGCGTCGCGCCGAAGCCGAAGGCCGCCAAGGCCCCCAAGGCTGAAGTCGCCGCGCCGGCCGCCAAGCCGGTCCGCAAGCGCACGACCAAGACCGCCGCCTCCAGCTCGGACATCGTCTCGTGACCAATTCGATCGGACATGATCCCGAAGACGAGATCGAGGCCTCGCGCGCTCCGCTGCTCGAGCACCTGACCGAGCTGCGCTCGCGCCTGATCGTCTGTGTCGTGGCGCTGTTCGTCGGCTTCGGCGTCTGCTTCTACTTCTCCGACCAGATATTCCTGTTCCTGGTGAAGCCCTTCACCGTCGGCCAGCAACTGCTGGCGGCCCAGCATTCGGGCGGCAAGCACGGTCCGTTCGACCTGCTGCTGGCGCTGGTCGGGCTGAAGGACATCCCGATGGGCAACGCCAAGGCCCTCGAGCTCGTCTACACCGCCGCCCTGGAATTCTTCTTCACCAAGATCAAGCTGGCGGGCTTCGGCGCGGTGGTCGTGACCTTCCCGGTCCTGGCCTGGCAGCTCTACCGGTTCGTGGCGCCGGGCCTCTACAAGAACGAGCGCGGGGCTTTCCTGCCGTTCCTGCTGGCCTCGCCCATCATGTTCATCCTGGGCGCGGCGCTGGTCTACTACGTTATGCTGCCGTTCGTGCTGTGGTTCTCGATGAGCCAGCAGATATCGACCACCGCCATCAACATCCAGCTGCTGCCCAAGGTCTCGGACTACCTGACCCTGGTGACCTCGCTGCTGCTGGCCTTCGGCCTGTGCTTCCAGCTGCCGGTGGTCGTGTCGCTGCTGGGCATGGCCGGGATCATCGACTCGAAGATGCTGCGCGCCGGCCGCCGCTACGCCATCGTCGGCGTGTTCATCGCCGCCGCCATCCTGACCCCGCCCGATCCCATCAGCCAGCTGACCCTGGCGATCCCCATGTGCCTGCTCTACGAGATCGGCATCTGGTGCGTGTGGCTGATCGAACGCAGCCGCGCCAAGCGCGAGGCCGAGGAAAGCAAGGACGTCGTCGCGGTCTAGACCGTCGTTTGACAATCCGGGCCGCCGGTCTCAGGCTGAATTCATGGCGACCATGAACGTCTCTCTGTCGGAAGACGCCAAGGACTGGGTTGAGGACCGGGCCCGTTCTGAGCGTTACGACACGCCCGCCGACTATGTTCGGGACCTGATCGAGCGTGATCGCATACGCCACGCCAAGATCCAGGCCATGCAGGTTCTCGTGGATGAGGCGTTAGGCTCCGACGATAGCGAGCACAGCATGACGGAGATTTTAGAGATCGCCCGGGCGAGGGCCAGCGCGCTTGGCCTATAGGCTCAGCAGTCGAGCCAAGGACGATCTCATCGACATCTATGTCGAAGGCGTGCGCTCCTTTGGCCGACAGCAGGCGGAGCGTTATCATCTGGCTTTAGAAGAGGCCTTCGACTTCCTGGCGGCCTTTCCACGCGCCGCGCCCGAGCGCTCCGAGATCAGGTCCGGGGTTCGCGTCCATCCCTACAGAGCGCACGTCATCATCTATGTGGTCGACGGAAGCGAGGTGCGCGTGCTGCGCATTCGGCATGCTCAAGAGGATTGGGGCGCTGATCCCGCTGGCTGATCCCGCGCGAAAAGGTTGGCGCCCTTGGCGACGCGCCTTAGAGAAGGGCGTTTCTTAACGACTTCCTGCCGAGCTCATTCCGATGCACGACATCAAGGCCATCCGCGAAAACACCGAAGCCTATGAAGCCGCCTGGTCGGCCAAGGGCCGCTCGGGCGCGGCGTCGGAAGCCGTCAAGCTCGACGCCCAGCTGCGCGCGGCCCAGACCGCCCTGCAGGAGGCCCAGGCCAAGCGCAACGAAAGCTCCAAGCTGATCGGCATGGCCAAGGCCAAGAAGGACGAGGCCGAAGCCGCCCGCCTGATGGCCGAGGTCGAGGCGCTGAAGGGCCGCATGGCCGAGGCGTCGGAAGAGGAACATCTGGTCGGCGCCAAGCTAAAGGACCTGCTGGCCAGCCTGCCCAACATCCCCGCCGCCGAGGTTCCAGAAGGCGAGGACGAGGCCGGCAACGTCGAGCAGCGCCGCTGGGGCGACGCCTCCAAGCTGCCGGCCGGCCGCCTGAACGCTCCCAAGGACCACGTCGACCTCGGCGCGGCTCTCGGCGGCATGGACTTCGAGGCCGCCGCCCGCATGAGCGGCGCCCGGTTCGTGGTGCTCAAGAAGGAGATCGCCCGGCTCGAACGGGCGCTCGGCCAGTTCATGCTCGACCTGCAGACGGTCGAGCATGGCTACACCGAGGTCAGCCCGCCGGTGCTGGTCAAGGACGAGGCTCTGTTCGGCACGGGCCAACTGCCCAAGTTCGCCGAGGACCTGTTCCGCACCACGGGCGACCACTGGCTGATCCCCACCGCCGAGGTCTCGTTGACCAACCTCGTGCGCGAGCAGATCACCGGCGAGGAAGAGCTGCCGCTGCGCCTCACGGCCCTGACGTACTGCTTCCGCTCGGAAGCCGGGGCCTCGGGCCGCGACACCCGCGGCATGATCCGCCAGCACCAGTTCCAGAAGGTCGAGCTGGTCTCGATCACGACGCCCGACCAGTCCGAGGCCGAGCACGAGCGCATGGTCGAATGCGCCGAGACGGTGCTGAAGAAGCTGGAGCTGCCCTTCCGCACCATGCTGCTGTGCAAGGGCGACATGGGCTTCGGCGCCCGCAAGACCTACGACCTGGAAGTCTGGCTGCCCAGCCAGGCGACCTATCGCGAGATCAGCTCGTGCTCGAACTGCGGCGACTTCCAGGCGCGCCGCATGGACGCTCGCTACAAGAAGGCCGGCGAGAAGGGCACGCACTACGTCCACACCCTGAACGGTTCGGGCCTGGCCGTCGGCCGCACCCTGGTGGCCGTGCTGGAGAACTACCAGGACGAGGCGGGCCGGATCGCGATCCCGGCCGTGCTGCAGCCCTACATGGGCGGCCTGACCCACATCGGGGGCGCTGCGTGAGCGAATCCGCCTTCAAGTTCCTCCCCCGTGTAACGGGGGAGGGGGACCGCGAAGCGGTGGAGGGGGCGAGACTGGGCTCTGTGGCAGCGGTCGCCCCCTCCGTCACGTCGCCGATGGCGCCGCGCCACCTCCCCCGTTTCTCGGGGGAGGAGCAGTAAGATGCGGATCCTCCTCACCAACGACGACGGCATCCATGCTCCGGGCTTGCAGAGCCTGGAGCGCATCGCCGCGACCCTGTCGGACGACGTCTGGATCGTCGCGCCGGAGTACGAGCAGTCGGGCGCCAGCCGGGCCCTGACTCTGGCCGATCCGCTGCGCGTGCGGAAGATCGACGCCCGCCGTTTCGCCGTCGAGGGCACGCCCACCGACTGCGTGGCACTGGCGTTCCAGGAGTTGATCGAGGGGCCGAGCCCCGACCTGGTGCTGTCGGGCGTCAACCGCGGCCAGAACCTCGCCGAGGACGTCACCCTGTCGGGCACCGTGGCCGGCGCCATCGAGGGCATGGCCCTGGGCGTTCCGGCCATCGCCCTGTCGCAGGCCATGACCTATTTCGCCGAAGAGGTCGTCGCCCACTGGGAGACCGCCGAGCGCTTCGCGCCGGGCGTGATCCGCCGCCTGCTGGAGGTGGGCTGGCCGTCGGACGTGATCATGAACGTCAACTTCCCGCCGGTCCCGCCCGAACGCGTCGATGCCGTGGAAGTGACCCGCCAAGGCTTCCGCGACTCGCACTTGCGGCGCATTGAAAAGCGGACGGACCCCCGTGGTCGCGACTACTACTGGACGGGCTTCACGGCGAAGCCGTCCAATCCGCCGGAGGGCACCGATCTGAAGGCCGTGTACGAAGGGCGCATCTCGGTGACGCCCCTGCATATCGACCTGACGCACAACGCCACCGTCGCGGCCCTCAAGGGCGTGCTGGGCGGAGCGCCGCCCAAGCTCGCCCCAAAATCGGAAAGCAAGCCGGAGCCTGGCCTGTGATGGCGAGCGCCAAGCGCCCCGAGACCCCCGAAGCGCTGCTCAAGCGGCTGCTCGACGCGCTGCGCGCCCAGGGCGTGACCGACCCCAACGTCCTGTCGGCGATCGAGAAGACGCCCCGCGACCTCTTCACGCCCGACCTCTTCAAGGAGCGGTCGTGGGAGGACTCGGCCCTGCCGATCGCTTGCGGCCAGACCATCAGCCAGCCGTTCATCGTCGGCCTGATGACCCAGGCCCTGACGGTTGAGCCGCGCTGCCGTGTGCTCGAGATCGGCACCGGTTCCGGCTACCAGACCGCGATCCTGTCGCGGGTGTCGCGCCTCGTCTACACGGTCGAGCGCTATCGCACCCTGATGAAGGAGGCCGAAGCCCGCTTTTCGGCCTTGGGTCTGACCAACGTCATCACCAAGTTCGGCGATGGCTGGGAAGGCTGGCGCGAGCAGGCGCCTTTTGACCGTATTATGGTCACGGCTGCGGCGCAGGAAGAGCCTAAGGGGCTTCTGGCTCAGCTCAAGCCCAACGGCGTGCTCGTCGCGCCCGTTGGTCGCGGGCCTGTCCAGAGCCTTCGCCGCTATGCCGGCGATGGAAAGGGGGGCTTCACGGTCGAAGCCCTGTGCGACGTGCGTTTCGTCCCGATCCTGGAAGGCGTCGCCCGCGAGTAGAGCGGGCTTGGCGTCCACAGGTTCGGTGACGCCGTGCGTGTTTGGTTAAGGTTTGATTTACCCTTGCGGCGGCGACTTGAAGGCTCCGCGAGGAAAGGAGAGGTCATGAGGCAGTTGTGGACGCAAGCGGCGGTGATCGCGCTGACGGCTGGAACGCTCGCGGCCTGCGAGACGACCGGCGCCCAGTATCCCACCCGCGCCGAGGCCGGCGTCAGCCCGCCGCTCGTCCAGGCTCCGCCCGCCGCCCAGACCCCCCCGCCGGCCCGGCCGCCCGAGGATGACGCCCCGCCCGTGACCGCGCCGGTCGCCGCCGGCTCGGTGTCGAGCCAGCCGCTGTCGCCGGTGCCCTCCGACATTCCGCCGCCGCCCCCGCCGCCGGTCGACAGCCGTCCGATCCCGGCGCCCGCGCCGCAGCAGCCGGCCATGCGTCCGGTCGTGGTGACGGTCACCGGCGGCAAGGTCGTCGACGTCAGCGGCGGTCCGCAGACCTACACCGTCCAGTCGGGCGACGGCCTCGACGCCATCGGCCGCAAGATGGGCATCTCGCGCGTCGAGCTGGCCAAGCTGAACGACCTGGAAGAACCCTACCGCCTGAAGCCGGGCCAGAAGCTGAAGGGCCCCTCGACCAAGGCCAAGGCGTACGTCGTCGAGAGCGGCGACACCCTCAGCGCCATCGCCCGCCGCTTCAGCGTCACTCCGGTGGCCCTGGCCGACGAGAACGACATGGCCAGCGGCGCCTCGATCCGCGCCGGCCAGAAGATCCGCCTGCCGGAAGGCTACAAGGACAAGGGTCCGTCCAAGACCACGGTGATGCAGCCCGTTCCGGGCGGCGCCTCCACCCTGGCCGGCGCCGCGCCCGCGCCGTCGCGTCCGGCGCCGACCGCCTCGGCCCCGCCGATCGGCTCGCGCCCCGCCACGGCCCCGCCGCCGTCGCGCCCGGTGATCGACGACGAACCGGCCCCGGCCGCCACGACCACGACGACCGTCAGCATCGCCGGCAAGGTGGTCGAGGTCGCCGGCAAGCCGAAGATCCACACGGTGAAGTCGGGCGACGCCATCGACTCCATCGCCCGTGAACTCGGAACCACCCGCAAGGACCTGGTCGAGGACAACGATCTGAAGGCCCCGTACGTCATCCGTCCGGGCCAGAAGCTGAAAGGCCCGGCCACCACCGACAAGGCCTATGTGGCCGAAAGCGGCGACACTCTGGCCGGCATCGCCAAGCGCTTCAACGTCAGCGTCTCGGCCCTGGCCAAGGAAAACAACCTGCGCACCGGCGCGTCGGTCAAGAAGGGCCAGAAGGTCGTCCTGCCCGACGGCTACAAGGACCGAGGTCCGATCCGCACCACGGTGACGACCCCGGCCCCGCGCCCCTCGACCCCTGCGCCGACCACGACCGCCCAGGCGCCGATCGGCGCTTCGCCGGCCCCCGCGCCGTCGACCAGCGGCCTGCCGTCCGGCCCGCGCCCCTACACGCCGTCGGGTTCGGCCTCCAGCTATCCGCGTCCCAGCGCGCCGGTCTCGGCCCAGCCGATCACCCCGCCGCCCGCGCCGTCGCGTCCGATCATCGAGAGCAGCGCCCCGCCGACCGAGGCCGAGATCACGGCCGCCGGCCGCGGCCGCTTCGTCTGGCCGGTGCGCGGCGAGACCATCTCGGACTTCGGCCCCAAGGGCACGGGCCAGCGCAACGACGGCCTGAACATCCGGGCCACCGCCGGCGCGCCGGTCAAGGCCGCCGCCTCGGGCGAAGTGGTCTATGCCGGCAACCAGGTGCCGGGCTTCGGCAATCTCGTCCTGGTCAAGCACGCCGACGGCTGGGTCACGGCCTACGCCCACCTGGCCACCACCGACGTCAAGATGCGCCAGCAGGTCGGCCAGGGCGAACAGCTCGGCACCGTCGGCCAGACGGGCGGCGTCAACGAGCCCCAGCTGCACTTCGAGGTCCGCTACGCCCCGACCCCGAAGGACAAGGCCAAGCCGATCGACCCGGGCCTGGTGCTGCCGCGCTAAGGCTTGGTTCTCGCTGAACATGAAAAGGCCTCCGGAGCGATCCGGAGGCCTTTTTCTTTGGCTCTCAAGTTCGTCATCCCGGCCGTAGCGCGCAGCGCGGAGAGCCGGGGCCCAGGGGCCGCCGCAATGCGTCGGCGACCGCAAGGGAGATGACCTGCCTACCCAGCCCGGTCCCCCTGGGTCCCGGATAAGCCCTGCGGGCTTTCCGGGATGACGGAGGTGGGGAGGAGGAAGGGGGCGAAGCCCTACTTCACCACGCCGCAGGCGCTGCGCGTGCCGGCGCCGCCGATCGGCTGGCTGGTGTGGTCGTCGGGGCTGGCGTGAATGACGATGGCCGAGCCGTCGGCGTCCAGCAGGGCCGGACGGCCGCCGGCGCCCTTCAGCGACACCAGGGGCGAGAACACCTCGGTCACGGCCGTGCCGTCGGCGGCGGCGTAGAGGTTGGGCAGGTCGCCGTTGTCGTTGCCGGCCGGGTTCAGCAGGCCGTGGACCACTTGAGCGGTCGTGTGGACGTGGGCGCCGGCCGACTTGAAGTCGGGCGTGCCGCAGTCGCCTTTCTCGTGGAAGTGCAGGCCGTGCCAGCCGGGCGTCAGGCCCTTGGCCTCGATCTTCAGCAGCACGCCGTGCGGGGCCTCGGTGATCGTCCCGGTGCCGATGGTCTTGCCGTCGGCGCCCTTGATCTCGGCGGTCGCGACGGCGGGCGCATCGGCGGCGGACGCCGTGGTGGCGGCCACGAGGCCGGCGGCGAGGAAAAGGGCGGTCAGACGCATGAACTGCTCCTGCATTCGTAGGGGACGCATGGGGCGGCGAAGGTGGCGCCGTCCGTGTCAGAATGCTAACTGTTTCCGACTGTTCCGTGTTCGATTCTGACGGCGAAAAATCCCCTTGAACGACGATCAAAACACTCTGCCTCCCGAAGGGCCGCGCGGAGACATCGCCCCGATCAATATCGAGGACGAGCTGCGCCGCTCGTATCTCGATTACGCGATGAGCGTCATCGTCAGCCGCGCCCTTCCGGACGCGCGCGACGGCCTCAAGCCGGTGCACCGTCGGGTGCTGTTCTCGATGCACGAGCAGGGCCAGACGCCCGAGCGTCCGTACGTCAAGTCGGCCCGCGTGGTCGGTGACGTCATGGGTAAGTATCACCCGCACGGCGACGCCTCGATCTACTTCACCCTGGTGCGCATGACGCAGTCGTTCTCGATGGGCCTGGTGCTCATCGACGGCCAGGGCAACTTCGGCTCGGTCGACGGCGATATGCCCGCCGCCATGCGATACACCGAGTGCCGCATGGCGCCGCCGGCCATGTCGCTGCTGGCCGACCTCGACAAGGACACGGTCGACTTCGCCGACAACTACGACGGCAAGGAGCAGGAACCCACCGTCCTGCCGTCGCGGATCCCCAACCTGCTGGTCAACGGCGCGGGCGGCATCGCCGTCGGCATGGCCACCAACATTCCGCCGCACAACCTGGGCGAAGTGATCGATGCCTGCCTGCTGCTGATCGACGAGCCGGAAGTCACCACCGACCAGCTGCTCGACCTCGTGCCCGGTCCGGACTTCCCGACGGGCGGCGAGATCATCGGCCGTTCGCCGCCGCGCAACGCGCTGCTGACCGGCCGCGGCTCGGTCGTCATGCGCGGCGTGGCCAGCGTCGACGAGATCCGCGCCGGCCGCGAAGCCATCATCATCACCGAGATCCCGTATCAGGTGAACAAGGCCAACCTCGTCGAGCACATCGCCGAGCTGGTCCGCGACAAGAAGATCGAGGGCGTCGCCGACATCCGCGACGAGTCCAACCGCGACGGCATGCGCATCGTGGTCGAGCTCAAGCGCGACGCCTCGGGCGAGGTGATCCTCAACCAGCTCTATCGCTTCACGGCGCTGCAAAGCTCGTTCGGCGTCAACATGCTGGCCCTGAACCGCGGCCGTCCCGAGCAGATGGGCCTGCGCAAGCTGCTGGAAGTGTTCGTCGAGTTCCGCGAGGAAGTCGTCGTGCGCCGCACCAAGTTCGAACTGGGCAAGGCCCGCGATCGCGGCCACGTCTTGGTCGGTCTGGCCATCGCCGTGGCCAACATCGACGAGTTCATCCACATCATCCGCTCGTCCAAGGACCCGGCCGAGGCCCGCGAGCGCCTGGTGGCCAAGGCCTGGCCGATGGGCGACATGCTGCCCCTGGTCGAGCTGATCGCCGACCCGCGCTCCGTGCAGGAAGAGGGCGGTCTCATCCGCCTGACCGACGAGCAGGCTCGCGCCATCCTGGCCCTGACCCTGTCGCGCCTGACCGGCCTTGGCCGTGACGAGATCGGCAACGAGGCCGCCCTGCTGGCCGAAGCCATCCGCGGCTATCTCGAACTGCTTTCCGACCGCGCCAACATCATGGCCGTGGTTCGCGAGGAACTGGTCGAGGTGAAGGACAAGTTCGCCATCCCGCGCCGCTGCCAGATCGTCGACGGCGACGCCGACATGGAAGACGAGGACCTGATCGTCCGCGAGGACATGGTGATCACCGTCACCATGGGCGGCTACGTCAAGCGCACCCCGCTGGCCAACTACCGCACCCAGCACCGGGGCGGCAAAGGCAAGTCGGGCATGGCGACCAAGGACGAGGACGCCGTCACCCGCGTGTTCTCGGCCTCGACCCACGCGCCGCTGCTGTTCTTCACGTCGGGCGGCAAGGTCTACAAGATGAAGGTGTGGCGCCTGCCGCTGGGCGCCGCCAACTCGCGCGGCAAGGCGTTCGTCAACCTGCTGCCGATCGAGCCGGGCGAGACGATCACCTCGATCCTGACCCTGCCCGAGGACGAGGCCACCTGGGACGGCCTGGACGTGATGTTCGCCACCCGCTCGGGCAGCGTGCGTCGCAACAAGCTCAGCGACTTCGTCGACGTGCGCCGTAACGGCAAGATCGCCATGAAACTCGACGAAGGCGACGGCATCGTCGGCGTCGCCGTCTGCAACGGCGACCAGGACGTGCTGCTGACCACGGCGGCCGGCCGCTGCATCCGCTTCTCGGTGGACGAGGTGCGAGTGTTCGCCAGCCGCGACTCCACCGGCGTGCGCGGCGTGAAGCTGGCTTCGGGCGACACCGTCATCTCGATGGCCGTGCTGCGCAGCGTCGCCGCCAGCCCGGCCGAACGCGCCGCCTATCTCAAGCACCAGCGCGCCCTGCTGCGCGCCGCCAACGGCGAGGAGGGCGAGGAAGCCCCAGCGCCGGAGGAGACCGACGAGGAGGCCGGCGAGGCCAACCTGTCGATCGAGCGCATCGCCGAACTGGGCGCGGCCGAGGAGATCATCCTGACGATCTCGTCGGAAGGCTACGGTAAGCGCACCAGCGCCTACGATTTCCGCCGCACCGGCCGTGGCGGCCAGGGCCTGGCGGCCCAGGACCTGTCCAAGCGTGGCGGCAAGCTGGTGGGCTCGTTCCCGGTCGACGAAAGCGACCAAATCCTGCTGGTGACGGACGCTGGTCAACTGATACGGTGCCCCGTCGCGCAAATTCGTGTTGCGGCGCGGAATACTCAGGGCGTAACCGTCTTCCGCACGGCGGCGGACGAGCATGTCGTGAGCGTCGAGCGTCTGGCGGAAGCCGGCGGCGACGAAGGGCAGGACGACGCAAACGGGGCGGAAGAGACCCCGTAAGTCAAAGGCGCAGGGGGTTTCATGCGTATCGGTCTTTATCCCGGGACCTTCGATCCGGTCACCAACGGCCACCTCGACATCATCGGTCGGGCCGTGAAGCTGGTCGACAAGCTGGTCATCGGGGTGGCGGTGAACATCGGCAAGAACCCCCTGTTCTCGCTCGACGAACGGGTCGCCATGCTGCAGCGCGAGACGGCCCACCTGAGCGGCGCCGTCATCGAGGTTCGTCCGTTCGACAGCCTGCTGATCCACTTCGCCCGCGAAGTGAACGCCCAGATGATCGTCCGCGGGCTGCGGGCCGTGGCCGACTTCGAATACGAATTCCAGATGACCGCGATGAACCAGCAGATGGACCGCGAGATCGAGACCGTCTTCCTGATGGCCGATCCGCGCCACCAGGCCATCGCCTCCAAGCTGGTCAAGGAAATCGCCTCCCTCGACGGCGAAGTCGGCAAGTTCGTCAGCCCCGGCGTCGCCACCGACCTGATCGCCAAGATCAAGGCGCGCTGATCCAAGATCCTCCCCCTCTGGGGGAGGCAGCCCGGAGGGCCGGAGGGGGAAGTCGCTGTTGAGGCGCACCCCCCAACCGTAAAATCCCCGCGAAAGCGGGGACCCAGGCTTTTTCCGCCACCCACAGCGCTCGACGATAAAACACCTGGGTCCCCGCCTTCGCGGGGATTTTACGGAAGGTGGGAGCGGTGATGAGGAACCTCCCCCTGTGGGGCCCGCGCCAACCAGATCCTCCCCCTGAAGGGGGAGGTGGCCCGGAGGGCCGGAGGGGGCCCGCGCCGGCGCCAAGAACCCCCTCAGTCGCTCCGCGACAGCTCCCCCAGAGGGGGAGCATCTTGGAAAGCGGGAGCCTCTTGCCGCCGCCAACAAGTGGCCGAAATCATCGACGACGCTTGTGGTTCCGCTCCGCCCGTTCTACGCGGGGCGACGAGATCTGTTCGGGGAAATCCATGAAGTCTGCGTTCCGCGCTCTCGGCGTCGCCGCCCTGGCGCTCGTTTCGGCCTCGGCCGCTTCGGCTCAAGTTTCGGAGTGGCGCACGCCCGACCCGGAGAACGTCCTGGTCATTGAGACCAACAAGGGCCGCATCGTCGCCGAGCTGGTCCCCGAGGCCGCGCCGGGCCATGTCGAGCGCGTGCGCGAACTGGCCAAGGCCGGCTTCTACGACGGCCTGACGTTCTTCCGCGTCATCGACAGCTTCATGGCCCAGACGGGCGACCCGAAGAACGACGGCACCGGCGGTTCGGACAAGCCGGACATGACGGCCGAGTTCACCTTCCGTCGCCCCGGCTCGGGCGGCGCGTTCGCGCCGGCCGGCAAGGTCGGCTCGCTGGAGACCGGTTTCGTCGGTCCGCTGGCCGTGACCAGCCAGTCGTCGATGCTGGCGGCCATGACCGCCGACGGCAAGGTGCAGGCCTGGGCCAACTTCTGCCCCGGCGTGCTGGGCATGGCCCGCGCCGGCGATCCCAACAGCGCCAACAGCCAGTTCTTCTTCATGCGCCAGCACTATCCGTCGCTGGAGAAGACCTACACCGGCTTTGGCCGCGTGCTGTCGGGCCTTGAGGTCGTGCGCGCCATCAAGGTGGGCGAGCCGGTGGCCGATCCGCAGGACAAGATGCTTAGCGTCAAGGTGCTGGCCGACATGCCGGCCGACAAGCGTCCGACCGTGCAGGTGATGGACACCCGCAGCGCCGCCTTCGCCGAAGTCGTCAAGAAGAAGCAGGCCGAGCTTGGCGCCGGCTACAACATCTGCGACGTGGAAGTACCCGTGAAGGTCAGCAAGTAAGCCGAGGTCGACTGAATGCGCCTGCCGATCGTCTCCGCCGTCGCTCTCCTGGCCGCCGCGGCGGTCGTCCCGGCGGCGCAGGCCGCGTCCAAGGCCAAGCGGCCCAAGGCCGCCGCGGCCGTCGCGGCGCCGGCCGGCCCCAAGGCCTCGGACTGGCGGACGCCCGCGCCGGACACGGTGATGGTCATCGACAGCACCAAGGGCCGCATCCTGGTCGAGCTGATCCCCGAGGTCGCGCCGGCCCATGTGGCGCGCCTGCAGGAGCTGACCCGCGAGGGGGTCTACGACCGTCGCACCTTCTTTCGGGTCATCGACCAGTTCATGGCCCAGACCGGCGATCCGGAGGACACCGGGCAGGGGGCTTCGAGCAAGCCCAACCTCAAGGCCGAGTTCACCTTCCGGCGGGACCAGGCCCTGCCGCTGGTGGTCGCCGCCTCGCCGGCCGGCACCGAGGTGGGCCTCTTGAAGTCGCTGCCCGTGGTCAGCCAGGGCATGCGCTGGAGCGCCATGACCAGCGACAAGAAGGTCGCCGCCTGGGGGACCTATTGCCCCGGCGTGCTGGGCATGGCCCGCGACGACGCGCCCGACAGCGCCAACAGCCAGTTCTTCCTGATGCGCCAGCCCTATCCGTCGCTGGACAAGCGCTACACCGCCTTCGGCCGGGTGATCTCGGGCCTGGAAGTGGTCCGCGACATCAAGACCGGCGAGCCGGTGCCCGATCCGCAGGACGAGATGATCAAGGTGCGGCTGCTGTCGGACATCCCCGAGGCCGAGCGCCCCAAGGTGCGGGTGATCGATCCGAACAGCCCGTGGTTCCGCAACCAGATCGCCGCCGTGCGCCGGGCCAAGGGGGCCGATTTCTCGGTCTGCGACCTCGACCTGCCCGTCAGCGTTCAGTAACGGCGGTTCACAGCCGCTTTGCGGCGGGCTAAACAGCGCGCCAGACTCAATTCTCCCGGCGGAACCTAGCCCGCCAAACCCCGTACCGAAGGGACGACCATGTCGGCTGACCTCGAAAACACCCTGATCCTGACGCTCGAGACCGGTCCGGTCACCATCAAGCTGCGTCCCGACCTGGCGCCCGGCCACGTCGAGCGGATCAAGGAACTGGTCCGCGAGGGCTTCTACGACGGCGTCGTCTTCCACCGCGTGATCCCGGGCTTCATGGCCCAGGGCGGCGACCCGACCGGCACCGGCCGCGGCGGCTCGTCCAAGCCCGACCTGAAGGCCGAGTTCTCGGCCGAGCCGCACGTGCGCGGCGTCTGCTCGATGGCCCGCACGCCGGATCCGAACTCGGCCAACAGCCAGTTCTTCATCGTCTTCGACGACGCCACCTTCCTGGACAAGCAGTACACCGTCTGGGGCCAGGTGACCGAAGGCATGGACAACGTCGACAGCCTGCCCAAGGGCGAGCCGCCCCGCGCGCCGGGCAAGATCGTCAGCGCCAAGATCGCCGCCGACGCTTAAAGTCCAAAAGAGGGCCCCTTCGGAAACGGAGGGGCCCTTTTTCTTGCCCGCTCAGCCGCGCCGCAGCGTGATCACCACTGGCCGGTGGTCCGAGCCCAGGTGCGGGCCGCGCTTGACCGAGACGGTCTTCCACTGCTTGCCGGCGTAGACGTGGTCGATCGGCATGAACGGGAAGGGCGCCTTCAGCAGCCGGGTGAACGAGCCCGACGGCCAGGAGGGCAGGGCCAGGGTCCGCCGCTCCAGGCCAAAGCGCCTGTCCTGCCGGCGCAGGCTCCACGACCAGGGCGTGGAGTTGAAGTCGCCGGCGACGATCATCGCCTTCTTGTCGAAGCCGTTCAGCATTTCGGCCAGGCGACGGCTCTGGGCCTGCTGGGCGCCGGCCGGGATCGGCCAGACATAGTGGGTGGCCACCACCGTGAACGGCCCGTTCGGATCGGCGAGGGTGGCCCAGGCCACGGAGAACGGCCGTTCGCGGTCGTAGAGGCCGCCGCGGGCGACCATCTTCTTCTTGCTGAAGATCCAGGTGTCGCACGGCCGGGTGTTGCCCACGCACGAGACGACGAACGGGTAGAGCCGGCGCAGCGGTCCGATCAGCGGCCAGGCGCTGCCGCCGCCTTCCTCGACGAAGAGGACGTCGGGATCCTCGGCCAGCACCCACTCAAGAGCTTCCGTCGGGTCGTCGTTCGAGGCCCAGACATTGAACTGCATGACCTTCAGCGTGGCGGGGCCCGGATCGAGCTTGCGGGCCTGGGCGGCGATCAGTTCGGGCGCCATCAGGCCGCCGTGGGCCAGGATCGCGACCACGCCCATGACCACGATCGCCCAGCGCTCGCTGCGCCGCGAGACGACCGCCCCGACCAGGGCGCCGGCGAGGCCCACCACCAGCCAGACCGGGGCGAAGTGGTTGGCCACGTCCAGCCGGTCGCTGAAGGCGCCGCCAAGGCCCATCAGGCCAAGGCTCAGGGCCAGCAGGACCAGGGCCAGGGCCGTGCCGCGGCAGAACAGTCGGGCAAGGTGCAGGATCAGTTGCATGGCTTCGCCCTTAGCACGGGGAGACGACGGTCGTGCAGGCCGCCTTGCGTTCGCGGGCGGTCGAAACAGCGATTGCGCAGCCGCATGGCGCCCGTGCGGCGGCGCCGCGCCTTGACCTCGCCGTCTCGTCGTGGCCTTGAAGCCGGCCCATGCGCCTTTCCGACTTCGACTTTCACCTTCCCGACGACAGCATCGCCCTGCGCCCGGCCGAGCCGCGCGACAGCGCGCGCTTTCTCGTCGTGCGTCCGGGGCAGGCCCTCGAGGACCGCATCGTCCGCGACCTGCCCGATTTCCTGCGTCCCGGCGACGCCCTGGTGTTCAACGACACCCGGGTGATCCCCGCCCGCCTGTCGGGCCTGCGCGAGGGCCGCACGACCGGGGGCGCGGACGGCACGCCCGTCGCCGTCGAGGCCACGCTGCACCGCCGGATCGCGCCCGACCGCTGGAGCGCCTTCATGCGCCCGGGCAAGCGGCTGAAGGCCGGCGACCGTGTCGCCTTCGCCGCCGTGGGCGGGGCGCCCTGCGAGGCCGAGCGGCTGGACGCCACCGTCGTCGAGAAGCACGAGGGCGGCGAGGTGGTGCTGGCCTTCGATCTTTCTGGTCCCGACCTCGACATCGGCATCGCCCGCCACGGCATGATGCCGCTGCCGCCCTACATCGCCGCGAAAAGGGCCGAGGACGACCGCGACCGCGCCGACTACCAGACCGTCTACGCTCGCGAGGACGGCTCGGTGGCCGCGCCGACCGCGGGGCTGCACTTCACGCCGGATCTGCTGGAGGCGCTGAAGGCCAAGGGCGTCTCGCTGCATTTCGTGACCCTGCACGTGGGCGCGGGCACCTTCCTGCCGGTGAAGACCGACGAGGTGTCCGAGCACAAGATGCACGCCGAGTTCGGCGAGGTGAGCGCAGAGACCGCCGACGCCCTGAACGCCGTGCACGCCGCCGGCGGCCGCATCGTCTGCGTCGGCACCACGTCCTTGCGCCTGATCGAGAGCGCCACGGGCGAGGATGGCGTAGTGCGTCCGTTCGCCGACGAGACGGCGATCTTCATCACGCCCGGCTACCGCTTCCGCGCCGTCGACGTGCTGATGACCAATTTCCACCTGCCCAAGTCGACCCTGTTCATGCTGGTCAGCGCGTTCGCCGGTCGGGCGACGATGCGCGCGGCCTACGAGCACGCCATATCGACGGGCTACCGCTTCTATTCCTACGGGGACGGCTCGCTGCTGTTCCGCGCCGAAACCGAGACCGTCTAGATGGCCGCCTTCCCCTTCGAGATCAAAGCCACGGACGGCAAGGCCCGCACGGGCGTGCTGAAGACCCCGCGCGGCGACATCCGCACGCCGGCCTTCATGCCGGTGGGCACGGCCGGCACGGTCAAGGCCCTGACGGTCGATCAGGTCAAGGACACGGGCGCCGACATCATCCTGGGCAACACCTATCACCTGATGCTGCGGCCGACGGCCGAGCGGGTGAAGCGTCTGGGCGGGCTGCACAGGTTCATGCGCTGGGACAAGCCGATCCTGACCGACAGCGGCGGCTTCCAGGTGATGAGCCTGTCGGGGATCAGCAAGGTCACCGAAGAGGCCGTCACCTTCGCCAGCCATATCGACGGAACCAAGCACGTGCTCAGCCCCGAGCGGTCGATGGAGATCCAGGCCGATTTGCTGGGCTCCGACATCGTCATGCAACTGGACGAGTGCGTGGCCTGGCCGGCCGAGGAGAAGCGGGCGCGCGAGGGCATGGAGCTGTCGGCGCGCTGGGGCCTGCGCTCCAAGACCGCGTTCGGCACGCGCGATACGCAGGCGCTGTTCGGCATCCAGCAGGGCTCGACCTTCGAGAACCTGCGCCGGGAGTCGTCGGAGCGCCTGCAGGAGATCGGCTTCGACGGCTACGCCATCGGCGGCCTGGCGGTGGGCGAGGGCCACGAGGCCATGTGCGAGGTGCTGGACTACGCGCCGGGCCTGCTGCCGGCCGACAAGCCGCGCTACTTGATGGGCGTGGGCAAGCCGATCGACCTGGTGGAGGCCGTCTATCGCGGCGTCGACATGTTCGACTGCGTGCTGCCGACCCGCTCGGGCCGCCACGGCCAAGCCTGGACCTGGGACGGCGCGATCAACATCAAGAACGCCCGCTTCGCCGAGGACGAGAGCCCGCTGGATCCGACCAGCGACTGCCCGGCCAGCCGCGACTACTCCAAGGCCTATCTGCGCCACCTGTTCAAGGCCGAGGAGATCCTGGGGCAGGTGCTGCTGTCCTGGCACAACATCGCCTTCTTCCAGGCCCTGACGGCGGCCATGCGGGACGCGATCGAAGAGGGGCGGTTCGAGCAGTTCCGCCGGGATTTCGCGGCGCGGCAGAAGGGCTAGCCTAGCCTTTCGGCGAGACCCCCTCCGGCCCTTCCAAAGATGCTCCCCCTGAAGGGGGAGCTGTCGGCGAAGCCGACTGAGGGGGAAGGGACTGCTGCGCTTGCGGGTGTACTGGCCTCACCAGATTCTTCCCCCTCCGGCCCTTCGGGCCACCTCCCCCTTCAGGGGGAGGGTCTTTGGGTACGGCTTTCCCGCCTCACGCGGCTTGCCGCTGAGCTGATGGAGAGGGCGCGGGGCGTCCGGGCCTCGCCCGGATGTGTGAGTTCTAAGTACCGTTTCGACGAGACAGAACGCCCCGCGCGATCGTTATTCCTCAGGCCGGGGCGCGCAGGCCTTTTCCGCCTTTAACCCCTTCCCCATGCAGTGCGCCCCGTTTCTTGGCGGCCAGGCGTGCATGGCGGCGCGGACCCTTGGGCGGGCGGGAGCCTAATCAGGCAAGCTCCCGATGGATGGGTTTACGTCCCCCATCCTCATTCAAGCCTTCAGGCCCGGCTCACGCCGCTCCTTCAGCCCCGCTCGATCGCATCCACGTCGCCGCTTCGGGCCGGATCCTTGCG
>LNIY01000108.1 GCA_001449105.1 Caulobacter vibrioides | reverse complement strand
CCCTCTCCCCCCACCCCCCCGCCCAACCCCCCCCCCTCCCCCCTCCGCCGTCCCCGCCCCCCGCTCCTCCTCCGCGCTGAGGCCCCCCTCCTAACCCGGGCCCCCTCCCCCCCGGCGCCCTGGGGGCCGCGGGGACAGAAACCGACCCCGGGGGGCCCGCAGGGACCCGCCGTTTTTGTTTGCGCGCTGCAGGTCCTCCCCAGAGGGGGAGCGAAGGGTCGGAGGGGGTGGGATGGCCAGCGCCTCAAGCCCCATAGACCCCCCCAGCACCGAAAGCTGAAACCGTCCCCCCACCGGCCTCCGGCCGCCTCCCCCAGAGGGGAGGTTCGGCGCTTCAGATCCTCCCCCTGAAGGGGGAGGTGGCCCGGAGGGCCGGAGGGGGAAGTGATGAACCTGCGGCTGCTCCACGCCAGCAATCCCTTCCCCCTCAGTCGCTCCGCGACAGCTCCCCCTTCAGGGGGAGCATCTCGAGCACGCCCCCAACAAAAAAGGCCGCCCCTTGCGGAGCGGCCTTTCCCGTGACTGAAGCCGGCCTCAGTAGGACGGCGTATCGGCCAGGACGCTGGCGCCTTGCGAGCGCAGGCGGGTCTTGGCCATCTCGTCCAGGATCGCCTCGGAGCGCGGGTCGCCCAGGATCCAGGCGGCGGCGGCCACGGTGCGCATCGAGGTCGAGCTGACGCCCAGGGCCTTTTCCAGGGCGTCGAACGGCGACTTGGGCCCGCCGATCTTCTTCAGGCGCACGTCGCCCTTCAGGTTGGCCAGGGCCTTGGCCTTGTCGACGGCGTCGTAGAAGCCGCCCAGCTGGTCCACCAGGCCCAGGTCCTTGGCCTGGACGCCGGTCCACACCCGGCCCTTGGCGATCTCACGCACGCGCTCGACCGGCAGCTTGCGGCCCTCGGCCACGCGGTTGATGAAGCCGGCGTAGATATTGTCCATCCAGGCCGAGAAGCGGGCGCGCTGGTCGGCCGTGAACTCCTGGCCCGTGCCGAAGGCGCCGGCGTAGTCGCCGCCCACGGTCACCTGGCGGGTGTCGACGCCGAAGCGCGACAGCGCCTCGCCCAGGGCGAACTTGCCGCCGAACACGCCGATCGAGCCGGTCAGGGTCGAGGGCTGGGCGACGATCGCCGAGGCCTGGCTGCTGATCCAGTAGCCGCCCGAAGCCG
This sequence comes from Caulobacter vibrioides, assembly GCA_001449105.1. Taxonomy (GTDB): domain Bacteria; phylum Pseudomonadota; class Alphaproteobacteria; order Caulobacterales; family Caulobacteraceae; genus Caulobacter; species Caulobacter vibrioides_C. Next base: position 31,497 of record LNIY01000108.1, on the reverse strand, counting down.
CATAGGTGCCCATGCTGACCACGACGGGCTTTCCGGCCGCCTTGGCGGCCCGTACGGCGGCCAGGATCTGCTCGGAGGCGGTGTCCGACCCGCCGGGCGAGGAAACCCGCAGGACGATCGCCTTGACGTCCTTGTCCTCGATCGCGTCGTAGATCGCCTTGGCGGTCTCGTCGGAGTGGATGGTGCTGTCGCCCGCGAACGGCGAGGACTGGCCCGACGTGCCGGTGACGATCGGGCCCTCGGCGCCGATCACGGCGATGGCCGCGCCGGTCTTGGGCAGGTCCCTCTTCGAGCGCGAGGCGTAGTCGGAGAACTCGACCAGCTTGGCGCCCTTGCCGGCGCGGGCCAGCATGGCGTCCTGCGCCTCCTTCACCTGGCCGACCTTGTCGATCAAGCCCAGGCCCTGCGCCTGCTGGGCGCTGTAGGGGCCGGCCTCGATCGCCTTGATCAGGCGGGCCGGATCCAGCTTGCGGTCCTGGGCGGCGGCGGTGAGGGCGCTGGTGTAGACCGAGCCCATCCACGACAGCGTCGCCTCGCGGTGAGCCGGGGTGAAATCGCTGTTGAGGTACGGATTGACCGCGTTCTTGTACTCGTAGCGCTGCTCGAAGTCGGCCTTGACGCCATACTTGTCGAACAGGCGCTTGTAGAACATCGTCTCGCTGGCCACGCCCACGGCCTGCAGCGCGCTGTCGGGTTGCATCCAGAACTCGCTGGCGGCCGCGCCCAGGCGGTAGGTCGAGGTCGACATGCCCGAGGGATAGAGGCCCTGGCTGTGGGCGTAGATCGGCTTCTTGCCGACGCTGCGGAAGTGCTTGAAGGCCTGGGACAGCTCGTCGGCCGAGGCCGGGGCGATGCCGCCCTCCGGCAGGCGCACGAACACCGCCTTGACCTTGTCGTCGGTCTCGGCGCGACGCAGCACCTCGATGACGCCCATCACCGACTGGCCGCCGCCGCCGAAGGCCGCGAACGGGTTCTGCGAATCCTGGTCCGACAGGCCGCCGCGCAGGTCGAGCTGCACCACCGAGTTGGCGGGGACCGGGGCAGGGCGGGCCGCGCCCGCCGCCAGCACGATCAATATGAAGGGCACCCCGACGAGAAAGAGCACGAGTCCGACGAATACGCCGGCCACGGTCATGAGAAACTGCTTCATCGGGGTCCCGTTGCGATAGCCAAGGCGCGGCGGAGAGAAAGCACAGGTGGTCGTGCGTCCGTCGCGCTTCAATGTGCTCGCAAGCTAACGGCTGTCGCGTTGCGGTCAAATGAACAGCACGCAACCTGCCGAACTTGCCGCTCGGGCGATGCAAATAAGGGGATTTTCTCGGGAGAGAAGATGGTCGGAGTGGCAGGATTTGAACCTGCGACCCCTGCGTCCCGAACGCAGTGCTCTACCAGACTGAGCCACACTCCGACTTCCGAAGCCGCGCCGCCGGTTGGCTGTGCTCGACTTGGGAGGCGGCTTATAGGCGGCGGTCAGGAGAGTCGCAAGCGTGAAAATAGACCCAAAAAAAGAATTTGGAGGGCGTTGCCACCGTCCGAATCCTGAGCTATCTCCACCGCCTCGCCGCGGCCCACTGGGTCGGCAGCCGTTCCTGCTGGGGAATGGTGTAATGGTAACACTGCGGTTTTTGGTACCGTCATTCTAGGTTCGAGTCCTAGTTCCCCAGCCACTCTCTTCAAATCTCTCGCTGATCAGCGGCCCGTTTCGAGGCCGCATTTACATCGCGGTCCTTTCCCTCCCTTGAAGCTCTGCTTGGCCCCTCGATCCGAGGGCGCGATCGATCGCTTGCGCCGACGCGGGACGGTTCGGGGCAGTGCATCCGCCGCGCCGATCGGCCGAACAATTCTGGATCGTGCGTCGTGCGCGTCGCAAAGTGCGATTGCACGGGAACCTTTTTGGTTTTCGCGAGCGCGAAAGCGTCCGAGGCCTCAAACTGCACTTGAGCGCCGTCGCCATCGGCTACGGCTAAGGCTTCGAAAATCCGCCATCGACATTGTTGCTGCGAAATAAAGCCTGTTTTCGCGGAGCGTTGCTCGCTCGATTGCGTATTTGTGTACTTGTAATTCCACGGGGCGGGTGTATTTCCGAATTTAAAGTCATTGTGGAGTGACGCCGTGGAAGACAAATCGACCCTGATCGAGCTGACCGCCGAGATCGTGGCCAACTATGTGGCCAACAACACGACTTCGGTCTCTGACCTGCCGGCTCTGATTCGGGCCACGCACGACGCCCTTGCCGGTCTTGGTTCGCCGGAAGCGCCAGTGACTGAAGCCGTTACCAAGGCTACTCCGGCCCAGATCCGCAAGAGCATCACGCCGGACGCGCTGATCAGCTTCGAGGACGGCAAGCCCTACAAGACGCTGAAGCGCCACCTGACCACCCACGGCATGACCGTCGCCGAGTACAAGTCGAAGTGGGGCCTGCCCGCCGACTATCCGACCACGGCGCCGTCCTACAGCGAAGCCCGTTCGGCCATGGCCAAGGCCCTGGGCCTGGGTCAAGGCGGCCGCAAGGCCAAGGCTCCGGGCAAGGCTCGCGCCCGCAAGGCCTGATCCTCCGGTCCTGAAAAGGCCCGAAAACACGAAAGCCCCGCCGGCGACGGCGGGGCTTTTGCTTTGTGGCGGCTCTTTGAGGATGCTCAGACGCCGCTCAGCGACATGCCGGGCGCGTCGGGCGGGGTGTCGCCGCCGCCGTTCAACGGCCGCTGCATCCAGACCAGGTCGACCCAGCGGTCGAACTTGTAGCCCATGGCCGGGAAGACGCCCTTGTGCGTAAAGCCGAGGGCGGCGTGCACGCCGATCGAGGCGGCGTTGCCGCTGTCGCCGATCACCGCGCACATCTGGCGCAGGCCCAGGGCCTCGCAGGCCTCGATCAGGGCCTTGAGCAGCGTCTTGCCGACGCCTTTGCCCGCTGCGTCGGGGGCGACATAGATGCTGTCCTCGACGGTGTAGCGATAGGCCGCCCGCAGCCGGAACGGGCCGGCATAGGCATAGCCCAGCACCTTGCCGTCCAGTTCGGCGACCAGATAGGGCAGGCCCCGGTCGAGAAAGGCCGCCCGCCGGCGGGCCATCTCGGCCTCGTCGGGCGGAACCTCTTCGAAGGTGCCAAGGCCGTTGAGCACGTTCCAGCCGTAGATGGCCGTGATCGCGCCGATGTCGGCGTCGGTTGAGGGGCGGATCGTCAGGTCGGACATCTGGAAAGGCCCCCTCAGTCGGCTTTGCCGACAGCTCCCCCAGAGGGGGAGCATCGACGTGTTCAGATCCTCCCCCTCTGGGGGAGGTGGCCCGGAGGGCCGGAGGGGGCCTAAGCCTTCGTCCAGCCCTTGTCGACCGCCCACACCGCGAAGGCGTAGTCGAGCGCGATCTCCTTGAGGAAGTCGAAGCGGCCGGAGGCGCCGCCGTGGCCGGCCTCCATATTGATCTTCAGCAGGATCGGGTTGCCGCTGGTGGTGTTGGCCCGCAGCTTGGCCGCCCACTTCTCCGGCTCCCAGTAGGTGACGCGCGGGTCCGACAGGCCGCCGGTGGCCAGCACCGCCGGATAGGCCTTGGCGGTGACGTTGTCGTAGGGGCTGTAGCTGGCGATGTAGTCGTAGGCTTCCTTGTCCTCCAGGGGATTGCCCCATTCGGGCCATTCCGGCGGCGTCAGCGGCAGGGAGGTGTCGCTCATGGTGTTGAGCACGTCGACGAACGGCACCGCCCCGATGATGCCCGACCACAGGTCCGGCCGCAGGTTGGTGATCGCGCCCATCAGCATGCCGCCGGCCGAGCCGCCGTAGGCCACCGTGCGGCCCTTGGCGCCGTAGCCGTTCGAATGCAGGTGCTCGGCGCAGGCGATGAAGTCGGTGAAGGTGTTCTTCTTCTTGAACTTCTTGCCGTCCAGGAACCAGCCGTAGCCCTTTTCCGAGCCGCCGCGGATGTGGGCCGTGGCCCAGATCCAGCCGCGGTCGACCAGGCTGAAGTTGCGGATCGAGAACGACGGATCCATCGACATGCCGTAGCTGCCGTAGCCGTACAGCAGCAGCGGCGCCTTGCCGTCCAGCTTGACGTCCTTCTTCATCAGCACGGTCACCGGCACCTCGGCGCCGTCCGGCGCTTTCGCGTAGAGGCGCTTGGTCACGTACTTGCTCGGATCGTGGCCCGAGGGGATTTCCTGGGTCTTGCGCAGCACCTTGTCGCCGCTGCGCATGTCGTAGTCGAACCACTGACGCGGCGTGGTCGGCGACTGATAGACGTAGCGCAGGGTCGGGGTGTCGAACTCGTAGCCGCCCTCGACGCTCAGCACATAGGCCTGCTCGTCGACGACGATGGGCTTTTCGGCCTTGGTCGCGCGGTCGGTGATGACGATGCGCGTGTTGGCGTTGACGCGCTCGACGCGGACCAGGTGATCCTTGTAGGCGGCGTGGCCGGTGATGAAGGTCCCCGGCTTGTGGGCCACGAAGTCCTTCCAGTTGGCGCGGCCCGGATTGTCGACCGGGGCCTCGACCAGCTTGAAGTCGATGGCGTCGTCGGCGTTGGTCAGGATGACGAACTTGCCGTCCCAGTGCTCGACCGAATAGCGCAGGCCCGGCGTGCGCGGCTCCACCGCCTTCGGCTTGGCCGACACGTCGCCGGCCGGGATCAGCAGGGTTTCCGAGGTCTCGTGGTCGCCGGCGCTGATGACGATATAGGCGTCCGAGCCGGTGACGCTGACGCTGACGAAGAAGCCGTCGTCGGGCTCTTCATAGACCAGCACGTCGTCCTTCAGGCCGCCGCGCGCGGGGCGGCGATAGATTTTGTCCGAGCGGCCGTTGTCGTCACGGTGGGTCCAGAACAGCCACTTGGAGTCGGGCGACCAGGTGAAGTCGCCGGTGCTGCTGTCGACCGGTTCGGCCAGGATCTCGCCGGTGGCCAGGTCCTTGACGTAGATCTTGTGGACTTCCGAGCCCTGCGCGTCCTCGGCGTAGGCGAACAGCTTGTGGTCGGGGCTGTGGTCGGCGGCGCTGACCTGGCTGTATGCCTTGCCCTTGGCCAGGGCGTCGCTGTCCAGCAGCACCTCCTCGCCGTCGGTCTTTCCTCGCGGGCGGCGGGCGTAGATCGGGTGCTGACCGCCGATGGCGAACCGCGAATAGTAGTCGTAGGGGCCGTCGGGCGAGGGCACCGAGGAGTCGTCCTCCTTGATGCGGCCCTTCATCTCCTCGAACATCGCCTTCTGCAGGTCCTGCGTCGGGGCCAGCATCGCCTTCACATAGGCGTTCTCGGCGGTCAGGTGCTCCTTCACGTCGGCCTTGATCAGGCTGGGGTCGCGCAGGACCTTCTGCCAGTTGTCGTCCTTCATCCAGGCATAGTCGTCGACGCGCACCCGGCCCAGCTGCTCGATGCGCTTGGGGACCTTCTTGGCGACGGGCGGGACGGGCTTGGCGGTGGCGGACATGGAACTCCCGGGAATGAGGGCGGAGGACGTGGCGGCGACGGCGGCAACGCTCGTCATCATTTCGCGCCGGTTCATGGACAGATTCCCCCTCGGATGCGTCAGAACGCCAACTTGTTGCGGCAAGGGCGTCTGGTCAAACTCATACGACGTCTAAGGTTGAATCGGAGACGAGGGCGTTCATGGCTTGGGACCTGTCGGTCGATCTGATCCAGGCGACGGTGCAACTGGAGCAACCGCTCGCCGACGGCTCGCGGACGGTCGGCACGGGATTCCTCATCGAGGACCCCACGCCCGACGGTCGCCCGCGCACGATCCTGGTCACCGCCGCCCATGTGTTCGACCGCATGCCTTCGGTCTCGGCCAAGATCGGCTATCGCGTGCAGGGGTCGGACGGCGTCTGGCGCTACGACCCGCGCACCCTGAAGATCCGCGACGGCGACCATCCGCTGTGGACCAAGCATCCCAGCCGCGACGTCGCCGCCATCGTCGTCGAGGCCCCGCCGGAGTTCGCCAAGGCCGCGATCCCGCTGGCCTGGCTGGCCCAGGACGACACCTTCAACAAGTACAGCCTGGGCCCCGGCGACGAGATGATGGCGCTGGGCTTCCCGCGCGGCCTGTCGGCCAACACCGCGGGCTTTCCGATCCTGCGCTCGGGCCGGGTGGCGTCCTACCCGCTGGCCCCGGCCAGCGTGTTCCCGACCTTCCTGATGGATTTCTCGGTGTTCCCCGGCAATTCGGGCGGGCCGGTGTTCATGGCCGAGGGCGCGCGCCGCCGGCCGGGCTCCACCGAAAGCCAGGAGGTGCAGTTCGTGGCCGGCATGCTGACCCAGCAGGTCGAGCTGTCGGGCGAGCGCCTGGAGATCGGCATCGTCACCCACGCCAAGTACATCCGCGAGACCGTGGCGCTGCTCGACAAGCCGTCGGGACCGCCGTTGATCCAGGCCGCGCCGGCCAAGCCGCCCAGCACCGCCGCAGCCCAGGACGCGGTCGCCGTCCAGGCCGTCGCCGCGCCCGGCTTCAACCGCTGATTTCGTCGCCGCGACCTCCGGCCAAGCTAGGAACCTTTGCTCCGAAGCCCCCGTTCGAATGGGGAGTTCAATTCCAACAGGAGCAAGTCATGAGCACCAATCGTGTCGAAGGCGCCGTCGACAAGGGCGTGGGCGCCGTCAAGGAAGCCATCGGCAAGGCCACGGACAACGAACGCCTCGAAGCCGAGGGCAAGGCCCAGAAGGCCAAGGGCGACATCCAGAACAAGGTCGGCCAGGTCCAGGACAAGGTCGGCGACGCGATCAAGCGCTAGGCTTAATCGACGCGCAATGAACCAAGGCCCCGGGATCGCTCCCGGGGCCTTTGTCTTTCCAAGATCCTCCCCCTCTGGGGGAGGTGGCCCAAAGGGCCGGAGGGGGGACGTTTCAGCTTCCGAACCGGTGGCCGACTTCCCCCTCACTCGCTCCGCGACAGCTCCCCCGCAGGGTGAGCCTCTACGCCCCGTAGATGATCGAGATGGTCTCGGCCACGCAGGCCGGACGCTCCTCGCCCTCGATCTCGATGGTGCATTCGTTCTTCATCTGCAGGCCGCCGGCCTTGGGCTCCACCGAGACCAGCTTCTGGCGCATCCGCACCCGCTTGCCCACGCGCACCATGCTGGTGAACCGCACCTTGTCGCAGCCGTAGTTGATGCCGCGCGTCACGCCGGTGACGTGCAGTATGCCCGCGCCCAGCATCGGGATCAGCGACAGCGTCAGATAGCCGTGGGCGATCGGCCCGCCGATCTCGCGCGTGGCCCGCTCGACGTCGATATGGATCCACTGGTGGTCGCCGGTGGCCTGCGCGAACTGGTTGACCCGCTCCTGGCTGATCTCGACCCAGTCGGACACCCCGACCTCCTGCCCAACCAGGCTGGCGATGTCGGCGAAGGCGATCTCTTTCATGCGGCGCTCTCCCAAACGTTTGTTTGGAAGAGATCATGGGCGGGCCTTCGGAACAACCCTTCGCCTCATGCGAAAAAGGCGCCGTTCGACCGACGGCGATATGCAACGCAACGGCTCTGGTTACAGTTTTGGCCGTGTCCGGGTGTGTTCCAATCAAGTCGAAGGATTGTTCCATGACACGAGTTCTCGAAGGCAAGGTCGCCGTCATCACCGGCGCGGCCGGCGCCATCGGCACGGTGACGGCCAGGCTGCTGGCCGAGCGCGGCGCGGCCGTCTTCGCGGTCGACATTCCGGGAACCGACTGGTCGCGCTTCAAGGCCGCCCTGCCGGACGGGACCAGGCTGGTCACCGCCGAGGCCGACGTCACCGACGAGGCCTCGGTGAAGGCCTATGTCGACAAGGCCAGGACCGAGCTTGGCCGCATCGACGTCTTCTTCAACAACGCCGGCATCGAAGGCCCGGTGCAGCCGATCGAGAACTACCCGCTCGACGGCTTCATGAAGGTGCTGAACGTCAATGTCGCCGGGGTCTTCCTGGGCCTCAAGCACGTGCTGCCGGTGATGTACGCCCAAGGCTCTGGCAGCGTGATCAACACCTCCAGCGTCGCCGGCCTGATCGGCTCGCCCGGCATGGCCGGCTACAACACCTCCAAGCACGCGGTGATCGGCATCACCCGCGTCGCCGCCGTCGAGGCCGCGCCCAGGGGCGTGCGGGTCAACTGCGTCAATCCCGGTCCGATCGAGAGCCGCATGATGCAGTCGATCAACAGCGGCCAGGACGCCGACGCCAAGGCCGCCCACGACGCCACCGCCGGCGCGGTGCCGGCCAAGCGCTACGGCAAGCCGGAAGAGGTCGCCGGCCTCGTGGCCTTCCTGGCCTCCGACGACGCGGCCTACTGCAACGGCGGCTTCTACACCGTCGACGGCGCCCTCAGCGCCACCTGACGGAAGGGCGGGGCGGGCCTTGGGGCGTCAGTCCCCGAGCGCCCGCCGCGCATCCTCGGGCAACAGGCCGATCGCTTCGTCCAGCAACTGCCGCCAGGTCTCGCCCCGTCCTCGCGCCTCGGCATAGGCTTCGCGCAGGGCGTAGGGATCGTCCTTGGACAGGGCGCGGATCAGGGCCTGGGCTTGCATGCGGTCCTTCAGGCCCTTTTCCGGGTTCACCTTGCGGTCGCGGCTGACGATCAGCTTGTGGACCGCGTAGCGTGCCGGCGCCGGTACGTTCACCAGCGCGCCGCCGCCGTGCAGGACCGCCGTCTCGATCGGGTCGCGCAGCAGGAAGTCCATATAGGGCAGAGGCACGGCGTCGCTGCGCAAGGTCGGCAGGAACGACGGCGCATCGCGCGGTGCGCCTCGGTTGGTCGTCAGCACGTCTACGCGATAGCGTTCACCCAAGGCGTAGCTCGTCGTTCGCGCCGCGTCGAAGGCATAGCTGACCGGCGTGAAGCGCGGATCGCAGTCCTTCAGGATCTCCAGGATCGACTTTTCCAGAGCATCGTCAACGTTCGAGGCGATGCCGAAGTCCTGCGCGAGGTCGAGGTCCAGGGTCGCCAAGCTGGCCGTGGTGAGGCGAACGCTCAGATGGGCGGCATAGGTCTGGAAAGCCACAGTGCCGATCAGCAGCGCACGCAGTCGGAAGACGCCCGCCTGGGCGAAGGCGCCGATGATTTCGCCGCTGGTCCGGTCGGGTCTGGGCGCGCCGGAGGCGATGATGGCCGCCACCAACCGGCGACGATCCTCGACGTCGGCGCGATGTTCGCCGTGCCGGGCCATGCGTTCACGCAGGGCGTCGCTATCCGGACCGATATAGACCTGCTTGCGGCTTTGCGCCCCGCCGGTCGGCATCTGGACATACCAGTAGAGGCGGTTCTTGACCGTCTTGGAGACGAAGCTCGCCCCCGGCGGAAACTCGCTGAAGCGGGCCAGTCGCAGCCGCTCCATCAGTTCCGCGTAGCTGGTGCTGGCCGAGAGCGGCAGTCGGTCGATCATGGCGTGAAGTTATACGCAATTCCGGAATCTGCGTATAACTTTCCGGGCCTCAAACGATCCGCCCCTCCGTCTTGCCCCAGTACGCATCCCGGACCAGCCGCTTGTAGAGCTTGCCCGTCGGGTGCCTGGGCAGCTCGCGCACGAAGTCGACCTGGCGCGGGGCCTTCACGTGGCTGAGGTTGTCGCGTGTGAAGGCCAGCAGTTCGGCGGCCAGGGCCTCGCCGGCGTCGTCCCAGTCCAGCGGCTGGATCACCGCCACCACCTTTTCGCCCATTTCCTCGTCGGGGGCGCCGACCACGGCGGCGTCGGCGACCCTGGGGTGGGTGATCAGGAGGTTCTCGATCTCCTGCGGATAGATGTTCACCCCGCCGGAGATGATCATGAAGCTCTTGCGGTCGGTCAGGTAGAGATAGCCGTCCTCGTCGGCCCAGCCCACGTCGCCCAGCGTCGTCCAGCCGTGCTTGTTGTAGCTCTCGGCCGTCTTTTCCGGGGCGTTATGATAGGTCACCGCCGGGCCGTTGGCGAAGTAGACCACGCCCTCGCTGCGGGCGGGCAGGGGATCGCCGGCCTCGTCGCAGATGCGCAGCTCGCCCAGCGCCGCCTGACCCACAGAGCCGCGCCGCTCCAGCCAGCTCTTGCTGTCGATCCAGCAGAAGCCGTTGCCCTCGGTGCCGGCGTAGTACTCGTAGATCACCGGCCCCCACCAGCCGATCATCTGTTCCTTGACCGGCACGGGGCAGGGGGCGGCGGCGTGGATCGCCGAGCGCATGGTCGAGACGTCGTACTTGGCCCGCGTCGCCTCCGGCAGCTTCAGCATCCGTACGAAGTGGGTCGGCACGAACTGGCCGCAGGTGGCCTTATGCTCCTCGATCAGGGACAGGGCGGTCTCCGGATCGAACTTCTCCATCACCACCACCGTGCCGCCCAGCTTGTGCACGCTCATGCACCAGCGCAGCGGGGCGGCGTGATAGAGCGGCGCGGGCGAGAGGTAGACGCTGTCGCCGTCCAGCTTGAACAGGTGCTGGGCCATCATCTGCAAGGCGTGGGGCGCGTCGATCGGCGCGCCGTTCAGGGCGGGCTTCACCCCCTTGGGCCGCCCGGTCGTGCCCGAGGAGTAGAGCATGTCCGAGCCCGAGGTCTCATCGGCGATCGGACGGGTCGGCATGGCCGCGCGGGCGGCGTCGAAGTCGCCGTAGGGGCCGGCCGCCCCGTCCACCCGCAGCAGGGCCACGCCGGGTATCAGCGGCGCCAGCGCCAGCGAGACGGCGTCCAGCGCGGGTCCCGCGATCAGCGCCTTGGCCCCGCAGTCCTTGACGATGTACTCGACCTCGGGCGCGGTCAGCTTGGTCGAGATGCAGGTGTAGTAGAGCCCCGCCCGCTGGGCCGCCCAGGCGATCTCCAGGTAGCGCGGATGGTTGTCGAGCAGGATGGCGACCACGTCGCCGACGCCCAGGCCCATCGACCGGAAGAGCTGCGCCCCCTGGTTGGAGCGCTCGTCGAGCTCCTTGTAGGTGACGCTCTCGCCCGAGCCGGCCATTACGAAGGCGGGCTTGTCGGGCTGGGTGCGGGCGTGGACGCTCGGATGCATGCGACCTCCTGGGCCGCTCGCCCAGGCGAGGCCGGCCGTTTCTCTCCCAGGCGCCGTCCGCGTGTGTCCCGCATGATCGGCGTTCAGTCAGGAGCATGACCCAAGGCCCGACGCTCGCGCAAGTTGCCGTAGGGGCGCCGTTGGCGGCCGCGCAATCCTGGGTGATCGTGCGTTCCATAACGACGTTTCGCGGGAGGCGAGCGCATGGAACTGATCAGCAAGACGGTGGTCGACGGCCGGCCGGGGCCTGGGGCCCCCAAGGTCTATCCCACCCTCGACGGCGTCGACCTGGCCGACATCTTCCGCTTCACCCAGGGCCAGCCCTTCGCCGACTTCGCGCGGATGCGGGCTGAGGCCCCGGTGATGTGGCACGGCGAGCCGTTCGGCGGGCCGGGCTTCTGGGCCGTCACCCGCCATGAGGACGTCATGCGCGTGAACGGCGACCCGGAGACCTTCTCCTCGCAGAAGGGCGGAATCCTGATGTCGATGGGGCCGCCGGACAGGCGCCACGCCCTGCTGTTCCGGGCGACCATGGACACCATGATCAATCTCGACGCGCCGCATCACCTGCAGCTGCGTCGCGAGCACATGCCCTATTTCACCGCCGCCTACCTGCGCGGCCTGACCGAGAAGGTGAGGGGCGAGGTCACGCGCCTGCTCGACGAGATGGAGCCGCTGCTGGCCGGTGGGGCCGAGATCGACATGGTCGAGCATTTCTCCTCGATCCTGCCGCTGTTCACCCTGTGCGAGATCCTCGGCGTGCCGCCCGAGGACCGGACCAAGTTCCTGACCTGGATGCACTATCTGGAGCGCGCCCAGGATCTGGCCGTGCATCAGGCGATGGCGCCCATCACCCCGACGCTGGAGCTCATGCAGTTCGTCGCCGACTTCAACGAGAACGTCGAGGCGATGTTCGACTACGGCCGCACCATGCTGCTCAAGCGCCGCGAGGATCCCAGGCAGGACCTGATGACGGCCATCGCCCGCGCCCAGGTCGACGGCGACCTGCTGGCCGACGAGTATCTGGACGGCTCATGGCTGCTGATCGTCTTCGCCGGCAACGACACGACGCGAAACACCCTGTCGGGCGCCATGCGGCTGCTGACCGAGTTCCCCGAGCAGAAGCAGCGGCTGATCGAGGACCCCTCGCTGCTGCCCGGCGCGGTGGACGAGTTCATCCGCATGGTCAGTCCGGTGATCTACATGCGCCGCACCGCGACGCGCGACGTCGAGGTGGCCGGCCAGCAGATCGCCGAGGGCGAGAAGGTGGTCATGTACTACGGCGCGGCCAACCGCGACCCGGCGGTGTTCGCCGATCCCGATCGCCTGGACGTGACGCGGGCCAACGCCGGCAAGCACGTGGCCTTCGGCTACGGCCCGCACACGTGCCTGGGCAAACGCGTCGCCCAGATCCAGCTGGAGGAGGCCTACCGCCAGATCCTGGCGAGGTTCCCCGACCTGGAATGGACCGGAAGCACGGAGATCGCGGCCAACAACTTCGTGCACGCGATCAGCAAGCTGGGGGTGCGGCGGGCGGTTTAGTCCTTCTCCAAAAACCGCCGTCATCCCGGAAAGCCCGCAGGGCTTATCCGGGACCCAGGGGACTGGGCGCGGCGACTGGGTTGCCGGCTGCGATGGCCGCTGCACTGCGCCGGCCCCTGGGTCCCGGCTCTCCGCTTCGCTGCGGCCGGGATGACGAGCGGAGGCGAGGGGGAGGGGTTGTGCATATGCGGCAAGCGGTCATACGGTTGTTTAAATCATCCAGGGAGCCCGCCCCATGTCGCAGCCGACCTTCGAGACCCTGCTCTACGCCGTCGAGGACGGGATCGCGACGATCACCCTGAACCGGCCCGACAAGCTCAACGCCTTCACCGCCCGGATGATGAAGGAGCTGATCGAGGTCTTCGACATCACCGACGCCGACGACGCGGTGAAGGTGGTGATCGTCACCGGCGCGGGCCGGGCCTTCTGCGCCGGGGCCGACCTGTCGAGCGGCGGGGCCACCTTCGATCGCACCTCGCCCCAGGCGCTGGAGCGCGAGGAGGGCAAGGTCGGCGACGTCTATCGCGACGGCGGCGGCCGCGTGACCCTGCGCATCTACGACAGCCTCAAGCCGGTAATCGCCGCGGTGAACGGCCCGGCGGTGGGCGTCGGGGCGACCATGCAACTGGCCATGGACATCCGCCTGGCGTCCGAAGACGCCAAGTTCGGCTTCGTCTTCGCCCGTCGGGGCATCACGCCCGAGGCCTGCTCGTCCTGGTTCCTGCCGCGCCTGGTCGGCCTGCAGACGGCGCTGGAGTGGTGCTACACCGGCCGGGTCTTCCCGGCGACCGAGGCCAGGGAGCGCGGCTTCGTCCGCTCGCTGCACGCGCCGGGCGACCTGCTGCCCGCCGCCCGCGCCCTGGCCCGCGAGATCGCCGACAACACCGCCCCCGTTTCCGTCGCCCTGACGCGCCAGCTGCTGTGGCGCATGGCCGGGGCCGACCATCCGATGGAGGCCCACAAGGCCGACAGCCGCGCCATCCAGTCGCGCGGCGCCTCGGGCGACGCCAAGGAGGGGGTGACCTCGTTCCTGGAGAAGCGCGCGCCCGCCTATCCCGATCGCGTCTCCACCGACCTGCCCGACATCTGGCCGGAGTGGGAACCGCGCGAGTTCCGCTAGAGCATGCTCGGAAAAACCCAGGCGCTCAGATCCTCAATGTTCGTCATCCCGGCCGAAGGCTCGCGAAGCGGGCCGCAGAGCCGGGACCCAGGGGCCAGGGGCAGTGCAGTTCCCCCTGGGTCCCGGCTCTCCGCTTCGCTGCGGCCGGGATGACGAGCTTTGGAGCGAGTTGGAGTCGAGAAGAAGCTCTGGCGAAGCGCGGCCTTAGGCCGCAAATTCCCCTGGCGGGAGAATCCCTGGCGCTAATCCGAACTTAAGGGCGTTACCGTCTAGGTTCGTAAGCATCGGCGACCGGGGCCTCGCCGCCAGGAAGATCATGACCGACCCGATTTCGCCCTTCGCCAAGCCGATCGCCGTTCCGCCCAAGTCGCGCGCCGCTCTCCTGAAGCGTCTGGCCGACGTGGTCTGCCTGCCGGCCAGCCGCATCAACGCCTTCGAGCGGGCGATGTGCGCCGACCTGCTGGTCGAGATGCTGCGCGAGGCGGTGGTCGACGAGCGCGAGAAGGTCGCCCGGCGCCTGGCCAACCTGTCCGACATGCCCGGCTCGCTGGTGCGCCTGCTGCTGCGCGACGAGGTCGCGGTGGCCCGGGCCCTGCTCGAGAACTCGCCCAACCTGTCGGACGCCGACCTGATCGACTGCCTCTACCAGGCCACCCAGGAGCACCGGCGCCTGATCGCCATCCGCCGCGGCGTGGGCGAGGTGGTGGCCGACGCCCTGGTCGACATGGGCGAGATCACGGTGGTCGAGGCCCTGCTGCGCAACGAGCTGGCTCGTTTCAGCCACCAGGGCGTCGAGAACGTCGTGGCCCTGACGCGCGACAATCCCGGCCTGATCGCCCTGCTGCTCAAGCGCGCCGAGCTGCGCCCTAGCCACGCCTACGTGATGTTCTGGTGGGCCGACGCCGAGGCCCGCCGCACGATCCTCCAGCGCTTCGCCGTCTCGCGCGAAATCCTGCAGGACGCGGTCGGCGACGTCTTCGCCGTGGCCTCGGAGGAGGGATGGCAGGACCCGCTGTCGCGCAAGGCCCTGCAATTCATCGAGCGTCGCCAGCGCAACCGGGCGGCCATCGCCAAGAGCCCGTTCGACAGCCTGGAGGACGCCGTCGCGGCCGCCCAGACCGGCCTGACGCGCGAAACGGCCGAGGAAATCTCGTATCTGGCCGGTCTCAAGCCGATGACCGGCGCCAAGATATTCACCGACCAGGGCGGCGAGCCGATCGCCATCCTCTGCAAGGCCACGGGCCTGCCGCGCGCGGCGGTGCGGGCGTTGTGGCGCGGCCTGCGCCGTCCGGAGGCCGACGCCGACGGCGCGCCGTCGCCGGGCCTGGAGCGGGTGCTGGCGGTGTTCGACGCCATCGCCGTCGACCGGGCCCAGACCGTGCTGCGCTACTGGAACTGGTCGCTGTCCTCGGCCCTGACGCCGGCCCTGCTGAAGGCCATCCGCGACGGCGACGTCGACGCCATCGACGAGTACTCGGTGCCCCAGCGCGCGGCCATGCTGGCCCTGTCGCGGGATTTTGGACGCTAGGGATCAGCTTCGCCGGGCGGGCTGGTAGCCTGCGCGGTCAGGTTGGTCGAACGCGTTCAGTCAAAATCCATAAAATCTGAATTTTAGCCTCGCGACCTTAAGTTGCCGAGGTGTCGACCTGCGTCGATAGTCAATCAATATTCCGCTGCGGTAGCTATTGCCCGGCTTTATTGACGCGTCTATCCATGATGCAACTTAGCGCGCCCAAGCCGAGCGTGCGTCGAGAAAGATAAACGGAACGGGAGAGGCGTCATGGAAGAAGAGATCCCACTCGTCGAACTTACCGCGGGCATCGTCGCGGCCTTCGTCGGCGGAAACGCCGTGCCGGCTTCGGAGATGCCGGCCCTGATCCGCAGCGTGCACGAGGCCCTCAAGGCGGTCGGCTCGCCCGAGAACGCCGCGCCCGAGCCCAAGGAGCCGGCCGTGCCGGTCCGTCGCTCGGTGACGCCCGACTACATCATCTGCCTGGAGGACGGCCGGCGGTTCAAATCGCTCAAGCGCCACCTGCGCACGCAGTACGACATGAGCCCCGAAGACTACCGTGAGAAGTGGGGCCTGCCTTCGGACTACCCCATGGTTGCGCCGAACTACGCCAAGGCGCGCTCGGAACTTGCCCGCCAGATGGGCCTGGGTCAGACCGGTCGGGGCGCGGGAAAGGGCCGGAAAGGCTGAGTCTGAGCGTTCATTTACCTTAATTCAATCAATCGGTTGTGGTTAAGCTAGGTGGAAAATTCCGACGCCCGGGCGCTGTTTCAGCGCCCGGGCGTTGTGCTTCCAGATTGACTCTCAAGCGGAATCTTTGTTGGCGGCGGCCATTTTTCGCTTCCGCCGATTCGGTGCTTAAGACATAGTGAATGAGCGGTGAATCACCGTGATTCCAAAGGCTTGTTAAGGACTCTGAAGATGTCCGCGCAACTGAGCGCATCCGCGACCGCGGCCCGCGCTCATCAGGAAATGTTCGCATACTGGGCGTCCCTGCGCCGCGGGGCGAACCTGCCTGCGCGTGGTGATCTTCACCCTTCGGGCATCAAGCGGCTGCTGCCGACGGTCAGCCTGATCGACGTCGTGCGCGAGCCGCGCGACTATCGCCTGCGCCTGGCCGGCACCGGTCTCTATTCGGTCTATGGCCGCGAGATCACCGGCAAGGGGCTGAGCGAGGTCTACAACACCGCCGCCGCCGACTACTGGCGCAAGGAACTGGACAAGGTCGTCGACGAGCGCCGTCCGGGCGTGGGCGTGCACAGCCTGGCCTGGCGCGGCGCGCCGCACGTCTCGATCCTGTGGCTGCGCCTGCCGCTGGCCAGCAACGGCAAGGACGTCGACATGATCCTGGGCTACGACGCCATCGTCGGCGCCCAGGCCGAAGGCGGCTTCAGCGGCATCCGCGCGGCCTGAACGCGCCGATCTTGAGCGCCCTGATCTTCGAAATCGTCTGGTGCGCCGCCTTCAGCCTTGTAGGCGTGCTTCTGCTTGCGCGGCCGCGCGAACTTTTCGTCTTCGTGCGCCGGCTGTTTTACGGCGACGCCGCCTTGAGCGACCGCGGCGCCGGATTGATCGGGCCCTCCAGGTGGCTCGGCCTGCTATTCGCCCTGGTCGGCATCCCGCTGGCGGTCGCCAGGCTGTTTGCGCTGGCGACCCTGCTGGCCTGATCAGCCTTCCAGGAAGACCTCGACCTCGCGCTTGCTGGGCATCGACGGGGCCGCGCCCGGCTTCTGCACCGACAGGGCGGCGGCCGCATTGGCCTGCTCGACGGCTTCGCGCAGGTCCAGGTTTGCGGCCAGGCCCGCAGCGAGAGCGCCGCAGAAGCAGTCGCCGGCCCCGACGGTGTCCACCGCCTTGACCTTGCGGCCCTCGACCAGGAAGGCCTCGTCGCGGCGCACGGCGGCGACGCCGGTCTTGCCCAGGGTGACGATGATCGTCTGGTCCGGGCGGCTCATCAGCTTGCGGGCGGCCTTGGAGACCTCCTCCAGCTTGGCCGGCTCGTGGTCGAGCCGGGCGTAGCTCGCCAGCTCGGTCTGGTTCAGGATCAGAATGTCGGTCAGCGGGAACAGCGCCGCGCCCTGCGGCAGGGCCGGGGCGGCGTTCAGCACGCGCAGGCCGCCCTTGGCCGCGCCGGCCTTGAACAGCGCCTCGATGGCGTTGGCCGGGGTCTCCAGCTGGGCCAGCAGCACGCGCTGGCCTTCCAGCGGCGTGGCAGCCACCTGCTGGGGCGTGATCATCATGTTGGCGCCGCCGGTGACGACGATCATGTTCTCGCCGCCGTTCGACACCCAGACGTGGGCCTGGCCCGTGGGAGCGCCCGACAGTTCGGCGACGTCGGCCACCTGCACGCCGTAGCCGGCCAGCTTGCCCTTGAGGCTGAGGCCGCTGTCGTCCTTGCCGACCGCGCCCATCAGGCGGGTGGGCGCGCCCATGCGGGCGGCGGCGACGGCCTGGTTGGCGCCCTTGCCGCCGAGGAACAGCTCCAGCGACAGGCCGGCCACCGTCTCGCCCGGCCGCGGCAGGTCGTCGACCCGCGCCACGGCGTCCAGATTGATCGAGCCCAGTACGAAAACGCCCATCGGTCTTGGTCTTCTGCTTCTAGTTATTCTGTTTTGTCGGAGCTTATCCGCCGCCGGTCCCGCGCTGGAAGCTTTCCACCAGGCTGCCGCAGACGAGTCGCCATCCATCCACTAGCACGAAGAATATCAGCTTGAACGGCAAGCTCACCGTCGCGGGCGGCAGCATCATCATGCCCATGCTCATCAGCACGCTGGCGACGACCAGGTCGATGACCAGGAACGGGATGAACAGCAGGAAGCCGATCTCGAAGGCGCGCTTCAGTTCCGAGATCATGAAGGCCGGGGTCACGACCTTCAGCGGGGTCTCCTGGGCGGTCTTCGGCTTCTCGATCTTCGAAAGGCGGATGAACAAGGCCAGGTCGTCCTCGTCCACCTGGCGCAGCATGAAGGTCTTCACCGGCTGGCCGGCCGCCTCGAACGCCTGCGGCAGCTCCATCTGCTTGTCGAGCAGGGGTTTGACGCCGGCGTCGTAGGACTGCTCGAAGGTCGGACCCATGACGATGGCGGTGAGGAACAGCGCCAGGCTGATGATCACCGGGTTGGGCGGGCTCTGCTGCACGCCGATCGCCGTGCGCAGCAGGCCCAGCACCACGACGATGCGCACGAACGAGGTCGTCATGATCACGATCGACGGCGCCAGCGACAGCACGGTCAGCAGGCCGACCAACTGGACGACCCGTTCGGTCAGGCCGGCGCCTGTGCCGAGATCGACGTTGATCGCCGACTGGGCCATGGCCAGCGACGGTCCCAGCGTCGTCGCCAGGCCCGCCAGCATGGCGATCAGGGCGGCGCGGCGCAGTTCCTGCGGCGTGGCGCCGGTGAGGCTCTTGAGCAGGCGCATCAGACCACGGGCTCCGGCTGGGTCTCGGCGACGGGGGAAGTGGAGGGCGAAGGCGAGGAAGAAGGCGAGGGGGCTCCGGCGGGAACCCAGTCCAGCAGGCGACCATCGCCCAGCAGCACCAGGCGCTCCTCGCCGTCCAGGCGGCACAGCACCAGGCGCCGGGCGGGGTCCAGCACCAGCGTCTCGACCACCTGCAGCCGCCGTTCGCGGCGCTTGGAGACGATGCGGTTGAGGGCCTCGGGGCCGAACTTGCGCAGCACGACGGCCGCCAGGCCGATCAGGCCCAGGGTGACGGCCAGCGCCGCCACGGCGCGGATCAGAAGAAAGACGTCCATGCGCGGACTGGATTCCACAGGAAAGAGGCGCGGCGAGGCGCCGCATCCCTGGTGTGCCCGACTGTCCTTAATGCGTGATTAACCCTGTTTCTTCACCATGCTCGCATGGGTCCGGACGACATCCCTCTTTTCGCGATGCTGAAGAACCGGCTCGGTTATCTGACCGAGCGGCAGAAGGTGGTCGCCCAGAACGTCGCCAACGGCGACACCCCCGGCTATCAGCCGCGGGACCTCAAGCCTTTCACCTTCCAGGCCTCGCTCGACGCGCAGACGACCACCCCGGTCTATCGCGGCAACGGCGCGGCCCCGGCGGGCCGTCCGGTCCAGATGCTGGCCACCAGCGCCGGCCACCTGGCCCCGTCCAAGCCGGTGAGCCAGTTCCGCTCGCCCCAGGGCCCCGACAGCGAGACCACCCTCGACGGCAACTCCGTGACGCTCGAGGACCAGATGCTCAAGATGACCGATGCGCGCATGAACTACGACGCGGCGGTCTCCTTCTACCAACGCTCCATGTCGATGCTGCGCACCGCCGCGCGTCGCCCGAACGGCTAAGGGACCTCGTAGATGGCAGAGATCCGATCCCAGTCGGCGGCGGCGATGGCCGTGGCGGCCAGCGCGCTCAAGGCCCAGCAGGGCCGCATGCGCATCATCGCCGAGAACATCGCCAACGCCAATTCGACGGCCCGCACGGCCGGCGGCGATCCCTATCGCCGCCAGGTGCCGGTGTTCCGTCCGGCCAAGGTCGAGGGCGCCGAAGGCGTCCAGATGGCCCGCGTCGAGGGCGACCAGAAGGACTTCAAGACCGAGTACGACCCCGGCAACCCGGCGGCCGACGCCAAGGGCTACGTCAAGCTGCCCAACGTCGACACCCTGGTCGAGGCGCTCGACATGAAGGAGGCGCAGCGCGCCTACGAGGCCAACCTCAACGTGATCGAGACCGCGCGCAGCATGCAGTCGCGCACGCTCGACATCCTGAAGAAGTAAGGGGGCTTAGGCGATGATCACCGCTCTGGCCGCCTCCAAGGCCTACGCCGCCACCGGCGCGACCCCGCTCTCGCTCGGCAAGAGCGTCGGCGAGCCCAAGAAGGTGGACTTCGGCGACATGCTGAAGTCGGCGATGACCGATACGGTCCAGGCCTCGCGCCAGGCCGAGCACAAGATCGCCCAGCAGGCGGCCGGCAAGGCCGAACTGATCGATGTCGTCACCGCCATCTCGTCGGCCGAAGCCAGCCTCGAGACCGTGATCTCGATCCGCGACCAGGTGATCTCGGCCTATCAAGAGATCATGCGGATGTCGATCTGACGGCTCGGCCGTCGATGGACGCCACGCCCCAATCCGACTTCTCTCCGTGCATCCCCGCGAAGGCGGGGATCCAAGCCGAGGTCGCGGTCGGTTCACGGCCGTAAGTGTTCCTGAAAGCCAGTTTGGATCCCCGCCTTCGCGGGGAAGGTCGGCATAAGGGGAGCCGGATCCCGTGTGTCGCCATCGCCGATCGAACCGATTTGCGAAGCTAGGCGTTGAGAGCTCGAACAAGGAGCTCCACCGCATGAACCTCACGCGTCCTCTCTCCCTCGTCGCCATCGCCGCCACCGCGCTCGCCCTGACCGCCTGCGGCGACAAGGATTCCGGCCACGCCCAGAAGACCGAAGGCGAGATCAAGTCCGCCGTCGGCGACATCACCGGCGACAAGGACCTGAAGAAGGAAGGCAAGAAGGACGAGGTGGTCGGCGGCGTGAAGTCGGCCGGCGAAGACCTCAAGGCCGCCGCCAAGGACGCCAAGGACTGACGCCAAATCCCAAAAATCCCTCTCTCTGAGAGAGAGGGAGGGGCCCGCGCCACAGGCGTGGGAGGGTGAGAGGTTACGGTCTCTCCGAATGAGGCTCAGCCGGAAGCGCTCCAACAATCGTCATCCCGGAAAGCCCGTAGGGCTTGTCCGGGACCCAGGCGACTGGGCGCGATGGCGAGGTTCGCTGTCGTCAAGGCCTCGTCGGCGGCCCCTGGGTCTTCGGCTCTTCGCTGCGCTGCGGCCCGGATGACGACTTTGGGGGGGCGTAACGGGAACCGGTGAAACCTCTCACCCTCCCACCGCTTCGCGGCGGGCCCCTCCCTCTCTCAAAGAGAGAGGGTCTGTCCCAGGGCCGGCAGCAATTGCGCCACGTCCACGCCGCGAAGCGCCGCGACGACGCCGGCCCAGACGGCCAGGTTCAGCAGCAGCATCACGGCCACGGCCACGCGCAGGCGGCGCTGCACGGCCTTGCGGCGCTTGCGGGCCTTGAAGCTTCCCGTCGAGGGGGAGGCGGTCAGGGTTACGGCCATCGTCATGCTCCACGCCAGCCTAGAACTACCCCCGTTAATCACTATTAACGCGTCTGATTTGCCTTGGTGCAAGCGGGACGGCTTGTCGCAGCGTCCGGTTGCGGGAAAGGTGAGGCCGCATGACTCCCGCCATCGCCCTCGAACAGGTCGGCAAGACGCATGACGGCGCCGTCGCGCTGAAGGACGTCGACCTGTCGATCCCGCCGGGCCAGTTCGTGGCCCTGGTCGGCGGCTCGGGCGCGGGCAAGACCACGCTGCTGAAGACCATCAACGCCCTGGCTCCGCCGACCTCGGGCGTGGTCAGGATCGACGGCCAGGCCGTGGGCGCCCTCGACGGACCGGTCCTGCGCCGCCGCATCGGCTACGTCTTCCAGGAGATCGGCCTCTTCCCGCACATGACCGTGGCCGAGAACATCGGCGTGGTCCCGGCCCTGCTGGGCTGGAAGAAGGACGAGATCGCCGTCCGCGTCGACGAACTGCTCGATCTGGTCGACCTGCCGCGCGCGGTCGCCCAGCGTCGTCCCGCCGCGCTGTCGGGCGGCCAGCGCCAGCGGGTGGGGGTGGCCCGGGCCCTGGCCGGCCGGCCCGCGATCCTGCTGATGGACGAGCCGTTCGGCGCGCTGGACCCGATCACCCGCCAGGCCCTGGGCGACGACGTCCGCCGCCTGCATCAGGCGCTGTCCCTGACCACGGTGATGGTCACCCACGACGTCGCCGAGGCCCTGCTGCTGGCCGACCGGGTGATCGTTCTGGATCAGGGCCGGATCATCGCCGACGCCGCGCCGCGCGAACTGATGGCCGGCTGCGAGGACCCGCGCGTCGAGGCCCTGATGGCCGCCCCGCGCCGCCAGGCCGAGCGGGTGCGGGCGCTGCTGGATGGCTGAGCTGCTCGCCCTGCTGCCGCAACGCCTGGCCTGGCACGCGGCCCTGTCGGCCGCCGCCCTGGCGCTGGGCCTGGCGATCGCCCTGCCGCTGGGCTTCGCCGCCGCGCGCCGTCCGGGGCTGCGCTGGGTCGCCCTGGCGGCCACCGGCCTGGTCCAGACCATTCCCAGCCTGGCGCTGCTGGCCCTGTTCTATCCGCTGCTGCTGCTGATCTCGAACCTGACGAAGGCGAGCCTGGGCTTCGGCTTTCCGGCGCTCGGCTTCCTGCCGGCCCTGCTGGCCCTGTCGCTCTACGCCATGCTGCCGATCCTGCGGAACACGGCCGCCGGCCTGGCCGGCGTCGACCCGGCCGTGACCGAGGCCGCCCGGGGCGTCGGCATGACCCCGCGCCAGAGTCTGGTGAAGGTCGAGCTGCCGCTGGCCGCGCCGGTGATCCTGGCCGGCGTGCGCACCGCCGCCGTCTGGACCATCGGCGGCGCCACCCTGGCCACCCCCGTCGGCCAGACCTCGCTGGGCGACTACATCTTCTCGGGGCTGCAGACCGAGGCCTGGGACATGGTGCTGGTCGGCTGCGCGGCCTCGGCGGCCCTGGCCCTGGTCGTCGACCAGCTGCTGGGCCTGGTCGGGCGCGGCCTTGAACAGCGCAAGCCGCTCCTGTGGGGCGGCGCGCTGGCGGCGCTGGGCCTTGGCCTCGCCGCCGCCCTGGCGCCGCTGGCGGTTCCGGCCCTGACCCCGCGCCCCCAGGCCTACGTGATCGGGGCCAAGAACTTCTCCGAGCAGTACGTGCTGGCCGAGCTGATGGCCGCGCGGCTGGAGGGGCGGGGGGCGCGGGTCGAGCGGCGCATCAACCTCGGCTCGGCCGTCGCCTATCGCGCCCTGGCCGCCGGCGAGATCGACGCCTATGTCGACTACACCGGCACCCTGTGGGCTAACGTCCTGCACCGCACCGACAATCCCGGCCGCCAGGCGGTGCTGGCTGCGCTGAGGGCCGAACTGGCCCGCCGCGACGGCGTCGTCCTGGCCGCGCCGCTGGGCTTCGAGAACGCCTACGCCTTCGCCATGAAGCGCGAGCGCGCGCAGGCGCTGGGCGTCAAAAGCCTGGCCGACCTGTCCGCCAAGGCCCCGAACCTTGTCATGGGCGGCGACCTGGAGTTCTTCTCCCGGCCCGAGTGGGCGGCGGTCGAGAAGGCCTACGGCCTGAAGTTCAGGACCCGCCGCCAGTTCCAGCCCACCTTCATGTACCGCGCCCTGGCCTCGGGCGAGGCCGACGTGATTTCGGCCTTCTCCAGCGACGGCCGCATCGCCGCCGACGACCTGGTGGTGCTGGAGGATCCGAAAGGCGCGCTGCCGCCCTATGACGCGGTGCTGCTGGTCTCGCCGAAACGGGCCGGCGATCCGCGCCTTGCGGCCCTGGCCGCGTCGCTGTCGGGCAAGCTGTCGGTCGACGCCATGCGCCGGGCCAACTACGCCGTCGACCGCGACGCCGGCAAGCAGTCGCCCGCCGCGGCCGCGCGCGAACTGGGCGTCGCCGCTCAGTGAACTTCGTCTGCTGAAGCTTTGTTTGCGACCGCTTCGCCGTTGGGGCAGGTTGCGCGCCATGAGCAAGCTTACCTTCCAGTTTGGCCCCAGGACGGCGCTGTCTGCGCTGGCCGGCGTCGCCCTTTTCGCCTCCGTCCCGGCCCAGGCGGCCGACCAGGTGAAGCCCAATCCCAAGCTGGTGGTGGTGATCTCCATCGACCAGTTCAGCGCCAACCTGTTCGAACAGTGGCGCGGCCAGTGGAAGGGCGGCCTCGGCAAGCTCGGCCGCGAAGGCGTGGTCTATCCCAACGGCTACCAGTCGCACGGCATGACCGAGACCTGCCCGGGCCACTCCAGCCTGCTCACCGGTTCCTATCCCAACCGCACCGGCATCGTCGGCAACAACTGGTACGACGCCGCGACCGGCAGGAAGTCGTATTGCCTGCTCGACGAGTCGGTGACCCTGGCCGCGCCGTCCGAACAGGACCCGGTCAGCCCCAGGAACCTGATGGTTCCGACCTACGGCGAATGGCTGAAGGCCGTCTCGCCCAAGAGCCGCGTCTACGGCGTCTCGGGCAAGGATCGCGGCGCGATCACCATGGCCGGCCATGATCCGGACGGCGCCTTCTGGTACCAGGCCGGCTTCGGCTTCACGACCTACGTCAAGCCGGGCGAGGACGCCGCGACCAAGCTCGCCCCCGTCGCCGGCCTGAACGCGCGCCTGGCCGCCGAGCAGAAGAAGAAGCCCTTCGTCTGGACCTACGAGAACAAGGCCTGCGCCGCTCTCGAAAAGACCTGGACCACCGGCGATCGCACCTGGGACGCCAAGCTGCCGCGTCCGCTGCCGGGCAATGCGTCCGAGACCCTGCGCGACCTGTCGGCCAGCCCCTATACCGACGCCGTGACCCTGGAAGCCGCCGCCGCCCTGCGTGACGAGTTCGGCCTGGGCGACGGCCCGCAGGTCGACGTGCTGACCGTCAGCCTGTCGGCCACCGACTTCATCGGCCACCGCTACGGCACCCGTGGTCCGGAGATGTGCGACCACCTCAGCCGCCTGGACGTCCGCCTCGACGCCTTCCTCAAGCGCATCGAGAAGGCCAAGGGCGAGGTGCTGGTGGTGCTGAGCGCCGACCACGGCGGTTCGGACTTCCCCGAGCGCCTGCACGACGAAGGCTACGACGTCTCGCGCATCGCCACCTCGGCCTGGCTCAAGGGCCTGAACCAGCAGCTGCGCACCGATCTTTCGCTCGACTACGACCCGCTGGTCGCCCCGGGCGGCATCGACACCCTGGTGATCGTCGGCGCCGACAAGAAGACCCCGCCGGCTGTCGAGCGGGCCCGCATCGCCTCGGCTGCCCTGGCCCTGGTCCGTTCGCGCGGCGAGGTCGCCGAGGCCTACGAGATCAACGACCTGTTGACCACGCCGCCGGTGGCCAAGGGAACCTCGCCCGACACCATCAGCGTCAAGGAGCGCCTGCGCCGCAGCGCCTATCCGGGCCGCTCGGGCGACATCCTGGTGGCCTTCAAGCCGAACCTGGTCCCGGCCAGCGCCAGCAACACCTACGTCGCCACCCACGGCACGCCCTGGGACTACGACCGCCGCGTGCCGATCCTGTTCTGGTGGAAGAGCGCGCAACCCCGCGAGCGCATCCTGCCGATCGAGACCGTCGACATCGCCCCGACGATCGCCGCCGTCACGGGCGTGCCGATCCCCAAGGCCATCGACGGCCGCTGCCGCCCGCTGGGCGCCGGCCACGACTGCTGATCGGCGGCTTCAAGCTGTCTGAAGAGAGGGGCGCGGGCTTTGGTCCGCGCCCTTTTTCAATGGCGCAGGAGCAGCGCCAGGATGTCGACGCCGATCGCGATCACGGCCCAGCCCACGGCCAGGCCGATGAAGGGGTGGCGCTGCCACCAATGCCATCTCGAATCCATACGCATGACGTTCTTCCGACTGATCGGTGAAGCTTGCATGTCGCCCGATAGTTTCGCCAGCAACTAAAGCGACGCAGGCCGCCTCGACCCGTGCGACGGGACGTCGCAGGCCGCTGCGGCCCGGCGGCAGCGACCATGCGCCGCGCCCGGCTCGCGCTCGGGGCGGGCGCGGTGTTAACAGTCCCTAACTCCCTGTTAACCATGTCGGGCGCAGGGTGCGCCTCACACCAACACCGTCCAGAGCGTAAGCAGAAAGCCCGTTCATGACCGGAGCCGAAGTCCTCGACGTGGGTCGCGACGCGATCTGGCTGACCCTTCAGCTGTGCGCGCCCGTGCTGATCGTCGGCCTGGTGGTCGGCGTGGCCATCGGCCTGTTCCAGGCCCTGACCCAGATCCAGGAAGCCACCCTGGTCTATGCGCCCAAGATCGTGGCCATCTTCATCTCGCTGCTGCTGTTCCTGCCGCTGATGGGCGCGCTGATGTCTGGCTTCATGCGCCAGATCGCCGCCCGCATCGCGGCGATGTAGGGAAGGGCGGGGCGTGGACAGCTTCGCGACGACCGCCCAGGTCTATGTCGCCGGTCTGGTCTTCGCCCGGATCGGGGCCATGGTCATGCTGATGCCCGGCATCGGCGAGACGGCCGTGCCGCCGCGCATCCGCCTGGCCTTCGCCCTGCTGATCGCCGTCGTCCTGACCCCCGTGGTCGCCAAGACCGTCGGCCCGCTGCCCACCACGCTGGGCGGCCTGGCCGGCCAGGTGATCCACGAGATCCTGATCGGCCTGATGATCGGCGCGGTGCTGAAGCTGTTCATGAGCGCCCTGACCACGGCCGGCGAGATCATCTCGCTGCAGACCACCCTGTCGTTCGCCCAGACCACCAACCCGGCCGGCGCGCCGTCCAGCACCGCCATCGCCACCTTCCTGTCGATGCTGGGCCTGACCCTGGTCATGGCCACCGACCTGCACCACCTGTTCATCGGCGCGATGGCCCGGTCCTACGAGCTCTTCCCGTTCACCAAGACCGTGCCGGTCAACGACGCCGCCGCCCTGGCCGTGCGCACCGTGGCCCAGAGCTTCATGCTCGGCGTCCAGCTGGCCGCGCCGGTGATCGTGTTCTCGATCGTCTTCAACCTGGCGACCGGCCTCGTCGGCCGCGTCATGCCCTCGTTCCAGATCTTCTTCGTCACCTCGCCGCTCAGCGTGATCCTGGGCCTTTCGTTGCTGGCCCTGTCCCTGGGCGGCATCGCCATGGTGTGGAGCGATCGCTACCGCGATCTGCTCGGCGTCTTCAACTAGGAGCGCGCCATGGCTGACGATACGGACCAGGAATCGAAGACAGAAGAACCGTCAGCCAAGAAACTGGCGGACGCCCGCAAGAAAGGCGACGTCCCCAAAAGCGCCGACATCGCCCAGCTGGCCTCGCTGGCCGGGGCCTTCGGGGCCGTGGTCATCGCCGGCGGCTGGCTGACGCGCGACCTCGTCCAGTCGCTGGTGCCCTTCATCGCCCAGGCCGGTCAGATGGACGTCGAGGGCGGGGTCCAGATCATCGCCCGCAAGGCCGTGCTGGCCGCCCTGCCGCCGCTGATCCTGGTCATGCTGTGCTCGGGCGTGCTGGGCGCGGCCGCCAACATCGCCCAGTCCGGCTTCATGTTCTCGGGCGAGAAGATGAAGCCCGACCTGAAGAAGCTGGATCCCCTGAAGGGTCTTGGCCGCATCTTCGGGCCGGACGGCATGATGCAGTTCGCCAAGTCGGCCCTGAAGTTCCTGGTCACCGGCGTCATCGCCTGGTTCGTGCTCAAGCCCGACGCCCAGATGGTCACGGGCCTGGTCGGCATGGACCCGGCCGCCATGCTCCCGCTGGCCGTCGACCTCTGCAAGAAGCTGTTCTGGGCCGTGCTGATCTTCCTGATCGTCACCGCCGGCTTCGACTGGTTCTGGCAGCGCCTGCGCTTCAACAAGCGCATGCGGATGAGCCTCAAGGAGCTCAAGGACGAGCACAAGGACAGCGACGGCGACCCCCACATCAAGGCCAAGCGCCGCCAGATCCAGATGCAGCGCTCGCGCCAGCGGATGATGCAGGCCGTGCCCCAGGCGACCGTCGTCGTCATGAACCCGACCCACTACGCCGTGGCGCTGAAGTACGAGCAGGGCGAGACCCCGGCTCCGATCTGCGTGGCCAAGGGCGTCGACGACCTGGCCCTGAAGATCCGCGCCGTGGCCGAGGAATCCGGCGTCCACGTGCTGGAGGACCCGCCGCTGGCGCGCGCCCTCTACGCCGCCGTCGAGGTTGACCAGCAGATCCCGGCCGAGCACTTCGAGGCCGTCGCCAAGGTCATCGGCTTCGTGCTCAGCAACAAGCAGTCCAAGCGCCGCGCCTGGGCCGATTGACGGTGAACGGATCGTTCCGCGGGCTGGTATGCAACCGTCGGGAAATCACATTTCCGCCGTAGAATCAGCGACCTGCTTGATAAACGCGCTCTAGGGCCGCGTAAGGAGTATCCTTACCGGACGAATCGTCGGGGCCTTCACCCGACCAGGTTGTAGAAGGATTTCGGTCGGCATGGCCGAGACGCCCGCGAAAGACATGACGGCGACCCGCCGCCGCGCCGACCCCCTGATCTGGGGCGCGGCCGTTTTCTTCGTTCTCGCCGCTGGCTTCGCCACGGCGCCGGCCCTGCGCGCGGGCCCCGCCACCCTGGCGGGCCTGCTGCTGCTGGCGGGCGTCGCGGGCGTGGCGATCCTGGGCCTGGTGGCCATCCGCGCCTCGGCCGCGCACG
The DNA here is from genome assembly GCA_001449105.1 of Caulobacter vibrioides. Classification (GTDB taxonomy): domain Bacteria; phylum Pseudomonadota; class Alphaproteobacteria; order Caulobacterales; family Caulobacteraceae; genus Caulobacter; species Caulobacter vibrioides_C. The sequence continues at coordinate 3,230 of LNIY01000108.1, read as the reverse complement.
ACAACGGCGTCGACGTTGTCGACAGCTTCATCGACGCCCTGGGCGAGCCCGCGGCCCTGACCGCCGCCGACGGCCGCATCCTGGCCGCCAACCAGGCCTGGCGCGACACCCTGGGCGAGGCCCGCCGCCTGCCCAAGGACGCCTCGCTGTTCTCGGCCCTGGTCCGCGCCCGCAAGGGCGAGGCCGCCGAGGGCGTGGTCGTGGTCGCCGGCCAGGACCGTCCCGCCCTGGCCGCCCGCGTCGGCGGCGGCCGCCTGCTGGTCCGCCTGCCGGCCGTGGTCGAGGCCGTCGCCGCGCCCCTGCCGCCGGTCGCCCCGGTCGCCGCCCAGGCCGCCCCGCCGCCGCGCGCCCTGGACGCCTTCTCCGGCGCCTCGCCGTTCGGCGCGGCCCTGCTGGAGGGGCTGGACCCCTTCAACTCGAAGGTGCTGGAAGCCAATCCGGCCCTGTCGGCCATGACCGGCGCCGTGCGCGCCGGCATGACCCTGGGCGAGCTGATCGACCCGCCCTCGCGCGCCGAGGCCGAGACGCGCCTGGCCGAAGGCAAGGCCGGTCCGTTCGAGGTGCGCCTGGCCCGCGATCCGTCGCGCATCGCCCACCTCTATCTCTACCGCGCCGACGGCCGCCTCGTGGCCTATCTGATCGACGTCTCCGAGCAGAAGCAGATGGAGCTGCAGCTGGCTCAGGCTCAGAAGATGCAGGCCATCGGCCAGCTGGCCGGCGGCGTGGCCCACGACTTCAACAACCTGCTGACCGCCATCCAGCTGCGCCTGGACGAACTGCTGCACCGCCACCCGGTGGGCGACCCGTCCTACGAAGGCCTCAACGAGATCCGCCAGACCGGCGTGCGCGCCGCCGACCTGGTGCGCAAGCTGCTGGCGTTCTCGCGCAAGCAGACCGTTCAGCGCGAGGTGCTGGAACTGGGCGAGCTGATCTCCGAGTTCGAGGTCCTGCTGCGCCGCCTGCTGCGCGAGGACGTCAAGCTGATCACCGACTACGGCCGCGACCTGCCGCAGGTGCGGGCCGACAAGAGCCAGCTCGAGACGGCGGTCATGAACCTGGCCGTCAACGCCCGCGACGCCGTGCGCGCGGCCAAGGGCGGCGGCGTCGTGCGCATCCGCACCGCCCGCCTCAACGAGGACGAGGCGCGCAGCCTGGGCTTCCCCGGCGCCGAGGGCGACCAGGCCTTCATCGAGGTCAGCGACGACGGCCCCGGCATCCCGCCCGAGGTCATGGGCAAGATATTCGACCCGTTCTTCACCACCAAGCCGGTGGGCGAGGGTACGGGCCTGGGCCTGGCCACCGTCTACGGCATCGTCAAGCAGAGCGACGGCTGGATCCACGTCCACAGCCGCCCGGGCGAGGGCGCGGCCTTCCGCATCTTCCTGCCCGTCCACGAGCCGACCCCGGCCCAGGCCGCCGCGGCCGCCGTGGCGGTCGCCGAGCCGCCCAAGCCCCGCGCCGCCCGCGACCTGTCGGGCGCCGGCCGCATCCTGTTCGTCGAGGACGAGGACGCCGTGCGCGGCGTAGCCGCCCGCCTGCTGCGCGCCCGCGGCTACGAGGTGCTGGAGGCCAGCGACGGCGAGGAGGCCCTGATCATCGCCGAGGAGAACGCCGGCCAGATCGACCTGCTGATCAGCGACGTGATCATGCCCGGCATCGACGGCCCGACCCTGCTCAAGAAGGCCCGCGGCTATCTGGGAACCGCGCCGGTGATGTTCATCTCCGGCTACGCCGAGGCCGAGTTCAGCGACCTCCTGGAAGGAGAGACCGGCGTGACCTTCCTGCCCAAGCCGATCGACATCAAGACCCTGGCCGAACGCGTCAAGCAGCAGCTGCAGGCGGCCTGAGGCTCTTCTCTCCGTAAAATCCCCGCGAAAGCGGGGACCCAGGCTCTTCAGCATCTCCATGACCGTCATCCCGGAAAGCGCGTAGCGCTTATCCGGGGACCCAGGGGACTGGGCTCGGCGGATTGATTGAGCGTCCAGGCGGTCGCCAATGCATTGCGCCGACCCCAGTCCCCTGGGTCCCGGCTCTTCGCTGCGCTTCGGCCGGGATGACGACAGTTGATGGCGTCTGCGAACCGCGGCCGCGCTTCACCCCCGCTGCAGCAGCACGGTCGGGCTTTCCTTGTAGGTGGTGCGGGTCTGTTCGACGAAGCCGGTCTTGGCCGCCAGGGCCAGGGACGGGGCGTTGTCGGGATGGATGATGCAGACCACCGGCGCCTGGCCCCATTGGCCCCCGCCCCAGGCCAGGCCCGCGCTAACCGCCTCTGTCCCGAAGCCCCGTCCGTGCGACCAGCCGGCCAGCACCCAGCCCATTTCCGGAACGCCCTCGAACGAGGGCTCGATGTCGCGGTGGAAGTCGGCGAAGCCCACCTCGCCGACATAGCGGCCTGTGGCCGTCTCGCGCACCGCCCAATAGCCGTAGCCGAGCAGGGCCCACAGGCCCCGGGCCCGCAGCAGCCGCGCCCAGCTTTCCTCGCGCGTCGAGGCGCGGCCGCCGACATAGCGATAGACCTCCGGCTCGCACCACATGGCGACGCTGTCCTCGAAGTCGGACAGCTCCGGCGGGCGCAGGGTCAGCCGGGCCGTCGTCAGAACGGGCAGGGCGGTCGGGCGGGCGGCGAGGTCGTCGAGGGGCGGCATCGGAGTCCGGTTTGCGAAGGGGCGACGGCCCAGCCTATATCGCGCGGAGCATTTTCGAGCGAAGTGGATACCGGTTCGCGTGAAGAAAATGCGCGAAGGCATGAAGCCTTCGCCAGGAAGGGACTCAGCAGTTCATGATCGCGCCGCAGGACGCCGTCGCCGCTCGTCGCAAGCTCACCAACCGGCTGATCGCCGGCAAGGACACGGGCCGTCTCGTCCCCTTCTTCACGGTCGACGCCAAGGTCATCGCCGGGGACGGCTCGCTGCTGCTGGGCCGCGACCAGATCATCGAGGCCTTCGCCGGCCAGTTCGCCGATCGCGACTTCGTCTCCTACGTCCGGACCACCGACCTGATCGAACTCGACGCCGACGGCGCCCGCGCCGCCGAGCGCGGCCGCTGGGTGGGAACCTGGAAAGGCGAGGGGGCGACCCAGAGCGGAACCTACCTGGCCACCTGGCGCAAGCTCGCCGGCCAGTGGGTGATCGAGAACGAACTGTTCGTCACGCTCGCCTAGGTCCTCCCCCTCTGGGGGAGGTGGCCCGCGCCAACCAGATCCTCCCCCTCTGGGGGAGGTGGCCCAGAGG
>LNIY01000107.1 GCA_001449105.1 Caulobacter vibrioides | reverse complement strand
TCCCCCATCCCCTGCCCCTCCCCCATCGAGGGGGAGGGGTTTGATGTTTCAAGACCGTCGCTTTCCAGACTTTTCTCGTATCGAGGCCTCACAAACGCCACGGCTTGCGGCATGGTGCGGCCGATGGCCGAGCCTCACGCCGACCCCGATTCCGTCAAGACACCCGCCAAGCCCAAGCGGGGCCTGCGCCTGGACAAGGCGGCGCTGGCCGACGCCGGGCTGGAGGCGGTGTCCTTCGCCATGATGGCGTTCATCGCGCTGGGCATGTCGGCCTATGCCGGCCGGCGCGAGATCAGCCAGGCCCTGGCCGAGGCGTGGCTGGCCGAGCGGGGCATCGAGGGCCTGATCTCGGTCGAGAGCCTGGACGCCAGCGGCTTCGCCGGCTCGATCCGGCTGGGCCCCAAGAACGACCCCTACTTCTCGGCCAGGCGCATCGAGGTGGCCTACGACCTGCAGGCCCCGTGGTCGGGCGGGCCGTTCGCCATCGACACCCGGGCCGTGCGCATCACCAGCCCGCGCCTGCAGGCCCGCTACGACGGGCAAAAGCTGACCTTCGGCAAGCTGCAGCCGCTGATCGACGAGGCGCTGAAGTCGCCCGGCGAGGAGAAGGAGGGCGGGCCGGCGGTGCTGGTCGAGGACGCCCGCGTCACCTTGCAGACCCCGGGGGGCGTGGCCCGCCTGACCGGCGACGCCAGTCTCGACGACGGCCAGCTGTTGCGGCTGGACGCGGCGATCGCGGCCATGCGCTACGCCACCGAGGACCTGCAGGTCGAGCTGCGCGGGGCGATGCTGAAGGCCCGCAAGCGCGGCGACCGCCTGTCGGTGGACGCCCGCGCCGAGATCGACGCCCTGGATGCCGAGCAGGTCGACCTGGAGGGCGCCGACGCCCGGGTCGAGGCCGACGTGGCCTATCCCGACCTCAAGCGCCTGGCGGCCACCGGCCCGGCCGACGTCAAGCTGTCGATCAAGGCGCAAGGCTTGAGGGCCGGCGAGACCAGCCTCGACGACGTCGAGACCCGCCTGACCCTGGCGGGCCTGGTGGCGGGCAATTTCACCCAAGGCGGCGCGGCCGCGCGACTGTCGGGCCAGGCCCGGGCCGGACGGCTGGTGGCGCCGGGGCTGGAGGCCCGCAGCTTTACCGCCGAACTCGACAGCGACGCCCTGCGGGTGGACTTCGACAAGGCCGGCGCGCGGGTGCTGGGGCCGGCGCGCTTGCGCGGCACGGCCGAACGGGCGGTGGCCGGCGGCGCGGCCCTGACCCGCTCGGCGATCGACATCAAGTCCAAGACCTTCGTGTTCAGCGCGCCCAAGGGCCGGCCGATGAGCGTGTCGGGCCCGATCCAGGTGGCGGCCGGCGTCGGCCGGGCGGCGCGGGGCGGCCTGGGGCTGTCGGCGCTGGTGCTGGACGCCAGGGGCCGCTTCCAGGCGAGCGAGACCCTGAGCCTGACCCTGGCCGGCCGGGCCGGGGCCGACGGGGCGGTGGCCGCTCCGGACGCCGAGCGCCTGACCGCCGGCCTGCCTAGCCCCGAATACGCCGTGGCCGCCCGCAAGGCCCTGGCCGACTTCTCGCTCGACGCCGACGACCTGCGGCTGGAGATCGGCGAGGGCCGCGTGGCCGCCTTCGCCGGCAAGCCCGTGACGCTGGCCTCGGCCAGCGGCGCCAAGGCGACCCTGACGCCCGGCGGCGGCCGCCTGGTCGAGAGCCTCAATGGCATCTCGCGCGGCGCGGCGACCCTGGCGCTGAAGGGCGGCGGCCTGCCCGAGCTGACCCTGACGGCTAGCGACTGGCGCGCCGACGCGCGCGGCTTCTCCTCGCCCGTCACCCTGGCGGGCACGCTGGACGTGCCGCCCGCGCAGGGGATCAGCGCCACGATCAAGGGCCAGGCCCGCGCGGCGGGCGGCGTGTTCGACTTCCGCCTGGCCGGGTGCACGCCGGTCAAGGTGGCGGCCATCGAGGCGGGCGAGGTCGGCGAGCGGCCGATCCAGGACATCGCGCTCGATATCTGCCCGGTCTCCGCGCCGCTGGTGCGGGTGGCGGGTGGCCGCTGGGAGGCCCAGGCCCGCTTCGCCAACGGACGCGGCGCGATCACGGCCGCCGAGGCCAAGGCCGAGGGCGTGGCCGGGACCTTTGTCGGCGGAGGAGTGGGCTTCGACCGCGCCGAGGTGCGGCTGACCGAAGGCCGTCTCGTCGACGCGGCCTCGGCCAAGCGCTTCGAGCCGGTGAAGGCGACGGGCAAGCTCAACCTGGCCTCCGGCGTGTGGACCGGCGGCGTCGACGTCGGCACCGCCAGCGGCTTTGCCCTGGGCCGCATCGACATCCGTCACGGCGTGGAGAGCGGGCGCGGCTCGGCGATCATCGACGCCTCGAACATCGTCTTCACCAAGGAGGCGGGCCTGCAGCCGGTGGCGGTCAGCCCGATGGCCGCCTTCGCCAGCGAGGCCGAGGGCAAGGCCAGCTTCAGGGGCCGCTTCGACTGGACCGACAAGGGCGTGACCAGCAGCGGCGAGGTCTCGACCCAGGGGCTCGATTTCCGCGCCAGTCCGCTGGGCTTCGTGGCCACCCTGGCCGGCGACGTGAAGTTCGACAGCCTGGCGCCGCTGACCAGCGCGCCGGACCAGAAGCTGGCGATCACCCGCATCGACTCCATCGTGCCGCTGGAGGCCGTGGGCGCTGTGTTCACCCTGGGCGCGACCTCGCTGAAGGTCAGCGAGGCCAGCCTGACGGCGGCCAAGGGCAAGATATCGATCGAGCCGGTCGACGTGCCGCTGAACGGCGGCCCGATCAGCGGCGTCATCGTCATCGACGGCCTGGACCTGGGCGAACTGACCGCCGGCTCGACCCTGGCCGAGAAGGTCAAGCTGGACGCGGTGGTTTCGGGCCGCCTGCCGTTCGAGTTCAGCGCCAAGGGCTTCAAGCTGCTGGACGGCAAGCTGAACGCCATCAAGCCCGGCCGCATCTCGATCGCCCGCGAGGCCCTGACCGGGGTCGAAGCCAACCAGGGCGAAAGCGACAGCCCGGGCAACCCCAACAACCAGCCGCCCGCCGACGCGCCGGTCAACGCCATCCAGGACTTCGCCTACCAGGCCATGGAGAACCTGTCGTTCGACACGCTGGAGGCCGGGGTCAACTCGACGCCGAACGGGCGCCTGTCGATGCTGTTCCACATCAAGGGCGAGCACGATCCGAAGGTGGCCGAGAAGGCGCGCGTGGGCATCATCGAGCTGATCCGCGGCAAGGCCTTCCAGCGGCGGATCCCGCTGCCGGCCAAGACGCCGGTGGACCTGACGCTCGACACCTCGCTCAATTTCGACGAGCTTCTGGCCGCCTGGGGCCGTCGCTTCGCCGAAGAAACCGAAGACCGAGCGCGTTAGGCGAAAGTGTATGCGGTTTCGCCGACTAACGCGCTCGATTGCAACGAAACCGTCTTTCATTCCTAGGAATGAAAGACTGGGGCCGTTCAGCGCCGGTTCAGCCGTGAACGACGATCGTGAAGCCCGAAATGGAGACTAAAGCCATGCACAAGCGCGTCCTGATCGCGACCCTGCTGGCGGCGGGAGGCCTGGCGGCCTGCACCCCGACCGTCCGCGTCAAGGTCGACCCGATCAACATCTACGCCAAGCTGGACGCCGACGTGCGGGTGCGGCTGGACAAGGAAGTCCAGACGCTGATCCAGCAGAACCCGAACCTGTTCTAAGAGGAGGAACCGCCATGATCCGCAAGACGATGACGGTTTTGGCCATCGCCGCCGCCCTGGGCGCGGTCGCCGCCGCCCCCGTGATGGCCCAGTCGGCCGCCGCCAAGGCCGCCGTTGATTCCGCCAAGGCCGCAGGCACGGTCGGCGAGCAGGCCGACGGCTTCCTCGGCATCGTGTCGGGCGGCGACGCCGACCTGCGCGCCGCCGTGGCCGAGATCAACACCGGCCGCGCGGCCGTCTACAAGGACACCGCCGCCAAGACCGGCGTCACCGCCGACGCCGCCGGCCAGGCCACAGCCAAGCAGCTCTACGCCCGCCTGTCGGCCGGCCAGTACTGGAAGCCGCTCGGCGGCGGCTGGGTGAAGAAGTAGGTCGCTGGTTCTGGATGCTCCCCCTCTGGGGGAGCTGTCGCGAAGCGACTGAGGGGGTCTAGCCGCCGTGCAAGCCCCCTCAGGCCCTCTGGGCCACCTCCCCCAGAGGGGGAGGATCTCAAACACAGGACGCCGCGACAGCTGATCGGCCGTCGCGGCGTTTCCGTATGTGCGACCCCTCACCCGACCCCCTGGCGGGGGCCACCCTCTCCCGCAAGGGGAGAGGGGGCGCGTCGTCAGCGCGGCGCCATGCGGATGCCGCCGTCCAGGCGCACGTCCTCGCCGTTGAAGTAGCCGCAGGTGATCATGGTCAGCGCTAGCTGGGCGTATTCGGCCGGGTTGCCCAGGCGCTTGGGGAAGGGCACCGAGGCGGCCAGGGCGTCCTTCACGTTGTCGGGGGCGGCGTTCATCAGCGGGGTGTTGAAGATGCCCGGCAGGATGGTGTTGACGCGGATGCCGTCGTTCATCAGGTCGCGGGCGATCGGCAGGGTCATGCCGATGACGCCGCCCTTGGAGGCCGAATAGGCGGCCTGGCCGATCTGGCCGTCCTCGCCCGCCACGCTGGCGGTGTTGACGATGGCGCCGCGCTCGCCGTCCTGCAGCGGTTCCAGGTCGAGCATGCCCTTGGCCGACTTGGCGATGCAACGGAACGTGCCCACCAGGTTGATCTGGATCACGCGGTCGAAGATATCGAGCGGGAAGTGCCTGGTCTCGCCGGTGGCCTTGTCGCGGCTGGCGGTCTTGGCGGCGTTGCCGACCCCGGCGCAGTTGACCAGGATCCGCTCCTGGCCGTGGGCGGCGCGGGCCTTTTCGAAGCCCGCGTCGACGTCGGCGTCGCTGGTGACGTTGACCTTGCAGTAGACGCCCCCGATCTCCTTGGCGACCTCTTCGCCGCGCGCCTCGTTCATGTCGAAGATCGCGACCTTGACGCCCTGGGCGGCCAGGGCGCGGGCGGTGGCCTCGCCGAGGCCCGAGGCGCCGCCGGTGACGACGGCGGCGACGGTGTTGTCGAGTTTCATGGACGTTTCCCCTGGGGTTGCGTTTAATTGGTGTGTTGAGGAGCGGTTTAACCCGATGAGCGCCGACGCCAAACCATCCCCCGACGTCAACGGCGGCGTGACGCCCGACGACGTGCTGGACCCGAAGAAGGCGCTCGTGCCGGCCACGGTGCGGGTCAACGAGCAGCGGGTCAGCCGCGGCTTCTGGCCGAAGATGCGCCGCGTGGCCTCGAAGATCCCGTTCGCCGCCGACGCCCTGTCGCTGTGGTGGTGCGCGCGCGACCCGGAAACGCCGACGGCCGCGAAAGGCATGATGTTCGCGGCCCTGGCCTATTTCGTGCTGCCCACCGACGCCATTCCCGACGTGCTGCCGGCCATCGGCTTCACCGACGACGCGGCGGTGATCGCCGCCCTGCTGGCCATCGTCGGCAAGAACCTCAAGCCCCGTCACAAGGACGCCGCCCAGGCCTTCCTGAGCAAGCTCTCCAAGGATGACTGACACCGTCTTGTGGGCGATCTGCGGCGCGTGCGCCCTGGCCTATGGCCTGGTGCTGGTGGAACGCCCGCCGTCCTTCATCCGCACGCTCGTCAAGACGGCCGCCACCGGCGCGCTGGCCGTGCTGGCCTATCTGGAGGGCGGCACGGTGCTGCTGGCCGTGGCCCTGACCCTGTGCGCGCTGGGCGACGCCTTCCTGGCCGGCGATCCCAAGCGCTGGCTGCCCTTCGGCCTGGCGGCGTTCCTGGCCGGCCACGTGGTCTATGTCATCGTCTTCTGGCGCGAGCGCACGGCGCCCAGCCAGGCCTTCTTCGTGCTGGCCCCGGTGGCGGCCCTGGTCGGCGCGGTGATGCTGCGGCGGCTGTGGGGATCGCTCGGGCCGCTGCGGCCGGCGGTGCTGGCCTATGTGGCGGCGATCCTGGCCATGGTGGTCTCGGCCGCCGCCCTGCCGACCGTTCGCTGGCCGGCGACCGTCGGGGCCGTGGCGTTCATGGCCTCGGACGCGATCCTGGCCTTCGACCTCTTCAAGGGGGCCAAGCTCTTCGGCTCGCCGAGGCTGACGGCCTGGGCCGTGTGGTTCCTCTATATCGGCGGCCAGGCGGGGATCGTGCTGGGGATGCTGAGATAAGATCCTCCCCCTCCTGGGGGAGGTGGCCCGGAGGGCCGGAGGGGGGACGTTTTCAGCTTCTGATGAGGCTGACCGTCTTCCCCCTCAGTCGCTTCGCGACAGCTCCCCCTTCAGGGGGAGCATCTCGAGCTCAGTAAGCCCCTTCGTCGAACAGCTTGCCGATGTCGCCGCCCCACGGGCCGTGGAACTTCTCCAGCAGGCGTTCGGCGGGCGTGATCCCGCTGTCGGCGATTTCTTCCAGCTCGCCCAGATAGATCGACTCGTCGAGGAAGCCGCCGTTCAGCTGGCCGCGGGCCTTGAGGCCCTGCTTGGCGATGGCGACGAAGTCCTTGGCGACGTCCTGGACGGTGCGGCCGGCGACCTTGGCCTTCAGGCCCAGGGTCGGCACGTCGCGGCGCAGGCCCTCGCGGTCTTCCACGGTCCAGTCCTTGGCCAGGTCCCAGGCCGCCGCGAGCGCGGCGTCGTCGTAGAACACGCCGGTCCACAGGGCGGGCAGGGCGCACAGGCGGCTCCACGGGCCAGCGTCGGCGCCGCGCATTTCCAGGTAGGTCTTCAGGCGGACCTCGGGGAACGCCGTGGTGGCGTGGTCGGCCCAGTCCTTGATCGTGGCGCGCTCGCCGCCGACTTCCTCGATCTTGCCGTCGATGAAGTCGCGGAAGGACCGGCCGGCCAGGTCGATATAGCGGTCGCCGCGCTTGGCGAAGTACATCGGCACGTCCAGCATGTACTGGGCGTAGCGCTCGAAGCCGAAGCCGTCCTCGAACACGAACGACAACAGGCCCGTGCGGTTGGGATCGGTGTCGGTCCAGACGTTGGCGCGCGCGGAGAGGAAGCCGTTCGGCTTGCCTTCCGTGAACGGAGAATTGGCGAACAGGGCCGTGGCGATCGGCTGCAGGGCCAGGCTCATGCGGAACTTGGCGACCATGTCGGCTTCGCTCTCGAAGTCGAGATTGGCCTGCACCGTGCAGGTGCGCAGCATCATGTCGAGGCCCAGGTTGCCGACCTTGGGCATGTAGTTGCGCATGATGACGTACCGGCCCTTGGGCATGATCGGCACGTCCTCGCGCTTCCATTGCGGCGAGAAGCCGACGCCGAGGAAGCCCAGGCCCAGCTCGTCGGCCACGGCCTTGACCTCGTCCAGGTGGCCGCCGGTCTCCTCGCAGATGTCGTGCATGGTCAGCAGCGGGGCGCCTGACAGTTCGAACTGGCCGCCCGGCTCGAGGCTGACATTGGCGCCGTTGCGCTCGAGGCCGATGATCACATCGCCCTCCATCACCGGCTTCCAGCCGAAGCGCTGCAGGCCGACCAGCAGGGCGTGCACGCCCTTATCGCCCTCATAGGGCACGGGCGTATGAGCGCCGAGATAGAAGCCGAACTTCTCGTGCTCGGCGCCGACGCGGAAGGCGGACTTCGGCTTGCTGCCCTTGGCGAAGTAGGCGGTCAGGTCTTCGAGGGTCAGCGGGCGCTGATCCAGGCTGGCGGTGTCGGCCATCGCCGTCTCCCCTAAAATCGAACGCCACAGGAGGGGAGGGGCCCGTTTCCCCCCGACCGCCACGACAGGCGTGGAGCGCAGTTGGGCGCTGTCTTAGCCGACCACAAGAGGGTCCGCCACAAATAGCGTTACCGTTCGGTCTCGGGCGATCCTCTCCCTGTGGGAGAGGTGTCGGCGAAGCCGACGGAGAGGGGAGTGGCGCAGACTTGGCTGACAACAGCGGAAGCTGAAAACGTCCCCCCTCCGGCCCTCCGGGCCACCTCCCCCAGAGGGGGAGGATCTTGAAGATGCTCCCCCTCTGGGGGAACTGTCGGCGAAGCCGACTGAGGGGGCCTTGCCTGCTTACCGCCAATCCCCCGCCGCGGCCTGCCACAGGGTCATGGCGCTGATCGCCGCCGTATCGGCCCGCAGGATGCGCGGGCCCAGCGAGACGGGGGTCACGAACGGCAGCGAACGCAGGCGTTCGCGCTCCTCGGGGGCGAAGCCGCCTTCGGGACCGATCAGGATGGCGGCGGGACCGCCGGTTCCGGCCAGGGCCTCGATCGCGGGTTTCGCATCGCCGCCCTCGTCGCAGAACACCAGGCGCCGGGTCTCGTCCCAGCCGTCGAGGATCTTGTCGAGCTTCTCGGGATCGACGATCTGCGGCACGTCCATCCGGCCGGTCTGCTCGGCGGCTTCCATGGCGATGGCGTCCAGGCGCGCCAGCTTCATGTAGTCGACATTGGTGCGGCGGGTGGTGGTCAGGCGCACGCGGCGCGCGCCCAGCTCGGCGGCCTTCTCGACGATGGTCTCGACCCGGCCGCGCTTGACCATGGCGACGATCAGGTCGAGGTCGGGCGACGTGGTCTGCTCGCGGGTCTGCTCCAGCGCCTTCAGCAGGCAGCCGCGCTTGCCGGCGTCCACCAGGCCGGCGCGCCATTCGCCGTCGGTTCCGTTGAACACCAGGATCTCGTCGCCGACGGTAAGGCGCATGACCTGGACGAGGTAGCGCGACTGTTCCTGGGTCGGAGCGATTCCGGCGTCCTTGGACAGCGGCTGGGGCACGAAGAGGCGGATCATGCGCTCCTTCTAGCCCAGGTTCCTCTTTCGGGGGTAGGCTCGGCTTATGAGCAAGGACCGCGACTACGACGAAGAGCTGCGCGACCTTCAGATCGCGCTGATCGCCCTGCAGAAGCACGCCATCGACAAGCAGTGGAAGCTGCTGGCGATCTTCGAGGGCCGCGACGCCGCCGGCAAGGACGGCGCGATCGCCCGCATCACCGAGCACCTGCACAGGCGACAGACCATCGTCGCCGCCCTGCCCAAGCCCAGCGACCGCGAGCGCAGCGAGTGGTACTTCCAGCGCTATGTCGAATGGCTGCCGGCCTGCGGCGAGGCGGTGATCTTCAACCGCTCCTGGTACAACCGGGCAGGGGTCGAGCGGGTGATGGGTTTCGCCACGCCGCAGCAGCAGGAGCAGTTCCTGCGCGACGTGCCCGGCTTCGAGCGGATGCTGGTGGAAAGCGGCATGCGCTTTTCCAAGTTCTGGCTCGACATCGACAAGGACGTGCAGGCCGAAAGGCTGAAGGCCCGGCGCGACGATCCGCTGAAGGCCTTCAAGACCAGTGACCTGGACGCCGTCGCCCAGGCCAAGTGGGACGACTACACCGCCGCCCGCGACGAGATGCTGACCCGCAGCCACACCGAGGCCGCGCCCTGGGTCTGCGTGCGCGCCGACCACAAGAAGGCCGCCCGGCTGAACATCATCCGCTGGCTGCTGCACGCGGCCGCGCCGTCGGGCGCCGCCGGCAAGAAGATCCTCAAGGGCGTGCCCGAGCCGGATCCGGAAGTGATCTTCCGCTTCGAGCCGGCGGCGCTGGAGGACGGGCGGCTGGCGCGGTAGGGGCCTGCGTTCTCGCGTCATCCCGGCCGGAGCGCGTAGCGCACAGAGCCGGGACCCAGGGGCCGCCGCATTGCGTTTGCGACCGCCTGGGCGGCGGCTGCATCTCCGAGCCCAGTCCCCTGGGTCCCGGATAAGCCCTGCGGGCTTTCCGGGATGACGAACCTTAGGGGACTTAGACCACCGGCGCGGCGCAGACGCCGTCCGCGCAGCCGTCTTCCGCTTCCGCCCGTGCGTCCGGTGAGGCCGCCGCCTTCGACTGCAGCAGCGCCTGGACGGCCGCGCCCAGGGTCAGGTCCGGGGGATGGCCGAACAGCTGGTGGACCAGCCGGCCTTGCCGATCGAACAGCAGCAGGCTGGGCGTGCCCTGCAGGGCGTAGGCCCGCATCGTCTGGGGGATGGGGCCGCCGTTCGGGTCGGGCGCGTCGATGCCGACCGGGAACCTGATCCGGTACTCGTGCAGGAAGGCCTCGAGCGCGGCCGGGGTGTTGGCCTCGTGGTGTTCGAACACCGTGTGCAGGCCGATCACCGCCAGGTCGGTTTCGGGGAAGGCCTCGCGCAGGCGCTGGGCCTGGGGCAGGGCGTTGGCCACGCAGCCGGGGCACAGCATCTGGAAGGCGTAGACCGCCACGACGCGGCCGGCGAGGACGGGCGGTGCGTCGGTGTTGAACCAGCGGGTGGTCTTCAGGAACGGGAGCGTGGACAGCGGCGTCATCGGGGGCCTCGTGGCTTGCCCGCCATAGATGGGTGAAGCCGAGCGGGAGCCCAGGCCCCGGTTCGGACAATCCCGCCGCGATCGCGCGGCGCAAATCGTCTAGCCCGTATCGACGGCCGTCCCCTCGATCCGCTCTTCCCCGCGAAGGCGGGGACCCAAGCGTAGGTTGCGGGTCGCTCGCGGCCGCGCCGTTTCCCGAAAGGCAGCTTGGATCCCCGCCTTCGCGGGGAAACTCGGTACCGAATGCCGATGCAGCCTGGCCCGCCGTCGCCGCGTGATTCTTGACATAGATCAAAATCGGAAAAGATGACTTTCGATCATTTCCATTTCGCGATTGTTCGGGCTCCGCCATTCTCTCCTTCGACGCCGCGGCCGCCGGGCCCGCCAAGGAGATTTGGACCATGTTCGCCACCCAGACGATCGCCGCCCGCGCCGCCCAGACCGGTGAACTCTCGCGCAGCTTCGAGCCCCGCGAAGACGTGCAGGCCAGCGCCCTGCCCAAGCGCATCGCCGACCTGCTGCGCGACGCCCAGCGCACCGCCCGCGAGGACCGCGGCGAAGCCGAGCGCCGTATCCGCGAGGCCATGGCCCTGGTCGAGCGCGAAGGCCTGCGCCTGCTGGAAGCCGCCGCCCCGGGCGAGCTGGACCGCGGGGGCCTGGCCCCCTGGCAGATGCGCCGCATCGACGCCCACCTGGCCGCCAATCTGGACGGTTCGGTGCGGGTGACGGACCTGGCCGCCATCGCCAAGCTCAGCGTCAGCCACTTCTCGCGCGCCTTCGCCGCCAGCTACGGCATGGCCCCCCGCGACCACATCCTCAATCTGCGCCTGGAGCAGGCGCGTTCGATGATGCTGGACTCGGCCGAGCCGCTGGGCCGCATCGCCATCGCCTGTGGTTTCTCCGACCAGGCCCACCTGTCGAACCGCTTCCGCCGCGCCTTCGACATCAGCCCCAACGCCTGGCGTCGCCAGAACCTGCGCGGCGCCGACATGGCCGCCGCCGATCCGGCCTACGCCTGAGGCGCCGGCCTACGCCTGAGGCGAAAGCAGGATTCGGGTGGCCGCCCCGCGCCGTTTCCTGGACCCTGGCCTCCAGATCAGGAGGCAAGCATGTCGATGCTGAACAACAAGGTCGCGATCGTCACCGGCGCGTCGTCGGGGATCGGTCGGGCCACCGCCCTGCGGCTTTCGGCCGAGGGCGCGGCGGTGGTGATCAACGCTCGGGGCGGCCACGCCCTGGAGATCGTCGCCGAGGAAATCCGCAGCCGGGGCGGACAGGTCCATGCGGTGACCGGCGACGTCGTCGATCCGGCCACCCACGAGGCCCTGGTCGCCGCCGCCGTCGATCGGTTCGGCGGCCTGGACATCGCCATCAACAACGCCGGGGCCGTCGGGCCCTACGCCCCGCTCGCCGATATCGCGCTGGACGACTGGAACGCGGTGCTGGCCGCCAACCTGACCTCGGCCTTTCTCGGCGCGCGGGCCCAGGTCCCGGCCATGCTGGCGCGCGGCGGCGGCTCGCTGGTGTTCGTCTCGACCTTCGTCGGGACCAGCGTCGGGATCCCCGGCATGGCCGCCTATGGCGCCTCCAAGGCCGGGCTGATGGGACTGGTGAAGGGGCTGACGGCCGACTACGCCGCGCGGGGGATCCGCGCCAACGCCCTGTTGCCCGGCGGGACCGACACGCCGATGGGCGGCGACGCGGCGCAGAAGGAATGGGCGGCGGGCCTGCATGCCCTGGGGCGCATCGCCGACCCCGACGAGATCGCGGCCGCGGCCCTGTTCCTGGCCAGTCCGATGGCCAGCTTCGTGGCCGGCTCGGCGCTGTGGGCCGACGGCGGCAACGCGGCGGTGAAGTAAGGCGGCGCAAGGCTTTCGTCCCGGCTCGGAGCCCGGACGAAAGCCTTCGTCCGGCGCCGGCCTTTCGTCCGCCATCGTCGCAATTTCTTCATGGAGTCGTAGCGCCGCTGTCGTCTGGGTGCTGCACCACCCCGCCCCATCTCTCAAGGTCGAGTGGGGCAAAACAAAATGTCGTTCAAGCGCGCCTCCCAGCGCTCGCTGCTGTTGACCACCACGGTCATCGGAACCTGGTCTCTGGCCGCCATGGCCATGGCCGCCGACCTGTCGGGCCGCGTCATCGACGCCACCGGCGCCCGGGCCCTGCAAGCCGCCGAAGTGTCGATCGTCGAGCTGGGCCGCACCGCCCAGACCGAGTCCGACGGCGGCTTCCGCTTCGGCAGCCTGCCGGCCGGCCAGTACACCCTGCGCACCCGCTACACCGGCGCGGCGACCATCGACACCCCGGTGACCCTGGGCGAGGACAACGCCCGCGTGACCATCACCCTGCGTCCGGAAAGCGCCGACGCGGTCGACAGCGTCCTGGTCGTTGGCCAGCGCGCCAACCTGGCCAGCTCGATCTCGCGCCAGCGCGCCGGCGAAGGCATCCAGAGCGTCCTGACCCGTGACGCCATGGGCCAGTTCCCCGACCAGAACGTCGCCGAGGCCGTGCGCCGCGCGCCGGGCGTCAACGTGCTGAACGACCAGGGCGAAGGCCGCTTCGTGGCCGTCCGCGGTCTTGACCCGAACCTCAACGCCGCCTCGATCAACGGCGTGCGCGTTCCCTCGCCGGAGGCCGACGTCCGCTCGGTGGCCCTGGACGTCATCCCGTCGGAACTGATCGAGTCGATCGAGATCAAGAAGACCCTGACCCCGGACATGGACGCCGACACCATCGGCGCCTCGATCGAGATCAACACCACCAGCGCCTTCGACCGCAAGAAGCCGTTCTTCGCCGTCTCGGCCGAGGGCTCGTACAACGAGAAGACCGGCAAGACGACGCCGAAGGCCTCGGTGGACTTCTCGCGCACCTTCGGCGATCGCCTCGGCGTGGCCGGCGGCCTGTCGTACTACAAGCGCACCTTCGCGACCGACAACATCGAGGCCGACGACTGGGAAGAGGCCGACAACGGCGTCGTCTCGGCCAAGACGCTGGAATACCGCGACTACGACGTGACCCGTAAGCGCCTGGGCGGCTCGCTGTCGTTCGACTTCCGCGCCACCGACGACACCACCCTGTACCTGCGCCTGCTGGCCAGCCAGTTCGACGACCACGAGTACCGCCGCCGCACCATCTTCGAGATGGAAGGCGACCCGGTCAGCGGCACGGCCACCTCGGCCAGCTTCCGCTCGCAGGACGGCCGCATCACGGTCATCCGCGACCTGAAGGACCGCTTCGAAAGCCAGACCATCCGCTCGCTGTCGTTCGGCGGCCGCACCGACAAGGGTCCGTGGCGCTTCGACTACTCGGCCGCCTATTCGGCCGCCCGCGAGAAGGAAGCCGGCTCGATCGACCCGGCCCGCTTCCGCCAGCGCTTCACCGGCTCGTCGCTGGGCGTGAACTTCGACTACAGCGACATGGAAAACCCGGCCTATTCGATCACCACGGGCCAGGCCAACTTCCTCAACGCCTCGCGCTACAGCTTCTACCGGCTGGAACAGACCAGCCTGTCGATGTCGAAGGACGACGAGGCGACGCTGAAGTTCGACGCCCGCCGCGCCTTCCCGTGGGCCGGCGGCAACGCCGAAGTGCAGTTCGGCGCCAAGGCCCGCCTGCGCGAGAAGTCGAACGACCTGCAGATCGACTACTACAGCGGCTACAACGGGACCTTCACCCTGGCCGACGTGCTGGGCACGCAGGACTACGGCCTGGCCGACATCTCGCCGGTGGTCGGCAAGACCTCGATCGCCCAGTTCCTGGAGACCAACTCCGGCAAGCTGGTGCGCAGCGACTTCGACACCGCCTACGAGTCGTCCATCGCCGACTACAAGGTGGCCGAAGACATCCTGTCGGCCTACGCCCTGGGCCGCTACCAGTCGGGCCCGCTGCGCGCGGTCGCCGGCCTGCGCGTCGAGCACACCCGCAACCGCCTGCAAGGCAACTTCGTCGAAGTCGACGGCGACGACCTGAGCGTCGCGCCCAACAGCTTCAAGCGCGACTACACCGACTGGCTGCCCAGCGCGACCATCCGCTACGAGGCCAAGCCGAACCTGCTGGTCCGCGCCGGCGCGTTCCGCAGCGTGGTGCGTCCGGGCATCGGCAAGATCGCCCCGCGCTTCGTGGTCGAGGACAACGAGGGCGAGTTCGGCAACCCGAACCTGAAGCCCTACGACGCCTGGAACTTCGACCTGTCGACCGAATGGTACTTCGCCAAGGAAGCCGTGCTTTCGGGCGGCGTCTTCTACAAGAAGGTGAAGAACTTCATCGTCGACGCCGAGTACGAGGACTACACCTTCAACGGCGTGACCTACGACCAGGTGGTGACGCCGATCAACGGCGACGAAGCCACCATCAAGGGCTTCGAGTTCAACTACCAGCAGGCGCTGACCTTCCTGCCGGGCCTGGCGAGCGGCACGATCCTCGGCTTCAACTACACCTACACCGACGCCGAGGGCGACGTGGACGGCCGCACCATCTCGCTGCCCGCCTCGTCGAAGAACACCTTCAACGCCATGGTCGGCTACGAGAAGGGTCCGTTCAGCGTGCGCCTGTCGGCCACCTATCGCGACCTCTATCTCGACGAGCTGGGCTCCAGCGCCGAGAAGGACCGCTGGGTGAAGGACCACCTGCAGTACGACCTCAGCGCCAAGTACCGCGTGACCAAGCAGATCCAGGTCTTCGCCGACCTCGTGAACATGGGCGACGAACCCTACGTCGCCTACCAGCGTGGTCCCAAGGGCGATCGCCTGCTGCAGTACGAAGAGTACTCGTGGACCGGCAAGTTCGGCCTGAAGGCCACGTTCTAGGTTTCCCCCCGAAACTGCCGCCGCGCCCGGTCACCCCGGGCGCGGCTCTTTTCGCTGCGTTTCTCCGATATCCAGTTGATGCTTCCGACCGCCGCGCTCGATCCCTGGGACGGGGTGTTCAGCCGCCGGGAAGCCGCGCTTCTCGCCGAAATACCGTCCACGGCCGTGGACGCCGCGGTTCGCGACCGCATGCTCTCGCCGCCCGGCTACAACGCCTGGCGCGGCTCTCCCAAGAATTTGCCGGAACTGGCCGTCGCCTACTGCGCGACGATCCACGCCCTGCGCCTGCATCTGGCGCTGACCACCCGCAAGCGGCTGGTGCAAGCCCTGGCGGGGCTGCAGCCCTGGAGCCTTTCGGGCGCGGTGTTCGAGATCGAGCCGGGGGTGAGCCTGGATCTGGGGCGCTTCGCCCACGGCCCGGCCCTGCGGGCGCGCGGCTACCGGCTGTATCTGCAGGCCCTGCACGAGGGGCGCTCGCCCCCGCCCTCGGCCGAGTTCGCCGCCCTGCACAGGCTGGCGCGGGAAGTGTGAAGGGGAGGCGGGTCCCCCGGCGTGTGGAGCGCCGGAAGACCCGCTCGGCGCGTCAGTAGCTGGCGCGCAGGGTGAAGGCGACCGCGCGGGCGTCGCCCGGCGTGCCGACCACCAGGCCCGAATTGCCCGAGACCACGGTGATGTTCTGCAGGTACTCGGCGTCGAAGGCGTTGCGCACCGACACGAAGGCCTCCCAGCCCGCTTCCGACTGGAAGCCGGCGCGCAGGTTGACGATCTCGTAGGCCTTGATGCGCGTGTACTGCGAGTCCGAGCTGTCGGCGTAGTAGGCCGAGCGGAAGCTGGCGTCGACGCCCGCATAGGCCTCGCCGGTCAGGCGGCCCAGGCTCGTCTTGGTGCGGTACTCGCCGCCGGCCGAGCCGGCCCACTTCGACAGGCCCGGCAGTTCCTTGCCCGACAGGTCGCAGGCGGCGGTGGACGTGCCGATCCTCTCGAGCGGGCAGGGGCCGTTCTTGAAGCTGGCGTACTTGCCGTCGGTGTAGGCCAGGTTGCCGTAGAACTTGAAGCCGCCGATCGAACGGGTCGAGGCGTCCAGCTCAACCCCGCGCACTTCGACCTTCTCGACATTGGCCAGGTAGCCGCGCAGGGCGCCGGGGCCGCTGTCGACGACGTTGGCCTGGAAGTCCTTCACGTCGGTGGCGAAGGCCGCGACGTTGGCGGTGACCAGGCGGTCGAACCACTGGGTCTTCAGGCCGACGTCGACGGTGGTGACCTTCTCGGGACGGATCACCGCGGCGGTCAGCGAGGGCGTGCCGGCGCTGGTCAGCGGCAGGGCGGTCATGTTGATGCCGCCCGACTTGTTGCCGCTGGAGACGGTGGCGTAGGCGTTGACGTCCTTGGTCAGGGCGTAGACCACGGCGATCTGGCCCGACCAGGCGCCGTCGTCGGTCTTGGCCGTGAAGTTCTGCGGCCGGGCGATGCCCAGGCGGCGGTTCAGCAGGGTGGTGTCGGTGGTGACCGAACCGCCCGTGGTGGTCTGGATGTAGGTCCCGTCCTTCTTTTCCTGGGTGTAGCGCAGGCCGGGCGTGACGCTGAGGCGGTCGCTGACCTTCCAGGTCAGCTGGCCGAAGGCGGCGTAGCTGGTGGTGTCGATCGTGCTGTCGTTGAACACCGTGTAGCCCTCCAGCAGCGAGGCCGGGGTGTTGGTGGCGGGCAGCAGCCAGTACGACGCGTCCGAGCCGTACTCGGTGACGCCGTGGGTCGTGACGTTCTGGTCGAAGTAGTAGAGGCCCACGGTCCAGTCGAAGGCCTGGCCGCCGTTGTTGGACAGGCGGAACTCCTGGCTGAACTGCTTCTGGTGCGAGGGGTTGTTCGAGCGGCGGGTGACGTCCAGTGCGGTGTAGTCGCGGTCGTTGCGCGGCTCCCAGTCCCATTCGCGGTGGGCGGTGACCGAGGTCAGGGTGACCGCGCCGAAGTCGTAGTCGGCGACCGCCGACAGGCCGTTGACCCACTGGTCGGCCTGGATCGGGTCGTCGATGTCGGAGATGCGGTCGTAGGGGTTCTTGCTGGCGACGGTGTAGTTCTTGCCGGCGGCCAGGGCCGCGTACTGCTGGGCGACGGGCTTCAGGGTCGTGCCGACGGTGACGTAGACCTGCGTGCAGCACTCGGGCTGCTGGACGGCGTAGTCGCCGTAGAGCCTGACCGTCAGCTGCTCGTTCGGGGTGAACTTCAGCTGGCCGCGATAGCCGGTGCTGGCCCGGGCGTTCTGGTAGCTGTTGCTCTTGGGGTTGTAGAGGTCGCCGTCGCGCCAGGTGCCGACGAACGACAGGCGGGCGGCCAGCTTGTCCTTGACGATCGGACCGGCCGCCGTGGCCTTGAACTGGCGGAAGTTGAGGCTGCCGTAGCTGGCCTCCAGATCGGCCTCGAACTCCTGGGTGGCGTCGCGGGTGGTGATGTTCAGCGCGCCGGCGGTGGTGTTCTTGCCGAACAGCGTGCCCTGCGGGCCGCGCAGCACCTCGATCTGCTGGATGTCGATGAAGTCGAGCGTCGCAGCCCCGGGGCGCGAGTTGTAGACTTGGTCCACATAGATGCCGACGCCCTGCTCCAGGCCGTCGTTGGCCAGGCCGTAGGAGGCGCCGAGACCGCGGATGGTCAGGGCGGTGTTGCGCGGGTTGGGCGACAGCACCTGCAGGGTCGGCACCAGCTGGGTCAGGGCGACGATGCTGTTGACGCCGGTCTGGGTCAGGGTCTCGGCCGAGGTCACCGTCAGGGCGATCGGCACTTCCTGGGCGCTTTCTTCGCGGCGGCGGGCGGTGACGAAGACCTGTCCGACCAGGCTGGCGTCGTCGTTGGCGGCCGGGTCCGCCGGATCGGCGGGAGCCGTCGCGGCCGGGGCGGCGGGCGCCTCGGCGGCCAGGGCCAGGCCGGCGGTGGTGGAGAGAAGCGCGCCCAGCAGGGCGGCGCGGCCGAGCCTTTGAGCCGAAAGTCCGATCGTCACGTAGTGCCCCCTCAATTCGAGATAACGCCATTCGGCGATTGGGCTGCGGTGATATCTACGTATTCCTATCGGTGAAATGGAGAATGGCTCCGCGACCGGCCAGTTTTTCTGCGAGGAGGGCCGGGGGGCGGTCGTGAAGCAGATATGCGAAAGGCCGCCCCGGTTTGCCGGGACGGCCTTGGGTTTGGTCGATGCTCTGCGAAAACCTCGTCCTTCGACGGGCTCAGGATGAGGTTTTCTACTGCGAAGCTTCAGCCCTGGTCCTCACCCTGAGCTTGTCGAAGGGCGAGGACCACGCAGGGGCCGTCAGTTGGCGCCGTACAGCTTCTTCACATCCGCGCGGAAGGCCGCGCCGCTGTCGGGGCGGCTGTAGAACATGTGGCCGCCCGGGTAGTTGGACAGGGTCACCCGGCCGTCGGCGGTGGCCGGCATGGCGTCGACCACCAGGCGCGAGGCGAAGAACGGGCACGACAGGTCGTTGTAGCCGTGGACGATCAGCACCTTCAGCTTGGGGTCGACCGAGACCGACTTGCGCAGGTCGGTGACGGACTCGGTGTCGGGGCCGCGGCCGCGATCCCAGGCCTGGTTCACCTCGCCCGACAGGGCGTCGTAGCGGCCCTCGACCTTCCAGCCGACGGTGCGGGTGGTGAAGTCGACGATGGCGCTGGTGGTCGGGGCGATGATCGAGTCGAGGATCGGGTCGTTGATCTCCTGCGTCGGCGTGAACGGGAAGGGATCCAGCGAGGTGACGTTGCTGTCGTAGCGGCTGCCCAGGCGGCCCGTCTGGCGGAACACCTCGCGCAGGAACGACTGGGTCTCCAGGCGGCCGCCGGCGCGGCGCACATAGGTCGGATCAAGGCCGGTCATGGCCGAGACCTTGGTGGTCAGGCGATCCAGAGCCGCCGGGTCCGAGCCCTTCATCAGGTCGACCATGTATTCGCCGCGGGTGTAGTCCTCGACCTCCTTGATGGCGGCCGGGGTCAGCTTGCCGTCGCGCTCCAGCTTGGCGGCGGCGATCGAGGGCAGGGTCCACATCGCCGGCAGGGGCGAGATCTCCTGGGCCGTGCGGCCGGCGCTCGACAGCAGCGGCGAGACCAAAACCAGGCCGTTGATCCCGACGCCGTAGTCGGTCTGCAGGGTGTAGGTCAGGCGCGGGCCGCGGAAGCCGCCGTAGCTTTCGCCGACGATGTACTTGGGCGATTGCAGGCGCTCGTTCTTGACCAGCCAGTCGAAGACGATGCGCGACAGGTAGTCGATGTCCTGCTTGACGCCGTAGAAGCGCTTCTTGGTCTCTTCGGGCGTGGTCAGGCTGCGCGAGAAGCCGGTGCCGACGGCGTCGATGAAGACGAGATCGGTGAAGTCCATCCAGCTGGCCGGATTGTCCTGCAGGCGGGTGGGGGCCGAGGGGCTGTCGCCCTCGGCGCCGAACTGCACGCGCTTGGGACCCAGCGCGAAGTTCAGATAGACCGAGGCCGCGCCGGGGCCGCCGTTGAAGGCGAAGGTCACCGGGCGGTTGGGATCGCGGGCCGCGCCGTCCAGGGTGTAGGCGGTGAACACCACCTCGGCGATCTTCTTGCCCTTCTCGTCACGCACCGGCAGCGAGCCGACGGTGGCGGTGTAGGACAGGGTCTTGCCGGCCAGGGCCATGGTCTGCTTGACCGACTTGTCGGCCGGGAAGGCGGGCAGCTCGGCCGCGGCGGCCTTTTCAGGCGCGGGTTTGGCGTCCTGGGCCATGACGTTTCCGCCGGCCATCATGCCGATCGCGAGGGCGGCCCCCGCGGTCCACGACTTCCAAGTGCTGAGCATGTCGCCTCCCGAACGCCCGCCTGCCGGCTGGGCGCCTTGCCGTCTTGAATTTGGAGCGCGCGCGGCGTGGCGGGCTCCGGTGATGGGCGAAATGGCTAGAGCATGGCCAAGCTGTCGGCAAGGACGACGCGGAAAAGTGGGCTGGCGGCAAGAACGTGCCCAGGGGGCGGGCAAGGCGAGCCTGTGCAAGACACGGGCGGCCGGGCCGAATTTCCCTTTTCCGATCGTGCTTAGGGGCGAAAAACGGGTTCCGTTTTGTCCCCCGCCGCACTAGGAGTAGCCCCGCCTCGGCAAGGCCTGCCAAAGCGTCTTGCCGACACCATATTTCTGTCCGGCGCCGTTCCTGGCGCGTTGCTGCAAGGCGAAGATCCCATGGCCCAATACGACGTCGTCATCATCGGGGGCGGCCCCGGCGGCTACAACGCGGCGACCCGCGCTGGCCAGCTGGGCCTGAAGGCGGCCATCGTCGAAGGTCGCGGCAAGCTGGGCGGCACCTGCCTGAACGTCGGCTGCATGCCCTCCAAGGCCCTGCTGCACGCGTCGGAATACTATGAAGCCGCCGCCGGCGGCGAGTTCGCCAAGCTCGGCATCGAAGTGAAGCCGAAGCTGAACCTCGACCAGATGATGGCCCAGAAGGCCGAGAGCGTCGAAGCCCTGACCAAGGGCGTCGAGTTCATCATGAAGAAGAACAAGGTCGAGTACGTGAAGGGCTGGGGCCGCATCGACGGACCCGGCAAGGTCGTCGTGAAGGCCGAGGACGGTTCGGAGCGCACGCTCGAGACCAAGCACATCGTCATCGCCACCGGTTCGGAACCGACCCCGCTGCCGGGCGTCGCCGTCGACAACGCCGGCCGCATCGTCGACTCGACGGGCGCGCTCTCCCTGCCGACCGTTCCCAAGAGCCTGATCGTGGTCGGCGCCGGCGTCATCGGCCTGGAGCTGGGTTCGGTGTGGCGCCGCCTGGGCGCCGAAGTCACCGTCGTCGAGTACCTGGACCGCATCCTGCCGGGCACCGACACCGAAGTGGCCAACGCCTTCCAGAAGATCCTCGGCAAGCAGGGCTTCAAGTTCAAGCTCGGCGCCAAGGTCACCGGCGCGAGCGACAACGGCAAGCAGGCCCAGCTGACCCTGGAGCCGGTCGCCGGCGGCGAAGCCGAGACCCTGCAGGCCGACTACGTGCTGGTGGCCATCGGCCGTCGCCCGTTCACCCAGGGCCTGGGCCTGGAAACCGTGGGCATCACCCCGGACAAGCGCGGCGTCATCGCCAACGACCACTACAAGACCGGCGTCGACGGGATCTGGGTGATCGGCGACGTGACCTCGGGTCCGATGCTGGCCCACAAGGCCGAGGACGAGGCCGTGGCCTGCATCGAGCTGATCGCGGGCAAGGCCGGCCACGTGAACTACGACATCATCCCGGGCGTCATCTACACCAAGCCGGAAGTCGCCACCGTCGGTAAGACGGAAGACGAGCTGAAGGCCGCGGGCGTCGCCTACAAGGTCGGCAAGTTCCCGTTCCTGGCCAACAGCCGCGCCAAGATCAACCACGAGACCGACGGCTTCGTGAAGGTGCTGGCCGACGCCAAGACCGACCGCATCCTGGGCGCCCACGCCGTGGGTCCCAACGTCGGCGACATGATCGCCGAGATCTGCGTGGCCATGGAGTTCGGCGGCTCGTCGGAAGACATCGCCCGCACCTGCCACCCGCACCCCACCCGCTCGGAAGCCCTGCGCCAGGCGGCCATGGGCGTCGAAGGCTGGACCATGCAGGCCTAACGGGCAGGCCTAGGGACTGGACGAGGCCCTCGGGCCTCGCGCCTGTCCTGACAATTAAGAAGCGCGTCCGCTCCATCGGACGTAGAATGGCGGGGTTTCGGCAACGGAGCCCCGCCATGCTTTTGTCCGCTATGCTGCTGGCCGCCGTCGTGCAGGCCGCTCCCGCCGACCGCGTCCATGTCCTGCCGGAGACGCCGGGGCCCGCGCTCCTGGCCGACGCCCCGCCGCCGCCCGCCCGCATCGAGGACGGCCGCATCATCCGGCCCGCCAGGAAGGGCTGTCCGCTGGCCAGGGTCACGCCGACCGACGACGCCAGGAAGGGCGCCCACGCCCATCCTCTCGCCAAGGAACCCAAGTCCAGCCTGCGCTACGCGGTGATGCGCAGCGTGAACGGCTGCCCGGTGGACGCGCCGATGAGGGTGAGGCGATGAGCTCTTTCTCAAGCTAATTTAGTTCGTCATCCCGGCCGGAGCGCGGAGCGCGGAGAGCCGGGACCCAGGGGCCGCCAGCATTGCACCGGCGGCGGCATCATGTTTTTATTTCGTTCTCATTTCTCGGGGGCGAAATGGAGCGTGTTTCCTACGTCTACATCCTCGCCAGCGATCGTAACGGCACGCTCTATGTCGGCGTCACCAACGATCTGCCGCGACGGATCTGGGAGCACCGCGAGAAGCTGGCATCCGGCTTCACCCGCAAGTACGGGGTGACCCGGCTGGTCTGGTACGAGGTCCATGACGAGATTGGCGCGGCGATCCAGCGCGAAAAACTGATCAAGCGTTGGCGGCGGGCATGGAAGCTGGAATTGATCGAGTCGATGAACCCGTTGTGGCTCGATCTCTATGAAACCCTGAACTGCTGAACGGCCGTGCGTGCGGCCCCTGGGTCCCGGCTCTACGCTGCGCTTCGGCCGGGATGACGAACTTTTTTGGTCTCAGGGCGCTCAAGAAAAAAACCCGCCGGTTCGCACCGGCGGGGGTCTTCAGTTCAGGGAGGATACGCCCCCGATACGCGGGGCGTGTTACGCGATCAGAATTCTTCCCAGTCGTCGCTGCTGGCGGCCGGAGCCGACGAGGCGAAGGCGGCGAGCTTGGCCTGGGCCGAGCGGACCGGGTTGACGCCCGGGCGGCTGTCGGAACCGGCCAGCGACACGGCCGGCTTGGCGGGGGCCGGGGCCGGACGCGAGACCGGGGGCGCGACGCGACGGGTCGAGCCGCCGCCGGCCGAAGCGCGGCGGGCCTCGGCGCCCGAGACCTGGAAGCGCGAGATCATCTGCATCAGGCCGTTGGCCTCGCCCTTCAGCGAGTGGCTGGCGGCGGTCGACTGCTCGACCATGGCGGCGTTCTGCTGGACGGTCTGGTCCATCTGGTTGACGGCGGCGTTGACCTGGTTGAGGCCGGTGGCCTGCTCCTGACCCGAGGCCGCGATCTCGCCGACCAGGGCGTCGATCTCGCCGACCTTGCTGACGATGGCCTGCAGGGCCTCGCCGGTCTGGCCGACCATCGACACGCCCTGATTGACCTGCTGGCTGGAGGTCGAGATCAGGGTCTTGATCTCCTTGGCCGCTTCGGCCGAGCGCTGGGCCAGGGCCCGCACTTCCTGGGCGACGACCGCGAAACCCTTGCCGGCGTCGCCGGCGCGCGCGGCCTCGACGCCCGCGTTCAGGGCCAGCAGGTTGGTCTGGAAGGCGATCTCGTCGATCACGCCGATGATCTGGCTGATCTCGGTCGAGGACTTCTCGATCTGCTGCATGGCGTCGACGGCGCCCTTGACGACGACGCTGGAGCGTTCGGCGTCGGCGCGGGTCGAGCCGACCACGCGCGAGGCTTCCTGGGCGCCGGCCGAGCTGCGGCGGACGGTGGCGGTGATCTCGTCGAGGGCCGCGGCGGTCTCTTCCAGGCTGGCGGCCTGCTGCTCGCTGCGGCGCGACAGGTCGTCGGCGGCCGAGGCGATCTCGTCGCTGCCGGCGCCGATGCCGTTGGCGGCGTGGACGATGGTGCGCATCGCCTCTTCGAGCTGGCTGATGGCGCCGTTGAAGTCGGACTGCAGGCGCTTGTAGTCGGCCGGGAAGTCGGCGTCGACGCGGTAGGTCAGGTCGCCCTCGGCCAGGCGGTTCAGGCCCGTGGCGATGATCTCCATGACGAAGGCCTGCTCCTTGGCGGCGGCTTCGCGGACCTGCTCGTTGCGGCGGCGCTCGGCTTCCGTCTCGGCGGCGGCGCGCTGCTGGGCGGCTTCGGCGGTGCGCAGGGCCAGGGCGTTGTCCTTGAACACCTGGACCGAGCGGGCCATGGCGCCGACTTCGTCGCGGCGCTGGGCGCCGTTGACGTCGACGTCCACCGAGCCCTGGGCCAGGATCTCCATGGTCTTGGACAGCTGCACCAGCGGGCGCGAAATCTTGCTGCGGCCGATCCACACGGCGAAGGCCAGGGCGGCGGAGGCCGAGAGCAGACCGAACAGCAGGGTGATGACGATGCCCGTCTGGGCGTCCTTCTGGGCCTTGCCGATGATCGCCTTGGTGTCGTTGGTGTGCTTGTCGGTCCAATCCGACACGTCCTTGGTCAGGGCGGTGATGTCCGGATCGATCACGGCCATGACCATGATCCCGGCCTCGTTGGCGTCCTGCAGGCCGAGGTCCGCGCCCTGGCGGCCGCTGTCGTAGACCTTCTTGAAGCGGGTGCGGAAGCCGGCGACGTCCTTGGCGGTGCTCGGGTCGGCCTTGACCACGGCGTCCAGGCGCTCGTTGCCGCTCTTCAGGGCGTCGTCGATCTCCTGCGAGGCCTGCTTGGCCGCGTCGGAGGCGCCCTCGTTGGCGACGGTGCGATAGGCGGCGTAGCCGATAGTGGCGACGCGGCGGTTGAAGCGGGCCATCTCCAGCTCGGCCGGGGCGCGCTGCTGCACGATGTTGGACGCCGCTGCTTCCAGCTTCTTCTGCTGCCACACGCCGATGCCGACGCAGGCGACGGCGACGACCGCCAGCACGATGGCGGGCAGCATCACCTTGGTGGCGATCTTCAGATCGTCGAGCTTCATCAGGACTGTCCCGCTTTCAGCGTCCTCTCGCGCGCACTGGCTTCGCGGAGGTGTTTCATCTTTGGACCCACAAAGCAGGGCGCGCGGTAAAAGCGTGGTTAAGCCCGGGATTTTCCCCGACCCGCGCGACTCCTTGTCGCAGGCGGAACGGTGATTTTTCGCTGGTCGCGGACGAGCCCGAAATCGCCGTTCTGTGAAGGCGAGCACAGTCCTGTCACAACTTCAGCGTCAGCTTCCCGACATTCGGGCCGGCAAGCGTCCGAGGGGAGGCCGACATGACCACGCGACCCAACATCCTGCTGATCACCTGCGACCAGTACCGGTTCCCGCGCTTCTCCTACGGGGCCGCCCACGGCCTGGCCGAGGGGTTGAAGGACGTGCTGGGCTTCCAGCCGCTGAAACCAGACAACGACTACATCCGCCACTTTCCCGGCCTGGCGGCGCTGCGCGACAACGCCGTGCTGCTGGCCAACCACACCATCGCCGCCAGCGCCTGCACGCCCAGCCGGGCGGTGATCTACACCGGCCAGTACGGAACCCGCACCGGCGTCACCCAGACCGACGGCCTGTTCAAGAGCGGGGACTCGCCGAACTTTCCGTGGCTGGCGGGCGAGGGGATCCCGACCCTGGGCGGCTGGATGCGCCAGGCCGGCTACACCACCCACTATTTCGGCAAGTGGCACGTCAGCGATCCGCCCGGCCACACGCTGCAGGCCTTCGGCTTCGACGACTGGGAAAAGAGCTGGCCCGAGCCGCACGGGGCGGCGATCAACAACCTGGGCCTCTATCGCGACGCCGGCTTCGCGGATTCCGCCTGCGCCTTCATCCGCCGCCAGGCCCTGGCGGTGAACTACGACCGCGAGGTCGCAACCGCCCAGTCGCACGACCCTTACGCCTCGGGTCCGGATCCGGCCGACCGCAAGCCGTGGTTCGCGGTGGCCTCGTTCACCAACCCGCACGACATCGCCACCTATCCGGCGGTGATCGGCCAGGCCCTGCCCAAGCCCGACGACAGCGGCGTGCAGGGCATCTTCAATCCGCTGACCGTGCCGCTGCAGGGCCAGAGGACGCCGCCGCCGACCGCCGGCACGGCGACCATCCCGCTCAATCCCGGCGACTTCCCGCAGGACTGCGGCCACGTTCCGCCGACCTGGGACGAGGACCTGTCGACCAAGCCCACGGCCCAGCACGACTACGCCTGGAAGATGGGCCTGGCGCTCAATTCCAAGACCGGCTTCAACGTCGCGCGCGGCCTGGGGATCACCGATCCCGACAAGGCCCTGGAAGCGGCCGCCGACATCGCCTTGCAGGGGCCGATCCCGTTCCAGCTGACCGACGATCCGCGGGCCGGCGTCGAGGCCTTCGTCCAGCTCTATGGCTGGCTGCACAGCGTGGTCGACGTCCACATCGCCGCGGTGCTGGAGACGCTTGAGGCCACCGGACAGGCCGACAACACCATCGTGGTCTTCCTGGCCGACCACGGCGAGTACGCCGGGGCCCACGGCATGATGCTGGAGAAGTGGCACGGGGCCTATCAGGAGGTGCTGCACGTGCCGGTGGTCGTGCGCTTCCCGCCGGGCCTGGCCTCGATCGAGACGCCCGACGGCGTCCCGCTGGCCAAGGACGCCCTGACCAGCCACGTCGACATCGTGCCGACCATCCTGGGCCTGGCGGGCGTGGGCGAGGCCGAGCGCGACGCCATCGCCGGGGTGCTGGCCAAGGATCGTCCCGTGCCGCCGCTGCCGGGCGCCAACCTCGCGCCGCTGATCCGCGGCGAGACCGACCGGGTGATCGAGCCGGATGGAAGCGAGCGGCTGGGCGTGCTGTTCATCACCGATGACGAGATCACGGCCCCCTTGGCCCCGCTGAACAATCCGCACAACACCAAGTGCGAGAAGGAGTTCGCGGTGTTCGACGCGGCGGTGGAGAAGCTGCGCCGGGGCAATCCGAAGCGTCCGCCGGTCGACATCGCCCCCGGCTCGGTGCGCCAGCCCAACCACGTGCGTTCGGTGCGCACCAAGGTCCACAAGCTGACCCGCTATTTCGACCCGTCGGGTCGCGTCGGCCAGGAGTGGGAGATGTACGACCTGGTCGCCGATCCCAACGAGACGGTGAACCTCGTTTATGTCGAGGCCGATCCGCCCAAGGCGCGGCTGGACCCGGCGCTGCAGCCCGAGGTCGACCGGCTGGCGGCGCTGCTGGCGGGACTGGAGGAAAGGGATCTTTCCTGATCCCTGTTCTCACGCCTCAGCAAAACCCCAACCCTCGTCATCCCGGAAAGCCCGAAGGGCTTGTCCGGGACCCAGGGGACTGGGCGCGGTGGTCGGGTTAGCCGCCCCCAGCGTTGGCCGACGCATCGCGGCGGCCCCTGGGGCCCGGCTCTTCGCTGCGCTTCGGCCGGGATGACGAACTGTGGGGGCTGGCTGATCTCAAGCCCTGGGATGGGCCTTGCCGTAGGCGGCCAGAAGCCCCTCGGCGTCGACCTGGGTATAGCGCTGCGTCGTCGACAGCGAGGCGTGGCCCAGGAGGTCCTGGATCGAGCGCAGGTCGGCCCCGGCGCCCAGCAGGTGGGTGGCGAAGCTGTGCCGCAGGGCGTGGGGCGTGGCGCGGTCCGAAAGGCCCAGGCGCCCGCGCAGCAGCTGCATGGCGGCCTGCACGTGGCGGGGCGACAGCGGGCCGCCGCGCTTGGCGCGGAACAGCGGCTCGTCCGGGCCCAGCACGAAGGGCAGGGCTGCGACATAGGCGTCGACCGCCGTCCGCACGGCGTCGAGCACCGGCACGATCCGGGTCTTGCCGCCCTTGCCGGTGATGCGCAGCGTCTCACCCAGCGGGGCGTCGGCGCGGGTCAGGGACAGGCCCTCGGAAATGCGCAGGCCGCAGCCCCAGAGCAGTGTCAGCACCGCCTCGTCGCGGGCGGCCTCCCATTCCTCGCGGTCGGGATCCAGCGCGATCTCGGCCAGCAGGCCGCGCGCCTGGTCTTCGGAGACCGGACGCGGGGCGCCGACCTTGATGCGCGGACCGCGCACCAGGCCGATGGCGGCGTTGGGCGTATCCAGGCGCGCGTCGAGGAAGCGGTGGAAGGCGCGGATCGACGACAGGCTCTGGCTGACCGAGCGCGGCGACAGCGGATGATCGCCCGAGCGCCGAAAGGCCAGATAGGCCCGCAGGTCGGCGGCCGAGACGGCGCCGAGATCCGAGAGGCTCGAGCTTGCGCCGTTATGGCCCTCGATGAAGTTCAGATAGGCCAGCACGTTGTCGCCATAGGCCCGCACCGTGCGCGGCGAGGCGCGGCGCTCGTCGGCCAGGTGGGCCAGCCAGGCGGCCAGGGCTTCGCGGGCGAACATCTAGATCCTCCCCCCGTGGGGGAGGTGTCGCCGAAGGCGACGGAGGGGGGAGTGGGGGCAGGACGTCCAGCGCCTAGGCAGCTGAAACCGCCCCCCCTCCGGTCCTCCGGACCACCTCCCCCAGAGGGGGAGGATCTTGATCAAGGAACCGGCCAACGCTCGGCCGTGCGCTCGACGACGCGGGCCAGGAAGGCCACCAGGTCGGAGCCCATGTCGGGGGTGAAGGCTTCGGGATCCGTAGAACCGAACGCCAGGACGCCCTGGCGCGAGGGCTCCCACAGGGCCATGCGGACCAGGGCCATGCTGCGGATGGTGTCGAGCTTGTCGCCGAACAGGCCGAGCGCGGGCGCGAAGAAGCCCATGCGGGCCACGCCGTGGTCGCCCATGATCATGTCGACCTGACCGTCGACCAGGGCGTGCCAGCCGGCCGGCACCCGGGCGGGGCCTTCCAGGGCCACCGTGCCGGCGGCGAGGCTGAAGCGCAGGGCGGCCATCTCGTCGACGCGGCGGGCGAGATCCGAATGGTTGCGGGCGTCGAGCAGGTCGATGACCGCGGCGTGGACCTGGGCCTGGGCCGACATGTTGGCGCGGGCGGTGTCCTCGATGGTCTTGCGCACCTCGGCCTCGCGTTCGCGGGCGGCGGCGGCGCGGGCGATGGCGGCGGGGCCGAACTCGACGATGTTGCCGGTGTCGAGCTTGAGACCCAGGTCGGCGAGCAGGTCGACGTCCTCGCGCAGCACCTGCGGCTGCTCGCGCAGGAAGTTGCGGACCAGATCCGGATCGATCTGCGGCTGGACCATCGCCTGGCTGGATTCGCTCATGACCCCTCACACATCGGTTCACCTGCACGCGTCAGGCGAGGCGATGAAGCCCTGTTTCGGTTAACGCCGGCTTGATGACAGCGTTGGTCGTAACCGCTTCAGGCGCCTCGACGCGGCGACGTTTCCGTTGCAGAAGGCGGGTCTCATGCCGCGCATCGCCTCCGTCCTGCTGCCCATGCCGCTGCCCGAGGCCTTCGACTACGCCGAGCCGGAGGGCCTGGAGCTGGTCGTCGGCGACCACGTGTCGGTGCCGCTGGGCCCGCGCACGGTGCGCGGCGTCGTCACCGCCCTGCGCGACGGCGTCGGCGGCAATCGCCGTCTCAAGCCCGTGCTGAACCGCGTGGACGATCCGCGCCTGCCGGCCAACGTCATCACCTTCGTCGAGTGGGCCGCGCGCTACAGCGTCGACGTGCCCGGTTGGCCGCTGGCCATGGCCCTGCGCGGCCTGCGCCATCCGCCGGCCAAGCCGGAAAAGGCCGTGGCCCTGACCGGCGTCCAGCCCGGCCGCATGACGCCGGCGCGGCTGAAGGTGCTGGCGGCCGCCGAGCATGGCCCGATGAGCGCCGCCGAGCTGGCCCGCCAGGCGGGCGTCTCGGCCGGGGTGGTCAAGGGCCTGGTCGACGAGGGCGCGCTGGAACCGGTCCTGGTCGCCGCCGACGACAGCGTCGCCCAGCCCGACCTCAGCCTGCCGCCCCAGACCCTGAACCCGAGTCAAAAGGCCGCGGCCGACGTGATGGCCGACATGCTGGCGGCCGGCGGCTTCCAGGCGGCCTTGCTGGACGGCGTCACCGGCTCGGGCAAGACGGAAGTCTATCTGGAGGTCGCCGCTGCGGCGCTGGAGGCCGATCCGGCCGCCCAGGTGCTGGTGCTGCTGCCCGAGATCGCGCTGACCCAGGCGGTCATGGGCCGCTTCGAGCAGCGGTTCGGTGCGGCGCCGATCGAGTGGCACTCGGGCGTCTCGCCGCCGCGCCGCCGCCGGGCCTGGGAGGCCGTGGCCGACGGCCGGGCCCGCATCGTGGTCGGCGCCCGCTCGGCGCTGTTCCTGCCCTTTTCGAACCTCAAGCTGATCGTCGTCGACGAGGAGCACGACGGCTCGTTCAAGCAGGAGGAGGGCTTCATCTACCAGGCCCGCGACCTGGCGGTCGCCCGCGCCAAGATCGAGGGGGCGCTGGTGGTGCTGGCCTCGGCCACGCCGTCGCTGGAAAGCCTGTGGAACGCCCACCAGGGCCGCTATCGCTGGCTGCGCCTGGGCGCGCGCCACGGTACGGCGCAGCTGCCCGACGTGCACCTGATCGACATGCGGGCCACCCCGCCCGAGCCCGGCCGCTGGCTGTCGCCGACCCTGGTCAAGGCCGTGTCGCTGACCCTGCAGAAGGGCGAGCAATCCTTGCTCTTCCTCAATCGCCGGGGCTATGCGCCGCTGGTGCTGTGCCGGGCCTGCGGCGAGAAGCTGAAGTCGCCCGACAGCGACAGCTGGCTGGTCGAGCACCGCTATACCGGCCGCCTCGTCTGCCACCTGACCGGCTTTTCGATGAAGAAGCCCGAGGCCTGCCCACACTGCGGGGCCAAGGACAGTCTGGTTTCCATCGGTCCCGGCGTGGAGCGGGTGGAAGAGGAGGCGCGCTACCTGTTCCCCGACGCCCGCATCGCCGTCTTCTCGTCGGACACCGTGTTCGACCCGGCCGGGGCGCGGGCGCTGGTCGACTCGATGGCGGCCGGCGAGATCGACATTCTCGTGGCCACCCAGGCCGCCGCCAAGGGCCACAACTTCCCGAACCTGACCCTGGTGGGGGTCATCGACGCCGACCTTTCCCTGCGGGGCGGCGATTTGCGGGCCGGCGAGCGGACGTTCCAGCTTCTCGCGCAAGCCACGGGCCGGGCGGGACGCCACGAAAAGCCCGGCCGCGCCTATCTGCAGACCTATTCGCCCGAGCACGCGGTGTTGCAGGCCCTCAAGGCCCAGGACCGCGACGCCTTCGTCGAGGCCGAGATGGCGATGCGCGAGGAGGCCGGCCTGCCGCCGTTCGGACGCCTGGCCGCAGTGATCGCCTCCGGCCCCGACGCCGAGGCGCTGGAGGCCTATGTCCAGGCCCTGGCCGAGGCGACGCCCAACGCCGAGGGCGTGGAGGTCTACGGCCCCGCCGACGCGCCGCTGGGCCTGGTGCGCGGCCGGCGGAGGAAGCGCTTCCTGGTGCGGGCCGGACGCAACGTCGACCTGCCGGGGTTCATGGCGGCCTGGCGGGCGCGGGCCAAGATCCCGAACTCGGTGCGGGTGACGATCGACATCGACCCGTATTCGTTTCTGTAGGTCGGGGAAGGCCCCTTTAGTCGCCCCGTGACAGCCCCCCACCCCTCCCCCGTGAAACGGGGGGGGGGGCGCGCGGGGGATACGCAGCGGGAGGGGGGGGGCGACCGCTTGCTCGGCGTCCAGTCTCGCCCCCCCCCCCGCTTCGCGGTCCCCCCCCCCCGTTGCACGGGGGAGGAGCGATCGGGCGCCGCCCCCTAGGGGCCTTCACCCCGCCACTTCTTCCTTTTCCAGCACCGGCTCGGCCGCCGGCATGCGCGAGCGCAGCGGCAGGGCCGGGACGAAGAAGATCACGACCACGCCCAGGGCGATGACCAGCAGGGCCGCCTGCATCACGCCGCTGACGGCGTAGGCCAGGGCCTGGCCGAGGGCGGGATCGCGTTGGCCGGTCCCGACGGCGCCGCTCTCCAGCGCCAGGCCTTGCAGGGCGCCGAGGTCGAGCTTGCCGCCGCCATAGCTGGCCAGGCGCGTGGTCAGCAGGGCGCCGGCCACGGCCACGCCCACCGTCGAGCCGATCTGGCGGAAGAACTGGTTGGAGCTGGTGGCCACGCCGATGTCGCGCGGCGACACCGCGTTCTGGGTGGCCAGGTTGAACAGGCTCTGGTTGGGGCCAAGGCCCACCCCGACCACCAGCAGCAGCAGGCACAGCAGATAGAGGTGCTGGATGCCGGCCAGGTGGGTCATCGGGATCACGCCGACCAGCAGCAGCACCGCCCCGCCCAGCATGAACGGCTTGTACTTGCCCGTACGCGTGACCAGCTGGCCCGACACCGACGAGCCGACGATCAGCCCGCCCATCAGCGGCAGCATGGCCAGGCCCGAGGTGGTGGCGTCGACGCCCAGGCCCAGCTGCATGTACAGCGGCAGGAACACCGCCACCCCCATGAAGGCCATGGAAATCAGGAAGGCGGCCAGGTTGGCGGTGACGAAGGTCTTGTTCCTGAAGAGATGCAGCGGAACGATCGGGTTCGACACCCGGCTCTCGACATAGACGAAGAGGCCCAGCGCCACGGCCGCGCCGACGAACAGGCCCACGCTCTGGGCCGAGGCCCAGGCGATGTCGTGGCCGCCGAGGCTGAGCGCCAGCAGCAGCGGCACGAAGGCGGCGATCAGCAGGGCCGCGCCCAGGAAGTCGATCTTGCCCGAGCGCTGATGCGGCAGGACCGGCATCTTCACCAGGATCATGAACAGCGACAGCAGGCACAGCGGCAGGTTGACGTAGAACACCCAGCGCCAGCCGGCGATCACGTGGGCGCCCAGCTGAACCGTGCCGTGGTCGGTGAAATAGCCGCCGATCAGCGGACCCAGCACGCTGGAAAGCCCGAACACCGAGCCGAAGATGCCGGCGAACTTGCCCCGCTCGCGCGGCGGATAGAGGTCGGCGATGATGGCGAAGGCGGTGGTGAACAGGGCGCCGCCGCCGATCCCCTGCAAGGCGCGGAAGACGATCAGCTGCACCATGCCGCTCATGCCGGCGATCGTGCCGAACTCGCCCGACAGGCCCGACAGCCACGAGCCGACCATGAAGATCGAGATGCCGACGACGAGGACGGGCTTGCGGCCGTAGATGTCGCCCAGCTTGCCCCAGATCGGCACCATCACCGTCGAGCTCAGCAGGTAGGCGGTGGTCACCCAGCTATAGAGCGTCAGGCCGTGCAGTTCGGAGATGATCCGCGGCATGGCGGTGGAGACGATGGTCTGGTCCAGCGCGCTGAGCAGGAAGACGATCATCAGGCCGGCCAGGGTGGTGCGGCGTTCGGCGTCGGTGAAGTTGCCGGTCATGCAAGGGTCCATGCAGCGTGGTCGCCCCGCCTAGCACGGTTCGGCGGATGCGGGGCAGAGGCCATGCGACGAGAGGTCGAAGGGCGGTGAAGCCGTCCTTGCTCCTCCCCCGCTCGCGGGGGAGGGGGACCACGAAGTGGTGGAGGGGGCGAGACTGGGCTCAGTGGCGGCGGTCGCCCCCCCCGTCACGGCGGCGGTGGGCCGGCCCATATACACATCTGACGCTGACGACGAAGAGGGGAGAGGGGGAGCCGTGGAGGG
>LNIY01000106.1 GCA_001449105.1 Caulobacter vibrioides | reverse complement strand
CTGCCCGTGCTTCCCACCACCGCGTCCTCCGCCGTCCCGCCTCGCGTCCGCCGCCGTGATCGACCCGGCCCCCCCCGCGCCCTCCCCGACCCTCTTCGTGGGACGCGTGAGAGGTGTATAAGCGCCACCCTCCCCCAGAGGGGGAGGATCTGGCGCCGTGGATGCTCCCCCCTTGGGGGAGCTGTCGCGGAGCGACTGAGGGGGTCTTCCCCTCCCCATCATCGGAAATCCCCATGCCCAATTCCGTGACCTTGGCCCAGGCCAAGGCGTTCCTGCGCGTGGGCGGGAGCGGCGAGGACGAGCTGGTCGGCCTGCTGATCGACGCCGCCGAGGCGCGGGTCGGGCAGGCGGCCGGGGTCGTGCTGACCTCCGCCAGTCCCGCGCCGCTGCGCCTGGCCGTGCTCGCCCTGGCCTGCCACGCCTACGAGCATCGCGGCGAGCCCAGGCCGCCGCCGCTGTCGCTGGTCGAGCCGTGGATCGCGCCCTACCGGGAGGCGCGGCTGTGAGCGCCGAGGTCGCCCTGGCCAGGGCCCTGGCGCAGCTGCTGGCGAACGCGCCGGCCGTCAGCGCCATCGTCGGGACGCGGGTGCACGCCGCCCCGCCCCGGATGCTGACCTATCCATGCGTCAGCGTCGGCCGGATCGAGAGCCGGCCCGCCGGCGAGAACGACCTGCTCGAGCACGTGGCGACGATCACCTGCGCCTCGCGCTTCGGCGGGCCGGAGGAGGCGCGGGCCATGGTCGCCGCCGTTCGGCTGGCGCTGCACGACGCCCGGCCGCCGGTGGAGGGCCGGGTGCTGGCGTCGCTGAAGGTGCGCTTCTGCGACGTGTTCGCCGCGGCCGACGACGAGCTGACCCTGGGGGTGCTGCGCGTGCGGGCCGTCAGCGAGCCGGCCTGAATTCCATAACGACGACAGGAGACCGACCATGGCCGCGCAAGCCGGCAAGGACATGCTGCTGAAGATCGGCGACGGGGGCTCGCCGCAGGCCTTCGTGACGGTGGCGGGCCTGCGGGCCCGGACCATCAGCCTGAACGCCAGGACCATCGACGCCACCGACGGCGACAGCGCCGGGCGCTGGCGCGAGCTGCTGGCCGGGGCCGGCGTGCGCTCGGCCGCGGTGTCGGGAGCGGGGGTGTTCCGCGACGCCGCCTCGGACGCCTTGGTGCGCGACAGCTTCTTTTCCCAGACGGCCAGGACCTGGCGGCTGGTGATCCCCGACTTCGCCCAGCTGGAGGGGCCGTTCCTGGTCTCGGCGCTGGAATATGCCGGCCAGCACGACGGCGAGGCCGCCTTCGCCCTGACCCTGGCCTCGGCCGGGGCGGTGAGCGTGACGGCGATCTGAGGGGAGGCGACGAGATGACCCTTCCCAACCTGGCCAGGGGCGAGGCGATCGCGGTGCTGGGCGGCGTGGCGCGGCGGCTGTGCCTGACGCTGGGCGCCCTGGCGCGGATCGAGGCGGCGCTGGGGCTGTCGGACTGGAGCCAGCTGCCGGGACGGCTGGCGCGGCCGTCGGCGGCCGACCTGATGGCGGTGCTGGCGGCGCTGGTCGACGACGAGCTGGGGCCGCTGGACGTGGCGGGGCTGCAACCGCGCGAGGCCGAGGACGCGGTGGCCAAGGCCCTGGCGGCGGCCGCGTGACGCCCTGGGGCGAGATGCTGCGGCGGGCGGCGATCGAGTTCGCCGTGCCGCCGGGCGCGTTCTGGCGGCTGTCGCTGAAGGAGTGGCGGGGGCTGGCGGGCGCGCCGGCCGCGCCGGTTCTGGCGCGATCGGGCCTGGCGGCGCTGATGGCGCGGTTTCCCGATGATGACGAAGAAGGAGCGGGCGAATGAGCGGTTTCGACGAGGTCGAGGGCCTGCCGCTGCGCACGGCCGAGGCGGGCGAGGCCCTGGCCTCGCTGGAGGCGCCTGCCCGGGCGGCGGCGCGGTCGATCGAGGAGGTGTTCGCCGCCGCCGGGACCAACCTGGCGCGCTCGCTGGCGCGGGCGGCGGCCGACGGCGAGGTGTCGCTGGCCGAACTGGCGCGGGCGGTGCTGGGGGCGGTCTCCGGCGGCGGGCGCAGCGGTGGCGGTCTCGGCGAGGCCCTGGGGGCTGCGCTGTCGGGGGTGTTTTCCGGGGCGCGGGCCGAGGGCGGGCCGGTGACCGGCGGCGGGGCCTATCTGGTCGGCGAGCGCGGGCCCGAGGTGTTCCGTCCGGCCGGGGCGGGGACGATCGAGCCGGCCGGCGGGAACGGGATCAGCGTGACGGTGCAGGTGAGCGGCGGCGACGCCGGCGGCCTGGCCCGCTCGGACGCCCAGCTGGCCCAGGCCCTGGCGCGCGCCGTCAGCCTGGGCGCGCGGCGGCTCTAGGCGGATCGACATTTAGTAATTTGAGTCGCTTCTCACCGAGTTTCCCCGCGAAGGCGGGGATCCAAGCCGCATTTCAGGAGACGGCGGCGCCGTGAGCGATCCGCTGACTCTGCTTGGGTCCCCGCCTTCGCGGGGAAGGACGGATTAGAAGGACGGCCGTCGATGAATATTGATCCAACCTAGCCGAACACCTCGGCCTGTTGTTCGGCGCTGGGAGGACCGGCGTGCCTGGATTTCCAGGCGCCGACGACGACGAGCAGGATCGCCCAGACGAGGCCGGCGCATAGCATCAGCAGGCCGGCGATGAAGTTGAGATAGAGCGTGTCTTCGTCGGAGGTGATCACCAGAACGACGGCGACGACCAGCGGCGCGAGCGGCGCCAGGAGCAGCCAGGTCCGCCAGCCGATGTCGCGCAGGCGGCGCAGGGACAGGACCAGCCACAGGCCAAAGGCGGCGAGCCACAGCGCCAGCTCCGAAGCCGGGGATGCGGCCGGGTACGAGGCGGCGATCAGCGCGACGGCGACCATGAGGCCAAGCCAGTATTCGCGGCGCCGGCCGCGCCCGCGCAGCCAGGCGAGGACGGCGGCGATCATCCGAACACCTCGGCCTGTTGTTCGGGAGCGGGGGCGGCCGGACGCCGGGGCGGCCAGACGCCCAGCAGCGCGACGAGGCAGACGACGAGCGCCAGGCCGGTCAGGCCGAGAGACAGGTTGAGGCCGAGCGTGTCGCGGGCCTCTAGGTCAAAGATCGGCGCCAGCCTCTGCAGGCCGCCGATGGCCAGGGGGATGACCAGCAGGAACGCGGCGAGCCACGGGGGCAGGCCCGCGTCGCGCAGGCGGCGAACGGCGATGGGACACCAGACCAGCAAGCTCGCCGCGCGCAGCGCCCAGAGCGGGACGGCGAGCGGGATCAACAGGCACGAGACGGCGACGGCGACGATGGCGACGACCGCGATCCAGTATTCGCGCCGTCCGCCGCGTCCGTTCAGCCAGGCCAGGACGGGGGCGATCATCCGAACACCTCGGCCTGGGCCTGAGGCGTCGGGGCCTTGATCTTCCGGGACGGCCAGAAGCCGAGCAGGAGCGCGAAGGCCAGCCAGCCCAGGCCGAAGGGGGCGATGATCTGCTGATAGACGTCGAGCGCGTTCGTGACGCTCGGCGCCAGGGCGCGCAAGGTCAGGAACAGCGCGAACAGCAAGACGATCGGCGCGATCGACAGCCAGGGGATCCAGCCCATGGCGCGCAGGCGGCGGGAGGCGGCCAGCGGCCAGAGCGTGAGCAGGCCCCAGGACAGGATGTCCGCAAACGGCGCGACCGGGATGTAGAGCAGAAGGCCCGCCAGGACGACGAGCCAGGCCCAGTAGTCGCGTCGGCGGCTGCGGCCGACCAGGTAGCGGCCGAGGGCTTGCAGCAGGATCATCCGAACACCTCGGCCTGGACCTTGGGGGCGTGCGCGCCGGCGACGGCGACGCCGAACACGCAGATCGTGTTGACGAGGCCGGCCCAGGGCTCGGGCGGCCTGGCGCGTTCCAGAAGGACGGCGCGGATGGCGTTCAGGGCGGGCATGGCGCTCAGTCGAAGACTTCGGCCAGGCGCGGCGCCTCGTCGAGGGTGGCCGCCGGCTTCAGCGACGGGCGCACGCCGATGAAGATGATGAAGATCCAGGTGATGACGACGGCGACGGCCTTGGAGACCATCGTCGCCGTGTCGACGGTGAACTCGGGAAAGATGGTGCGGGCCATGCCGAACAGCACGCCGACCCCGAAGCCGCCGCCCGCCGGCAGGAGGCACAGCCAGGGCGACCAGCCGATGGCCCGCAGGCGGCGGATCGCGATCGGGCACCAGCAGACGAAGCCGATGACGTTGCCCAGCCACTGGTGGCCCAGCGCGCTGACCACCCCGGCGGTGAGCAGCAGCGCCACGACGCTGCCCCAGTACTCGCCGCGCCTGGAGCGGCCCGTCAGATATCCCTTGATCGCGTTCACGCCGCGCCCCCGAAACAGAAAACCCCGCCGCGAAGGTAGCGGCGGGGTTGCGTCGGCGAAAGGGCTCTCGCGCGGGTCAGACGGCCAGGGCGTTCAGGGGCGGGTCGCCCCAGCGGTTGTCGCCGGTGTCGCCCTGGGTGCAGCCCACCCACAGGGTGAAGCCGATGCTGACCAGGAAGCCCAGCAACAGGGCCGTGACCACGCCGCCGGCGCCGGCCAGGGCGAACAGCTCGGGGTCGCCGCCGCTCAGGGCGATGGCCGCCGCGCCGAAGCCCAGCCACAGGGCCGAGCCGATCAGCAGCACGGGGCCCAGGACGATCGGCAGGATCTGCCACCAGCCGCTCTTGCCCATGTCGTGCAGGCGCTTGGTGTAGATGCAGACGAAGCAGTAGAGCGAGGCCAGCGCGGCCAGCTGGCCGATCACCGGCACCCAGTGGCCGACCGTGTTGACGCCCAGCAGGATGAGCCAGGCGATCCAGAACGCCTGACGGCCGATGCGGCCGTCGGCGGAGAACATCAGGGTTTTCCAGTCCATGTCTTTAGTCTCCCAACCTTGAGGAGAGACTAGGGCCGGCCTCGGCGCGGCTGAAGTGAAATGGACGTCATGACAAGGGTTTAACCCGCCGGGGCGAACGCCTGGGAGGGCGTGGGGCCAGGATCGGCGCCAGGCTCGGCGGCGGCCGCGCGGCCCTTGCCGGGCTCGACGCCCAGCCAGCCCAGCAGGGCCAGCCACAGGATCCCGCAGGCGCCGGCGCCGGTGAAGATCGGCACGATCACGGCCATGCCCTCCAGGTGGCCCATCCAGGCCATCAGCGCGCCGGTGAGGATCAGGTCGACGCCCCAGACCCCGACCAGCGGCCAGGGCCCGTGGCCCATGTCGCGCAGGCGCTTGAGGCAGAGGACGCCGCTGATCCAGCCCTGCAGGGCGAGGATGCCAAGCCCGGGGACCCAGCCGTCGAAGCCCAGGGCCGGACCGCTGACGTCGACCAGCCAGGGGCCGACCAGCGGCACGGCGGCCATGGGCGCGGCGCCATGGCGGGCGAAGGCCAGGTAGCCGCCGATCTCCAGCCCCAGCAGCAGGAACAGGCCCAGCCAGAACGGTCCGCGGCCGATGGCGCCGCGCGGCGAGAAGAGCAGGGCGAAGAAGGGCACGGCGGGGCTCCGACGGGTCTGGATGGGGTGTAAGTAAATAATCACTCACATTGTGCGGCTGTCAAGGAGGACTCCGTCATGAGCTCTGGGATGAGCCCTGGGATGAGCGCCTTTCACGAGGTGCGGCTGCCCGTTCGCCTGGCCTTCGGCGGGACGAGCGGGGTCGAGCGTCGCACCGAGATCGTCGGCCTGGCCTCGGGCTTCGAGCGGCGGTCCAGCCCCTGGGCGCACGGCCGGCGGCGCTATCTGGTCGGCACGGCGACGCGCAGCCTGGACGAGGCGGCCGAGCTGGTCGCGTTCTTCGAGGCGCGGCGGGGGCGGCTGTTCGGCTTCCGGTTCCGGGATCCGGCCGACTTCAAGTCGTGCGCGCCGTCGCTGACCCCGGTGCCGAGCGACCAGGCGCTGGGCGTGGGCGACGGGGCGCGGAAGGCGTTCCCGCTGGCCAAGGCCTATGGGACCGGCGAGCAGGCGGTGTCGCGGGCGATCGCCAAGCCGCAGGCGGGCAGCGTGCGGGTGGCGGTGGCCGGGGTGGAGCAGGCGGCCGGGGCCTTCGCGGTCGACGCGGCCACGGGCGTCGTCACCCTGGCCGCCGCGCCGGCGGCGGGGGCGATGGTCACCGCCGGCTTCCTGTTCGACACGCCGGTGCGCTTCGACCTCGACCGGATCGACGTGACCCTGGAGGGGTTCGGCGCGGCCCGGGTCGGGGCGGTGTCGCTGGTCGAGGTGCGGGTCTGATGCGCGCGGTCGACGCGGCGCTGGCGGCGCGCATCGAGGGCGGGGCGGCGACCCTGTGCCACGCCTGGGTGCTGACCCGGGCGGACGGCGCGGTGCTGGGCTTCACCGATCACGACCGCGACCTGATGGTGGCGGGGGTGACCTGCAAGGCGGCCAGCGGC
Organism: Caulobacter vibrioides; assembly: GCA_001449105.1. Lineage (GTDB taxonomy): Bacteria > Pseudomonadota > Alphaproteobacteria > Caulobacterales > Caulobacteraceae > Caulobacter > Caulobacter vibrioides_C. Next base: position 136,558 of record LNIY01000106.1, on the reverse strand, counting down.
TGGAGCGCGGGCGCGGCCGAGGGCGAGGCGGGCTTCAGCCCCGGCCTGGCGGCGGCGGTCGGCGCCTTGGACGATGCGGCGATCACCGCGGCCGACATCGAGGCCGGGCTCTATGACGGGGCCGAGGTGGTCTGCCGGCGGGTGGACTGGAGCGCGCCGGACCTGTTCGTCGAGCTTTGGCGGGCGCGGGTGGCGCGGCTGGCCTGGACCGGTGGGGCCTTCACCGCCGAGCTGGAGGGGCCGGCGGCCGGCCTGGAGCGCGTGGCGGGCCGGGCCTATGCGCGAAACTGCGACGCGACTCTGGGCGACGGCCGCTGCGGCGTGGACCTGGCCGCCCATCCCGGCGCCAGCTGCGACCGGCGCTGGGCGACGTGTCGCGAGGTGTTTTCCAACGCCGCCAACTTCCGGGGCTTTCCCAGCCTGCCGGGCGAGGACTTCGTCACCCTCTATCCCGCCGAGGGCGAGGCCAACGACGGGGGCCGGCGATGAGGTCGCGGGTCCTGGACGAGGCGCGGGCCTGGCTGGGCACGCCCTATCAGCACCAGGCCAGCCTGAGGGGCGTGGGCTGCGACTGCCTGGGGCTGGTGCGCGGGGTGTGGCGGGCGCTGCACGGGGCCGAGCGCGAGGCGCCGCCGCCCTATCGCCCGGACTGGGCCGAGCTGGGGACGGGCGAGCCGCTGCTGGAGGGGCTGGCGCGGACGCTGGTCCCGCTCGCGCCCGAACAGGCGCGGCCCGGCGACGTCCTGGTGTTCCGCATGGCCGTCGGGGCGGCGGCCAAGCACTGCGCGATCCTGTCGGAGCACGGTCCGGCGGGGGCGCGGATGATCCACGCCTACTGGGGGCGGGCCTGCGTCGAAAGCTGGCTCGGGCCTTGGTGGCGCACGCGGCTGGTCGCCGCCTTCTCGTTTCCGGAGAGCGTTTGATGGCGCAGATGATCCTGAAGGGGGCCGGTTCGGGCCAGGGTTTCCTGGGCGCGATCGGGGCGGGCCTCGGGGCGATGGTCGATGCGGGCGTGGCCTCGGCCCTGGCGCCGACGCGCAGCGGTCCGCGCATCGCCGAACTGCGGCTGACCGGGGCGGCCGAGGGCGCGCCGATGCCGTGCGTGTTCGGCCGGGCGCGGGTGAGCGGCCAGGTGATCTGGGCGACGCGCTTTGCCGAGCATCGCCGCGAGACCGGCGGCAAGGGCGGGCGCGTGCGCAGCTACGGCTACAGCCTGTCGCTGGCCCTGGCGGTGGGCGAGGGGCCGATCGACGGCGTCGGCCGGGTGTGGGCCGACGGCAAGGTGATGGACATGGACGGGGTGGTCATGCGCGTCCATCGCGGGACCAGCGACCAACTGCCGGATCCCCTGATCGCGGCCGTGGAAGGCGAGGCGCCGGCCTATCGCGGCACGGCCTATGTGGTGTTCGAGGACCTGTCGCTGGACGCCTTCGGGGGACGGCCGCCGCAGCTGTCGTTCGAGGTGTTCCGCCGCGTGGGCGGCGACGGGACGGGGCTGGAGGACCGGCTGCAAAGCGTGTGCCTGATCCCCGGGGCGGGCGAGTTCGTGCTGGCGACCGACGTGGTGCTGCGCCGCGAGGGGCTGACGCGCACGGCGCCGGAGAACCAGAACAACGCCGAGGGGCGGGCCGACCTCCTGCTGTCGCTGGACCAGCTGCAGGCCCAGCTGCCGAACGTGAAGCACGTGAACCTGGTGGTCAGCTGGTTCGGGACCGACCTGCGCTGCGGGCGCTGCGCGATCCGGCCGGGCGTCGAGGCGGCCGACAAGCCGACCGAGCCGATGGCCTGGCGCGTGGCGGGGCTGGAGCGCGGGCAGGCGCACCTGATCTCGCACAGCGGCGGCGGGGTCGCCTATGGCGGCACGCCGGCCGACGCGGCGGTGATCCAGGCGATCGCCGAGCTGAAGCGGCGGGACATCGCCGTGACGCTCTATCCCTTCGTGCTGATGGACGTGCCGGCGGGCAACGGTCTTGCCGATCCGTACGGCGGCGCCGAGCAGGCGGCCTATCCGTGGCGGGGGCGGATCACCTGCCATCCGGCCCCGGGACGGCCAGGCTCGCCGCACAAGACCAGCGCGGCGGCCGCGCAGGCGGCGGCGTTCTTCGACGGCGAATGGGGCCTGGCGCGGTTCGTGCGGCACTATGCGGATCTGGCGGCGAAGGCCGGCGGGGTGGACGGCTTCCTGATCGGCTCGGAGCTGGTCGGACTGACCCGGGTGCGGGACGCGGCGGGCTTTCCGGCGGTGAACGCGCTGAAGGCGCTGGCCGGGCAGGTGCGGGCTTCGCTGGGGCCGGCGACGAAGATCGGTTACGCCGCCGACTGGAGCGAGTATTTCGGAAGCCAGCCGGCCGACGGCTCGGGCGACGTGCACTTCCACCTCGACCCGCTGTGGGCCGATCCGGACATCGACTTCGTGGGCGTCGACTATTACCCGCCGATCACCGACTGGCGGGACGGCGAGGGCCACGAGGACGCCCTGGCCGGCTGGGGCGGGCCGCATGATCCGGATTACCTGCGCTACAGCCTGACGGGGGGCGAGGGGTTCGAGTGGTTCTACGCCTCGGCGGCGGATCGCGCGGCGCAGGTCCGCAGCCCGATCACCGACGGGGCGCATGGCGAGCCGTGGGTGTTCCGGCCCAAGGACCTGCTGTCGTGGTGGAGCAACCCGCATCATGACCGGCCCGGCGGCGCGCGGTCGGGCGGCCCGACGGCCTGGGTTCCGAAGTCCAAGCCGATCCGGCTGATCGAGTTCGGCTGCGGGGCGGTGGACAAGGGCGCCAACGCCCCCAACCTGTTCGTCGATGAGAAGAGCGCCGAAAGCGCGCTGCCGCCGTTCTCGGACGCAAGCGCAGACGAGCTGGGCCAGCGGCGGGCGCTGGAGGCGGTGCTGGCGATGGTGGCCGATCCGGCGGCAAATCCGGTCTCGCCGGTCTATGGCGGGCCGATGATCGAGCAGGCCAGCGCCTGGTGCTGGGACGCGCGGCCGTTCCCGGACTTTCCGGCGCGGGCGCAGATATGGGCCGACGCTCCGAACTGGCGGCTGGGCCACTGGCTGAACGGCCGGGCGGGCGCCTTTAGCCTGGGCGAGCTGGCCATGGCGGTGGCGGCGCGGGCGGGGGTGGAGATCGATCCGGGCGAGGCGTCAGGTGTCGTGGCCGGCTATGTGATCGAGCGGCCGATGCGGGTGCGCGACGCCCTGGCGCCGCTGACCGAGGCCTTCGGGCTGGACGCGGTGGAGCGCGGCGGGCGGGTGCGGCTGGTCTCGCGCTCGGGGCCGGCGCTGGGGACGCTGGGCGAGGACGACCTGGCCTGGCCGGAGGATCGCGAGGCCCCGGCCAGCGCGGCGCGGCGACTGGAGGAGCCGGCGGGCGCCGTGCGGCTGCGGTTCGTGGATCTTGCGCGCGACTACCAGGCCGGCGGGCTGATCGTGCGCGCCGGGAGCGGGGCCCTGACCCTGGACGTCGAGGCGCCGCTGGTGCTGACGGCGGTCCAGGCCGGGGCGATCGCCCGGCGGCGGCTGGAGGCGGAGAGCGCGGCGAGGCGCGAGCGGATCGTCCACCTGTCGCCCCTGGCGGCGCTGGCCTGGGAGGCCGGCGACCGCGTGGCGCTGGACGGGCAGGCCTGGCGGGTGACGCGGGTGGATGTGGACGAGCGGCCGAGGGCGACGTTGCTGCCCGTGCTGCCGGCCGTGGGCGAGACGGGCGTGATCGACTGGAGCCCGGCCCCGCCGCGTCCGGCGCCGGGGCCGCCGGCGCTGATGGTGCTGGACCTGCCGCCGCTGCCCGGCGCGGAGGACGACGTCCGGCCGCTGGTGGCGGTGGCCGCCCAGCCGTGGCGGGCCTTCGACGTGCATGCGGGGGCGGACGTGGAGAGCCTGCGGGTGCGGGCCGGCGCGACGATCGGCGCGGTGGTGGGGGCGACGCTGTCGGACCTGCCGGCCGGGCCGCGCCATCGCATCGACCGGGGAACGCGGCTGGTCGTGCGGCTGGAGGGCGGGACGCCGCGGAGCCGCGGCCGCGCGGCGGTGCTGGCCGGCGAGAACCTGCTGGCGGTGCGCGGGCCGGACGGCTGGGAGCTGCTGCAGTTCCTGGAGGCGGAGACCGTGGGGCCGGACGCCTTCGCCCTGACGGGGTTGCTGCGCGGGCAGGGCGGGTCGGACGTGGCCGATCTGGTCGCGGCCGGGGCCGAGGCGGTGCTGGTCGACGAGGCGCTGGTCCGAGCCGAGGCGTCGCTGGCCGAGCGCGACCTGCCGCTGATCTGGCGCGCGGCGCCGGCCGGCGGTCCGGCGGCGGGGCCGGGCATGCGGCAGGCGCAGGCGATCTGGCGGGGAATGGCCCTGCGGCCATGGTCGCCGGCCCATCTGCGGGCCAGGGCCGTGGGCGGCGAGACGCGGCTGTCGTGGATGCGCCGGACGCGGATCGGCGGCGACAGCTGGGAGGCGGAGGTTCCGCTGTCGGAGGCGGCCGAGGCCTGGCGGGTGGAGATCCTGGACGGGCAGGCGGTGGTGCGGACGGTGGAAACCGCCGGGCCGGCGTTCGTCTGGACGGCGGCGATGCGGGCTGCCGACCTGCCGGCGGGGCCGTCCGGCGCGCTGTCGGCCAGGGTGGCGCAGGGCTCGGCGATCTGGGGCTGGGGCGCGCCTGCGACCATAGCGCTGTGATATTAATGCAACATTTGGCTTGCGCCCGGCGCGGAACCGCCTAATTGAGGGGCTTGGGCGTTTTCCCGTACTGTCTAGAGGGCCTTCCTTGGCGCGCGACCCCTATCTGGAGCTTGGCGTTTCCCGCGGCGCGAGCGCGGACGAGATCCGCAAGGCCTTCCGCAAGCTGGCCAAGCAATACCACCCCGACACCAATCCCGGGGACAAGAAGGCCGAGGACAAGTTCAAGCAGGTCAGCGCCGCCTTCGACATCCTCGGCGACGCCGAGAAGAAGAAGAAGTTCGACGCCGGCGAGATCGACGCCGACGGGCGCGAGACCATGCGCGGCTTCGGCGGCGGCCAGGGTCCGTTCGGCGGCGGCTTCAACCGGGGCGGCTTCGGGCGCGGCGGCGGCGCGGGCGACGGGCCGGAGATCGACCTCAACGACCTGTTCGGCGACATCCTTGGCCGTAATCGTGGAGCCGGCGGCGGCGGTGGCGGGTTCGGCGGCGGCTTCTCGGCCAAGGGCGCGGACGTGCGCGCCCGGCTCGACATCGACCTGGAAGAGTCGATCAAGGGCGGCAAGAAGCGCGTGGCCTTCTCGGACGGCCGCACCATCGACGTGACCATCCCGGCCGGCGCCCAGGAAGGCCAGACCCTGCGCCTGAAGGGGCAAGGCAGCCCGGGTCGCGGCGGAAACGGCGACGCCCTGATCGAGCTGGCGGTCAAGCCGCACCCGATCTACCGCAAGGAAGGCGAGCACCTGGTCATGGACCTGCCGGTCAGCGTTCCCGACGCGGTGCTGGGCGGCAAGGTCGAGGCCCCGACGCCGGACGGCCCGGTCAACGTGACCGTGCCCAAGGGCGCCAACAGCGGCAGCAAGCTGCGGCTGAAGGGCCGGGGCCTGGCCGACGCCAAGGGTCATCGCGGCGACCTCTACGCCCGCCTGATCGTCACCCTGCCCGAGACCATCGACGAGGACCTGGAGAAGTTCGCCCAGGCCTGGCGCGAACAGAAGCCCTACACGCCCAAGCGACGCTAGGGGCGGGCGCATTGGGCCAAGCCGGACGTTGGCGAAGGCCGCTTTGCGGGAATTCTGGGGCCGAATACAGTTTGGCGCATGACCCAAACAATCGACGATCATGGCTGTCCCACCTGCCGTCGCATGATCTATTCGGGCAGTTACGACAGCGGCCTACCGACGAGCGTTGCACGGCACGCTCAGCTCTACCGTTGCGTCAACTGCGCAACGCCGTGGGAGATCGGAGAGCGGGCGGCTTGGCCAATCTCTGAAAGCGAAGCTGAAGCAATCCTGGCAGATGCAGCGGTGGGTCGTTGACTGAACTGGGGAAACGGCTTCGCAACGAGCTAGCGTCGGGGCTATAGGCCGCGCATTGCGCCGTTGAACTTTCCGCAATCACACTCGTGAACCGTCGTTGCTTCATTGACAGCGTAGAAGCGGATGAGGCTTTCACATACGTCGCAGCGTTCGACGAAAGCGCCGCTTTGCGCCCAAACCTTTAGTGCGCGTACGAAACGGTCTCGATCGTCTGCAAGGAGAGGCCAGCTCGGCATTCGCTCTATCTAGACATGCTCGTGTCCGTTCACCACCCTTCTCAGGCCTTCGGAGGGGGCGCTTTCTGGGCGCCGGCGAAGCCTGCACGCTCAAGGGCAATTGCTATTGTCTCGGGCGCAAGCAGCGATCAGCGGCCAATCCTGATAGAGCCGATAGATCGCGGGAGCGCGCCATACCAGGAAGGCGGCCAACGCGACTAAGACGGCGCTCCAGGCGACACGGGTCCGCTGCTTCATCTGCCCACGCTACCTACGCCCGCGTCCGTTTCCCACCTCTAGCTGACCCTCCCCCCCCAGTCCGCTTTCAGGTCGGGAGATCAAGGACCGGTTCCGGCGTCGCCGTCATTTCCGTTCACGACCCGTTGCGGACGCTTCTTGACCCTCTCTCCATGAGAGAGGGTTTCTGTGATCGCTATCCACCCTTCGCCGACATCAAATCCACGCGCTTCGTGCGGGTTGTCGGTAGCGGATGGAGGCCCCCGAGGGTGAGGAATGACGGGCGGCAAAGGGCGCACCGGGTCGATGCGCCCTCCGTGGCGTCAGGCGATAACCAGCTGCTGGCGGGCGGCCTTGGCGGCGGCGACCATGTTGGCCAGGGCCGGTTCGACTTCTTCCCATTTGCGGGTCTTCAGGCCGCAGTCGGGATTGACCCACAACTGCGCCGGCGACAGGCGCTGGCCGGCTTTCGCCAGCAGGTCGAGCATCTCGCCCGAGGCGGGGCTGCGGGGGGCGTGGATGTCGTAGACGCCGGGGCCGATCTGGGCCGGGTAGGCGTAGGCCTCGAAGGCGTCGAGCAGCTCCATCTTCGAGCGCGCGGTCTCGATGGAGATGACGTCGGCGTCCATGGCGCCGATGGCGGCGATGATGTCGTTGAACTCCGAATAGCACATGTGGGTGTGGATCTGGGTCTCGTCGCGGACGCCGCTGGCGGCGATGCGGAAGGCCTCGACGGCCCAGGCGAGGTAGGCGTCCCAGTCGCCGCGGCGCAGCGGCAGGCCCTCGCGCAGGGCGGCCTCGTCGATCTGGATGATCTTCGCGCCGGCGGCTTCGAGGTCGACGACCTCGTCACAGACGGCCAGCGCGATCTGGCGGCAGGTCTGGCCACGCGGGATGTCGTCGCGGACGAATGACCACTGCAGGATGGTGACCGGGCCGGTCAGCATGCCCTTCATCGGCTTGTCGGTGAGGGACTGGGCGTAGGCCCACCACTCGACCGTCATCGGCGCGGGGCGCGAGACGTCGCCGTAGAGGATCGGCGGGCGCACGCAGCGCGAGCCGTAGGACTGCACCCAGGCGTGCCGGGTGAAGACAAAGCCGTTCAGCCGCTCGCCGAAGTACTGGACCATGTCGTTGCGCTCGAACTCGCCGTGGACCAGCACGTCGAGGCCGATTTCCTGCTGCCAGGCCACCGCGCGGGCGGTCTCAGCGCGCAGGAACTCGACGTAGTCGGCGTCGGGCAGGGTTCCCTTGGCGTGGGCGGCGCGGGCCGCCCGGACGGCGGCGGTCTGCGGGAACGAGCCGATGGTGGTGGTCGGCAGCGGCGGCAGGGACAGGCGCTGCTGCTGCAGGACGATGCGCTGCTCGAACGGCGCGGCGCGGGCCGCGTCATCGGCCGTCACGGCGGCGGCGCGGGCCTGGACGGCGCCGTCGTGGATGCGGGGCGAGGTCCTGCGCGCGGCGACGGCGGCGTTCGCGGCGTCGAGTTCGGCGCGGACGGCGGCGCGGCCCTGGTTCAGGGCCTTGGCCAGGATCGCCAGCTCCTCCAGCTTCTGGACGGCGAAGGCCAGCCACTGGGCGATCTCGGGATCGAGGGCGGTCTCGATGGAGAGGTCGAGCGGGGTGTGCAGCAGCGAGCAGGACGGGGCCAGGATCACCCGGTCCGGACCGCGGGCCGAGACGATCGGCTCCACCTTGTCGAGGATGGCCTGCAGGTCGGCGCGCCAGACGTTGCGGCCGTCGACGACGCCCAGTTCCAGGACCAGGCTGTCACGGGCCAGGGCGATGGCGGCGTCGAGGTCCTGTGGGGCGCGGACCAGGTCCAGGTGCAGGCCGTCGACGGGCAGGTTGGCGGCGGTGGCGAGGTTGTCGCCGTAGGTCCCGAAGTAGCCGGCCAGCAGGATGCGCAGCCGCGGGGCGGCGTGGGTCAGCGCGCCGTAGGCGCGGCGGATCTCGGCGCGCTCGAAGTCGGTGAGGTCGAGCGCCAGGCACGGCTCGTCGATCTGCACCCAGTCGGCGCCGGCGACGGCCAGGCGCTGCAGCAGCTCGGCGTAGACCGGCAGCAGGGCCGACAGCAGCGACAGGGGCTGGAAGTCCCCATTCGGACTGGGGTCCTTGCTTTTCGCCAGCTTGAGGAAGGTGACGGGGCCCAGGATCACCGGGCGGGTGAAGATCCCCTGCGCCTTGGCCTCGAGGAAGTCGTCGACGACCTTGGTCGAGGTCAGGGCGAAGGCCTGGCCGGGAGAAAGTTCGGGCGCGAGGTAGTGGTAGTTGGTGTCGAACCACTTGGTCATCTCGAGCGCCGGCAGGCCGGTGGCGGCGTGGGCTTCATGGGCGCAGCCGTGGTCGCAGGCCTCGCGATCACCCTGGGCGCCTTCGCCTTGCGTCCCTCTGGCCATGGCGAAATAGAGCGGCAGGTCGACGGGACCGCCGGTCCAGCCGTAGGCGGCGGGGATCGCGCCGACCATGACGGCGGTGTCGAGCACGTGGTCGTACAGCGAGAAGTCGTTGCTGGGCACGTGGTCGACGCCGAGGCCGGCCTGGCGGCGCCAGGCGAGCGCGCGCAGGGCGGCGGCTTCGGTTTGCAGCCCCTCGGCGTCGAGGCGGCCGGCCCAGTGGGCTTCGAGGGCGGTCTTCAGGCGGCGCTGCGGGCCGATGCGGGGGAAGCCGAGGGCGGCGACGGTGACGGTCATTTCTAAGCCTCTGTCTCGATGATGACGGAGGCTGGACGGGGCGCAGGCATGCGGGCGCGCGAACGGGATGGCCGACCCGCGCCGTAAGGCTCGCGACCAGACCGGACACCCCGCCGGAGGACGTTATCTGTCGAGGCAGGTCTCCTGGCTCGCGGGTCGACGCCGCCGTCCTGGCCTTCCCGGCGCCCCGCCGAATCGAGTTCGGGGCCCCAGTGACACGTATCGGACGGCCGCTCGCCGCTTACAGTTGCGGGGGCAGCGCCGGTTTCACACCGGCTTCCCTCTTAGCTTTGGGCGCGAAACGCCCGCAGACCACGACCCCCTTATCAAGCCTGGGGGCGAGGGCGTTGTCAATCGGGACATAAAGATATCTTTATGTGATCTTCGATTGCATCGGAGCGTGGCCTTGGCCCGTGACAGGACGTCGCACACCGTTCATAAACCCCGCGTTCAGTCTCCATTCAGCCGCATGCGGCTAAACCGGACGCCATGAAGCCGATCCGAGCCATACTCGCCGCAGCCGCCATCGTCGCCGCCCTCCCGGGCGCGGCTCTGGCCCAGCGCGGCCCTGACTCCCTGGGCGCCGACTGGCGCGCCCGGCAGGACCAGGCGCGTGGCGGTGTTCAGTCGGGTCGACTGGTGCCGCTGAGCGCGGTGATCGACAACATCGCCCGCCGCACCCCCGGCCGCCTGCTGGACGCGGGCCTGGAAGGCCGTAACTATCGCATCCGCTGGGCGACGACCGACGGCCGCCGCATCGACTTCATCGTCGACGCCGAGAGCGGCCGGATCCTCAGCGGGGGCTAAGGAGTCTCTTAGATAACATGCGCATCCTGCTCGTCGAAGACGAACCCGACCTGTCGCGCCAGCTGAAGCTGGCCCTGGCCGACGCCGGCTACGCCGTCGACCATGCCGCCGACGGCGAGGAGGCCCAGTTCCTGGGCGAGACCGAGCCTTACGACGCGGTCGTCCTCGACCTTGGCCTGCCCAAGGTGGACGGGGTGTCGGTGCTGGAGCGCTGGCGGCGCGGCAACGTCGCCACGCCGGTGCTGATCCTGACCGCCCGCGGCGACTGGAGCGACAAGGTGGCCGGCTTCGACGCGGGCGCCGACGACTACCTGACCAAGCCGTTCCACACCGAGGAACTGCTGGCGCGCCTGCGGGCGCTGCTGCGGCGCTCGGCCGGCCACGCCGCGCCCAGCCTGACCTGCGGCGGCCTGCGCCTGGACCCGCGCGCGGCGCGGGCCAGCGTCAACGGCGAGCCGTTGCGCCTGACCTCGCTGGAATACCGCCTGCTGCACTACATGATGATGCACCAGGGCCGGGTGATCGGCCGCACCGAGCTGGTCGAGCACCTGTACGACCAGGACTTCGACCGCGACAGCAACACCATCGAGGTGTTCATCGGCCGGCTGCGCAAGAAGCTGGGCGCCGACCGCATCGAGACGGTGCGCGGCCTGGGCTACCGCCTGATCCCGCTGGAAGGCGAGAGCGCCGGGTGAACCCGCGCGGCGGCGCCTGCTGATGCTCGACTTCCGCAAGCGCTCGCTCGTCCGGCGGCTGGTGCTGCTGGCGGCCATCTGGACGCTGATCGTGCTGCTGGCGGCGGGAGCCTTCCTGACCGCCCAGTTCCGCGATGCGGCCATTCGCCGGTTCGACCAGTCGCTGGCGGTGCTGACCGACGACCTCTACGCCGGCTCGGCGGTGGAGGACGGGGTGCTGAAGGCGCCGTTCCTGACCGACATCCGCGCCACCCGCGCCTATTCGGGCCGCTACTGGACGATCTTCGCCCAGAAGAACGGGGCGCTGAAGGCCGTCGAGCGCTCGCGCTCGCTGTTCGACAGCGACCTGATGCTGTCGACCGCCCAGGTGGACCGGCTGACCGCCGACCCGGGCAAGACCCAGTTCTTCGACATGCACGGTCCGCAGGACAAGCCGCTGCGGGCGGCGGCGATCCTGGCGCGGCTGCCCAACTATCCCGATCCTGTGGTGTTCATCGCCGCCGAGGACCGCTCGCCGATCGACGACGACGCCGACCGCTTCGGCAGGATCACCATCTTCGCCCTGCTGCTGCTGGGCGCGGGCCTGATCCTGGCGATCGTGGTGCAGGTGCGCTTCGGCCTGCAGCCGATCTTCCGCCTGCGCCGCGAGATCGCCGACGTGCGGCGCGGCAAGGCCGAGCGGCTGGCCGGGCCCTATCCGGTGGAGCTGGAGCCGCTGGCCGGCGAGCTGAACGGCCTCCTGGCGCACAACCAGGAAGTCGTCGAGCGCCAGCGCACCCACGTCGGAAACCTGGCCCACGCCCTGAAGACGCCGCTGTCGGTGATGCTGACCGAGGCCAGCCAGCAGGGCGGGTCGCTGGCCGAGGTGGTCGAACGTCAGGCCCAGACCATGCGCGAGCAGGTCGACCACCACCTGCGCCGGGCGCGGGCGGCGGCGCGCTCGCAGACCAGCGGCGAGCGCACGCCGGTCGAGCCGATCCTCGACGAACTGGCCGTGACGCTGGAACGGATCTTCCAGGACAAGTCCGACGGCCGGGGCGTGGAGATCGACTGGCGTTGCCCCGAGGACCTGTGCTTCCAGGGCGAGCGGCAGGACTTCATGGAGCTGGCCGGCAACGTCATGGAGAACGCGGGCAAGTGGTCGAAGGGCAGGATCAGGGCCGAGGCCAAGGCGGACGGCGAGGGCAAGATGCTTCTGATCGTCGACGACGACGGTCCGGGCATTCCGCCCGAGCAGCGGGCCGACGCGCTCAAGCGCGGCCAGCGGATGGACGAGCACACGCCGGGCACGGGTCTTGGCCTGTCGATCGTCGACGAACTGGCCCGGGCCTATGGCGGTTCGGTGCGGCTGGACGATTCGCCGCTGGGCGGCCTGAGGGTCGTGCTGTCGCTGCCGCGCGCCGAGGGCTGAGGCCGCCAGGCACCATCTTTGGGCGAGCCGGCTGTCGCGAAGGTGGAGCCAGAGGCTCCGCGACCATTCGCCTTGTCTTCCGACATTGAAAAAGCAGCGGTTTCGGAAAGTTTTAACCTCGTTCGCAACATGGTTGACGCTGCCAGGACACCCCCCAGTTCCCGGCGGAGATCCATGGCCGCACTCGCCGCGCAAAAACTGCAGATCATCAGGACGCTGGTCGAGACCGCGCCCGATGCGGCCCTGCGCAGTCTCGAGCTGGCCCTGGCCAACGCCAGCGGCGGGGCGCTGGCCGCGGTGCGCGCCCTCGTCGAGGACGAGACGGCCGACCGCTACGTCCGCAACACCATCCTTTCGCCGATCGCGCCGCTGTGCCAGCCGCGCGCGGCCGACCTGCCGCAGTTCCCGCGACGGGCGCTGGCCCTGCTGTGGATAGCGCTGAAGGCCGAGGCCCCGCGCCAGGTCGCCGAGGGCGCGGCGCGCTGCAATCCCTGGGATCTCGACAACGGCGCCCCCGACGTCTTCAACCAGCTGTGCAAGATCGCCGCCCGCGGCCTGCGCCAGCCCGGCCGGCCCGAGTTCGAGGCGGTGGGCCGGATCTGCGACGCCGATGAGCTGGCCGATTATCTCGACCTGTCGGTTATCGTTCGCAACGCCCTGCCGCGCCTGTCGGAATGGGTCAGCCGGATGAACGGCGAGCGGGCGGCCTCGGCGCGCCTGGCCTATCGCGACGCCTGCGCCATCAGCGGCGACGCCGGTCCCCGGATGTTCGAGATGCTGGCCGCGCACCTGCCCGAGCCGTGGCGGATCCTGCGGGTGATCTCGGCGGTGATGGACCGTCCCAACGACCGCTACCTGGCCTCGTCGGAGGTCAAGGCGTTCGGCGAGCGCATGCTGGCCGACATCGAGGCCAGCATCGAGCATGTTCGCGGCTTCGACCTGTCGGGCGGCGAGGCGTCCGGTCGCCAGGCGGCGGCCAGCGCCCAGCGCGTCGCCAACCAGCTGACCGAGTTCGAGCAGGCCGTCGATGTGGCCAAGGACGGCCCGTGGGGCAAGCGGATCTCGAAGTTCAAGCAGGCCGCCGCCCAGGCGGCCGAGGGGCGGATGAACGCCGCCGACAAGGAGCTGGCGCTGGCCCTGCCGTCGCGGCCGATCTCGATGATGGGCAAGATGGGCGGCGGCAAGGGCGTGCCCAAGCTGGACGTGGCGCCCGACGACGAGCTGGTGCGCCGGGCGACGGCGGCCCTGGCCTTCATCGAGGACCTGCGTCCCTGCGCGGCCCAGGCCGGCTATGGCGCGACCCGCACCAAGGCGCTGGAGAAGCTGAACCAGCGCCTGGACCAGTACATCGAGGACTGCCTGCACGTGGCCCGCACCGGCGAGGGCGGCGACCCGCAGATCGCCCGGGCCTATCTCGACATCGCCGCCGGCTACATCGTCCATACGCGCGACGAGAAGACCGCCGAGATCGTCCGGCGCCGCGCCGTCGCGGCCATGGCGGCCTAATCCCTCCCTTAAGAGCGTTTTTTCACTGACGGGCGGCCGCTTCTCCGGCTAACAGCGGTCTCATGATCGGTTTCTGGCCATGATTGGCTTCTGGATCGCAGCCGCGGGCCTGTCCGCCGCCGTCGCCGCCCTCGTGCTGCGGGGCGCCGCGCGCGGTCTTGCGCCCGCCGGGGACGATCCGGCCCTGGCCGTGCACCGCCGCCAGCTTTCCGAGATCGACGAACTGGCCGAGCGGGGCCTCCTGGCCGAGGGCGAGCTGAAGGCCGCCCGCGCCGAGGCCGGTCGCCGCCTGCTGGCCGCCGCCGACCAGAGCGCGGCCTGGCCCCGGGAGGGCCTGGGTCCGCGCCGGGTGGTCGTGACGATCGCCGCGCTGGCGCCGCTGCTGGCGCTGGGTCTCTATGTCGTGGTCGGGGCGCCGGGCGCGCCCGACCAGCCGTTCGCCCGCCGGGTGGCCGAGTGGAAGGCCGGCGATCCGGCCATGCTGGATCCGCCGCGCATCGTGGCGATCCTGGAGCAGGCGGCCCGCGGCAAGGACGGCGCCAATCCCGAGCTCTATCGCAACCTCGCCATCGCCCGCATGGCCGGGGGCGACGCCGTCGGCGCGGCCGAGGCCCTGCGCAAGGCCGTGCGCCTGGCGCCGCAGCGCGCCGACCTGTGGACCGCGTTGGGCGAGGCCTTCGTCACCAGCGAGCAGGGCCAGGTGGGCGCCGACGCCCGCACGGCCTTCACCGAGGCGCTGAAGCGCGATCCCGGCGACGTTTCCGCCCGCTATCATCTGGCCAAGGCCTTGATCGCCGATGGCCGGGTCGAAGAAGGGCTGGCTGGATGGCGGCAGGTGCGGAACGCGCTGGGGTCCGAGGATCCGCGGCGCGACGTGCTCGACGCCGAGATCGCGCGCACTGCCAAGGCCGGACGTCTGGTCGATGCAGTCCCGCAGCAGGCGGCCGCCGGCGAGGTCACGCCCGACATGATCCAGGGCATGGTCGAGGGCCTGGCCCAGCGCCTGGCCGCCGCCCCCGACGATCCCGAGGGTTGGGTGCGGCTGGTGCGCGCCTATGCCGTGCTGGGCGACGCCGCCCGCCGCGACGCGGCCCTGAAGGACGCTTCCCAGCGCTTCAAGGACCAGCCCCGGGTGCTGGCCGCCCTGCGCCAGGCCGCCGACACTCCCGCCCAGAATTTGAACCTCCCCAGGTCCGACGGCCGATGAGCCTGCTTCCCAAGTCCCGCAAGGCGCGCCGGCGCCTGACCATCCTGCTGGCGATCGCGCCGGTGGCCGCGCTGGCCGTGGGCCTGGCGCTGTACGGCATGCGGGACTCGATCTCGCTGTTCTACACGCCCGCCCAGGCCCAGGAGGCCCAGGTGCCGGCCGGCCGCAAGGTGCAGCTGGGCGGCCTCGTCCAGGTCGGCAGCGTGGTCAAGCATCCCGACGGCCTAGTCGAGTTCACGGTCGCCGACCAGAAGGCGACCAGCAAGGTGCGCTATCAGGGCGACCTGCCCGACCTGTTCCGCGAAGGGCAGGGGATCGTCGCCACCGGCGCCTTCGACGAGGGCGGCGTGTTCGTCGCCAAGCAGGTGCTGGCCAAGCACGACGAGCGCTACATGCCGCGCGAGGTGGCCAAAGCCATCAAGGAGCAGGGCGAGTGGCGCGGCGAGGGCGCTGCGCCTCCGTCCTATGGTCCGGAGAAGACCGCCAAATGATCGTCGAGTTCGGCGCCTTCGCGCTGGTTCTGGCCCTGGCCCTGTCGGTCGCCCAGACGGGCCTTTCCGCCGCGGGAGGGCTGCGGCGCTCGGGCGCGCTGGCCGGGGCGGGACGCGGCGCGGCGCTGGGCGCCTTCGCGGCCCTGGCCTGCGCCTTCGCCGCGCTGATCTACGCCTTCGTGACCTCCGACTTCTCGGTGGCCAACGTGGCGGCCAACTCCCACACGGCCAAGCCGCTGCTCTACAAGGTGGCCGGCGCCTGGGGCAGCCACGAGGGCTCGATGCTGCTGTGGTGCCTGGTGCTGACCGGCTACGGCGCGGCCGTGGCGGTGTTCGGCGAGCGCCTGCCGCCGCGCCTGCGAGCCTGGGCGGTGGCCGTGCAGGGCGCGCTGGGCGTGCTGTTCCTGGCCTACACCGTCTTCGCCTCGAACCCGCTGGCCCGCCTGGCCGACCCGCCCGTGGAAGGCCGCTCGCTCAATCCGCTGCTGCAGGACTGGGCGCTGGCCGTGCACCCGCCGTTCCTCTACGCCGGCTATGTGGGCTTCTCGGTGGTGTTCTCGTTCGCGGTCGCCGCCCTGATCGAGGGCAAGGTCGACGCGGCCTTCGCCCGCTGGGTGAGGCCCTGGACCCTGGCGGCCTGGAGCCTGCTGACCGTCGGCATCACGCTGGGCGCCTTCTGGGCCTATTACGAACTGGGCTGGGGCGGCTGGTGGTTCTGGGATCCGGTCGAGAACGCCAGCTTCATGCCCTGGCTGATCGGGGCGGCCCTGCTGCACTCGGCCATCGTGCTGGAAAAGCGCGGCGCCCTGCCGGGCTGGACGGTGTTCCTGGCCCTGGCGGCCTTCGGCTTTTCTATGCTGGGGGCGTTCCTGGTGCGCTCGGGCGTGCTGACCAGCGTCCACGCCTTCGCCGTCGATCCGACGCGCGGCGTGCTGCTGCTGTCGATCATGGGGATCGCGGCGGGCTTCGGCTTCCTGATGTTCGCCATCCGCGCGCCCAGCCTGAACGCCGGCGGCCTGTTCGCGCCGGTCAGCCGCGAGAGCGCCATCGTGCTCAACAACATCATCCTGTCGGCGGCGACGGCGACGGTGCTGCTGGGTACGCTCTATCCGCTGATCCGCGAGGCCATGGACGGCGAGGCCGTCTCGGTGGGGCCGCCGTTCTTCAACCTGACCTTCACGCCGCTGCTGGTGCTGGCGCTGGCCATCCTGCCCGCCGGGCCGCTGCTAGCCTGGAAGCGGGGCGATGCGCGCCTGGTCGTGCGCCGGCTGTGGCTGGCCCTGCTGGTCGCCGCGATCCTGGGCCTTGCCGCCTATGCCGTGGTCACGCCGCGCAAGGCGCTGGCGAGCCTGGGCCTGGTGCTGGGCTTCTGGCTGATCGGCGGCGCGCTGGCAGAGCTGGCCGAGCGGGTGAAGGCCTTCCGCGCGCCCTGGGCCGAGGTGCGCCGCCGGGCCGGCGGCCTGCCGCGCGGCGCCTGGGGCACGACGATCGCCCACGCGGGCCTGGGCCTCTTCGTGCTGGGCGCCTGTTTCGAGACCGCCTGGAAGGTGGAGACCGCCCAGGCCCTGTCGGTCGGCGGCCGGATCGAGTTGGGCGGCTATGTGCTGACCCTGACCGACGTCGGCACGCTGGAGGGCCCCAACTACCTGGCCGAGCGCGGGATCGTGCGCATCGAGAAGCAGGGCGGGGGCCTCGTTTGCACCGCCCAGCCCGAGCGACGGTTCTTCCCCACCGGCGGCCAGACGACCTCGGAGGTGGCGCTGTGCCCGCGCGGGCTGGACGACCTCTACGTGGTCATCGGCGAGCGCCGGGCCGGCGCGAACGACCAGCCGGCCTGGCTGGTGCGGGCCTACGTCAATCCGTGGGTGCGGCTGATCTTCCTGGGACCGCTGGTGATGGCGCTGGGCGGGGCGATCTCGCTGTCGGACCGCCGGCTGCGCATGGGCGTTGCCCGCAAAGCCAAGGGAGCGCAGGCGTGAGTGCTGACCCCCTCCGGCCCTTCGGGCCACCTCCCCCAGGTGGGGAGGATCTGGTCCGGCATAGATGCTCCCCACCTGGGGGAGCTGTCGCGAAGCGACTGAGGGGGATCGCGATAGCGATGGCCGCGATCGCCTGCATGGCCGCGGCTTCCGACCCGTCCGAGCGTCTGGCCGATCCGGCCCAGGAGGCGAGGGCGCGCGATCTGTTCAAGGAAGTGCGCTGCCTTGTCTGCCAGAACGAGTCCATCGACGACTCGGAGGCGGCGCTCGCCCATGACTTGCGTCTTCTTGTGCGCGACCAAGTGAAGCAGGGCCGGAGCGACGCGGAGATCCGTGCGTTCCTGACCCAGCGCTATGGCGAGTTCGTGCTGCTGAAGCCGCCGTTCTCGGCCGGAAACGCGGTGCTCTGGCTTACGCCGCTTGGGGTTCTGCTGATCGGCGGGGGGCTGATGGTGGCGCTGCTGCGCCGCCGCCGGACCGCGCAAGCGGAGCCGGAGGCGCTGTCGGCCGACGAGGAAGCGCGACTGGAGAGACTGCTCAAGGGCGAATGACACGATTGCGCCGCGATGAGGCCGCAAGAAACGCCGTGAGCATGAAGGAAAGATAATCCTGGAACCGTTGCACGAATTGCTGGTGCAACTAGGTTCTGTTCGAGAACCCGGCGCGGAGCGTCGTGGGTGAGGAAAGACGAAAGATGGCTGCTCGGAAGTCAGGATTCATTATTGGCGCCGTCGCGGGTGCGGGCGTTGCTTGCGCCGCTCTGGCGGGCGTGGGCATGCGCATGGGGCCGGCCGGCGCGGCCGAGCAGGAGCCGCAACTGGTGCGCGCTTCGGCGACCAGCGCCCCGATGTTCGCCCCGCCGCCCGGCGCGCCGCTGTCCTTCGCCGACATCTTCGAGAAGGTCTCGCCGGCCGTCGTGCAGATCGACGTGACCTCGAAGGCCGACCCGAAGGCCCGCCTGCGCATTCCGGGCCTGGAAGGCCTGCCGTTCGACATCGTGCCGCGCGGCCAGAAGCCGGGCGAAGACGGCGAGGACGCGCAAGCCGCGCCCAAGCAGCAGTCCTCGGGCTCGGGCTTCTTCATCTCGGCCGACGGCTACATCGTCACCAACAACCACGTGGTGGCCGACGCCGACACCGACGGCATCAACGTCGTCATGAAGGACGGCCGCGAGCTGAAGGCCACCGTGGTCGGCCGCGACGAGAGCACCGACCTAGCGGTGATCAAGGTCACCGATCCGAAGGCCAAGGGCTCGGCGTTCCCGTTCGTGAACTTCGAGAACCAGGCCCGTCCGCGCGTCGGCGACTGGGTGATCACCATCGGCAACCCGTTCGGCCTGGGCGGCACCGCCACGGCCGGCATCATCTCGGCCTATGGCCGCGACCTGGGCGACAACTCCTCGCAGTTCGTCGACTACATCCAGATCGACGCCCCCATCAACCGTGGCAACTCGGGCGGTCCCTCGTTCGACATCTACGGCCGGGTGATCGGCGTGAACACGGCGATCTTCTCGCCGACCGGCGGCTCGGTGGGCATCGGCTTCGCGATCCCGGCCGACGTGGCCGAGGCCACCGCCAAGCAGCTGATCAACGGCGGCAAGGTGGTGCGCGGCTACATCGGCGCGCAGATCCAGCCCTTCACCAGCGAGATGGCCGAGGCGCAAGGCCTGGCCGGCACCAAGGGCGCTATCGTCGCCGACCTGGTGCTGGGCGGTCCGGCCCAGCGCGGCGGCCTGATGCCCGAGGACGTCGTGACCAGCGTCAACGGCGTGGCCATCAAGAGCGGTTCGGAACTGACCCGCGAAGTGGCCAAGGCCCGTCCGGGCGAGGTCATCAAGCTGGCCGTGCTGCGCGGCGGCAAGCCCCGCACCGTCGAGATCCGTTCTGGCGTGCGTCCGACCGAGAAGGAACTGGCCGACAACGACAACGAGGACGGCGGCGACAAGGCCGCTCCGGCCAAGCCGGCGGCCCCCAAGGCCGAGGCTCTGGGCATGAGCCTGACGCCCCTCGATGACGCGGCCCGCAAGGCCAACGGCATCGACAGCAGCGTCAAGGGCCTGCTGATCGACAGCGTGAAGGCTACGTCCGACGCCGGCGAGAAGGGCCTGCGCAAGGGCGACGTCATCACCAGCGTCAACGGCGAGGCGGTCACCAGCGTGACCGAGGTCGCCGCCGCGGTCGAGGCGGCCAAGAAGCTGCAGCGTCCGAGCGTCAACCTGCGCATCGTCCGCGCCGGCCGCCCGACCATCGTGCCGCTGAAGATCGCCCCGTAAGCGATCCGTCACCGACCAACGATCGATCCCGCCCCCAGCCATGGAGGCGGGATTTTTCGTATGTGACCAAGGTTTAAGGGACGGGCGCCCGCGAAGCCGGTATCCAGTCGCCAACTATCGCGCCGGTCGATAGAATCGGGAGAACGTCGATAGTTCTCTATCGGCGCACGAGGGGTTGGCTGATGCGTATTCTGATTATCGAGGACGATCTCGAGGCCGCCGGCGCCATGTCTCACGGCCTGACCGAAGCCGGCTACAGTTGCGTTCACGCGCCGGACGGCGAGGCGGGCCTGGCCGAGGCCGGCAAGGGCGGCTTCGACGTGCTGATCGTCGACCGGATGATGCCCAAGAAGAACGGCGTCGAGGTGGTCTCCACCCTGCGCCGCGAGGGCGACCAGACCCCGGTGCTGTTCCTCTCGGCCCTGGGCGAGGTGGGCGACCGCGTCGATGGCCTGAAGGCCGGCGCCGACGACTACCTGGTCAAGCCCTACGCCTTCCCCGAGCTGATCGCCCGCGTCGAGGCCCTGTCGCGCCGCCGCGAGACGGGCGCCGTCGCGACCACCCTCAAGGTGGGCGAGCTCGAGATGAACCTCATCAACCGTACGGTCCACCGCCAGGGCAAGGAGATCGACCTCCAGCCCCGCGAATTCCAGCTCCTGGAGTTCATGATGCGCCACGCCGGCCAGTCGGTGACCCGCACCATGCTGCTGGAGAAGGTGTGGGAATACCACTTCGACCCGCAGACCAACGTCATCGACGTGCACATCTCCCGCCTGCGCAGCAAGATCGACAAGGGCTTCGACCGGGCGATGCTGCAGACCGTGCGCGGGGCGGGCTACCGGCTCGATCCGTAGGCGGCCCGCACGACCCGTGTTAGGCTCGCGGCCATGAACAAGCCGGTGAAGTCCGTTCAGCAGGGCGCTCACGTCGATCCGGGACTGTCCGGCGCCGACCTCGACGCCTGGGCCGCCCGCAACCACGAAGCGCTCGAAGCGATCGTCGCCGAAGCGGACGCCCAGCTGAAACGCGGCGAACGGTCGGTTCTCGACATAGACCGGCTGATCGCAGAGGAAACCTCGCGGTTCCTCCAGTCCTCGCCCAAGGCCTGACGTCCTGCTCGTGGCGCCGCCGCGCTTAGTCACCACGGCCAAGGCCGAGGCGGATCTTCGGGACATCTTTCGACAGGTCGCCGCCGACAACGGGCTTTCGGCCGCGACCTCGGTGCTGAGGAGACTGGAGAAGGCCTTGCCAAACCTGGCGACCTTTCCGCACCTTGGCCGAGCTACACGCAGCGGTGCGCGCCTTCACAGCGTCAAGCCGTGGATCATCGTCTATCGCCCGGTCACGGGCGGCGTCGAGGTGCTGCGGGTCCTGGATGGCCGGCGCGACCTCGACGTTCTGATCGGCAAGAAGACCTGAAGCCATGCGCCTGCCGCGCCTCGTTCGATCGACGCCCTTCCGGCTGACCCTGCTGTTCCTGGCCCTGTTCGCGGCCGCGGCGACGGCGTTCCTCGGCTACATCTACATCGCCACCGCCGGCGAGGTGGACCGCCGCGCCGACGCCGAGATCACGCGCGAGATGGAGAGCCTGGAGGCCGCCTATCGCCAGGGCGGGGTCAACGCCCTGAACCAGACCCTGGTCGAGCGGGCCATCGGCGAGCGGCCGTTCCTCTATTACTTCGCCGACAAGACCGGCAAGCGGATCACCGGCTCGATCGAGGAGTCGCCGATCGACGGCTTCACCGGCACGGGGCCCACCTGGCGCAGCTTCACCCTGACCGAGACCGACCTCGACGGCGCCACGGTGCGCCGCTCCGCGCGCGGCGTGCAGGAGCGCCTGGCCGGCGGCGAGATCCTGTTCGTCGGGGCCGACGTCGCCGAGTCCCAGGGCTATGTGATGAAGATCGTCCGGGCCCTGTGGGGCGCCGGGGCGCTGGTCATCATCCTGGGGCTGGCCGGCGGGGTGCTGATCAGCCGCAACGTCAGCCGCAGCATGCAGGGGCTGGTCGACGTCGTGAACGCCGTGCGGGCCGGCGACCTGCACGCCCGCGCCAAGGTGCGCGGCACCCGCGACGAGTATGACGAGCTGGCCGAGGGCCTGAACGACATGCTCGACCGCATCGAGCGGCTGATGGGCGGCCTGCGCCACGCCGGCGACGCCATCGCCCACGACCTGCGCTCGCCCCTGACCCGCCTGCGCGCCCGCATGGAAGTCGCTTTGATCGACGCCGAGAACGGCAAGGGCGACCCGGTGGCGGCGCTGGAGACGGCGCTGTCCGACGCCGACGGGGTTCTGAAGACCTTCAACGCCGTGCTGGCCATCGCCCGCCTGCAGGCCGCCGGCCAGGCGCCCGACCAGAAGCTCTTCGAGGCCAGCGACCTGGCCACCGACATGGCCGAGCTCTACGAGTTCTCGTGCGAGGACAAGGGGCTGGACTTCAAGGCCGAGATCACGCCGGCGCTGTCCCTGCGCGGCAATCGCGAGTTCATCGCCCAGGCCCTGGCCAACCTGCTCGACAACGCCATCAAGTACACGCCCGAGGGCGGGGCGATCATGCTGCGCCTGCGCCGGCGCTCGTCCGGCGAGCTGGAGTTCTCGGTCACCGACACCGGCCCCGGCGTGCCCGAGGAAGACCGCGCCCGCGTGGTCCAGCGCTTCGTGCGCCTGGAGAACAGCCGCAGCGAGCCCGGCGCGGGCCTTGGCCTGTCGCTGGTGCAGGCGGTGGCCGCCTCGCACGGCGGCCGCCTCGAACTGGCCGAGGGGCCGGGTGAGTACAACGGCATGGGGCCCGGCCTGCGGGTGGCCCTGGTGCTGCCGCGGGTGGAATAGAACCCCGCACGCTCCGGCGCGTTCGTCCCAGCGACCGCGCGATACGTTCAAGCCCCGAACGACGCCCTGAGCCACCTTGCGCGGGCTCGGGAACGCCATGACGCGCCCGATTGTTCGACGCAGAGGGGCGACCGATGACCACCCAATCTTCCGATGACGGCGCCTCGCGCAGGGACGTCCTCGCCGCCGGCCTGGGCCTGGCGGCCTTCTCGGTCGCGCCCTTCGCCGCGGCCTCGCCCGCGACCCCATCCTCCCAAGGAGCCAAGACCATGAGCAGCGGTTTCGTCACGACCAAGGACGGCGTGCAGATCTACTACAAGGACTGGGGTCCCAAGACCGCCCAGCCGGTCGTGTTCCACCACGGCTGGCCGCTGACGGCCGACGACTGGGACAACCAGATGATGTTCTTCTACGCCCAGGGCTTCCGGGTGATCGCCCATGACCGTCGCGGTCACGGCCGCTCGACCCAGACCGACACCGGCAACGAGATGGACACCTACGCCGCCGACGTCGCGGCCCTGACCGACCACCTCGACCTGAAGAACGCCATCCACGTTGGCCACTCGACCGGCGGCGGCGAGGTGATCCACTACGTCGCCCGCGCCAAGCCGGGCCGCGTGGCGAAGG
The DNA here is from genome assembly GCA_001449105.1 of Caulobacter vibrioides. Lineage (GTDB taxonomy): Bacteria > Pseudomonadota > Alphaproteobacteria > Caulobacterales > Caulobacteraceae > Caulobacter > Caulobacter vibrioides_C. The sequence continues at coordinate 113,610 of LNIY01000106.1, read as the reverse complement.
CCGTGCTGATCGGCGCGGTGCCGCCGATCATGGTCAAGAGCGACAAGAACCCGGGCGGCCTGCCGATCGAGGTGTTTGACGGCTTCCGCGCCGCCACCGCCGGCAACCGCGCCCAGTTCTTCTACGACGTGCCGGCCGGCCCGTTCTACGGCTACAACCGTCCGGGCGCGAAGGTCGACCAGGGCGTGATCTGGAACTGGTGGCGCCAGGGCATGACCGGCAGCGTCAAGGCCCACTACGACTGCATCAAGGCCTTCTCCGAGACCGACTTCACCGACGACCTCAAGAAGGTCGACGTGCCGGTGCTGGTGCTGCACGGCGACGACGACCAGATCGTGCCGATCGCCGACTCCGCGCTGCTCTCGGCCAAGCTGGTCAAGAAGGGCGAACTGAAGGTCTACAAGGGCCTGCCGCACGGCATGTGCACGACCCACCCGGAGATCATCAATCCGGACCTGCTGGCCTTCTTCAAGGCCTGACGAAAAAGGGGCGGTCGCCATGCGCGGCCGCCCTTTCCACTTCAACGGCCACGCTCTAGCGTCTGTCCTGCAACTTGAGCGCGGGGCCGACCGAATGCGTGGACTGACGATTTCGACCCTTGCGGTCCTGGCCCTGGCCGCGACGACGGTTCCCCTGTCGGCGGCCGAAGCCGCCGAGACCAAGGTGGTCACCGCCGCCCGGCTGCTGGACGTGGCCACGGGGCGCTATGTCGAAAAGCCGGTGGTGCTGGTCGTGGCCGGCCGCATCACCGCCGTCGGCAAGGCCGGCGACTTCGCGATCCCCCCGGACGCCGAGACCGTCGACCTGCCGGGCGCGACCCTGCTGCCGGGCCTGATCGACATGCACGTGCATCTCGACGCCTCGCCGGTCTATGGCGGCTACAACGCCCTGCAGTTCAGCGACGCCTTCTGGAGCGTGACCCAGACCGCCAACGCCAAGGCCACGCTGGAGGCCGGCTTCACCACCGTGCGCAACGTCGGCGCCGACCGCTTCAACGACGTGGGCCTGCGCGAGGCGATCGACGAGGGCGTCGTGCCCGGCCCGCGCGTGGTTACCGCCACCTACGCCATCGGGGCCACCGGCGGCCACTGCGACAGCACCTTCTTCCCGCCCTCGATGGACCAGAAGGCCCCCTACAACATCGACAGCCCCGACCAGGCCCGCAAGGCGGTGCGGACGCTGAAGAAGTACGGCGCCCAGGTGATCAAGATCTGCGCCACCGGCGGGGTCTTCTCGCGCGGCGACGAGCCGGGCCAGCAGCAGCTGACCTACGAGGAGATGAAGGCCGTGGCCGACGAGGCCCACATGGCCGGCCTCAAGGTCGCCGCCCACGCCCACGGCGGGGCCGGCATCAAGGAAGCCATCCGCGCCGGCATCGACACCATCGAGCACGCCAGCCTCGTCGACGACGAGGGGATCAGGCTGGCCGCCCAGAAGGGAACCTGGTTCTCGATGGACATCTACAACACCGACTACACCCAGTCAGAAGGGCGCAAGAACGGCGTGCTGGAAGACAACCTGCGCAAGGACCGCGACATCGCCGAGGTCCAGCGCGAGAACTTCCGCAAGGCCCTGAAGGGCGGCGTGAAGATGATCTACGGCACCGACGCCGGGGTCTATCCGCACGGCGACAACGCCCGCCAGTTCGCGGTGATGGTCCGCTACGGCGCCACGCCCCTCCAGGCCATCCAGGCCGCCACGGTGAACGCGGCCCAGGCCCTGGGCCGCGACAAGGACCTCGGCCAGGTGACGGCGGGCCGCTACGCCGACCTGATCGCGGTGTCGGGCGATCCGCTGGCCGACGTGACCGTGCTGGAAAAGCCGGTGTTCGTGATGAAGGGCGGGGCGGTGGTTCGGCGGTAAGGGGGCGAACCTGGCGCTCAAAAGCCCTCGAGCGGACGTTCAGAGGCGTCTCACCGTTCGCCGAAGCCGACGCGGTTGAAGAGGTGCGGGACGATGGCGACAGGAAAGACAGTGAGGACTAGATCGGCTCAAGCATCTCGGCGAGAGCCAGCACCGCCGTCCACGTCCGCCCGGTGATCCGCGTGCCGAGGGTCTTCTCGACCAGGCTGGTGGTCAGTTTCGAGCCGCCGACGCCGTCGGGATAGATCGCATAGATCTGGCGGCTTTCGGCCCGCGCCTGCTCGGTCCCGCGGATCGCCGCGCGCAGGGCGCCCATGGCTTTCTTGTCGGGGGTGTCCTTGCAGAACAAAGTCATCAGCCAGCCCGGATCGGCCGCCGCGAAGTCCGGGAACGGGTTGGCCGCGACCAGCGCCCGCCACGCCTCGGCGGTGCGGACATAGACATCGGTGCGCAGGCCCAGGCGCGCCATCAGCTCGGTTTCGATCTGGGTCTGAAGTTCCGCGCCGGTGCGCTCGCCGCTCTCGAACACCCAGTCGCCGACCTTGGGACCCATGCGGACGTCGGTGTGGCCGAGATCGGTCAACAGGCCGGTCAGCTCGTCGGCGGTGATCAGACGACCACCGGCGGCGTTGACGCCGCGCAGCAGGGCGATGTGGAGGGACATGGTTGGGCCTTTCGAACGAGGCGGCTGTTTAAGCCCTCGGCGGGCCGCCGTCGCGGGGGATTTGAGGCCGGCGCTTCGTGCGCACGGTCCGGCGGACCTTTCGCCATGAAATGGAATATCCAGGCGCGCTGTTGAACGCCCTTTTCCTGGATACAGCCTAATGTCAGCTCATGGCCGCTTGGCGGCCCTACAGTAGCGTGGGGCAACGGTCTCATCACCGGGCGAGCTGACTTGGATGCTGCGCCGACGCCCGGCAAAACCCAACCGCCGATATCCCACTCTCCCACACTTTCCCGTTCACCTGAGCCTTAAGCGCGCCTATTGCTGCCCCTCCTACGCGTTTACCGGGGGCTTCATGTTCGAGATCCAATTCCGTCGCCGCGCCGTGGCGCTGGCTTCGACCGCCGTGCTGGCGGCCATGGCCTGCGGCGGGGCCGCTTCTGTCGCCGCGGCTGGCGAGGCCTACCGCACGCCGCCGGCGCCGATCGCCCAGATCCTCGACGCCGCGCCGACGCCGGCCGTCACGCTGAGCCCCGAGCGCAAGACCCTGGCCCTCCTGGGCCGCGAGAACCTGCCGCCGATCCGGGCTGTGGCCGATCCGATCCTGCGCCTGGGCGGCTATCGCATCAATCCACGCACCAACGGTCCGATCGAGGCCCGCACCACCTGGGCCAACAGCCTGGCCTTTGAGGACGTCAAGACCGGCGCCGTGCGCGAGGTGGCCCTGCCGCAGGGCGCGCGCTTCATCCAGCCGCGCTGGTCGGGCGACGGCCAGCAGCTGGCCCTGGTGATGGAGGCCCCGACGGGTCTGGAGCTGTGGGTCGCCGACCTGAAGACCGCCAAGGTCCGCAAGCTGACCGGCCCGGTGCTGAACGCCGCCTTCGGCGCGGCCTATGACTGGCTGCCCGGCGACGCCGGCCTGATCATCCGCCAGGTCCCGGCCGGGCGCGGCGCCGCGCCGGCCGAACCGGCCGCGCCCGAGGGCCCGATCGTCCAGCAGTCGGCCGGCCGCACGGCCGCCATCCGCACCTATCAGGACCTGTTGGGCAACGCCCACGACGAGGCGCTGTTCGACCACTACTTCACCAGCCAGCTGGCCCGCGTGGCCCTGGCCGACGGCGCGATCACGCCGGTCGGCGCGCCGGGCGTGATCAGCGGCTTTTCCGCCTCGCCCGACGGCCGCCTGCTGCTGGTGACGCGCCTGAAGCGCCCCTACAGCTACCTCGTCCCGGCCGCCCGCTTCCCCACCGAGATCCAGGTCGTCGACGCCGCCGACGGCAAGCTGGTCAAGACCCTGGCCGACCGCCCGCTGGCCGACAACCTGTCGTCGGCGTTCGATGCGGTGGTGGCCGGCCCGCGCAGCCCGCAATGGCGAGGCGACGCGCCCGCGACCCTGGTCTGGGCCGAGGCCCAGGACGGCGGCGATCCGAAGAAGAAGGTCGAGATCCACGACCGCGTGCTGATGCAGGCCGCGCCGTTCGACGCAGCCCCCGTCACCCTGGTCGACCTTGACCTGCGCTATGGCGGCGTCGAGTGGGGCCGCGACGACTTCGCCCTGGTCCACAGCCGCTGGTTCGACAACCGCAAGGAAAAGCTGCTGGCCGTCGATCCTTCGAAGCCCGGCGCCGGCCGTCTGCTGCTCGAGCGCAACTACCAGGACCGCTACAACGATCCGGGCTCGGCCATGAGCCGCCGCAACGCCCACGGCGAGGAGGTCCTGCACTTCACGCCCGACGGCAAGGGCGTGTTCGTGTCCGGCGAAGGGGCCACCGCCAAGGGCGAGTTCCCGTTCGTGGGCGTGATGAACCTGGCCGACGGCAAGACCAGCCGCCTGTGGCAGGCCAAGGCCCCGTACTACGAGGCCCCGGTCACCTTCGCCGACGAGGCCGGCAAGACCCTGATCACCCGCCGCGAGAGCAAGGACGAGGTTCCCAACTACTTCGTCAGGCCGCTAAAGGGCGGTAACGCCCGGGCGCTGACCAAGTTCGTCGACCGCGCCCCGCAGTTCGCCGGCGTCACCAAGCAGACCATCACCTACAGCCGCGCCGACGGGGTGAAGCTGTCGGGCGACCTCTACCTGCCGGCCGGCTACGACAAGGCCAAGGACGGCCCGCTGCCGATGCTGATGTGGGCCTACCCGGAAGAGTTCACCGACGCCTCGGTCGCCGGCCAGACGGTGGACGCGGGCAACCGCTTCACCCGTCCGGGCGGGGCCAGCCACCTGTTCCTGCTGACCCAGGGCTATGCGGTGCTCGACGGCCCGGGCATGCCGATCATCGGCAAGGACGGCGCCGAGCCCAACGACAGCTATGTCGAGCAGCTGACCGCCGACGCCAAGGCCGCGGTCGACGCGGTGGTGGCCCTGGGCGTGGCCGACCGCGACCGCATCGCCGTGGGCGGCCACAGCTACGGCGCGTTCATGACCGCCAACCTGCTGGCCCACAGCGACCTGTTCCGGGCCGGCATCGCGCGGTCGGGCGCCTACAATCGCACCCTCACGCCGTTCGGCTTCCAGTCCGAGCAGCGCACCTACTGGCAGGCGACCGACACCTATACGAAGATGAGCCCCTTCACCTATGTGAAGCAGGTCAACGAGCCGATCCTGCTGATCCACGGCGAGGCGGACGACAACTCCGGCACCTTCCCGATCCAGAGCGAGCGCTTCTACGCCGCGCTGAAGGGGGCGGGTGCCACCGTGCGCTACACCGTGCTGCCCTACGAGGCTCACGGCTATCGCGCCCGGGAGTCGGTGATGCACACCCTGTGGGAGATGACCGACTGGATGGACCGCTACGTCAAGAACGCCCCGCCGCGCGCGGCCGCCCCGGCCGCCGTCGCCCCGGCCGCGAAGTAAGGACCAGCCGCCGGTGATCCGTTTCGAAGCCGTCTCCAAGACCTATGCCGCCGGCAAGGGGGCCAGCGGTCACGCGGCCCTGCGCGAGGCCTCGCTCGAGGTCGGGGAGGGCGAGGTGTTCGGGGTCATCGGCGCCTCGGGGGCGGGCAAGTCCACCCTGATCCGCCTGATCAACGGCCTGGAGCTGCCCACCGGCGGCAAGGTGATCGTCGACGGCGACGACGTGGCGGCGCTGGACGTCGCGGGCCTTCGGGCCCTGCGTCGCCGCGTCGGCATGATCTTCCAGCACTTCAACCTGCTGTCGTCCAAGACGGTCGAGCAGAACGTCGCCTTCCCGCTGAAGCTGGCGGGCTGGGAGCCGGCGCGGATCAAGGCGCGGACGGCCGAGCTTCTGGCCCGTGTGGGCCTTTCCGAGCACGCCGCCAAGTATCCGGCCCAGCTGTCGGGCGGTCAGAAGCAGCGCGTCGGCATCGCCCGGGCCCTTGCCACCGCGCCGAAGATCCTGCTGTGCGACGAGGCGACCAGCGCGCTGGATCCGGAGACCACCGAGCAGATCTTGGCCCTGATCTCCGATCTCAACCGCGAGCTTGGCCTCACCATCGTGCTGATCACCCACGAGATGGACGTGGTGCGCCGCGTCTGCGACCGGGTGGCGGTGCTGGAAGGCGGCCGCGTGGTCGAGCAGGGCCCGGTCGAGGAGGTGTTCCTGCACCCGGCGAGCGACACGGCCCGTCGCTTCGTCGGCGAGGCGGAGGATGCGGCCGAGACCGCCTTGCCGGCCGGCGTTCTGGTGCGGCTGACCTTCAAGGGCGAGGCCACCTACAAGCCGGTGCTGGGGGCGGTGGCCCGCGAGACCGGCGTCGACTACTCGATCCTCGGCGGCCGCATCCACCGCCTGCGCGACACCCCTTACGGCCAACTGACCCTGGCCCTCACCGGCGGCGACGTCGAGGCCGCCATCGCCCGTTTCGAGGCCGCCGACGTGCGGGTCGACCGCCTGGAGAAGGCCCGATGAGCCTGTTCGCCAACATCGACTGGGCCGATATCGGCCTGGCCACGCTCGACACCCTGACCATGCTCGGCGGTTCGATGGCCCTGACCGTGATCCTGGGCCTGCCGCTGGGCGTGATCCTGTTCCTGACCGGCAAGGGCCAGATGCTGGACAACAAGGCCGCGCACACGGCGCTGGGCCTGCTGGTCAACATCCTGCGATCGGTGCCGTTCGTGATCCTGCTGATCGTGATGATCCCGCTGACCGTGCTGCTGGTCGGCACCTCGCTGGGCGTGGCCGGGGCCATTCCGCCGCTGGTGGTCGGGGCCGCGCCGTTCTACGCCCGCCTCGTCGAGACCGCCCTGCGCGAGGTCGACAAGGGCGTGGTCGAGGCCAGCTTCGCCCTGGGCGCCACGCGCCGCCAGGTGGTGCTGGGCGCGCTGCTGCCCGAGGCCATGCCGGGCATCATCGCCGGGGCCACTGTGACGGCCATCGCGCTCGTCTCCTACACCGCCATGGCCGGCGTGGTCGGGGCCGGGGGGCTGGGCGATCTGGCCATCCGCTTCGGCTACCAGCGCTTCCAGACCGACGTCATGGTGGTCACCGTGGCGCTGCTGCTGATCCTGGTGCAGGTGCTGCAGATGGTTGGCGACACGGTGGTGCGGCGGGTGTCGCACCGGTGATTGCGAGCGGGAGGTGAGGGCCTTAAGAACCCTCCCATGACCGACGAAATCCTTTCCGCCCCGCCGCCCGAGCACTGGGACCAGGCGCTGGCCGACACCCTGCCCGGCCGCATCATCCTGGTGGGCCTGACCTTCCTCGACGCTGACGGCGAGATCGAGGACGTCGAGCAGTTCCACGGCGTCATCCTGTCGGCCGATCCGGAAGAGGGCATCCTCGTGGATCTGCTGACCAAGGAAGAGGACGGCGACACCTACCTGCTGCCGCCCCAGACCTCGAGCATCAGGCCGGCCCAGCCTGGGACCTACACCCTGGCCAACGGCGAGGTGCTGGAGAACCCCGACTTCGTGTCGAACTGGACGATCCAGGGTCCCGAAGACCCCGCCAACGAGGCCTGAGGGGGCTCAGTCCTGGAAAAAGCGGCGCAGGACCAGACGGATCAGCTCCTTGCGCTCGCCCAGCGGGCCAAAGGTCTCGTCCGCCGGGCGCACCGCGATGTCGGTCGGCGCGGGACCGTAGGCGATCAGGAACCGCTGCGTGACGCCCTCGTCGGAGACCATGCAGGCGCCGCCGAAGATCTCGCCCGCGCCGGGGGCCGTGGCCTTGAGCGGCATGGTGAAGCCCATTTCGCACTCGATCGACTGGGCCGACGGCTGGGCGCGCGTGAAGCGCTGACGGATCTTCCGCTCGATCTCGGCGAGCTCGTCTCCGTAGGCCCATGCAACGGGATAGTCGTCGGCGCCGATCCTCACCGACTCCATGTTCACGGCGATGCGCACGCGAGGCGCGGAAGCCGAGGCGTCGTCGGCGCCCAGCGCCCGGGTCGGCCCGCCGGCCATGGAGGGGAAGGGGCGGCTCATGCTGGGCGTCCTTTACTGTAAGCGACTTTGCGCAACCTATAGTGTTGATGCCGCCGCGCCAACCATGCCGTGCGCGCCGCCCTCTTCGTCGCTTCAGGAAAACTGATTCCGCATCCGGGGCGTTTGTGCGCAATACCCTCCCGGAATTATCGACTTACCGGAGCCGTTCATGGTCGCCCGCCGCGCCGCCCTCGCCAGCCTCGCCGCCTTCGCCCTGCTGGCCGCGTGCAGCCGCCAGCCCGCGCCGTCGGCCGCCGACACCCTGGTGGTCGGCGCGACCGCCGTGCCGCACGCCGAGGTGCTGGAGTTCATCAAGCCGAAGCTGGCGGCCGAAGGCCTGAAGCTCGACGTCAAGGTGTTCAACGACTACGTCCAGCCCAACGTGCAGCTGGCCGAGCGCCACCTGGACGCCAACTACTTCCAGACCGGCCCCTATCTGGACACCGTCAACGCCGATCGCGGCTGGGGCCTGGTGAAGGTCGCCGGCGTGCACATCGAGCCGCTGGGCGCCTATTCGGCGAAGATCAAGGCGATCGGCGAGCTGCCGGCCGGCGCCACCGTGGCCATTCCCAACGAGCCCAGCAACGGCGGCCGCGCCCTGCTGCTGCTCAACAAGAACGGCCTGATCACCCTGAAGGACCCGTCCAACCCGGTCTCGACCCTGAAGGACATCACCGCCAATCCGAAGAACCTGAAGTTCAAGGAGCTGGAATCGGCGACCCTGCCGCGCGTGCTGAACCAGGTCGATCTGGCGGTGATCAACACCAACTACGCCCTGGACGCCAAGCTCGACCCGGCCAAGGACGCCCTGCTGATCGAGGACAAGACCAGCCCCTACGTGAACTTCCTGGTCACCCGTCCGGACAACGCCGCCGACCCGCGCGTGGCCAAGCTGGCCAAGGCCCTGACCTCGCCCGAGGTGAAGGCGTTCATGGCGCAGAAGTACAAGGGCGCGGTGGTTCCGGCGTTCTGATCCGCTCTTCGCGTCGAGGGCGTCTGCGCGCTCTCGACAACTTCTGATTGCTAAGCTCTAATCGCGCTCACGCAGAGGGGCGCGATGGTCAGCGGCAAGTCCTTGAGGGTGTCGGAAGCCGCGCCGCGCGCGCGCCTGGCGGCGGAGCCGTCCAAGGCCGCCAAGCCGAGCAAGGCCGCGCTGGTCGCCGCCCATCACACCGGACATCGCGAGCGCCTGCGGGAGCGGGCCAGGGCCGGGGGTCTGGCCGCGCTGCCCGACTATGAGCTGCTCGAGCTCTATCTCTTCCGCAGCCTGCCGCGCGGCGACGTCAAGCCCCTGGCGAAGGCGCTGCTGGCCCGCTTCGGCTCGTTCGCCGCCGTGCTGGGCGCGAGCGTTGAGGAGCTGAAGACCGTGCCCGGCGTCGGCGAGACGGCGGCGGTGGACCTGAAGATCCTGCACGAGGCCACCCTGCGGGCGGGGCGCGAAGGCATCACCAAGCGGCCGGTGATCTCGTCCTGGACGGCGCTGCTGGGCTATGTCCGCGTCGCCCTGGCCAACGAATCCCGCGAGCAGTTCCGGGTGCTGTTCCTCGACAAGAAGAACCAGCTGATCGCCGACGAGGTGATGAACCACGGCACGGTCGACCACGCGCCGGTCTATCCGCGCGAGGTGATGCGCCGGGCGCTGGAGCTTTCCAGCTCCAACCTGATCCTGCTGCACAACCATCCGAGCGGCGATCCGACCCCCTCGCGGCCCGACATCGAGATGACCAAGCAGATCGTCACCGCCGGCAAGGCGCTGAGCATCGCCGTGCATGACCACCTGGTGGTCGGCCGCGACGGGGTGGCCAGCTTCAAGGCGCTGGGGCTGATCTAAAGGCCATGCGCGCGGTCCTGGTCCTCATCGCCTGCACCGTACTGACGCCGCCGGCCGTCTTCTTCGGCAGGCTCGTCGTCGGCGCCCTGCAGAATGGCTACGGCTGGTCGGAAATGGACTGGAACGGCGATGGCCGCACCACCTTGAGCGAGTTCCTCGACGCGGCCGACATCGGCAAGCGCGAGGCCTTGGTCTGCCAGCGAACCTGTATCGAATACTTCGCCTACAGCGACGGCCTGCCTGTCCGCACCGACTGCCCGCCGCCCTAGCAGAACGCGGCGATCGTCCGAAGAAAATCTAATGTCCTTGACGGGGCCGCCGGCATTGCGGAGCTTGGCGCGATCAGCTGTTCCGGAGTGTTCCATGCGTCGCCTGCTGTCAGTCCTCCTCGGCTCCGCCGCCCTGCTGGGCGCCGCCGCCCACGCCGCCGAGGCGCCCGTCTCCAAAGCTGACAAGGCGCTGCACGAGCGCATCCTGACGCTGGACACCCACCTGGACACCCCCGAGCACTTCGCCCGGCCCGGCTGGAGCATGGTCGACCGCCACAGCGTGCCGCAGGACTTCAGCCAGGTTGATCTGCCGCGCATGAACGACGGCGGTCTCGATGGCGGGTTCTTCGTGATCTACACCGGCCAGGGCGACCTGACCGCCGAGGGCTATCGCAAGGCCCGCGACTTCGCCCTGACCCGCGCGACCGAGATCCGCGAGATGGTGGCCGCCCACAGCGACAAGTTCGAGTTGGCCTACACGCCGGAAGACGCCCTGCGCATCGCCAAGTCCGGCAAGAAGTTCGCCTTCCAGAGCATCGAGAACAGCTGGCCGCTGGGCGAGGATCTGACGCTGCTGCAGACCTTCTACGGCGCGGGCGTGCGGATGGCCGGGCCGGTCCACTTCCGCAACAACCAGTTCGCCGACAGCTCGACAGACCCCAAGGGCAAGATCTGGAACGGCTTCTCGCCGCTGGGCCTGCGCTGGCTGGCCGAGGCCAATCGCCTGGGGATCCTGATCGACGTCAGCCACGCCTCCGACGACGTGGTCGATCAGGCCGTGGCCCTGTCGAAGGTTCCGGTCATCGCCTCGCACTCGGGCGCTCGGGCCGTCTTCGATCATCCGCGCAATCTCGACGACGCCCACATCAAGCGCATCGCCGAAAGCGGCGGGGCGATCTGCATCAACTCGGTCTATCTGCGCGCCTCAACGCCCAGCCCCGAGCGCAAGGCGGCGCTGGAGGCCCTGGGCCGGGGACCGGGCGACGACGCCACCCAGGCCGACTTCGTGGCCTACGCCAAGAAGCGCGCCGAGCTCGACAAGAAGTTCCCGCCGGTCCGCGCCAACTTCGACACCTTCATGGACAGCATGAACCACGTGCTGAAGATCGGCGGCGCCAAGGCCGTCTGCGTCGGCGCCGACTGGGACGGCGGCGGCGGCGTCGAGGGTCTGGAGGACGTGGCCGACCTGCCCAAGATCACCGCGCGCCTGAAGGCGGCCGGCTATTCCGACGCCGACATCGAGGCGATCTGGAGCGGCAACGTGCTGCGGCTGCTGGGCCAGGCGCAGGCGTACGCGAAGACGGCGGGGGCTGCGAAGTAGTCTCCCGCCTATCTGGATCCTCCCCCCTCTGGGGGAGGTAGCCCGGAGGGCCGGAGGGGGGACGTTTTCAGCTTTCGAGGCGTAGGCCGGTTTCACGCCGACTTCCCCCTCCGTCGGCTTCGCCGACACCTCCCCCTTCAGGGGGAGGATCTTGTCGCTCGCCACAGCCGCCATCCCAGCAGCACCGCCAGGATCGCGCCGTACACCAGCGGCGGCCGGTGGTCGGCCTTCACCAGCAGGTAGTAGTGGGCCACGCCCAGCGGCACGATCAGGTAGATCAGCCAGTGCAGCCGGCTCCACGCCGCCCGGCCCATGCGGATCACCCAGCCGTTGGTCGAGGTGATCGCCAGCGGGATCAGCAGCACGAACGCCGCCATCCCCAGGGTGATGAACGGCCGCTTGAGGATGTCCTTCACCAGCTGGCCGAAGTCGAAATAGAGGTCGACGCCGATGTAGCTGAGCAGGTGCAGCGAGACGTAGGCGAAGGCGAAGAGGCCGATGGTCCGGCGAAAGCGCGCAAGGCGCGGCTTTCTCAGGATCACGGCGGCCGGCGTGATGGCGAGCCCCACCAGCAGGAGCCGCAGGCCCCAGACGCCGAGCTGGCGGATCAGGGTCTCGATCGGATTGACGCCCAGGTCGCCGGTGAAGGCGCGGAAGGCCAGCCACGCCAGCGGCGCGGCGCAGGTCAGCCAGACGGCGGCGTAGACGAGGTTGTCGCGGGCCTTGGAGGGGCGTTTTCTTCCTGCTCCTCCCCCGCGTGCGGGGGAGGGGGACCGCCCCCGGGTCGCGCGAAGCGCGCGCCCGAGGACAGGCTCCGCGGTGGAGGGGGCGGCGGCGCGCACGGCGCTCTGTCCCTCGCCCCCTCCGTCACGCCGCGTATCCGCAGCGCGCCACCTCCCCCGTTTCTCGGGGGAGGAACTGGCGGTTTCGACGTCGTCCGCCATCAGAAGTTCCGCTTCAGATCCATGCCGCGGTACAGATCCGCCACCCACTCGCCATAGCCGTTGAAGGCCAGGGTGTCGCGCCGCCGGAACTCGCCGATGCGGCGTTCGGTGGCCTGGGACCAGCGGGGGTGGTCCACGGCCGGATTGACGTTGGAATAGAAGCCGTACTCGCGCGGCGCCGAGATGTTCCAGGCCGTCGGCGGCTGGCGTTCGACCAGGCTGATGCGCGTGATCGACTTGATGCTCTTGAAGCCGTACTTCCACGGCACGACCAGCCGTAGCGGCGCGCCGTTCTGGTTGGGCAGGGTCTCGCCGTAGAGGCCCACGGCGATCAGCGTCAGCGGATGGACGGCCTCGTCGATGCGCAGGCCCTCGCGATAGGGCCATTGCAGCACGTCCCAGCGCTGGCCGGTCATTTCCGAGGGCCGCATCAGGGTTTCGAAGGCGACGAACTTGGCCTTGGAAGTCGGCTTCACCGCGGCGATCAGGTCCTTCAGCGGAAAGCCCACCCAGGGGATCACCATCGACCAGCCCTCGACGCAGCGCAGGCGGTAGATCCGCTCCTCCAGCTTGTTGGCCTTGATCAGGTCGTCGATGTCGAAGGTCTTGGGGGCCTCGCAGGCGCCGTCGACGCGGACGGTCCAGGGCCTCGTCTTCAGCTTGCCGGCGTTCTCGGCCGGGTCGCCCTTGTCGACGCCGAATTCGTAGAAGTTGTTGTAGCTGGTGATGTCGTTCTTCGGCGTCGGCTTCTCGGTGGTCGAGAAGCCCTTGCTGAACGTCAGCGGCGCTGCGCCCGCGGCCGCTCCGCCCAGGCCTGCCAACCCCAGACCCGTGAGGCCCAGGCCCGCCGCCCCGGCGATGAACTCGCGGCGGCGCAGATAGAGCCCCCGGTCGGTGACGTCGTTGTCGGTCAGGTCGGGACGGTGGCGGATCAGCACGGCGTGTCTCCGGTTGCAGTGTCGAAGATACGGAGCCGGACGCGGTTTGGTTACGGGGCCTCGCGGTTTTTTCTTCGCGGCCGCTCGCCGGCCGGCTCGTCGCGCGGCTTCTGGCGCGGAGCGTAGACCCGGCGCAGGCCCTCGGCCAGCACCTTGCGCTCTTCGGCCGGCAGGCTCTCGGCGAAGGCCGTCAGGCGGCCGTCGACCTTGGCGCGAACCCCGCTTTCCAGCGTGCGGGCGGCGGCCATGCGGCGGTCGGCCTCGGCGCGATCGAAGCGGCCGTCCGCCATGGCGTCGACCACGGCGCGGCGCTCGGCGCGGGCGGCCTGGGCGTCGGCGCGGTTCTCCAGGGCGGCCTCGCGCAGGGTGCGGCGCAGGGCCCGGCGCTGGTCGGGCGGCAGGTCGCGGCCGGCGGTCCACAGCGGCGGCCGCTGGGCCAGGGCGGCGGCGACCGGCGTTTCGCGGCGGGCCTCCTGGCGCATCCAGGCCGCGCCGGCGATGCCGCCGACCAGGAAGAGGTTCAGCGCGCCGGAGACCACCAGGGCGACGATCAGGGGGCGGTTGCTCATAGGTCGGTCGCCTCATCGAGGGCCTCGGCGGCCGCGTCGGGCTCGGGCTGGTCGTAGGCGGCCGCCAGTATGGCGTCGGCCCGGCGGTCGAGCCGGTCGCCCTGGCCCGAGGCGACGCCCACGGCGACCCCGGCCACGGTGGCGGCGGCGAGGCCAAGACCGGCCGCCAGGCCCGCCCACCACGCGTTCGCGGAGCGGCGCGGCCTGGGCGCGGCCTCCAGCAGACGGCCCATCAGGGCGGCGTCCACGGCCTGGGCGGGGGCCAGGTCGAGCAGCCGGTCGAGGTCGGCCTCGGCGGCCAGCACCGCGCCCAGGCCATGCGGATCGACGGCCAGGGCCGCGCGGGCGGCCTCGCGAAGGTCCTGCGGCCAGCGGCCGATGTCGCCGCCGTGAGCGGCCGCCAGTTCGGCGAAGCGGTCGGGGGTCATGATCGTGCGCCCTCCTTCAAGCTCATCGCCCGGATGGTCATCTGACCGCCTCCATCAGGTCGGCCAGGGCCGCGCGCAGGGCGCGCCGTCCTCGGCCAAGCAGGCCTTCCAGCGTCTCGACCGACACGTCCAGCAAGGCGGCGGCCTCCTTGTTGCCCAGGCCCTGGTGGTGGCACAGCACGATCGCCTCGCGCTGGCGCTCGGGCAGGGCGGTCAGGGCCGCCTCGATGCGGCCGCCGATCTGGACGCCCAGCAGCGCGCCTTCGCCGTCCGGCGCGATGTCCGCCACCTCCGGAGGCTGCGCCATCGCCGTCTCCCGTCGTCGCCGCAGCCGGTCGCGGCACAGGTTCAGCGCCACGCGGTGCAGCCAGGTGTCGAAGCGGGCCTGGCCGGGACGCCACGAGGGCGCCTGCTTCCAGGCCCGCAGGAAAGTCTCCTGGGCCACGTCCTGGGCCTCGTCCGGATCGGCCAGAAGCCGCCGGGCCAAGGCCAGAATGCGCGGCAGGCGGGCGTCCAGCAGCCGTCGCACGGCGGCCTGTTCGCCCCGTCCCACGCCTTCCAGCAACGCCAGGTCGGGGTCTTCCCCCTCGCTCGCCAAGCCTCACCTCGTCACGCGCAGCCCATGCCGCCGGTCACATCGCCGCCTTGGCCTTGCCGGCGCCGGCCTGGCGTTCGGCCGAGGTGAGCACGCCGTCACCGTCGGCGTCCATGCGCTTGAAGCGCTTGGCGGCCATGGCCTCCAGTTCGGCGCGCGATAGGAAGCCGTCCTTGTCGGCGTCGAGCCGGTCCCACAGGCGCTCGCCGCGGCCAGCCCTCGCGCCTTGAGCCTTTGCGTCTTGGGCCGGGGCGCCGTCGGCCTTCTTCTGGCGCATGGCCTCGAACTCGGTCCTGGACAGCTTGCCGTCCTTGTTCGCGTCCAGCCTGGCCAGCATCTGGCCCGCGCGCTCGGCCTGGAAGGCGGCCAGGGTCTGGCCGGCCGGCTTGGTCTGGGCCAGGGCCGGGACGGCGCCGGCGGCTATCGCGGCCGCGGCGACCAGGATCTTGAGGGTCTTCATCGAGTGCTCCGGTAGGGGGATGAACCGTCCTTCGGAAGCTTCAACGGGGCGCGGCGACTTTTCCGTCGCCGAGATTCGACAGCGCCGGCGACGGCTCGCTGTGGCGAAAGCGTTGTGAGAGCGCGCACAGACGACGCTCCGCGAAGCTCCCTACGGATCGCCGGCCGCCATCGGGACAACCGACCGGGAGAGCGAGCGGCTGAGGGGGAAACGACATGGCGTACTACGGCCCAGTACCGTTCAGCACCGCCGAGGTGGTCTACGTCCGGGGCGAGCACATGGGCTTGTATGTCGTCACTCTTCGCGGAGAAGCCGACGACTTCACGGCCGGCCTCGAGCTGGTCTGCGATCAGAAAGCCGGCGGCGTGCTGAACCTCAGGCTGATGGGGTGGCGCGGACTGCTCACCGGCCAAAAGCTGCCCTATCAGATGACCCGTCACTTTCTCGGCTCATATCAGGCCAGGGTCGAGATCGAGGGCGCCTACGGAAGGTTTTCGATCGCCGTGAAGGATATCCCCTTCGTCTCACGAGAGGCCTTCGCCACGACCATGAGGAACTTGAAGCTGGATCCGCTGTAGCGCAGAGCGGGGCCGGCGCCGTCGCTAGGCGCGGACCACCTGCTCGAACGCGGCGCGGGCTTCGGCCTTGGCCTTGACCAGCTTGGCTTTCAGCGAGCGGAACTGGGTCACGTGGCCGGCGCGCGCCAGCAGCGCCCGGAAGGCCTTGGGTTCGCTTTCCGGATCGTCGCCGTTCTCCAGCGCCACCTTGATCAGCTGCGACAGGTCCTGCTCCAGCCGCCAGGCCGACAGGGCCGCGTTGAGCGAGGCCTTGTCGGCGAGACCCGCCGCGATCAGGGCCGACAGGGCCTCGCCGGTGTTCTGCGCCAGCGGACCGCCGTCAGGGCCATGGGCCAGTTGCAGGAACTGGGCGATGAACTCGATGTCCACCAGACCGCCGGGCTCCAGCTTCAGGTCCCAGGGGCCCTTGCCCGGCCGTTCGCGCTCCATCAACTCGCGCATGTCCAGCACGTCGGCGGCGGTCCTGGCCACATCGCGCGGACGGCGCAGGGCCGCCTCGATCGCGCCCTCGGCTCGCGCCTTGAACTGCGGCGAGCTGGCCCAGATCACCCGGGCGCGGGTCAGGGCCAGGAGCTCCCAGGTCTCGGACTCGCGCTCGTAATAGTCCTCGAAGGCGGTGAAGCTGACCGCCACCGGCCCCTTGCTGCCCGAGGGGCGCAGCTTGAGGTCGACCTCGTAGAGCGTGCCCTCGGCCGTCGGCGCCGACAGGGCCGAGGTCAGGCGCTGGGTGAAGCGGGCGTAGAAGACGTCGGCGCTCCAGCCCTTCACTTCCGACATCGCGGCCGGCGCGTCGGCCGCGTACAGCGTCATCAGGTCGAGGTCGGACTTGGCGGTCATCTCGCGCGAGCCGGCCTTGCCCAGGGCGACCACGGCCACCTGGCCGGGGAAGGCTCCGCCCAGCCGCTCGACCTCGGCCAGGGCGGCGGGCGCCAGGCCCCCGACGATCAGGTCGCCGAGGTCGGCGAAGGCCCGGCCCACGTCGCGGGCGCCGGCCGTGCCGCTCATCACCCGCACGCCGATGCGGAAGGCCTGGTCGCGGAACAGGCGGCGGGCCGCGTCCATCGAGGGCTCGAACTCGGCCGGATCCCACGGGACTTCCGAGGGCATCTCCATCGGCCCGAAGAAGGCCGGATCGAGCAGGGCGTCCAGCGCCGTGGGCCGACGGGCCAGGGTGGCGGCCAGGCGCGGGGCGAAGGCCATCACCTGCACCACCAGTTCGAACAGGCGCGGCTGGGCCAGGAACAGCGACTGGATCTGCACGCCCGAGCTCAGCGAGGCGAAGAAGTCGGCGAAGCGGTTGAAGGCCGGGTCCGGCGCACCGGTGGCGTTGGCCGCGTCCAGCAGGCGCGGCGCAAGGCGCGTGAAGAGTTCGCGGCCGCGCTCGGTGCGGGTGGCGGCGATGTGGCCGTGGTGCCAGCCGCGGATAGTCGCGGCCACCCTTTCGGGCGAGGAGAAACCCATGCGCTTGAGGGTCGCCAGGGTTTCCGGATCGTCCTCGACGCCGGTGAAGACCAGGCTGCCGAACCGCGAGGACAGTTCCTCCTCGCCCTTGAACAGCGCGCCGTAGCGCTGGTTGACGCCCTTCAGCATCTTGCCGACGGCGGCGTCGAAGCTGCGCAGGACGCCGTGGCCCCACAGGGCGGCGACCTTCTTCCGGTCGGCGTCGGACTCCGGCAGCTTGTGGGTCTGGTCGTCGGCGATCATCTGGGCCCGGTGCTCCAGGGCCCGCAGGTCGTGATAGGCGGCGGTCAGGTACTCGCAGTCCTCGCTCGTCACGTGGCCGGCGTCGCGCAGGGCGGCCAGGGCGTCGAGCGTGCGCGGGCTGCGCAGGTCCGGATGGCGACCGCCCAGGATCAGCTGCTGGGTCTGGACGAAGAACTCGATCTCGCGGATACCGCCGCGACCCAGCTTCAGGTCGGCGCCCTTGGCCTCCAGCCGCTCGTCCACCTTGTAGGCGTGGATCTGGCGCTTGATCGAATGGATGTCGGCGATGGCGGCGAAGTCGAGGTTGCGCCGCCAGATGAAGGGCTGCAGCTCGGCCAGGAAGGCCTCGCCTCGCGCGATGTCGCCTGCCGCAATGCGGGCCTTGATGTGGGCCGCCCGCTCCCAGTTCTGGCCGACGCTCTCGTAGTAGTCCAAGGCCGCGTCGATCGGCATGGCCGGCGGGGTCGAGCTGGGATCGGGGCGCAGGCGCAGGTCGATGCGGAAGACGTAGCCGTCGCCGGTGCGCTCGGCCAGCATCCGGCCCAGGTGCTGGGTCAGGCGCACCGCCACGCCCTGCGGCTCGGTTCCCTCGCTGACCGGCAGGACCTCGGGCGCGTAGAAGATCGAAAAGTCGATGTCGCTGGAATAGTTCAGCTCATAGGCGCCGTGCTTGCCCATGGCGATGCAGAACAGGCCGGGGATCGGACCATCGGTCCCGTCTCCGACATGGGTGAGGGCGCCCCGCGCCACCTCGACCCGGGCGGCCTGGGCCAGGGCCGCGTGCAGGCTGGCGTCGGCGAAGCGGGTCAGGGCGCCGGTCACCGCGTCGAGGTCCCAGACCCCGCCCAGGTCGCACAGCGCGGTCAGCAGGTGCAGGTCGGCCTTCAGGTCGCGCAGCGTCTTGCGGGCGGTCTCGAAGTCGGGCTCGCCGGCGACGGCCCGGGCGGCCGCCAGGATATCGGCCAGGCGCTCCTGCGGGTCGCTTTCCAGGATGGTTGGCAGGCGCACGCCGTCGCGGCGGGACAGGCTCGCCAGATAGGAACTGGCGGCGAACACCGGGGCCAGGGCCGGCCAGGCGGCGTCGACGACGCCCATCCGCTCGCCGGCCCGCTTGGCGATCATCTCGTGGGCGCGTTCGGCCGCCTTGGGATCGACGACCGGACCGCAGGGCGCGAGGCGGGGAGCGAGCAGATGAGTCATGACGCGCACTCTTAACCGACCGATCGCGTCCGCCAAGCACCGCTTGACGGCTTCATTTACGGGCGTAATCATCCAGGCCAGTAGAGCAGCGGACAGCCATGAGCATCACCCACGCCGAAAGCCACGTCATGGAAGCGCTCTGGAGCCAGAGCCCCCTGACCGTCGAGGAGATCCTGGAGGCCGTCGCCGGCCCGCAGGGTTGGGGCGAGGCCACGGTCAAGACGCTGATCAACCGCCTGCTCAAGCGCAAGGCCATTGAGTCGCGCCGCATCGACGGCCGCGTCCGCTACGTGCCGATCGTCAGCCGCGCCGAATATCTGCAGACCGAGAGCCAGGGCCTGCTGGACCGCCTGTTCGAAGGCCGCCTGACGCCGCTGGTCGCCCATTTCGCCAAGCACCGCTCGCTGTCGCCCGACGAGGTCAAGCAGCTGAAGCAGCTGATCGCGGAGCTGGACGATGCTGATTGAACTGCTGGCCATAACCCTGCTGCGGGCGCAGCTGGCCGCCGCCGTCGGCGTGCTGGTCGTGCTGGCCCTGCGTGTTCCGGTGCGCCGCCTGGTCGGCTCGGAAGCCGCCTACAAGCTGTGGCGCCTGGCCCCGGCCGCCGCCCTGGCCAGCGTCTTCCCCAGCCTGTCGGACGCCCTGGGCGCCGGCGCGGCCCAGCAGCCGCCCGAGCGTCTGCTGGCGGTGGCCTTCCTGGTCGTCTGGCTGGCCGGCGTCGTCGGCCTGGCAGGCTTCATCGCCCTGGCGGAGCGGGCCTTCCGCAAACGCGCCCGTCAGGGTCTGGAAGGGCCGGCGGTCATGGGCGTGTTCTGCCCGCGCCTGGTCATCCCGTTCGACTTCGCCCAGCGCTTCACCGCCGACGAGCGTGAGCTCGTCCTGGCCCACGAGCGCGCCCACATGCGGCGCGGCGACCCGCGCGGCAACCTGATCATCACCGCCTGCCAGGCCCTGGGCTGGCTGAACCCGATCGTCCACCTGGGCGCGGCCGTCGCCCGTCTGGACCAGGAGATCGCCTGCGACGGCGACGTCGTGGCCCTGCACCCCAAGGCCCGCAAGCGCTACGCCGAGACCCTGATGAAGGCCCACGCCTTCACGGCCGCCTCGCCGCTGGCCTGCGCCTTCGGCCGCCATCCGCTGCTGTCGCGGGTGCGGGTCATCGCCGGCCCGGCTCCGGTCTCGAACGAAGGCCTGACCGCCGCCGTCACCCTGGGGGCGCTGACGGTGATGATCGTAATGGGCGTCTGGAGCCTGGCCCCGCGCGGCCCGGCCCCGCCCTCGACCCGCATCCCCGGCGCCAGCGCCCGCCTGTTCGTCGACGGCGTCACCCCGCCGCCGCTGAAGCGAGGCGCGGAGGCGCGGTAGGGGGCATCCCCCACCGCGTCATCGGGGCATCCCCACCGCGTTATCCCGGAAAGCCCGCAGGGCTTATCCGGGACCCAGGGGACTGGGCGCGGCGGCTGGCTTTGTCCGCCCGATGGTGGCCAGCGCACTGCGTTCGGCCCTGGGTCCCTGCTCTCCGCTTCGCTGCGGCCGGGATGACGGCCGAAGGGGCGGTTGAATTTCAGAATTACACGTGTAATCTTTCTCTCGATCAGAGGGGAAGATCACCATGTCCTTCGTCCTGCCCGTTCCCGACGCCCATGTCGGCCGCAAGCGCCGCGCGGCGCTGGCCTGGCGCATCCTGGGTTTCGTCATGGTCGCCTCGATGCTGGCGGCGCTGGCCTACGGGATCTTCGACTTCATCCGGTTCGAGCGGGCCATGGGCGCGCTGCCGCCGGCCAAGGGCGAGGCGCTGGCGCCGGCCGAGCGCGAGGCCGCCCGGCGCTGGGCGGTGGTGCATCCCGCCCTCGTCGCCCGCCTGAAGCAGTCGCGCGAACTGGAGCTGGGCGGGGTGTGGATGATGCGGACGGGCCGGGTCTGCGGCGTGGTCAACGGCAAGACCAGCTTCGGCGGCTTCACCGGCATGACCCAGTTCTATACCGACGGCGATACGCCGGTGTTCCCCTATGACGACAGGGGCGGCTTTCGCGAGACCTGGCGCCTGTGCGACCGCGACCGCTGGGCGGTGATCCGCCAGGGCTCGGACGAGACCGGCTTCTGCGCCACGAAGTTCGGCCAGACCCGCTGCCGGGTGGTGCGCAGGCAGGCGACGACGATGCCGAGGTGAGGGGGGCTCTTCTAGAACCGCTTATCCCCGCGAAGGCGGGGACCCAAGCCGAGTCCGCAGGTCAGAGCTCGGCCACGTCTCCACATGGAGAGGCCGTTTGGATCCCCGCCTTCGCGGGGAAGGACGGAGGAAGGGGGCAGACCCTCATCTGGCCCCCAAAAGAAAACCCGCGCCGCCCTGGAAGGAGAGCGACGCGGGCTGCCTAGGCGCCGGGGGGAGGTAGGGATCGCGCCTAGAAGTTATACCGCAGGCCGACCAGGAACTGGCGGCCGCTATGGGTGTAGACGTTCAGCCGGTTGCTATCGCCGACGTACTGGTCGTTGAACTCGTCGGTCAGGTTCACGCCCTCGATCGAGAGCTTGAGGTTGTCGCGGATGTTCCAGCTGGCCTGCATGTCGACGTTCAGGGTCTCGTTGGTGCCCTGGACGGTGTTGCCGTCGCTGCCGGGCACCTGGGTCAGGTAGCCGTCGCGATAGGCCAGCGAGCCGCGCACGCTCCACTTGGGGGTCTCGTAGTAGAGCGTCAGGTTGGCGGCGTTCTTCGACAGGCCCACCAGGGTGGCGTTCACCGTCGGGGCGCCCGGCGTCGTCGAGGTCAGGTACTCGATCTTGGAGTCGACGTAGGTGTAGTTGGCCACCACGCCGAAGTTGCTCCAGAAGCCCGGCAGGAAGGTGAAGGGCTGCTGGACGTTGATCTCGAAGCCCTTCAGGTCGCCGCCGTCGCTGTTGACCGGCTGGGTGACCTGGAACACCTGGTCGGTGGTCGCGCCGGTGCCGGTCAGCAGCGAGTCCGGCAAGCCCAAGGTGTTGTAGACGGCCTCGCGGCGCAGGGTGGCCACGAAGGTGTCGATGCGCTTGTAGAAGACGCCCAGCGCGATCATCGCGCCCTTCTCGCGGTACCATTCCAGCGAGAAGTCCAGGTTGTCCGACTTGGTGGGGGTCAGGTACGGGTTGCCCGAGCTGTAGGTGCGGTTGGCGCCCTGCACGGCCACGTCGCCGCCGGGCGACAGCGACCCGATGCCCGGACGGGCGATGGTCTGGGCGGCGCTGACGCGGGCCACGACGGTCTCGGAGAGGTCGGCGGCCAGGTTGAACGAGGGCAGGGTCAGGTTGTAGTCGCGGGCGACGTCGACTCGCTGGATCGCACCGGCCACGGCGGCGTAGCCGGCCGACTCCTGCTTGGTGTGCACCCGACGCACCCCGGCGTCGCCGCGGAACGGCAGGCCAAAGGCGTCGAACTTGAACTCGGCCTGGACGTAGGCGCCGTAGTCCTGCTCCTCGACCGCGCCGTACTGGCCGCGGGCGCTGGAGTTGTTGGTGTCGGTCAGGGCGTAGATGCCGGTGTTGCTGTAGATGCCCAGCAGGGCGGCGTACTTGTCGATGTCGGGAACCAGCCAGGAGGTGAAGTTGCCCTCCGGCAGGTCCATGTTGCGGCCAAAGCCGGTGAACACCTTCGACACCGAGGCCAGCTGGGCCGGGGTCAGGGTCTGAACCACAGTTTCACTGGTGCGGTACTGGCCGTAGCTGTCGTACTCGAACTTGCGCCAATCCACGCCGGCCTTGAGGCGCAGTTTGTCGTTCAGGTCCCACTCGCCATAGACCTTGGCGGTCGAGAACTGGTTCTCGACGAACTGCGGGCGGATGCGCACTTCGGAGGTGCCGTTGGTCGAGGCCCAGTTGGCCGGATCGGTCGGGTCGAAGCCCAGCAGGATCTGCGGCGCGCGGCCCTTGCGGAAGTCGTACTGGTAGTTGGCGCTGTTGGCCCGGTCGAAGGTGACGATCGTCGAGACCGGCTGGGTGAAGGTCGAGTCCGAATAGCCGGCCAGCATGCCCACCCGCAGGCTGCCGCTGAAATCGTGCGTGCCCGACAAGGTGAACTGCTTGAACTCGGTGTTCAGCTCGTCATAGGCCGCCTGGGTGCGCAGATCGACATTGTCCATCCGGGCCGCGACCAGGTTGCCGTTCTCGACGACGCCGTCGCGGATGATGGTCTGGGGCTTGCCGGTGTTGGCGCGCGACAGGCCGATGGCCTGCAGCTGGGCTTCCTTCCGCGTGCCGGCCAGGTAGGCGTAGAGGGCGTCCAGCGTGACCTGGGTGTCGGCATTGGGCTTGTACTGCAGCGAGCCGGCGATCCCCAGGCGCTTGGACTCGATGTCGTAGCTGACATAGCCGGGGATGCGCGGGGCGAAGAGGCTGCTGCTGTTGATCTGGGCGATGGTGTAGCCCGGAACGGTCGAGGCGCTGTTGAAGCCGCCGTTGCTGGCGCCGGTGGCCCAGCGGGTGATGTTGGCGCCTTCCTCCTTCAGGTGACGCTCCTCGTAGGCCACCGAAAGCAGGGCGCCGACCTTGCCGTCGAAGAAGACGTTGCTGGCCAGCACCGAGACGCGCGGCGTGGTCTTCTGCGACAGGTCGTTGTAGCTGCCGCCGGCCGACAGCACGAGCTGGGGCTTGCCGCTGTCGAAGGCCTTGGCGGTGGTCAGGTCGACCGTGGCGCCCAGCGAGCCTTCCTCGACGTCGGCCGAGGCGGTCTTGCGCACGGCGATGCTGTTGAAGAGATCCGAGGCGAAGACGTTGAAGTCGAAGCCGCGGCCGCGGTTGGTGCCGCCGCTGTTGGCCGTGCCGCCGGTGGTGGAGATCGCCTCCATGCCGTTGATGCGGACGCGGGTGTATTCCGAGCCCAGGCCCCGCACGGTGATCTGGCGGCCTTCGCCGTTGATGCGCGAGATCGACACGCCGGGGATGCGCTGCAGCGACTCCGCCAGGTTCAGGTCGGGGAACTGGGCGATGTCCTCGGCCTTGATGGCGTCGACCACGCCGCTTTCGTTGCGCTTGAGGTTGATGGCGCTCTGCAGGCTGGCGCGGAAGCCGGTGACGACGATGGCCTCGACTTCGTCGGACGCTGGTTCGGCCGCGGGCGCCGGGGCCTCCTGGGCCATCGCGGCGCCGGCGGCCAGAATGGTGAAGGCCGAAGCGCTGGCGCCGAGCACGGCGCGCAGGCGCGGGTTCCTGTTGGACGTCATGGTCCCTCCCGATGCCCGTCTTCGCGGGCCGCTTTTGGAAGCCGGCCAAGCCTGCTTCTTCGTTGCCTGAACCATAGGAACGGGTTCGATCAGAGGGCCAATCCCAATCGGGTATGGACCTATGCGCAATGCGCACCGATCCACAGGTTTCCGCAACGGCGCCCACCGTCTCGCGCGCGGGCGATCCTTTGACAGCCTTGGGTTTCGATGCGTATCGCGGTTCGATCCATGTCTCCCGTGGATCGGTCCATAGGCGAATTGACTTAGACCTTGGCCCCGACGCCCTCTAGCGTCCTCCCTCAAGCGCCGACGACAGAGCGGCGACCATGGGAGAGCGTCAATGACCGACACCACCAGGCGTACCCGCGTGCGCTGGCTGATCATCGCGACGCTCTTCATCATCACGACGATCAACTACGCCGACCGCGCCACCTTCTCGATCGCCGGGCAGTCGGCGTCCAAGGAGCTGGGCCTGGATCCGGTGGCCATGGGCTACATCATGTCGGCCTTCGCCTGGGCCTACGTGCTGGGCCAGATCCCCGGCGGGGCGCTGCTCGACCGCTTCGGCTCCAAGAAAATCTACACCGCGGCCCTGGTGCTGTGGTCCAGCTTCACCCTGCTGCAAGGCTTCTCCGGCGCCTTCACGGGCCTGGCCGCCGCCGTGGCCCTGTTCTTCATGCGCTTCCTGGTCGGCCTGGCCGAGGCCCCGTCGTTCCCTGCCAACGCCCGCATCGTGGCGGCCTGGTTCCCGGGCTCGGAGCGCGGCACGGCCTCGGCGATCTTCAACTCGGCCCAGTACTTCTCGCTGGTCGCCTTCGCGCCGCTGATGGGCTGGCTGGCCCACGACTTCGGCTGGCGCTCGGTGTTCTTCGTCATGGGCGCGGTCGGCATCGTCGCGGCCTTCTTCTTCGTCAAGCTGATCCACAGCCCGGTCGACCATCCGAAGATCAACAAGGCCGAGTTCGACTACATCGAGGCCGGCGGCGGCCTGGTGCGGATGGAGGACAAGACCGCCAATGCGGGCGCGGCCTTCACCTGGGCCAACGTCAAGCAGGTGCTGACCAGCCGCATGCTGCTGGGCGTCTATATCGGCCAGTACTGCATCAACGTGCTGACCTACTTCTTCGTCACGTGGTTTCCGATCTATCTGGTCAAGGCGCGGGGGCTGTCGATCCTGCAGGCCGGGTTCACCGCCGCCCTGCCGGCCCTGTGCGGCTTCGCCGGCGGCCTGCTGGGCGGGATGATCTCCGACCAGCTGCTGAAGAAGACCGGCAACCTCGACATCGCCCGCAAGACGCCGCTGCTGCTGGGCATGATCCTGGCCACCTGCATCGTCATCTGCAACTACGTCGAGCAGGAGTGGCTGGTCATCGTGATCATGGCCGCGGCCTTCTTCGGCAAGGGCGTGGCGTCGCTGGGCTGGGCGGTGGTGTCGGACACCTCGCCCAAGGAGATGGCCGGGGTGACCGGCGGGGTCTTCAACACCTTCGGCAACACGGCCGGCATCGTGACCCCGATCGTCATCGGCTACATCGTCCAGGCCACAGGCTCGTTCGACGGCGCGTTGATCTTCGTCGGCGCCCACTGCCTGATCGCCGTGCTGGCCTATTTCCTGATCGTCGGGAAGATCCAGCGCCTGCAGCTGAAGGCGGCCTGATGCTTTCTCGACGCCACGTCCTGGCCGGCGCCTCGGCCCTGGTTCTCGCGGGACTGGGCCGCACGGCGAGCGCCGCGCTCGCCGCCCTCAGCGTCACGACGCCGATGGTCGCGCCCGAGTGGGCCCTGCTGCAACGCGAGCTGCTGAAGGCCAACGAGGAGGCCTGCGAGGCCTTCTTCGCCCGCTATTTCGACGAGCGCGGCTACCTCTTGGCCTTCGAGCGCTGGGGCGCCAACGACGGCCCCGACGACGCCATCGAGAACGTCAACGACTGGCCGACCCTGCATGCGCTGGGCGCTGGCGACCGGGTGCTCGAACTGGCGCAGAAGGCCTTCGAGGGCAATGTCCGCCAGTACACGGCGGCCAAGACCAAGGACGTGCCGTTCGCGCGCGAGGGCATGTACTACAAGGAATTCCCGGTCATGAGCGACTGGCAGCACCTCTCCGAGGGGCTGTCGGTGTTCAACCTGCTGGGCCTTTCCGCGCCCAACGACCCGCGCTTCCGCGAGCGGGCGAAACGGTTCTCGGGCTTCTACACCGGCGAGGACCCGAGCACCCCGAACTACGACCCCAAGCTCAACATCATCCGCAGCATGATCACCGGCAGCCGGGGTCCGATGCTGCGCCAGGCCACGCCGCTGGACTGGGCGGGCGATCCCTTCGACGTGACCCACTTCTACATGGAGCACGGCGAGCGCTCCTATGAGGAGACCCTGCGCCACTACGACGAGTACGGCGACGTGGTCGGCGACAGCCCGCTGAACCTGCAGGCCACCAGCCTGGTGATGAACGCCTACATGCTCGACCACGAGGCCAGGTACCGCGACTGGATCCTGAAATACGTCGACGGCTGGATCGAGCGGGCGAGGGCCAACGGCGACGTGATCCCCAGCAAGGTCGGCCTGGACGGCCAGGTCCCCAAGGGCCGGTGGTGGAGCGGGACCTACGGCTGGGGCTTCAGCCCCGTGGTGCCCCAGACCGGCAAGCGCGAGGACCGCAACCGCGTGCCGCGCGCCGTCGTCGGCTTCATGAACGCCTACCTGCTGACCGGCGACGACAAGTATCTCGACGTCTGGCGCCGCCAGAACGACGTCATCAACGCCCAGAAGAAGGTCGTGGACGGCAAGGTCTCGACCCCGCGCATGCACGGCCCCAAGGGCTGGTACGGCTATGCGCCCGGCGAGTACCAGTTGAACGGGCTGGAAATCTGGTACCTGTCGATGAAGGGCGCCGACCGCCAGCGGGCCGCCGGCCATCCCTGGCTCGACTGGCTGGATGGCAAGGATCCCTCGTTTCCTGCCAAGGCCCTGCGCGGCGACCTGGAACGGGTGCGCGCCCGCGCCCAGGCCCAGCGCGACGATGCGTCGACCCCCGACACCCGCCTGGCCGACGCCGCGCTCGACATCAATCCGGCCAGCGTCACGGCCCTGATCCACCTGATGGAGGGCGGCATCCACATCGCCCGGCCGCCGTGGTCGAAGTCTTCGCCCTCGCAGGGAGGCGCGCTGCACTACGCCCGCCTGCGCTACTTCGATCCCGAGCGCCGCCGGGCCGGCGCGCCGCCCGACGTGGCGGCCCTGGTCGAACGCCTGAGCGACGACGAGACGGTGGTCAGCCTGGTCAATCTCAGCCCCGTCGCGCCGCGCACGGTCACCGTGCAGGGCGGCGCCTATGGCGAGCACCAGATCCTCGGCGCCGCGATCGGCGAGGGGGCGACCCAGGCGGTCGACGCCTCGGCCTTCACGGTGCGGCTGGCGCCGGGCGCGGGCGCGCGCCTGACCCTGAAGATGAAGCGCCACGCCAACCAGCCGACGCTGAGCTTTCCGTGGGACAGGGTGGGGTAACTCCCGTTCGTCATCCCGGACGGCCGAAGGCCGATCCGGGACCCAGGGGCAACCGCATTGCGCCGGCGAACAGAAGGGTGGTCGATCGGGGCGCCGCGCCCAGTCGCCTGGGTCCCGGATAAGCCCTGCGGGCTTTCCGGGATGACGCGTGTTGTGAGTTTTGAATGGAGGGATCGATGGTTCGGGTTGCGTCCGCCGCGTTCGTCGCGGCCCTGCTGGCTTCTCCCGCGTTCGCCCAGGATCCCAAGCCCATCGCCGCGGTGGCGGCCGGCGGCCCGGCTCAGTCGGGGGCGCAGGCCGAACTGCTGCTGGTCGACCGCGCGGCCGACGACGGGGCCAGGGGCTCGCTGCGCTGGGCGATCGAGACCAGCAACGCCGAGCCCGGCCGCTACCGCATCGAGATCGCCGCCCCGGCCATCGTGCTGAAGTCGGCCCTGCCGTCGATCAAGGGGCCGGTGGCCATCGAGGGCCAGGCCTTCGCCCGCACCGGCGGCCACAACGTCGTCGACGGCTCGGGCTACCTGCCGCGCGACCTGAAGTCCTGCCCGGGCATGGTCCAGGGCCAGTACGGCACCAATGTCCGCACCGCCAGCAACCCGGGCTTTGCTTTGGTCGACACCAGGGGCGTCAGCCTGCGCGGGCTGGAGATCCGGGGCTTTTGCATCGGCGTGCTGATCCTGCGCACCTCCAACGCCGTGGTCGCCGACAACCGCATCGTGCGCAACATCGGCGGGGCCGGCGTGATGCTCAGCGGCGACGACGGCAAGGGCGGCTCGACCTCGCACACCACGCTCGACAACAAGGTGCTGCGCAACGCCTTCGTCGAGAACGGCGATGGCCTGGAGCTGACGCGCGGGGCGGCCTTCAACCTGATCGCCGACAACAGCTTCGACGGCGGGACCGACAACCTGGAACCCTCGCAGGGCATCGAGATCCTGTGGGGCAACGACAACACCGTCGTGGGCAACCGCTTCGTCCGCTATTCCGACGGCCTGCAGCTGAACTGGGGCGCGCGCAACTACATCGGCGCCAACGTCTTCACGGGCAACGCCTTCGGGATCAGCGTCAGCGGCGAGGGCAACATGATCGCCGGTAACGAGATCCGCGGAAACGGGATCGGCATCGCCGTGCGCCCGGAGGCCAAGGTCGCCGCCAACCGCATCAGCCGCAACGCCATCGCCGGCAACGGCAAGCCGATCATGCTGTGCTCGGCTGGCGGCTCGTGCGACGAAAAGATGGTCCGGGGCGGCATCGTCGTCGGCCCGCCGGGGCTGGAGCACGCCAGCTTCGTCGGTTCGCGCGGCATGGGCGTGGTGTTCGACAAGGCCGGCGCGGCCCAGGTCTGCACGGCGGACAACGCGCCGGACAAGTGCCACGCGACGCCGCAGTTCGGCTTGGCGCCGCCGAGGCTGGCGAGCGCTCACATGGTCAAGGACGAACTCGCCGTGGGCGGCGTGCTGGACGGCCCGCCCAACGCCGCCGTGCTGATCGAGGTGTTCGGCAGCCGGCCGCTGGGCCAGGAGGGCGAGCGGTACCTGGGGGCGGTGCAGGCGGTGACCGACGCTGGCGGTCGCGCCGAGTTCTCGGGCAAGGTCGCGGGGGCCAAGATCGGCGACGCCATCACCGCGACGGTGACGACCGCGGCCGGGGCGACCTCGGCGTTCTCGGCGGCCGTGGCCGTGGGTCGGTAAGGGCGGAGAGGACCCCGTCAGTCGCTCCGCGACAACTCCCGCCTTCCAGGATCCTCCCCCTCTGGGGGAGGTGGCCCGGAGGGCCGGAGGGGGGACGTTTTCAGCTGCCGCGGCGGTGGAAGGTCATCAGCGACTTCCCCCTCCGTCGGCTTCGCCGACACCTCCCCCTTCAGGGGGAGGATCTTGGCTTTACGTCCCTTCCTTCATGAACGGCGCGATCGCGAAGATCTCCCGTTCCTCCTTGCGCGGATCATCGACCATCGCCGAGGTCTCGTTGACCACCAGGGTCGGCCGCCGGGGCAGGGTGTAGCGCTCCCAGGCCGGGATCGCCGCGCAGTTGGGATCGCCGGTCCGGGCGAAGGTCGCGAAGGCGGCGCTCATCTGGTCGCGGACCTTGACCGCCGCCGGGCCCGTGCCGGTCATCGAGCCCTTGGCGGCCAGCGTGCCGAACACCAGGGCGATGTCGTAGCTGTGATAGGCGCCCATCCGGGGATCGGTCTGGGCGCCGAAGTCCAGCTGGTACATCCAGGCCGGGGCGCCGATGCGGGCCCGCTGCTCGGCCTGGATCAGGTGGCCGGGCCACGAGCGCCCGGCTGTGGTGATGGCGAAGAAAAGGTCTGAAGGCGAGGCCTGCGGATAGAGCGCCCGATAGCGGCCGACCAGGTATTCGGGCGACATGTCGAGCACCAGCTCGTTCTCCAGCTTGCCCGGCAACTCGTCCCAGGTCAGGGCGAAGTTCTTCGGGTCCCCGCCGAGGAAGGCCTTGGTCTCGTCGTGAGTGTTGCCGATGATCATCGGGACATGCCCGCTCTCGCGCGGGGCGTCCGGATAGAACGGATGGCGCGGCAACACGCCATGGTCGACGACGGACCAGAAGACGATGCCGCCCTTGCGCTCCAGCGGGTCGCGCATCTTCAGCGCCTCGACCAGCTGGGCGGCGGGCAGGGTCTTGAGCTTGTCGGTCTCGTCCGGCTTTAGGCCCAGCGTCGCCATGAAGGCGCGGGCGCGGAGGGTGGCGTGGATCGGCCCCATGGCGGTGACGTGCTGGCCGCTCATGGTCGCGACCTTGTGGTAGAGGCCCGCCGCGCGCGGCATGGCCATCAGGGTGACGCACTTGGCCCCGCCGCCCGACTGGCCGAAGGTGGTGACGTTGCCCGGATCGCCGCCGAAGGCGCCGATGTTGTCGCGCACCCATTGCAGGGCGAGGATCAGGTCCAGGTTGCCGACATTGCCGCTGTCGGCCAGTTCGCTTCCGCCCAGCCGCGCGAGGTAGCTGTAGCCGAAGGCGTTGAGGCGGTGGTTCACGGTCACCACCACCACGTCGTAGGTCCTGGCCAGCCAGGTTCCGTCATAGAGCGGGCTGGAGCCCGAGCCGTTGGCGTGGGCGCCGCCATGCACATAGACCATCACCGGCCGCTTGCGCCCATCGGCCAGGCCGGGCGTCCAGACGTTGAGGAACAGGCAGTCCTCGGAGGTCGCCTCTTCGGTCTTCAGCTGCGGGCTGGCCGGGCCGTAGGCCAGGGCGTCGGCGATACCCTTCCAGGGCTGGGCCGCCAGCGCCGGCTGGAAACGCCGGGCCGAGGTGTCGGCGCCGTAGCGCACGCCCTTGAAGACCTTGATCCCTTCTATCTCGGCGCCGCGCCCCCGGCCCGCCGTGGTGGTCGCCACCGGGGCAGCCCGGCCGGCGGCGTTGACCTTCAGCGGGGCGGCGGCGAGGCCGGCGGCTGCGGCCAGCACGGCGCGGCGGTCGAGGGTCATGGTGGTCTCCCGTCTTTTATCGTTGGGCCGAGCGCGGCCGACGGGAGGAGCGGCGCGTCAGCGCTCGTCCGGATCCGCCGGCGAGGCCTCGGCCAGGCAAAGGTCGATGAAGGTCTGCAGGATCGGGCTCTCGTTGTCCTTGCGCCAGGCCATGTAGAGCTCGACCGGCCGGTCGGGCGTGGTCTCGACGGGGCGGAACTGCACGTCGTCGAAGTGCAGGCTCATGGCCGATTCCGGCACGATCGCCGCTCCCAGGCCCGCGTGAACGAGGGCCAGCATCGAGTGGATCTGGGTGACGTGCTGCACATAGTTCGGGGCCACGCCGTGGGCGTCGAACAGGGTGGTCAGCATGTTGTAGAAATAGCCCGCGCCCTCGGGCGAATACATGATCAGCGGGCCGGCGTCGAAGTCGGCCAGGGTCAGGCGAGCCTTGACCAGGCGCGGGTCGCCGTTGGGCAGGGCCGCGACCAGGGGCTCGGACAGCACCCGGGCGGTGGCGAACTCGGCGCGGTCCATCGGCGGGCGCACAAGACCGATGTCGATGCGGCCGGTCAGCAGCGCCTCGACCTGCTCGCGGGTGACCATCTCGCGCAGCGTCAGATCGGCGTTGGGCAGGCGGGCGTTGGACAGGATCACCAGGCGCGGCAGGAAGCTGTAGCCGGAGACGGCGGTGAAGCCGATGGCGATCTGGCCGGCGTCGCCGCTGGCGATGCGGCGGGTGGCCAGGGCCGCGCTCTCGGCCAGGCGCAGGATGCGGCGGGCCTCCAGCAGGAAGGCGCGGCCGGCCGGGGTCAGGCGCACCGAGCGGCTGGTGCGGTCCAGCAGGGTGACGCCGAGGATCCGCTCCAGCAGTTGGACCTGCCGGCTCAGCGGCGGCTGGGTCATGTTCAGCCGCTGGGCCGCGCGGCCGAAATGCAGCTCTTCGGCGGTGGCGACGAAGCAGCGAAGCTGACTGAGTTCGAACATCGGAAAGCGCCCGTCGACAACACCCTGGAGTCGCGAGGCTAGACGTTCGTTGGGGCCGATCGCCAGCGCCTTCTTCCCGGGAAGAAGGGCCGGCGTCCGGACGGGGGTCAGCGCGTTCAGGGGTCAGCCCTGGACGCGGGCGATCAGGCCCTGGAGCTGGCTGAACTCCTCGGGCGTCAGGTCGGTCAGCGGCTGGCGCACCGGGCCGGCGTCGCGGCCGACGGCCTTCATGCCGGCCTTCACGATCGAGACGGCGTAGCCCTTACCCTTGTTGCGCAGGGCGATGTAGGGCAGCACGAAGTCGCGCAGGCCGGTCATCACCGCCTCGCGGTCGCGGGCGCGCACGGCCTTGTAGAAGCTCAACGCCCACTGCGGCAGGAAGTTGAAGATCGCCGACGAATAGGTCGTCACGCCCATCTCCAGGTAGGGCAGGGCGAAGGTCTCGGCCGTCGGCAGGCCGCCGATATAGGTCAGGCGGTCGCCCATGCGGGCATAGACCCGCATCATCAGCTCCAGGTCGCCGACCCCGTCCTTGAAGCCGACGAGGTTGGGATTGCGGTCGCACAGCTTCTCGAGGGTGTCCTCGTTGATGACGGCGTTGTCGCGATTGTAGACGATGATGCCCAGGCTGGTGGCCTTGCAGACCGACTCGATGTGCGCGAGCAGGCCTTCCTGGGTGGCGTTGGTCAGGTAGGGCGGCAGCAGCAGCAGACCATCGGCGCCGGCGGCCTCGGCGTCGCGCGCCAGGTCCGTGGCGATGGCCGTGCCGTAGCCGCAGCCGGCGATGACCGGGATCTTGCCGGCCGTCTCGGCGACCGCCGCGCGCACCACCTTGCCCACCTCGTCGGGACGCAGCGAGAAGAACTCGCCCGTGCCGCCGGCGGCGAACAGGCCGGCCAGCTCGTGATCCAGCATCCAGGCGCAGTGTTCGCGATAGGGCGCTTCCAGGAACTGGTGCTGGGCGTCGAAATGGGTGACGGGGAACGACAGCAGGCCGCCGCCGAGCTGGCGGGCCACGTCCGTCGGCGACATCTGGCTCATGAAGTCCTCTCCGAGCGACGGCCTGTTCCCGAACGCCGGGAGGCCGTTTCTTGAGGCTGACGGTAGAGAGCCGTTCCGCCCGGGTCTAAGCCAAAGGCGCTATCGACCGATACCGGAATTGGCTCGATGGCCGGGCGCTGAAAACCATCCCTCGAACCGCCCTTGAACGGTGATTTCCACCTTCGGGCGTACCTCCAGGTCCGAACTCGCGGACAGAGTTGCCCTCAAGTATCGCATGGCCTTCATTCTTGTAATCGGGTTGTCGAGCCTGTGGATTTCCCGTGATTGGAAGTAATGCGGCCTTTGGTCGCGGAGCTCTCGCCTAGCACTGTTTTCCAATCGGTCCTACAGCCTCGCTTGTAGCGCCATACGCCCAGCAGATAGCATCGGTTGTCCGCGCGTATGGAAAGCTTGACTGTGAAGAGGGAAGGTTCAGCGGCTATGACAGCAGTGCAGCCATGGCCGTCGTTCGACGACCAAGACTCGCGAGTGCTGGCATGACGAGCGGGGGTTCGCCGAAATCCTTCGTCGAGCGAGCGATGCTGCGCGCGGGGGTGGTGCTTCTGATCGCCGCCTTCCTGGCCGTGGCCGTCGTGGCGATCGTCGTGCCGCTCAGCTTCAAGGACCAGGTCCTGTTCGCCGCCGCGACCATCGTCGGCGTGGTCGTCGCCAACCGCCTGTCGCAGTCCAAGCACCTGACCATCGCCCTGTGCATCGTCTCGGTGATCGTCAGCACCCGCTATCTGTGGTGGCGCACGACCGAGACCCTGCATTTCCGCAACGCCGGCGAGGCGTTCTTCGGCACGGGCCTGTACCTGGCCGAAATCTACGCCTGGCTGATCCTGCTGCTGGGCTACCTGCAGACGGCCTGGCCGCTGCAACGCCCGGTGCGGCCGCTGGAGGGCGCGCCCAACACCTGGCCGCGGGTCGACGTCTACATCCCGACCTACAACGAGAGCCTGGAGATCGTGCAGGACACGGTGCTGGCCGCGCTGGGGATGGATTACCCCCGCGACCGCTTCAAGGTGTACGTGCTGGACGACGGCCGCCGTCCCGAGTTCAAGGAATTCGCCGAGCGGGCCGGCGCGATCTACATGACCCGTCCCGACAACTTCGGGGCCAAGGCCGGCAACCTGAACCACGCGCTGGAGCAGACCGACGCCGAGCTGGTCTGCATCTTCGACTGCGACCACATCCCGACGCGCGCCTTCCTGCAGATGACGATCGGCTGGTTCCAGGAGGACCAGCGCCTGGCCCTGCTGCAG
Organism: Caulobacter vibrioides; assembly: GCA_001449105.1. Classification (GTDB taxonomy): domain Bacteria; phylum Pseudomonadota; class Alphaproteobacteria; order Caulobacterales; family Caulobacteraceae; genus Caulobacter; species Caulobacter vibrioides_C. The sequence goes on along the minus strand of LNIY01000106.1, from coordinate 79,449 downwards.
ACGCCGCACCATTTCTACTCGCCCGATCCGGTGCAGCGGAACATCCAGACGGTGAAGGACATCCCCGGCGAGGGCGACCTCTTCTACGGCGTCGTCCAGCCGGGCAACGACCTGTGGAACGCGGCCTTCTTCTGCGGCTCGTGCGCGGTGATCCGCCGCTCGGCCCTGGAGGAGACCCACGGCTTCGCCCACGAGACCGTCACCGAGGACGCCCACACCGCGCTGAAGCTGCAGCGCAAGGGCTGGAACACCGCCTTCCTGGAAATCCGCCTGTCGGCGGGCCTGGCCACCGAGCGCCTGGCCCTGCACATCGGCCAGCGCATCCGCTGGGCGCGCGGCATGACCCAGATCTTCCGCGTCGACAATCCGCTGACCGGCAAGGGCCTGACCCTGGCCCAGCGGCTTTGTTACCTGAACGCGATGCTGCACTTCCAATTCCCGCTGCCGCGCATCGTGTTCCTGACCTCGCCGCTGGCCTTCCTGCTGCTGGGCTTCAACATCATCAGCGCTTCGGCGCCGGTGATCCTGGCCTACGCCCTGCCGCACCTGGTGCACTCGATCGTCACCAACAACCGCATGCAGGGCGAGGAACGCATGGCGTTCTGGGGCGAGATCTACGAGACCCTGCTGGCCTTCCACCTGGTGGCTCCGACCATCGTCACCCTGTTCGCGCCCAAGCGCGGCAAGTTCAACGTGACCGACAAGGGCGGGCGGCTGGAGAAGGGCTATTTCGACTGGTCGCTGATGTGGCCGCACGTGGTGGTCGCGGGCCTGCTGATCGCCGGCCTGTGCTGGGGCATGTGGAAGCTGGTCACCGCCGAGCCGGACTTCGTGCTGGTGGGCACCCTGGTGCTCAACACCTTCTGGACGTTGTTCAGCCTGCTGGTGCTGCTGACCGCCATCGCCGTCGGCCGCGAGACCCGCCAGGTGCGCCAGCACGTCCGCATCGAGGCCTTCCTGCCCGCCCGCCTGCGCCTGACCAACGGCGAGGTGCTGGATGTCGAGACCCGCGAGGTCTCGATGGGCGGCCTCTCGGCGGTCGTTCCCGACGGCTTCTGGGGGAACGAGCGCCACATCGACACGGTTGAATTCCTGCAGGACGAGCGCGCCCGCCAGTTCAAGGCCCGCGCCGTCATGTTCGACAAGGGGGTTTTGAGAGTGCAGTTCCTGCCGCTCGGCTTCGCCGAACGCCGCGACCTGGTGCGCAACGTCGTTGGCCGCGCCGACGCCTGGCAGCCCAACGCCCACTGGGCCCCGGTGCGGCCGCTGGCGGCGCTGGCCGGCCTGGTGCGCGCCAGCGCCAGCATCCTGTTCTGGTGGCGGGCGGCCAAGCCCGCGGCCCTGACGTCGCGTTCGCGCGCCGGCGGTCCGGACGGCGGCGCGGCCATGATCCTGGCCGGCGCCCTGCTGGCCGGCGCCGTGGGCTGGAGCGGCCAGGCCAAGGCGCAGGTCGCGCCTCCGGCCGAGGTCGCCGCCCCCGCGCCCGCAGGCGCCACCCGCGTGCTGACGCTGAAGGACCTGGGCTTTGGCCAGCCGCTGCGCCTGCGTGGCGTGCAGGGCGAGGCCGGCGTCGACTTCGCCCTGCGCCGCGACGAGGTGGTCACGGCTGCGCGCCTGGTCGTCGACGGCGCCTATTCGCCGTCGCTGCTGGGCGACCTGTCGCAACTGGCCGTCACCCTGAACGGCGAGCCGGCCGGCACGGTGATGCTGACCCCCGACCGCGCGGCGGGGACCGAGTGGTCGATCCCGATCGATCCGGCGCTGTTCCTGCGCGACAACAACCTCAATCTCCGCTTCATCGGCCACTACACCCGCGCCTGCGAGGACCCGCAGCACTCGTCGCTGTGGATGAACGTGTCCAACCAGCGCTCGCGCCTGGAGCTGACCGTCTCGCGCCTGCCGGGCCAGCCGGACCTGTCGCAGCTGCCCGGGCCGTTCTTCGACAAGGGCGGCGGCAAGCTCGTCCTGCCCTTCGTGTTCGCCGAGACCCCGTCCGACGCCGTGCTGCGCGGGGCGGGGGCGGCGGCCTCGTACTTCGGCATGCGGGCCAGCTATCGCGGCTTCGCTTTCCCGACCCTGATCGGCGCCCTGCCCCAGGGCGAGGGCGTGGTGTTCGGCCAGTCGGGCCAGACGATCGGCGGCCTGGTGCTGCCGCAGGTCAACGGCCCCACCCTGGCGGTGGTCGCCAATCCGCAGGCGCCCGAGCGCCGGCTGCTGCTGGTGCTGGGCCGCGACACCTCCGAGATCCGCCGCGCCGCCCTGGCGCTCAGCATCTCGCAAGGCGGCCTCAGCGGCGCCATGGCCCAGGTCGACACCGCCCTGATCGCTCCGCGCGCGCCCTATGACGCGCCGCGCTGGCTGCGCATGGACCGCCCGGTGCGCATGGGCGAGCTGGTCGACGCCCAGCTGCTGCAGGCGCCGGGCCTGTCGCCGGCCCCGGTCACCGTGCCGTTCCGCGTCGCCCCCGACCTCTTCCTGTGGCCGGTACAGGGCGCGCCGATGCGCGTGCGCTATCGCTATCCCAAGGGGCCGTGGTTCGACCGCGAGCAGTCGCGCCTGGACGTGTCGCTGAACGGTCAGTACCTGCGCTCCTACCGGCTCAGCGCCCAGGACCGCACCGCCGAGGTGCGCGGCCTGTTCAACCGCTTCGCCCGCAACGAGCACAGCCTGGACCTGCCGCCATACCTGCTGTTCGGCGCCAGCCAGCTGCAGTTCTATTTCGACATCAAGAGCAACAAGACCGGCGCCTGCCAGGGCCAGCTGCCGACCAACGTCCACAGCGGCATCGATCCGGACAGCACCATCGACCTCAGCGGCGGCCGCCACTTCGCGGCCCTGCCGAACCTGGCCTTCTTCGCCAGCGCCGGCTTCCCGTTCACCCGCAACGCCGACCTCGACAAGACCACCGTGGTGCTGGACGCCAATCCGGCGCCGGCCGACATCGAGGCGTTCCTCAACCTGATGGGACGTTTCGGCGACGTCACCGGCGCGCCGGTGACCCGCGTGGCCATCTCGCGCTCGGCCGACGCCGCCGCGCTGAAGGACCGCGACGTGCTGCTGATCGGCCGTCCCGAGACGGCCCGGCGCCTCTCGGGCCTGTTCGCCGGCGCGCCGGTGACCTTCGAGGCCGACCGCCTGCGCCTGAAGGCCGCCGCCCTGGCCGAACGGGTGTTCCTGATGGCCGACGGCGAGGCCGCCAAGGCGCGCGGCCACGCCGACGACCTGCTGGTGGCCGGCGACGGCTTCGAGGGCCTAGTCAGCTTCCGCTCGCCCTACGACCGCGACCGGGCGGTGGTGGCCATCCTGGCCAGCGACCCGGCTCGCCTGCCGGCGGTGCTGGCCCGTCTGGACGATCCGGCCCAGAACGCCCGCGTGCAGGGCGACCTGGCGGTGGTCACCGAGGACGGCTTCTCCAGCTTCCAGGTCGGCAAGCAGTTCCACACCGGCGACCTGCCGTGGTGGGTCTACATGATGTGGTGGCTCAGCCAGCGTCCGCTGCTGCTGGCCGTCTCGATCTTCGGCGTGGGTCTGGCCCTGTCGTTCCCGCTCATCTTCGCGCTGAAGTCCATTGCGCGCCGTCGCCTCGAAGGGGGCAGCCACCAGTGAAGACCCTGCGTCGCATATCCGTTGAGGCCGCCCTGGCCGCCATCCTGATGGCGGGCGGGACGGCGAGCGTCGCGGAGGCCCAAGCCGGCGGGTCGGCGGTGTCAGCCCTGGTGCGCCAGGGCGACTTCTGGAGCCAGAAGGGCCGCAAGGACCTGGCCGCCGACGCCTACAAGCGCGCCCTGGCCGCCGATCCCGGCAACGCCGCGGCCAAGCGCGGCCTGGCGGCGCTGGACGCCCCGCAGCGTCCGGGCGCCAGCGCGCCGGCGGCGGCCGGCGGCGGCGACCTGGCCAAGGCCCGGGCCCTGGCCCAGAAGGGCGACAGCGCCGCCGCGGCGGCCGCCTATCGCCAGGCCTTCGGCGGGGCCAATCCGCCCGACGCCCTGGCGCTGGAATACTACCAGACCCTGGCCGGCGCGCCCGGCGGCGTGGCCCAGGCCCAGACGGGCCTGCGCGCCCTGGCCGCCCGCAAGCCCGGCGACCAGAACGTCCAGCTGGCCCTGGGCCAGGCCCTGACCTACCGCGAGGGCACCCGCCGCGAGGGCGTGGCCGTGCTGGCCGGCCTGGCGGGCGGCGGCGGCGCCATGTCGGGCAAGGCCGCCAGCGCCTGGCGCCAGGCCCTGACCTGGATGGACGACAGCCCGCGCAACGCCGACCTGTTCGGCGACTACCTGGCCGCTCGTCCCAACGACGCGGAAATCTCGCGCAAGCTGGCCGCCGCCAAGGTCGCGCCCAAGGCCAGCGCCGCCGCGCCCGTCGACCCGTCGGCCGGCGACCGCGCCAAGGGCTTCCAGGCCCTTCAGGCCGGCGACGCGGCCGAGGCCGAGCGCCGCTTCCAGGCGGCCCTGTCGCGCCGCGCGGGCGACGCCGACGCGCTGGGCGGCCTGGGCCTGGTGCGCCTTCAGGCCCAGCAGTTCTCCGAGGCCGCCGACCTGCTGACCCGGGCCGGCCGCGCCAGCCCCGCCAGCGCCGGCCGCTGGAAGGAGGCCCTGACCAGCGCCCGCTTCTATGCTGGCCTGCAAACCGCCCAGGCCGCCCTCGACCAGGGGCAGGCGGCCAAGGCCGAGCAGACCGTGCGGCCGCTGACCGCCCAGACCTATCCCGACCGCCTGCTGGCCTCGAACCTGCTGGCCGAGTCCCTGCGCCGGCAAGGCAAGGCCGCCGAGGCCGAGAGCGTCTATCGCCAGATCCTGGCCGCCGCCCCGACCCAGGCCGAGGCCCAGCAGGGCCTCGTCCAGGTGCTGCTCGACCAGGGCCGCACCGCCGAGGCCGACACGGTGGCCGCCGCCTCGCCCGCCTTGCAGCCCAACGCCAGCGGCCAGAACCCGCTGCGCGGCCGCATCGACCACGAGCGCGCCAACCAGCTGTGGGCCAACGGCGACCTGTCGGGCGCCAACGCCGCCTTCGAGAGCGCGCTTGCTTCCGCGCCCAGCGATCCGTGGGTGCGGCTCGACTTCGCCCGCTTCCTGGCCGGGCAGGGCGAGAGCCAGGCGGCCGAGGGGCTGATGTCGCAGGTGGCGACCGGCAGCGACCCCGAGCAGATCCACGCCGCCGCCGTCTTCGCCGACCAGCAGGGACGGCCGACCGAGGCCCTGGCCCTGCTCAGCCGCGCCTCGGCCGTGCGCATGACGCCCGAGATGACGGCCCTGCGCGGCCGTCTGGAGATCGACGCGGCCATCGACCAGGCCAAACAGGGCGGCAGCGTCGCCCAGCTGCGGGGCCTGGCCGCCCGTCCCGGCCTGTCGGTCGACGCCGAAGGGCGCCTGGCCTCGGCCCTCTACGATCTGGGCGACCGCCAGACGGCCCTGGCCATCGCCCAGCGCACCCTGGTCGAGGGCGTCACCGAGGCGCCGGCCGGCTATGACGGCATGGTCGCGGTGCTGGCCAAGGCCGGCCGCGACGCCGAGGCCGCTGCGATCATCCGCCAGGCCGCCGTCCGCGCCGGAAACTCGCCGGAGGGGACCCGCGCCGTCGCCGACCTGACCGCGACCCTCGGCGCCGAGCGCGCCGACCGCCTGCGCCAGAACGGTGATCTGGCCAGCGCCTTCGACGTGCTGTCGGCCGCCTTTGCGGTGGCCCCCAAGAACACCCGCCTGCTGGCCCCGCTGGGCCGGGTCTATCTGGACGGCAAGATGTACGACGAGGCCGCCCAGGCCTATGGCGTGCTGCTGCGCGCCAAGCCCGGCGACAAGGAGGCCCTGATCGGCCTGGCCGACGCCTCGGCCGGACGCGGCGACCTGGCCGGCGCCCGCCGCACCCTGGCCCAGGCGATCGCCGCCTCGCCGCGCGACGCCGACCTCTATCTCGCCTCGGCCCGGGTCGAGCGCCAGGCGGGCAACGAGCGCGGCGCCCTGGAGGCCCTGCGCACCGCGCGGGCCTTGCGCGAGCGGCGGCCGACCTTCGGCTCGGGCCTCGACGCGGTGCTGGCGCCGGGCGGCTCCAACGCCGCGCCGGGCGGGGGCCTTGGTCCCAACCCGTTCACCAGCGGCGTTCCGGCCCGCACCTCGCCGCTGCTGCCGGTGGCGGCCAGCCGCTACGACCTGATGAACTCGGCGGCCGCCGCGCCGCTGACCGGCGTCGACGCCTCGTACGGCGGCGGCGACCAACTGGCGGGCGTGCTGGCCCCGGCCGCCCCGTCCCCCACCGCCGCGATCCCGGGCGAGCGCAACTTCGCCGGCGTCGCCTTCCCGTTCACCGGCCGCAACGGCCGGGCGGGCGAGGCGTCCTCGCCCCGGCCGACCACCACCGTGGCGCCCGCCCCGGGCAATCCGTTCGTCGCTCCCGCGGCGCGTGATCCCGTGGTCGGCGACATCGACCGCCAGATCGCCGAGATCACCGCTCGCACGGCCGCCGAGGTTTCCGGCTCGGCCCAGATCCGCGCGCGCTCGGGCGAGGCTGGCCTTGGTCGGCTGCACGAGCTGTCGGCCACGGCGTCCGCCTCGGCCAATCTCGGGGACGTGCGGTTCACCGCCTCGCTGTCGCCGGTCAGCATCGACGGCGGCACGCCCTCGGGCTCGGCCGAGCAGCGCTACGGCGGCAACCAGATCGTCAACGCCCGCGCCATTGTCGGGGAGTTCGCGCCGGTCTATCGCGCCGCCTCGCCGCAGAGCGCCTCGGGCGCGTCGGTGAACCTGGCCATGGAGGCCGGCCCGCTGCGCGCCGACATCGGCACGACCCCGATCGGCTTCGGCGACGTCGACCTGGCCGGCGGGGTGACCTTCTCGCCGCGCCTGGGCGCCAACGGCCAGGGCAAGGCCTGGATCGAGCGGCGTCCGGTCACCGACAGCGTCGTGGCCTATGCCGGCGCCCGCGACACGGTCACCGGCCAGCGCTGGGGCAAGGTGATGCGCACCGGCGGCGGGGTCAGCCTGTCCTATGACGACGGCTATTCGGGTCTCTATGGCGACGCCGGCTACAGCCACTACGACGGCGAGCACGTGGCCGACAACGACAGCTATCAGGTCAATCTGGGCGGCTACATCCGTCCGTATCGCCGTGGCGAGACCCAGGTGCAGGTCGGCTTCAACCTCAACCAGCAGGGCTTCGACAACAACCAGAACTTCTTCAGCCTGGGCCATGGCGGCTATTTCAGCCCCAAGACCTTCACCAGCCTGACCGCGCCGATCAGCGTCACGGCCAGGCAGGGGGCGTGGAAGTTCAAGGGCGCGATCGCGCCGGGCTACCAGACCTACAACCAGGCCGGCGCGGCCTACTTCCCGATGGACCCGGCCCTGCAGGGCGAGCTGACCACCCTGGCCCAGGCCGACGCGGACGTCTTCCCGCGCTACCTGGCCCAGAGCGCCAGCGGCTTCGGGATCTCGGGCGGGCTGTCGGCCGACTACCGGTTCCGGCCCGGCGCCACCATCGGCGGGGCGGTCAACTTCAACACCTTCGGCGTCTACAACGAGACCGCGGTCAGCGTGGGCGTGAAGCAGATCCTCGGCGGAGAGAGCGGCCGATGAGCGCCAGCGAGTTCGATCCCCGGTCCAAGGACCTGGGCTACCTGCGCCGGCGGCGCGTCAGCGGCCAGTGGTCGCCGTTCCTGGCCGCCCTGGCCGACGAGCTGGCGGCGGTCGCCGACAAGGGCGCGGTCAAGCGCTTTCTGTGCGCCACCGGCGAGCGGATGGCCCGTCGCCACGCCCTGCCCAAGCTCGAGACCCTGGACGAGCTGGAGGCGCGCCTGAACGAGATCCTCGACGCCATGGACTGGGGCTGGATGCAGCTCGCCGTGGCCGACGACTGCATCCTCATCACCCATGGGGCCTGTCCGAATGCGCTCGATGACGACGACAAGCGGGCTTGGCCGCCGCTCATGGCCGAGGTTCTGGCGGGGGCTTACGGCGCCTGGTTGGCGGCCCAGGGCAGCCCGGGCGGGGTCACCACCTGCCGCGACCCCCTGGCTTCTCCGCTGGTGTTCGAGCACCGCGTCTAGGCTGCTGGCGGTGGCGCTGATCGCGGCGACGGGAGGATCGGGCGCCTGCGCCCGGCCGCCGGACGGCTGGGCGCAGTTCAAGTCGGCCTATGTGCGGCCCGACGGCCGCACCATCGATCCCGAGAACGGCGGTGTCAGCCACAGCGAGAGCCAGGGCTGGACCATGCTGCTGGCCGAGGGGCACGGCGACCGCGAGGCCTTCGACAAGGCCTGGGGCTGGACCCGCGCCAACCTGGTGCGCAAGAACGCCCCGCTGCTGGCCTGGCGCTACGATCCGAAGTCCAATCCCGCCGTCGCCGACGAGAACAACGCTTCGGACGGCGACATCCTGGCGGCCTGGGCCCTGCTGCGGGCCGGACGGCGCTGGAAGGACGACGGCTATCTCGCCGCCTCCAAGGCCATGCGCGAGGCGGTGGCCGAGCGGCTGGTCGTCGAGGTCGGCGGCCGCACCGTGCTGCTGCCCGGCCTGGAGGGCTTCCGCACCCCGGCGGGGGTGGTCACCAACCCCTCCTATTTCGTGCTGCCGGCGCTGAAGGATTTCGCCGTCGAGGACGGCCCTGCGGCGCCTTGGCGCACCCTGGTCGCCGACGGGGTGAAGCTGGCCCGGGAGGGGCGGTTCGGCGCCCAGAAGCTGCCCCCGGACTGGCTTCTGGTGCGCGATGACGGCGGCTTGGCCTTAGCGCCTGAAAAACCTCCATTATTCGGTTTCGACGCCATTCGCGTGCCCCTCTACCTGGCCTGGGGGGGAGAAGATTCGCTCGCCAAGGAGACCGCCGCGTATTGGCGCGGAAAGATTCAAGCCCAAAAAGCGCCACCGGCCTGGGTCAATATGTCCGACGGGCGGGAAGCCGACTTTCCGCTATCTGGGGGCGGTGTCGCCATCGCCGCCCTGGCGCTGAACGACCCGTCGATCCAGGCGCTGCGGGGAGCGTCCCAGGATCGCACGTACTACTCTTCGGCCCTTGGCCTGCTCGCCGAAATGGCGGGTCGGGAGAAGGGACGCAAACGACCTTAACCCCGTACCGCTGGACGCGGTGGAGCCGATGCCATGGCTGGCGATGTCAACCGTCTGTTCTCGATGATCAACCAGGCGAACCTGCCCTACCAGGTGTTCGAGCAGGTCTTCGACGACGCTGCCCCGGTGATCGAGGCCCAGGCCGCCCTCAGCGAGGGCGAGGCCATGGCCCTGGCCCTGCGCAACGTCTTCGGCTGCCCCCCGGCCGCCAACGAGGACGCCGTCACCGTCGAGTCCGGTTTCCTCAAGGCCTATTGCGAGCCGACCCCGGCCCCCGAGCCGGAGGCCGCCCCCGTCGCCGCCAAGCCGGCCGGTGCGCGCCTGGACGACATCTTCCGCCGCATGGTCCGCACCGCCTAGTTCACGACGGCGAACCTCAGTTCCACCACCAGCCCGGGACGCGGCGCGCGGGTGCGCGCGGCGATGGCGATGTCCAGGCGCTGGGCGATCGAGCGCACGATCGCCAGGCCCAGCCCCGCGCCGTTGGTCTCCCGCTTGCTCTTGCCCCGGAAGAAGGGGCTGAAGATGCGCTCGATCTCCGAGGGCTCGACGCCGGGGCCGTGGTCCCAGAGCGTCAGGACGAGGTCCGCGCCCCTGGCCGCGACCACCAGCGACACCCCGCCTCGCCCGTAGGCGCAGGCGTTGAAGACCAGGTTGCGCAGCAGCTCGCCCACCAGCACCGCGTTGCCGGCCGCGATCGCGCCTTCGGGCAGGCGGCGGCGGAACACCACCTCCGGATAGTCGCGGGCCACCTCGGCGGCGATCGTCTCGACCAGCAGGCGCAGGTCGCTGACGCCCTCGACGGCGGCGGCCTCCGAGCGGGCCAGGGCCAGCAGCTGCGACAGCACCTGCCGCAGGTTGGCGGCGGCGGCCATCGAGTCCTTCAGCAGCGACTTCTGCGGCTCGGTCTCGATCGAGCGCTCGACCAGGGCCAGGTTGGCGATGATCACCGACAGCGGCGTGCGCAGCTGGTGCGAGGCGTCAGCCGAGAACCGCTCCAGCGCCCTGGTGAAGCGCTCAAGGCTGGGCATCAGGTGGTTGAAGGCCGCCACGACGGGCGACAGCTCGGCCGGGGCGTCGAGGTCGCGCACGGGCGCGAAGTCGGGCCGCGTGGACTGGGCGCGGCGGGTCAGGTCGGCGGCCAGTCTGCGCAGCGGGGCCAGGCCCCAGGTGACCGCCGGGATGACCAGGGCGGCGGCGACCAGCACCAGCAGCAGCGGCAGGACGATGAAGTTGAACTGCAGCTCGCGCACGCTGGCCCGGCGGGAGTCCAGGCTCTGGGCGACGGCGACCACCACGGGATCGGCAACGCCCGGCACCATCACCGTGGCCTGGGCGATGCGCACCGGATAGCCGCGCATGTCGGCATAGGCGAAGTCGGTCTCGTTGGGCGGCGGGGGCGGCGGATGGGGCAGGTCGTCGTAGCCGGTCACCAGTCTTGGGCCTTGCCGCACGGCGTAGAACACCGCGTCGCGCTCGGGACTGTCGAGCAGGCCCAGCGACCAGGGCGGCAGGGCGACCTTGGCGCGGCCGTCCTCGGCGCCGATCTGGGCGACGATCGAGGCCACCGAACCCGCCAGCAGCCGGTCGGAGGTCTTCTCCACCACCTGGTGGGCGGCCAGGGCGCCGGCCAGGGCCAGGGCCGCGCCCAGAAGGGCCAGCGGCGCCACCTGGGCGATCAGCAGGCGGGCGACGAGGCTGGGCGGGCGCCGCCGCCTCACGGATCCAGCCGGTAGCCGGCGCCGCGCAGGGTCTGCAGCTGCGGGCCGTCCGGCTGCAGCTTGCGACGCAGTCGGCCCACGTGGACCTCCAGCGCGTTGGGCGAGGCGGGCTGCTCGTCGGGGAACACCTCGGCCGCCAGCTGGCCGCGGTCGACCACGCGGCCCGGACGCATGGCCAGGGCTTTCAGAGCCGCCCATTCGCGAGGGCGCAGGTCCAGGCGGCGCTGGCCGACCCAGGCCGCGCCTGCCTCCCAGTCGCAGGTCAGCGCGCCGAGAGTGACGATCCGGGCGGCGTAGCCGCTCTTGCGCCGGACCACGGCGCGCACGCGGGCCACCAGCTCGAACGGATCGAAGGGTTTGAGCACATAGTCGTCGGCGCCCATGTCGAGGCCGGCGATGCGGTCCTGCACGGCGTCGCGGGCGGTCAGCACGACGATCGGCGTGGAAAAGCCTTCCCGGCGCAGGCGCGAGAGGATCTCGAAGCCGTCGATGTCGGGCAGGCCGATGTCGAGGATCATGGCGTCGAAGTCGCCCGGCAGGGCCAGGGCCAGGGCGGCCTCGCCGGTCTCGGCGCAGACAGCCTCGTGGCCTTCGCTCTCCAGGGTGGCGGTCAGCGATCGGCGCAGAGGCGGATCATCCTCGACAACGAGTATCTTCATCGGGGATGTAGCGGTCACGACGCAAGCAAGGGGAGCGCGGCCATCCGACGCCGTTTGACAGTCGAGGTCAAGAGACGCCGGGCGCTGGGCCTGATCGGCGCGGCGGGGCTGGCCGCGCTGACGGCCGGCTGCGCGCCGCGCGTCGAGGGCCAGGCGACCAGCGGCTGGGACGTCATGGGCGCGCAGCGCGAGGGCGAGGTCGTCGTCTATGTGAACACCGGCGTCTACGGCCCGGTGGCCGAGGGCTTTCGCAAGCGGTTTCCCAAGGTGAAGCTGACCATGGTCGAGGTCGCCGCCCGCCCCTTGCAGGCGCGGGTGATGGCCGAGACCGACAGCGGCGCGGCCGTCGCCGACGTGGCCTGGAGCTCGTCGATGGACATCCAGGTCAAGCTGATCAACGACGGCTACGCCCAGACCTACCGCAGCCCCGAGGCGCGCCACCTGCCGGCCTGGGCGGTCTGGCGCGACCAGGGCTTCGGCGTCACCGCCGAGCCGATCGTCTTCGCCTACAACAAGCGTCTGCTGAAGGAAGCGGACGTCCCGCGCAGCCACGCGGCGCTGCTGGCGGCCCTGCGCGACGACCCGGCCCGCTGGCGCGGCAAGGTGGCGATGTACGATCCCGAAAAGAGCGGGGTCGGGTTCCTCTATCTGTCCAGCGACACCCTGGTCTATCCGGACGCCTGGGCGCTGTACGACGAGTTGGCCGCCTCCGATCCCGGCCTCTATGTGCCGGGCGCGCCGATCCTGGCCAGCGTCACCTCGGGCAGGCATCTGCTGGCCTACGACATGAACCGCTCCTACGCCGACTGGTGGGCGCGGGGGCAGGGGCCCGAGATCGGCTATGTCGTGCCCAGCGACTACTACCTGTCGATCGCGCGGGTGGCGTTCATCACCCGCTCCGCGCCGCATCCCAAGGCCGCGCGATTGTTCCTAGACTACCTGATGTCGGAGGAGGGCCAGCGGCGCCTGGCCGAGGCGCGGCTGACGCCGATCCGCGAGGGCCTGGGCGCGGCCCCGCCGCCGGGCGGGCGGCCGATCCGGGTGGGACCCGCCCTGCTGGCCAATTTCGACCAGGGGCGGCGCGAGGAAATGCTGGCGCGCTGGCGTCGCGAGCGGGCCGGGCGCGATTGATGGCTCAATTATCAGGCAATTGCTGATTTCAATTTGAGCAAATTGGTTCATCGGGACGAGCGTCAGCCCATTTTTACGCCGGACGGCCGCGCCGCGAAGCTGTCACCGACCTGTCACGCGCCCCCGATCGCCTGAAACCGACGCGCGATGGCGGATCCCCCTGGGTTGATCGTCAGGAAGAATGTGCCCGCGCATCCGGCGCGGCGCGGCGAAAACATGCCGCTTCCCGTGCTTTTGCCGACCTCGGAACACCCGGCCTAACTGCGCTGGCTCTTGCGGAAGAGATCAGGTTCGACCCGACGCCGAAGGCGCAACCGCCCCGGAAACGCTCAGGCAAAAGGACCGCGGAGCACAAGGACGCTGGAAAGCAGGCGCGCCTCTCACGAGGCCGTCTCGCCGAAGGAGCAAGGGCGCGATCGCGTTCCGAATCTCTCAGGCCACAGGACAGCGGGGGCAGAGGAACCGCCTTGCGGTTCGTGGGCGGCGCGCTGTGCGCCGGCCGCGATCCGCGGGCCTTGGCGGCGTCACTGGGGCGTCGGCCGGGGCGCGGGCGACCGTCGGCTGCAAATATGAGAGGGGATCTCACTTGGCATTTTCACGTCACTCCCGCCGCGCCCTGCTGATCGGCGCCAGCATCCTGCCCGCGGCGCTCGCGCTGCACGGCGCCGCCCTGGCGCAGACCTCCGGCGACAAGGCCGACGACAGCGTCGGCGAGATCGTCGTCACCGCCTCGCGCATCGACCGCGCCGGCTTCCAGGCTCCGACCCCGACCGTCCGCGTCACCGACGCCGACCTCGCCGTCGGCGCGCGCCCGAACATCGCCGCGGCCCTGAACGACCTGCCGCAGTTCCGCGCCACCACCTCGGCCCAGACCACCGGCACCAACACCGGCGCCGGCAACGCGCCGCTCGACCTGCGGGGCCTGGGCATCAGCCGCACCCTGGTGCTGATCGACGGCCGTCGCTTCTCGGGGGAGAACGACCTGAACGTGGTGCCGAGCGTGCTGGTGAAGGGCGTCGACGTCGTCACCGGCGGCGCCTCGGCCGCCTGGGGCTCGGGCGCCGTGGCCGGCGTCGCCAACATCATGATCGACCGCAACTTCACCGGCGGGAAGCTGGGCGTCGAGGGCGGGATCTCGTCCTATGACGACGCCGAGCAGGTGCGCGTCGAAGGCGCCTGGGGCACGGGCTTCGCCGACGGCCGCGGCCATTTCGTCATCGGCGGCGAGTTCCTCAACAACGAAGGCGTGGTTCCCAAGAACAGCCGTCCCAACATCGGCCGCTGGGCCACCGTTCCCAACGGCGACGGCCGCTACAAGCTGGCGCCCGACGTCGGCTTCTCCAACGCGGCCTATGGCGGCCTGATCATGTCGGGCGTGCTGAAGGGCAAGGCCTTCAATCCCGACGGCAGCCTGCGCGACTTCGACTACGGCACGGTCAGCGGCACCAACTCGATCGGCGGCGAAGGCCCCTCGAACGACGACCTGTCGCCCCTGGTCACGCCCCAGCGCCGCTACGCCACCATGGCCAGCGTCACCTACGACCTGACCGACAACGTCAAGCTGACGGCCGAGCTGCGCCATTCGCGGATGTGGAACGACTACATCTGGTTCGGCGACCACAACCGCGGCAACCTGACGATCAAGGCCGACAACGCCTTCCTGCCGACCGCCGTGCGCACCGCCCTGGCCAACGCCGGCGAGACCCAGTTCACCATGGGCCGCTTCAACAGCGACCTGTCCTATTCGACCATCGACTTCGAGCGCGTGGCGACCCAAGGCACGATCGCGCTGGACGGCTCGTTCGGCGACGGCTGGCGCTGGAGCGCCTACTACAGCCACGGGGAGAACGAGAACAACATCGACACCCCCGGGTTCCTGCTGACCCAGAACTACGCCAACGCCGTGGACTCGGTGATCAGCCCGACCACCGGCCAGGCGGTCTGCCGCGTCGCCCTGACCAACCCGACCAGCAACTGCGTGCCGATCAACCTGTTCGGCGAGGGCGCGCCCTCGGCCGAGGCGATCGCCTACGTCACCGGCACGCCCAGCATGCGCGAGACCAGCAAGATCGACGTGGGCGGCTTCAGCCTGCGCGGCGAGCCCTTCGAACTGCCGGCTGGTCCCGTCTCGATCGCCGTCGGCGCCGAGGCCCGCAAGGAGTCGGTCGACCGCTCGGTCGGCGCGCTCGACACGGCCAAGGCCTTCACCTCGTTCAGCTTCTCGGCGATGTCGGGCAGCTTCACGGTCAAGGAAGCCTTCGCCGAAGTGCTGGTGCCGGTCGTTCGCGACCTGCCGGTGCTCAACAAGCTGGAGGTCAACGCCGCCGCCCGCATCAGCGACTACGACACCACCGGCTCGATCTGGTCGTGGAAGCTGGGCGCGACGAACGAGTTCTTCCCCGGCTTCCGGGGCCGGATCACCCAGTCGCGCGACATCCGCTCGGCCAACCTGACCGAGCTCTTCACCACCAGCACGACCGGTTACAACACCATCGTCGACCCGCTGACCAACTCCAGCGTCTACGTGCTGACTAACGGCGGCGGCAACCAGGCCCTGCAGCCCGAGACGGCCAAGACCTTCACGGCCGGCTTCGTCTATTCGCCGCCGCAGCTCCCGGGCTTCAACGTCTCGGTCGACTACTACAACATCGACATCGACGACGTGATCACCACGATCGGCGCCCAGGACATCGTCACCCGCTGCGCCGTCGGCAACCAGGACATGTGCTCGCGGATCACCCGCGACGGCGCCAACACGATCACCCGGATCGTCTCCACCTACGTCAACCTGTCGAACTACAAGACCGACGGCGTCGACGTGGAGATGTCCTACTCGATGGACGCCTCGCGCGTGCACTCCAGCCTGGACGGCCGCCTGCGCCTGCGCACCGTCGGCACCTGGGTCAACAACCTGACCACCAACGACGGCGTCAGCGAGATCGACTACGTCCGCTCGCAGGGCTACTCGTTCGGCCTGGGCGTGCCGGAGTTCCGCGTCGTCAGCAGCCTGGACTATTCGGGTCCGGTGTTCGGGGCCAACCTGCGGGCCCGCTACATCTCGCCCGGCAACTACAACAACACCGTCGATCTCGTGAACGGCCACATCAAGGCCTACACCTATGTCGACCTGGGCGTGCGCGCCAAGCTGCCCGAGCTCAATGGCTACAACGTCGAGCTCTACGCCAACGCCACCAACCTGTTCGACAAGGAGCCGCCGATCGGCTCGCTCTACTCGCCCTACTACGACGTCATCGGCCGTTACGTGACCCTGGGCGCGCGGATGCGCTTCTAGGGACGCCGGGGTCGGACGCGTTCGTCGCCCCCGCCGGGCGCGCCCGACCCCGACAGCCCGGAGCTTCCCTCAAGCTCCGGGCGCGGCCGACACCCGCGCCGCCGGCCGATCCCCCGGGGCCGGCGGCGCCTCACTCCCTCGATTGGTGATTTCCCCATGATCTCGCGCCTTACCCTGACGCTCGCCCTGCTGGCGGCGAGCGGCGGCCTCGCCATGGCCCAAAACGCGCCCGTCGCCGCCGTTCCGGCCGCCATCGTCGCCGACGGCCTGCCGCCCATCCCGCAGGAGCTGGTCTCGGCGACCACGCCCTACCTGCAAGCCCGCCACGCCAACTTCCTGGGCTGGAACCCCGCCGACCGCTCGATGCTGGTCAAGACCCGCTTCGGCGGCACCGACCAGGTGCACACGGTGGCGGGACCCGGCGCCGACCGCCGCCAGCTGAGCTTCGAGGCCGAGCCGATCCTGACCGCCGCCCTGTCGCCGGCCGGCGACGCGCTGGTCCTGCAGAAGGACGTCGGCGGCGACGAATTCTACCAGCTCTACCTGCTGGTCGACGGCCGCCCGCGCCTGGTCACCGACGGCAAGAGCCGCAACTGGTTCGGCGCGTGGTCGCCGGACGGCAGGCAGGTCGGCTACGCCTCCTCGCGCCGCAACGGCGCGGACATGGACCTCTATGTCGTCGACCCGCGCGACCCCAAGACCGACCGCCTGGTCGCCACGGTCACCGGCGGCGGCTGGAACATCGCCGACTTCTCGGCCGACGGCAAAAAGGCCCTCGTGCTCAATCGCATGTCGATCAACGAGGCGATGGTCTACGAGCTGGATCTGGCCAGCGGCGCGATGACCCCGCTGACCGACCCGAAGGCCAAGGCCTCGTTCGTCGATCCCCACTACGCCCACGACGGCTCGGTGTGGCTGACCTCGGACAAGGATAGCGACTTCCTGCGTCTGGGCCGCCTGGATGCGAAGACCAAGGCCTTCGTACCGGTCAGCAAGGAAGCGCGCTGGGACGTCTCCGATTTCGCCCTGTCGCCCGACGGAAGCTTCGCGGTCTACGCCATCAACGAGGCGGGCGTGTCGCGGGTGCGGGTGCTGGATCTGGCCACCGGCGCGGTGCGCAACGTCGAGGGTCTGCCGGCCGGCGTCATCCCCTACAGCATCGGCGCGTCGATCCACGTCGCGCCGTGGGGCCAGATCGGCCTGTCGATGTCGTCGGCCAAGGTCGCCGGCGACGCCTTCTCGATCGACGCCAAGACGCTGAAGGTCACCCAGTGGACCCACAGCGAGACCGGTGGCCTCGACCCCGCCAGGAACGTCGAGCCGCGCCTCGTCGAGATCAAGAGCTTCGACGGCGAGACGGTCTCGGGCTTCCTCTACCAGCCCGACCCGGCCAGGTTCCCCGGCAAGCGCCCGCTGATCGTCGACATCCACGGCGGTCCCGAAGGCCAGACCCGTCCCGATTTCCTCGGCGGCAACAACTACCTGGTCAACGAGTTGGGCGTGGCGCTGTTCTTCCCCAACGTCCGCGGCTCGTCGGGCTACGGCAAGCGCTTCGTCAATCTCGACAACGGCCCGTTCAAGCGCGAGGACTCGGTCAAGGACATCGGGGCCTTCCTCGACGCCCTGACCAGGGAGCCGGCCCTGGACGCCGACCGTTTCGCGGTCAACGGCGTCTCCTACGGCGGCTACATGTGCTACGCCTCGGCCACGCACTACAGTCCGCGCCTGAAGGGCGCCAACTGCTACGTCGCGATCTCCAACTTCGTCACCTTCCTGGAGAACACCCAGTCCTACCGGCGCGACCTGCGCCGGGTGGAGTACGGCGACGAGCGCGACCCCAAGCAGCGCGCCCAGCTGATGAAGATCTCGCCGCTGACCAGCGTCGACAAGATCACCATCCCGCTGCTGGTGGCCACGGGCGGCACGGACCCGCGCGTGCCAGCCTCCGAAGCCGACCAGATGATCGCCGCCGTCCGCGCCAAGGGCGGGCAGGCCTGGCACCTGCTGGCCAAGAACGACGGCCACGTCTTCCGCAAGAAGGAAAACGCCGACTACTACTTCTGGAGCAGCATCATGTTCTGGCGAAAGACGCTGCTGGGCGAGTAGGCGGCCGGGCGATCAGGTCGAAGAAGGAGCAGGGCGCGGGACGAGGGTTCCGCGCCCTGTTTCGTCGAGGCTCTCGCGAACAGCAGGCAGTCCGCGTGATCAGTGTGCAATTGCACGGATGAGGCAATGGCTTCGAAAACAGCCTGCTAGGCCGTATCGACGTTCAAGGTTCGAGCGTGGTCCTCGTCCTTCGACAAGCTCAGGATGAGGACCATTTACAGGCCCAGACCGTAGAAAAACCTCATCCTGAGCCTGTCGAAGGACGAGGTTTTTGTCTCAGATTTTGAACGTCGATCCGACCTAGAGCTTACGGAACTCCACGCGTCGGTTCCTGGCGCTGTCGGGCGGTTCGTTCGGCATGGGCGAAGTCTGGCCTTTTCCAAGACTGGTGAGCCGTTCGGCCGGCACGCCTTGGGCGATCAGAACCGAGCGCACGGCCGCGGCGCGGCGCTCCGAGAGCCGCTGATTGTAGGCGGGCGCGCCGGTCTGGTCGGTGTGGCCGATCACCAGCATCGCCGCGTCGGGATGGCGCAGCAGATACTGGGCCAGCGGCCTGAGGTCAGACATCCAGCGCGCCTCGACCTCGGCGCTGTTGACCTCGAATTCGATCGGATAGGAGAGCGAGAACGCTTCCTGCGTCTCGGCCGCGCTCGCGGGTTCCGCAGCCGATGCGGCGGGCCGCGCCGAAGCGCCGAACTCCGGGGTCGCCCGGAAGCGCAAAGGCTTGGCGGCGGGCTTGCCGTCGCCGAACAGGGCCTCGAGCTGCTCGACGCTGAGCGCCTTGTCCGAGTAGACGGTCTTGGGCTGGGCCATGGCGGCCCCCGAGCAGAGCAACAGGATCAGCCCCATGGCCGGTCCGGCGCGCATCGCGATGTTCATTTTCCGCCTCCCTGGCGCGCCCCTCCGCGCGATTGGATCAAGTTGAAGTAAGGGTTGCCGACGAAGTCGATAACCGGCGTCTGCTCCATGCCCAGCCCGGCCGTCCGGCGCGGCACGTCCTCGCGCACGTAGTCGGCCAGCTCCGACAACGTCACCGCGCCGTCGCGGTCTCGATCGGCTTCGCCGCCGAGGGCGCGCAGCACCGAGCCGGTGAAGGTGGTGTGGCCCGTCTGGCTCCCGGCGGTTTCGGGATTGTCTATGGCGAAAGCGCGGGCGGCGGCCACGACGTAGCGGCCCGAGCTTTGGGCCAGGCGCTCGGTCATGGCCGTGGAGATGTCGCGCCGCCGGGTCAGCCCTTCACGGCCGAACGAACCCGAGAAGCAGGTGTCGAGCACCAGCACCGCGCGGCGTGCCTTCAGCCGCGCCAGATAGTCGGCCAGTTCGGCCTGCTTGAAGCCGTCGGCCGCCATCATCGCCTCGCCGACCTGGTCGGAGAATATCTGGCGCTCTTCCAGCCGGCGCAGGGCCGCGGCGCCGCCTTGGGTGGCCCCGATCTCGTAGGGGGCGAACACGTAGTCGCCCGCGATCTGTCCGCCATGTCCGGCCAGGTAGATGATCACCACGTCGTCGGTCTGGCTTTCGCTGACCAGCTTCTCGAACGCGGCGCGGATGTTGGAGCCCGTGGCCTGATCGTCCTTCAGCACCGCCGAGGACCGTTCGAGATAGGCGAGGTTGGCCACGTCCGACAGGCGCGAGGCGACCGTGGCGGCGTCGTTGCTGGCCACGCCGCGCTCCAGGTCGAACTCGGCCAGGGCGTAGTCGCTGACCCCGACGGCCAGGACGCGGATGGCGGCGGGCCGTCGGTCGCCGCGCTGGACGTCGGCCACCGTGATCACCGTCGAGGCCGACTGCAGCGCGCCGGTCGCGTCGGCGACGCTCATCTCCAGCCTGACGTCGCCGGCGGGCAGGTCCAGCCGGAAGCGCCGCAGTTCGCCGTCAGGCGCGGTCTGGACGATGATCTTCGGGGCCTGGGCCACGCCGTTGACCCGCACGCTGGTCGCCCCCATCGCGCCGCCGTCGCGGGAGCGGGCGCGAAGGGTCACGTCGACCTGGCCGCTCGACACCAGTCTGTTCCAGGCCACGGCCGTGGGGCCGCTCTCCTGGCCTTCGAAACAGGCGGTGATCTTGCCGGCGTCGACGCCGCAGATCCGCTCCAGCGACAGGTCCGGGGGCGGGGCACCGGCAAGCCGGTCCTCCGGCCGTCCAGCCCGGCGGCCGGCGTCCGCCAGGCGCTGGACGTCGGCGCTCGCCCCTCGCAGGGCGTCCTGCACGAGATCGCTGCGGAAGTAGACGCGGCTCATCCGATCCAGGTCGAGGAAGTCGGCCTCCTCGCGGGGGGCGCGGTTGACCTGATAGCCGATCAGCCGGCCGCCGTCGGTGCTGCGGTCGAAGAAGCCTTGTGGCGTCCAGGCGACCCAGCGCAGGTCGGAGGCGACGAAGGCGCTGAGGCGAACCTCGCCGGTGCGGACGTCCGACCAGATCACCACGCCGTCGCCGAGCGCGGCGATCGCCGAGCGGCCGTCGCCGCTGACCGCGACGGCCCATACCGGCGCCGAGGCGGCCTTGGTCCACAGGCTCCGGCCGTCGGGGCCGGCGAGGCGCAGGTGGAAGTTGGTGCCGACGAGCAGGCGGTCCCCGTCGAGCACCGCAGCGTCCAGCACCTTCTCGTCGGGTTCCAGCCCTCTTAGGCGGGCGATCTGGGCGGGCGCGGCGGCGGTTCGCTGGGCGAGGCCCGACGGCGGGCCGGTCAGCGCCGTTACGCGGCGGCCGCCCATGTCGAGCAGTGCGAAGGGACGGCCCTTGTTCGACAGCGCGACCTTGGTCCCGTCGCTCGATACCGAGAGCGGCGCCGAGCCGGCGGCCCGGAACGAGAGCTTGGCGGGGCTTGAGAGCGGCTCGATCGGCCGTCCGGGCCGCCACAGGCCGATCGCGCCGTCGGCCTCGCCGTAGGCCACGCCGGCCGGTCCGGAGGCCACGGCCGTGACGGCGGAATCCGAGGTCCGGATCTCCTCGATCAGCGTCCCGTTCGCGGCCGAGACCCGGCGCAGGACGCCGCCCTGGGCGTCGCGGCCGCCCAGGACGAGGGAGGCGCCATCCATGCTCCAGGCCAGGGTCGGCCAGGCGCCCGCGCCGCCGCCCACGGGAACGATGCGCGAGGTCCCGTCGGTCAACGACATCGTCGCGAAGGCCGATCGCGCCCGCGAGGTGATCGCCAGCTCGCCGCCGTCGGGCGAGACCTCGGCCCGCCAGGGTCTGAAGTCGGCCGGAAGCGCCCAGAGCCGGTCTTCGCCCGAGGTCAGGTCGTAGCGCCGGACGCCGCGCTCGGACTCGATGGCGATCAGCACCTCGCCGCCGACGAAGGCCAGGTCCGAGACCGTCCCGCCCCGGGTGTCGCGTTCGAGCCGCGGACGGCCGTCGCCCAGGGCGTAAACCCGCACGCCGCGCTGGTTGAATCCCACCGCCAGCTTGCCGCCGTCAGGCGAGAAGGCCAGGGCCGACACCGCGTCGGGCAAGCCGGACAGCAGGCCGGCGGGCTTGCCCGTACGCCGGTCCAGCAGCCGCACGAAGACGTCGCCCGCGTCGGCTCCCGCGCGGCCGCCTAGCGCGATGTACTTGTCGGAGGCGGCCATGGCGTAGAGCGCGCCCTGGTCCTGCGGACCGGCGAGCCCGCGGACGACGCGCGCTACGCCCTGGCGGCCGGGCGTCCAGAAGCGGGCGGTCTGGTCGTCGGAGACCGACAGCAGCCGGTTCCTGTCCAGCCAGGCGATCCGGTTGACGAAAGCCTCGTGCGCGCCGGTCTCCACACGCACGAATGGCGGCGGCCCGTTCTGCGGCGAGGGGGTCTGGGCAAGCGCCCGCACGCCCGGCCAGGACAGGCCCGCGCCGACGATCAGCACGGCCGCCAGCGCGCGCCACCACGTCGGAGGACGCAGGCCCGGCCCGGTCATAGAGTGAAGGTGGCGCCGGCGGAATCCGCCTGGGCGGCCTTGATCTCGGTCGACAGCGCGCTGCGCTTCTCGACGCCTTCGAACATCGGAGCGGCCACGAAACGCATCTCGGGGCTGAGAGCGTCGGCCTTGGGCAGGGGCGGGTCCTTCTTGACGGGCTCCTGCGCCGGTTCGGCCGGGCGGACGCGCGCCTCGGTGACGTAGCCCGTGCGCCCGTCGGCCAGCTTGATCTTGCGCCAGCCGGCCTTGGTCTCGTCCTCGACCACTTCGTCGACGAGTTGGCCGGCGGCCAGCGCGCCGATCTTGGCCGAGGCCGCGTCGGGCTTCTCGCGGACGTTCACCGCCCCCTGGGCCTTGAGGCGCGGCGTGGGCGGAGGGGCGACCAGGGCGGTGTCGCGCATGATCAACGCGTTGCGGCGCGACTTCAGCCCGCCGACATAGGCGAGATCCGTTTCGCGCCCCTGGGCCAGGTAGCCGGCGGCGGACTCGAAGTCGTCCATCGTCCGGTCGTAGTCGGTGAGGAATTTCTGGACCTGCTGGATGTCGAGTTCCAGCTTGAGGCGCTGATCGGTGAGCTGCTTCTGCGCGGTTTCGGCGTCGAGGCGCCCGGACTGGTGCGCGGTCTTGATCAGCTGGGCCTGCTGCAGGCGGCAGCCGCGCGCCTGGGTGAAGGCGCGCAGCGCCCTGGCGGCCTCGCCGTTGCTGGCGGCCATGTCCTGGTAGATCGAGCCCGCGAGGGCCTGGGCGTCCTGAGCCTGCTGGCGCTTGGCTTCCAGATAGCCGACGCCGGCCCCGATCAGGGCGCCGCCGGCGGCGCCCTTGGCCACGTCGCTGGCCTTGGCGTCACGCTTGGTGAGCAGGGTCGCGCCCGCGCCCAGCGCCGCGCCCAGTACGCCTCGGGAAATCACCGTCCGGGTGACCGCGCCCTTGGCGCCCTGCAGCTCCTTGGAGGCGACAGCGCAGGCGTCCGGCGCTCCGGAGGACTTGCCTTTGAACAACTGGGCATGGGCGGGCAACGCATAGCCCGCCGTCAGCAGCAGGGCCGCCGCTCCCCCCGTCAACACTCGCATGCGTCGCGCCCCCGCGGTCTCGCTTTCCGATAGTCATGCATTCACGTTTTTGGAGAGTCGAGGTGTTTTTGACTCTCTTTGGTTGTTATTTTTCGTTGGCGGATCATCGTTCTCGCAATAAGCTTCACCGGAAGCAGGTCGGCTGACGACCAGGCTTTCAGAGGGGGAACCGACATGAAACTAGCGCTCTGCTTGATGATCTCGGTCGCCGTGAGCGGCGCCGCCACCTTGGGTTATGCGCAGTCGACCGACGGCGGCGGCGTGCAGATCGAGGGCAACACCAAGATCACGGTTTCGGCCAGCGGCACGACCACCTCGGCCAAGGGCGACTCCAAGGCCAGCGCCGCGATCGGCAGCATCACCGACAGCAAGATCAAGGGCGACACCACCGTTCAGGTGTCGGCCACCGGCACGACCACCTCGGCCGAGGGCGGAAGCGAGGCCTACACCGCGATCGGCAGCATCGACCGCGCCGACATCAAGGGTAAGACCGACATCTCGGTCTCGGCCAAGGACACCACCACGATCGCCAAGGACAAGAGCTGCGCCGAAACCCTGATCGGCTCGATCGGAACCAAGAAATGCTAGCCGCCGGCCGTTGCGCGGCGCTCGTGCT
This sequence comes from Caulobacter vibrioides, assembly GCA_001449105.1. Classification (GTDB taxonomy): domain Bacteria; phylum Pseudomonadota; class Alphaproteobacteria; order Caulobacterales; family Caulobacteraceae; genus Caulobacter; species Caulobacter vibrioides_C. Next base: position 55,917 of record LNIY01000106.1, on the reverse strand, counting down.
CGCCGGCCTCTGCGTCGCTGCTTCGGGCTCGGTGTCCGCGCAGCAGCTCAACAAGGGGCAGACGGCGATGGTCCAGGCCGATTCAAAGATCGCCCAGGCGACGGCCCAGGCCAATCTCGTCGCCGCCCAGCGTGACGGCAAGAAGCTGAACCCGAAGAAGCTGACCGATCGAGCGATCTCGACGGACTGCGGCGTCACCCAGATCGGCGGCCAGACCACCGGCCAGGCCCAGAAGCCCAAGAGCCTGGTCGGCTCCAATCTCAGCGGTTCGGGCGACGCGGTGACCGTCACCGAGGACGTCATCGTTCTCTGCCGCCGCTGATCGCGGCGAGGACGGAACGCGACGACCGATCCAAGTGCAGGACAGGGATCCGGGGGGGGTCTTGGCTTTTGGAACTATAGCGCGATGGAGCGTGGCGCTCCTTGTCTCGGCGTCCATGGTCGGGTCGGCGCAGGCGATGCAGGCGAACGATCCGACCGCTTCGACCGTGGTGGCCTCGCCCAGCACTCGACCGACGCGCACCGTCACCAGCTTCGATGAGTCCCTGCGCTGCATGGACGAGCTGCTGCTGCAGTATGGCAAGCGCGACCTGAAGATCACCACCGAGGGCCTTCCGGACAAGACGGGGGTGGTCAATGTCGGCACGCGCGAGATGATGATCTCGGCGCTCGACGCCATGTCGCAGCAGAGCCGGGCGTTCATCTTCTACGACGTCGACAACGAGCGCTCGTCGAGCACCGACCCGGAGCGGCAGCGCCACGAGGTCCGTGTGCCGTACTATATCGCCGGCGCGATCACTCAGGTCGACCAGGGCGTGATGGGCGACGGCAAGAGCGGCGGCGTCGCCCTCAGCGCGTTGTCGCTGGGCAAGAGCAAGGCCCAGGACGTCACCAACCTGTCCATCGACATGGGCATCTTCAACAAGGGCGACGATTCCGCCCTGACCGGCGTGCGGGCTCAGAACACCATCCGGATCATCAAGACCGGCCAGATGCGCAACATCGAGGGCCTGGTCTCGTTCGGCTCCATCAACTACTCGGTCAAGAGCGATCGCTCGGAAGGCTCGCACCAGGCCGTACGCACCCTGATCGAGCTCAGCATGATCGAGCTGGTCGGCAAGTTCACCAGCGTGCCGTACTGGCGCTGCCTGTCCATGCCCAGCACCGATCCGCTGGCCCAGCGTACGGCCCTGAAGTTCTACCAGGCGATGACGCCGGCCAGCCGGATCAGCGCCGTGCAGAACGCGCTGACCAGGATGCAGGAGCAGGGCTCGGCGACGCAGGACGAGCCGCGCGCGCCCGAGGGGGCGCCCAGGATGGATGCCGCCGCCGACGAGGTCTATCGCGGCCCAGTGGACGGTACGGTGACGCCGCAGTTCGCCGAGGCGGTGGCCCGCTATCGCGCCAGGACCGGCCTGACCCCCGGCACGCAGGTCGATTTCGATCTCTACTACAGCATGCTGAACCGCAACATGACGCTGGCGGTGTCGACGGGGCTGCCCGCGCCGCGGGGGGCGCCGCCGTCCATGCCCGTGGCGGCGGCCGCGGGGCTGGACTTCACGCTCGACCTCGGCGATCCGGTGCGGGTCAAGGGCGATCGCCTGCTGGTCCTGCTGAAGCCCAGGAAGACCGCCTACTTCTATTGCTACATGAGCACGATGGGACCGGACGGGGCGCCGGCGATCATGCGGCTCTATCCCAACCAGTTCTCCGGCGCCGCGACGCCGATCGAGGCCGGTGCGACGCTGCGTATCCCCGCCGATGAGTCCGAGTTCTCGCTCAAGCTCACGGATGTCGGCGAGGAGCGCGTGGCCTGCGTCGCCCGCGCCAGGCCCTATGACGCCCCGGGGCCGTCGACCGTGACGAACGAGGCCCTGACCGCCTTCACCCTGACGCCGGCCCGGCCGTCGGAAAAGCCCGCCGACGTCTTCGCCCGGCAGATCCGCGCCCTGGTCGACCAGCACCAGACGTTCGATCGCAAGGGGCTGGAGTCGGTCGTGAGGGTAGGCGCGATCCGGGTGGCCGAGAAGGGCGAACCATGAAGGGCGGCGACCTTTGCCTGATCGGCCTGGCCGTGACGCTCGCCGTCTCGGCGCCGGCGAGCGCCCAGTCTACCGATGGGCAGCCGGCCTCGGCGCCGGTCGAGACCACGGTCATGGTGGATGGCCGGCTGACCCGGGACGAAACCACTCCGGGCGCCGACTCCGGTCTGGTCGTCGGCGGGATCCCGGTGTCCGCCGCCGAGGCGGCGCGCCGCCAGGCGGTGGTCAGCCGGGAAACTCAGAGCCTGAAGGTCGATCGCGATCGGTCGAGGCCCGTCTCCGGCTCGGCCGAAACGGTGGTCAGCGTGCGCGACGCGGTGATCTCCAGGGAACCCGGCGCGGGGCCGGCCTGCATCCAGATCGGCGTCATCGGCGCGCCGGCCGACTGCCAGAGGCCAAAGCCGTGAACCTCGTCCGACGCGACTTGCTGTTGGGCGCGGGATTGGCCGTCGTCCCGCTTTCGTCCAGCCGCGCCGACCGGGGACTGGCGCCCTATCGCTACGAGCCCGGCAAAAGCGGGCCGTCGCCGCTCGTACGCCTGGGCGCCGACGCCATGCGCCTCAAGCTGAAGGCGATGAGTTCGATCCGCGCCGCCGGCGAGATGGTGGCGCCGGCGGTCCTGGCGGGCCTGCCCGCGCGCGACCTGCTGCCGCCTGACGCCGTCGATACGCTGTGGATGCTGTTCTTCCAGAACGCCCAGGTGTTCGTCGGTCACGCCCGCAGCCAGACCCCGGTGGTGGCCTTCTTCAATCCGCTGCTGGACCTGTGGTGGGTGACCCTGTGGTCGCCCACGGGGCGGCGCGCCGAGCAGGCCAAGCTGATCGCCGGCGGAGCGATGGTCCCGGGCCGACCGGCGACGACCGATCCGCTGCCGGCCTGGCGACGCCGGATGGCGCGCATCTCGATCGTCGACGCCCTGCGGGGCTCGGGCGGGGCCGGCGACGTGGAGTTCGGCAAGATCTTCGCGTTCGAGAGCGCCACGCCGCCGGCCGCCTTCGACCGGCTGAGCGCCGCGCCCGGCGCGCTGCTGGTCGAGCGCGGGCTCGGTCCGGCCGCCGCGGTCCAGGCCTTCTCCCGCGCCCGGCAGGGCTATCCGTCCTACGGGACCATGGTCGGGGCTCTGTCGTCCGGCGCACCGCCCGCCGGCGGCCTCTCGGCGGAGGCGCGGCGGAGCTTCGCAGAGCTGGCCAAGATGGCGCCGGCCTTGCGGGCCCGGTTGTCGCCGGTGTCGGTGGCCCGCATCGAGGGGCTCTGGTTCGTCGTCTCCTGCACCCCGTTCAGCGGTCGCTATGTGGTGCTCAGCGCCCATCGCGAGACGCCGGGCGGCGGCGAGGTCGCCCGTCTCACCCTCGTGGACCTTTTCGGTGGAGCCGTCTTGTGATCCTGCGCTGGCTGCAAGTCCTCCTCCTCAGCCTGGCCTTGGCGGTCGCGCCGTTCCATCACGCGGCCCTGGCCCAGCCTTTGGTCGAACCGCCCCCTTTCAATGAACTCGAATACGCCGACCAAGGGCTGGGCGCGATCGGCGCGACCGGGGGCATGCTGGGCGCGGAGAAGTTCAACAAGGCCGTGGTGAAAAGCTGGTTCGATCACCGAGACCAGATCTCCCGGATGGATCGCCTGATGGCCAGCGCCTCGCAGGCCGCGCCGAGCACCCCCGCCGTCGGCAAGGCGCTGAGTGCGGCGAGCAGCTTCCTGAGCGCCGGGTTGAGCATGGCCAAGTCGATCTGGCATATGGTCCTGGGCCAGTACGACCGGTCGCTTGAAGAGGCGCTCGGCGGTGTCGGGCAACTGGTGGCGAGTATAGCGGCCGAGGGGCTCATCCTTGGCGCGGCGGCGTTCCTGTGCGCGAGCCTTGGGCCGGTCAGTCTCGCCATATGTTACGGCGTAGTCGTGGTCGTCGGAACCTACGCCGCTGGAGAGGGCGGCAAATGGGCGGGCAAGTGGGTCGGGCGAAAGCTTTACTGTCGTCTGGCGCAGTCCGGCGCCTGTGACGCGGTGCCGATCGCGGGCGAGCCGGTGACCGCGCCGCCCGATCGGCCGGATGCCGCCGGGCCGTCCGGGCAGGTCCGGGCGGACGGCGCGGGGAGGGGCGCCTCCACACGGTCGGCATCGGCGTCGGCCGCGACCTCGTCCGCCAAGGCGAACGCCATATCGCCGCGCACCAGCGTGTCGGTCTCGGGTTCCTCCAGCGTCACGGTGCGCACCGACGACGTGACCACGGTGGCCACGGGCGGCGGTCGGGCGACCACGGCGATCGGGTCCATTCGCGGCGGTCAGTCGTCCACGGTGGTCACCAACGACGTCACGACGGTGGCGAGCGGCCGCTCGGCCTCGACCGATGTGGGCGGCTCGGGCACGACCAAGACCGGATCGGTGATCAACCAGGGCGGAAGTCTGGTCATCGGCTCGGGCAGCGTGCAGCGTGACGGCCGCACCTGCGTGGACGTCTATCTGAACACCTGCATCGTCTTTCAGTATCGCCGCAAGCCCGACCACGGCTGCCCGGTCGGCTACTGGATGAGCGGGCGCTGGTGCAAGCTGCCCGCCGACACCGACCACAAGATCCCAGACAGCCTCGCCCGCTAGCTTCAGAGACGGTTACGCTGACGGACCTACAAGTCCGGGCTGGAAAGACTGAGCCTGACGTTCCTAGCGGTGAAGGTCCGGTTCCTGGAGCCATCAATGTCCGCTACCAGCGCACATCGCCATCCCACGGGTCTGACCGATCCGGCGAGCGCGCCGCTCTTGAATGTTTTCGAGCCGGCGCCAATTGTTCTCGACACCCGCATGGCGGCCCGGGAGGGACTCGAACCCCCGACCTTCGCTTTAGGAAAGCGCTGCTCTATCCTGCTGAGCTACCGGGCCGCGTGCGCGGCGGAGAGGGTGCATAGCGCATGTTGCGCCGGGTGCGAAGCCTGACCGTCGCGGCGGCGCGACGGATTGTCGCAAGGCGTGATGCGGAAATCTCGTGCGGCGCCGCTTCAAAGCCTTGATCTCGTTCGACTGTGCGTCGCCCGGAAGACTCTGTTAACCTTCCCGGCAACCGTGAGTAGATGCGTGCGTAATCACGCCTCTTGTTGTTGTCCTGTCCACGCGTGCTAGGCTCGCGTTCCAGTGGATCGCGAGCGTCCTTTCGTATGTTGGATATGGCCGAGCACGACCTGTCGGACGGCGAAGGCGACTCCGCCCTCCTGACCCTGGTCGAAACGATCGAGGAGCTCTCGGCGACCCGGACCATCGATGAGGTGGCCGCGGTGGTCCGCTCGTCCGCGCGCCGAATCTCGGGGGCCGACGGCGTGGCTTTCGTGCTGCGCGACGACGACTGCTGCTGGTACCTGGACGAGGACGCGATCGGCCCGCTGTGGAAGGGCAAGCGCTTCCCGCTGACCGCCTGCATCTCGGGCTGGGCGATGCTGAACCGCCAGACGGTGGTGATCCCCGACATCTACCAGGACGACCGCATCCCGCACGACGCCTACCGGCCGACCTTCGTCAAGAGCCTGGTGATGACGCCGGTGCGCACCCGCGACCCGATCGCGGCCCTGGGCGCCTACTGGGCCAAGGAGCACACGCCGCCGCCGGAGATCGTGGCCAAGCTGCAGGTGATGGCCCGCGCCACGGCCGCGGCCTTGGAGAGCGGCCGGCTGCAGGCCTCGCTCAACAAGGAGCTGGAGCGCCGCACCTTCCTGATGCGCGAGCTCGACCACCGGGTGAAGAACACCCTGGCCTCGGTGCAGTCGATCGCCAGCCAGACCCTGCGCACGGCGACGTCGCCGCAGGCCTTCAACGAGTCGTTCGAGTCGCGGCTGCTGGCGCTGTCGCAGGCCCACGAGCTCCTGACCAAGCAGGCCTGGGGCAAGGCCCAGTTGCGCGAGATCCTGGCCGCGGCCCTGCGTCCTTTCGGCGGGCTGGAGGACGGCCGGTTCGTCGTCGAGGGGCCGCCGATCGAGATCACGCCCGAGGCCGCCGTGGCCGTGCACATGACCCTGCACGAACTGATCGTCAACGCCGCCAAGTACGGGGCCCTCTCGGTCCCCGCCGGCAAGGTGTTCGTCGCCTGGCGCGTCGAGGACGCGGCCGGAAGCCATCCCACCTTCGCCCTGGAATGGCGCGAGCGCGGCGGGCCGCCGGTGACGGCGCCCGGACCCAAGGACGAGGGCTTCGGCTCGCGGCTGATCCGTCGGGGGCTGTCGCGCGACCTGGGCGGGGCCGCGGTGCTCGACTTCCTGCCCGAAGGCCTGGTCTTCACCTTCCGCGCCCCGCTGTCGCAAAGGCTGGCGGCGGCATGAACGGGCGTCGGATCATGATCGTCGAGGACGAGGCGCTGGTCGCCATGATGGTCGAGGACCTGCTGACCGATCTGGGCTGCGAGGTCTCCGGCTCGTTCGGTGCCGTGGGCGAGGCCCTGGCCTATCTGGACGACGACAAGCCGTCGCTGGACGGGGCCGTGCTCGACATCAATATCGGCGGCGAGATGGTCTTCCCCGTGGCCGAGGCCCTGCGGGCCAAGGGCGTGCCGTTCGTCTTCGCCACCGGCTATGGGGCCTTGCCGCGCAAGGGCTTCGAGGACGTGACCGTGCTGGCCAAGCCGATCAATTTCGGCCACCTGCGCGACGCCGTGCACGGGTTCGGCCACGCGGCCTGACCCCGTTCGCGCCGGAAAATCGCCGGTGCGCCGTTAGTTCCGGCGATATGTCCCGCCGGAGCCTCCCGTGACCCAGAGCCTCAAGCTTTGCCTTCTCGTCCTCGCCCTGGCCGGCGGTGTCGTCGTCGCGCCGGCCGGCGAGGCCGGGCCGCTGCGCGAGCGCGTGGCCCGGCGGCTTCAGGACAAGCGCGTCGAAGAGGCGCGGCCGCTCGACCTGCAGGCCATCGCGCCGGGCGCCCGCAAGCTGCAGGCGTCATACGGATCGTCGGCCAAGCAGGCGATCGATGTCTATGTTCCGCCGGGCGCGCATGCGGCGCCGGTGATCGTCATGGTCCACGGCGGGGCGTGGAAGATCGGCGACAAGTCCAACGTCGGCTCGATCGAGAACAAGCTGAAATACTGGCTGCCAAGGGGCTACGTGTTCGTCAGCGTCAACTATCGCCTGCTGCCGGAGGCGATGGCCGAGGCGCAGGCCCAGGACGTGGCGGCGGCCCTGCGGCTGGTGCAGGAGCGAGCCGGCGAGTGGGGCGCCAGCGACCGGCGGATCGTACTGATGGGTCACTCGGCCGGGGCGCACATCGTGGCCCTGCTGTCGTCGAAGCCCGAGATGGTCGGCAAGCCCTGGGCGGGCACGGTGGTGCTGGACTCGGCGGCGATGAAGGTCTCGTCGGTGATGGACGGTCGTCACCCGGGCTTCTACGACGAGGCGTTCGGCAGCGATCCGGCCGGCTGGGCCAAGGTCTCGCCCATGGACCAGTGGACGCCGGCGGCCGTGCCGATGCTGGTGGTCTGCTCGACGAAGCGCCCCGACAAGCCCTGCGACGACGCCCGGACGTTCCAAGCGCAGGTGGAGAAGGCTGGCCAGGCCATGCCGGTGCTGCCGCAGGGCCTCAGTCACGCCGACGTCAACCGAACGCTGGGCCTGCCGGGGGCCTATACGCAGGCGGTGGAGGCTTGGATCGAGCAGCGGGCGGGGCGCTGAATTTCACCTTCTCCCATGGGGAGAAGGAGGGGCCCGCGCCGCAGGCGTGGGAGGATGAGGGGGTAAGGCGTTGGACGGTGAAACCCCTCACCCTCCCAGGCTTAGCCTGGGCCCCTCCCTCTCCCTCTGGGAGAGGGGAACCTAGGATGGCTCGCCGTAGACGATCCCGCGCCCATCGGTGCCCACATAGACCCGGCCGTAGGTCCGCATGTCGGCGGCCAGGCAGCGGAAGCGGCGGCCGTATTCGTGGCGGGCGTCGTTGACGCGCACCCAGCTCCTGCCCTCGTCGTCCGAGCGCCAGATGGCCTTCACTCCGTCCTTGCGGCCGATGGCGAAGAGGGCGGGCCAGGGCTTGCCGGGCGGCGGGGCGCCGAGATCGAGCTGGTCGACCTGAACGCCGCCGTCGATCCGCGAGAAGCGCGCGCCGCCGTCGGTGGAGCGGAACAGGCCCTGGGTGGAGACGAACCACAGGCAGCCGGCCTGGCCGGGAACGGCCTTCAGCGGCCAGGGGATCTCGCGCCAGGTCACCTGGTCGGCGGTCAGGTCGGCGGGCAGCCCGAGCGTCGGGGCCTCGGCGAAGCTCAAGCCGGCGTCGGTGCTGACGAAGCGCTTGCCGCTTTGCAGATCGACGGCCGTGAAGCGGCGGGGATCGACGCGGTCGGGCACGGGGCGCGTCCAGGCGGGCAGGCCCTGGCTGACCTGCCACGTCGCGCCGCGGTCGCGGGTGACCTGTGCCTGGGCGGTCATGACCATGAACACCGAGCCGTCGGCGTTGACGACGATGGCGGCGTCGTCGTGCGGGTCGGGCCCGCGACGGCCCTGGCCGGGCGGCGGCGGGGCGCTGGCGATGCGCGGGGCGGTCATCGGCGCCCAGGTCCGGCCGTGGTCGCCCGACCAGGCCAGCGTCGGACCGCCGTGGCGCTGGTGCGGCGTGCCGCTGCGAACGACGATGGCGGGCCGCACACCCGCGTAGTCGATGAAGTTGGTGTTGCCGAACACCGGGGTCGTGAACTGGTCGGTCGGCGAGACGGCCAGGTCGTCGTGCACGAAGCCGGAGATGTCGCCGAAGCCGCTGAGCAGCTGCGGGCCCTCGGGCAGGCTGGCCAGGGTGATGATCGCCGTCTGCTCGATGCCTTCCACCCACGGGAACCAGGTGGTCGGGCGCCCGGCGGCGGCCTTGGTGAACTCGCGGGTGGCGTAGATGGTCGCGCCGGTGGTGTAGCAGGCGAAGTCGGGGTCGAACGGGTCGATGGCCAGGCCCGCCATCCACCAGCCGAAGTCGGCCTCCGGCTCGCCCCAGTGCAGGAACGGCGTCGTCGTCACGTCGCGGCGGGCGTCGGGATAGAGGTCGGTCCAAGTCGCGCCGTGGTCGGTGGAGCGCCACAGCGCATCGTTCGGGTTCCAGCGGTTGAGGCTGGTCACCGCCACCGCGCCATTGGCGTCGACCGCCACGCCCATGAAGCCGCCGCCGCGCTGGGGCAGGGGCGTGGCGGGGGTGATCTGCGTCCAGGCGTTGGCGGCGGTGTCGAGCCGCCAGACCGCGCCATCGGCCACGTTCGACGGACCGATGCCGCTGGAATAGGTGACGTAGAGCCGGCCCTCCGCATCGAGCGCCGCCTTGCAGGCCAGATAGGCGTGCGGGGCGGGGATCGGCCGCCAGCTGGTCCCGCCGTCGTCGCTGCGCCACAGGTGATGCTCGGACGGATCGGCGACGCCGACGAAGATCGTCCTGGAGCCCCGGCCCGGCCGGCCGCTGCGAGGGTCTGGGATCACGAACGACAGGCCGCCATGCGTCGGCGCGGGGCGGGCGTTCAGGCCCAGGCCCGGCAGGGGGAAGCTCGCCGACTTGGCCCAGGTCGCGCCCCGGTCGCGGCTGACCTGCAGGCCGTCGTGGCGCGAGGCGAAGTAGAGGGTCCTGGTGTCGTTGGGATCGATGGCCAGGCGCTCGCCCAGGCCCCGGCCGTCCTCGTTGCCGCCCATGCGGAAGGGGACGGGAACGACGGTCCAGTCGGTTCCGCGGTTGTCCGAGCGCAGGATGGCGGCCGGGTCGGGCCGGCCCATGCCGCAGGCCAGATAGACGACGTTCGGATCGACGGGATCGGGCGCGACGCTTTCGACGCCCTGCCAGCTGCCCTGGGCCTGGTCGTCGAGCAGCGGGATCCAGCGTGCCTGCGAGGCCTGCCAGCGATAGGCGCCGCCCATGTCGGAGCGCAGGTAGGCCAGGCCCTTCTCGACCGGGCTGAACACCACGTTCGGCACGAAGCCGCCGCCGCCGACCCGGACGTTGCGCCAGCGATAGGGCAGGGCGCGGGTGGCGGCCGTTGCGCCGAAAGGCAGCGCTGTCATGCTCGTCGCGAGCAGAAGGCCGGTGAGGGTCGCGCGGCGGGTCGGGGTGCTGGAAGACATGTCGGCCCTGAACTCAAACGTACTGTTCCAGCAAGGTTTCGCACGGCCCAGACACGCTTCGCCAGTCCCAATTGGTAGCGCTAACCGGATGCCACTTTCCCGTGCCGTGGCCGAAAAGTCGCATCAATAACTGAATTCGATGAACCGCTCCGGTCAAGTTTGACACCCGACGATTGTCGCGCCTATTCGCTCTTGCGAGTCATTATCGTTTTCCGCGAGAGCCCCTTGATGCCCCGATCCCTGCGCGCCCTTCTGCTTGCCGCCGCCATGAGCCCGGCCATCCTGGCCGGCATCGCCCATGCCGACGAGGCTCCCCCGGCAGACGCGGCGGCCGAGGCGACGGCGGACAGCAATGTGGACGGCGTGGTGGTCACCGGCGCCCGCGCCCGCTCCACCGGCGCGACGGGTCTTGATCTCAGCCTGCGCGAGACGCCTCAGTCGATGACCATCGTCGGCCAGCAGCAGATCCGCGACTTCGGCCTGACCAGCGTCACCGACCTGCTGGATCGCGTGGTGGGCATCAATGTCGAGCGCGTCGAGACCGACCGCACCTACTTCAACGCCCGCGGTTTCGACGTCACCAACTTCCAGGTCGACGGCGTGGGCCTGCCGCTGAACTGGGGCATCCAGTACGGCGAGATCGACACCATCCTGTTCGAGCGGGTTGACGTGGTGCGCGGCGTCAACGGCCTGACCACCGGCGTCGGCAACCCGTCGGCGACGGTCAACTACGTCCGCAAGCGCCCGGTCGCCGGCTTCCAGGCCTCGGCGGCGGCGTCGTACGGCTCGTGGAACGACAAGCGCCTGGAGGCCGATGTCTCGGGCTCGATAAACGCCTCGGGCACGCTGTCGGGCCGCCTGATCTACGCCAACCAGGACAAGGACTCCTACCTCGACCACTACAAGGTCAACCGGAACGTCTATTACGGCGTGCTGTCCTGGGACGTGACGCCGAAGTTGAACGTCACCGGCGGCTACTCGCAGCAGGACAACCTGGCTGACGGCGTGCTGTGGGGCGCCCTGCCGCTGAGCTTCTCGGACGGCTCGCGCATCCCCTGGAAGCGCTCGGCCAGCACCTCGGCCGACTGGACCTACTGGGACGTCAACGACAAGACCGCCTTCGTCGAGGCGTCGTACGTGTTCGACAACGACTGGGTCGCCAAGGCCACCTACACCCACAAGGACGTCGAGCAGAACGCCAAGCTGCTCTACGCCTCGGGCTATCCGGACAAGACCACCGGCCTGGGCATCGGCGGCTTCGTCGGCCACTACCCGTCGGAGTCCAAGCAGGACCTGGCCGACCTGAGCTTCAACGGCCCGGTGTCGCTGCTTGGCCGCACCCACCAGCTGGTGTTCGGCGGCAGCTACGCCGAGCAAACGCGCGAGGACTTCGCCTCGTCGGGCGAGACCTTCCCGGCCTATCCGTCGGTCTATGACTGGGGCAGCGTCGCCGAGCCGACCACCTACACCGACCTCTACTCGGCCGCGCAGATCAAGGACCGCCTGACCCGCGTGTTCGGCGCCGCGCACCTGAACTTCACCGATCGCCTGAAGGGCGTGGTCGGCTTCAACGCCGTCGAGCAGAAGACGTCGGGCACGTCCTACGGCGTCGACCAGGGCCGCACGGTCTCCAAGACCAGCCCCTATGCCGGCCTCGTCTTCGACGTGACGCCGCACGTGTCGCTGTACGGCAGCTACACCGACATCTTCAATCCGCAGGCCGAGGTCGACGTCAGCAACCGCAAGCTCGACCCGGTCCAGGGCGAGAGCTTCGAGGCGGGCGTGAAGAGCGAGTGGTTCGGCGGCAAGCTCTACGCCAGCGCCGCGGTGTTCAAGGTCGAGCAGCAGAACCTGGCGACCGCCGCCGGCACGTTCGGCGCGGGCGGCGCCGGCCCGGTCGGCTTCACCTACTACGAGGGCGTGGACACCACCTCGAAGGGCTACGAGCTGGAGGTCAGCGGCCAGGTCACCGACCGCTGGCAGGTCAGCGCCGGCTGGACCCAGCTGTCGCTGGAGGACAAGGACGGCGAGGACGCCCGCACCTTCCTGCCGCGCAAGAGCCTGAAGGTTTCCACCACCTACAGCTTCCCGGAGTGGCGCAACGCCAAGGTCGGCGCCGCGCTGCGCTGGCAGGACGAAATCTCGGGTCTGGACACCTTCGTGGTCACCCAGAAGGCCTATGCGGTGGTCGACCTGATGGGCAGCGCAGACCTGACCGACCAGATCAAGGTCACGCTCAACGTCCGCAACCTGTTCGACGAGAGCTACCTGAACAGCGTGATGTGGGGGCAGGCCTACTACGCCGCGCCGCGTAACGCCTCGGTGCGCCTTGACTATCGCTTCTAAGAATCATTCCTAGAAACATCCTCAAGGAGCCGGCGCGAGCGATCGCGCCGGCTCTGCTTGGTTCCGAGCAGCTGGAGGCGGCCACATGGACGCGCGCAATCTCGATACGCCCTACGCGCCGCCCGTCTCGCCGCCGGTGCGCAAGGCCGCGGGCGCGGCCAAGGCCGTCCGCGCGGCGGTGCGGCCGACCCTGACCTTCATCCACCGCTGGGTGGGGCTGATCATGGCCGGCTTCCTGTTCGTCTCGGGGGTCACCGGCGCGGTGATCTCGTGGGACCACGAACTGGACGACATCCTCAACCCGCATCTGATGCACGCCAAGTCGGACGGCCCGGCCCTGCCGACGCTGGATATCGTCAAGCAGATCGAGGCGCGTGATCCGCGGGTGATCGTCTCGTACTTCCCGCTCGTGGCCGAGCCGGGCGAGACCCTGGCCATCGGCGTCGACGCCCGCCAGGATCCCAAGACCGGCAAGCACTACGAGCTGGGCTACAACCAAGTGTTCGTCGACCCGGCGACGGGCGTCGAGCAGGGCCGGCGCGAGTGGGGCGCGGTGTGGCCGATCAAGACCGAGACCTTCGTCTCGTTCCTCTACGTGCTGCACTACACCCTGCACATTCCCGAGTTCTGGGGCATTGACCGCTGGGGCATCTGGCTCCTGGGCGTGATCGCGGTCTTGTGGACGCTGGACTGCTTCGTCGGCTTCTACCTGACCCTGCCGGCCAGCAACGCCAATGGCCGCAAGCCGGCCAAGAGCTTCTGGAGCCGCTGGAAGCCGGCCTGGCAGGTCAAGACCAAGGCCAGCGCCTACCGCATCAATTTCGACATCCACCGGGCCTTCGGCCTGTGGCTGTGGGGCGTGCTGTTCGTGGTGGCCTTCACGGCCTTCTCGCTGAACCTCTACAGCGAGGTGTTCTATCCGGTGATGTCGAAGATATCGAAGGTCTCGCCGACGCCGTTCGACACCCGCGTGCCGACCAGCCACGACAACCCGATCCTGCCCAAGCAGACCTACGAGACGATCATCGCCAAGGCGCGAGCCGATGCGCAGGCGCGCGGCTTCATCGCCCCGGTGGGCGGCGCCTTCTACTCGGCCCACTACGGCATCTACGGCGTGGCCTTCCACAAGGTGGGCGACGACCATGGGGCCGGCGGCGTGGGCCCGCCCTACCTCTATTACGACGGCGCGGACGGCCGTTACCTGGGCGAGCGCCTGCCGTGGAAGGGCACGGCGGCCGACATCTTCGTCCAGGCGCAGTTTCCGCTGCACTCGGGCCGGATCCTGGGCATTCCGGGCCGCATCCTGATCTCGCTGACCGGCCTGGTCGTGGCGGCGCTCAGCGTCACCGGCGTGGTCATCTGGCTGAAGAAGCGTCGGGCCCGGGTGCTGCGGAAGAAGCCGGCCTGAGCCTCAGCACGTCGTGTGGCCAGAGCGCGTCCAGGCGGCCGAGGCCTCGGCGAGGCGGCGCAGGACCGACAGGTCCACGTCCGCCAGGCGCTTGATGTAGACGCAGGACACGGCGGAGCGATGCTTGCCGAGCCGGGCCAGCAGGTCCTCGCGTTCGGGGAAGTCGGAAGCGAAGTAGAGCACCAGTTCGGTCTTGCGCGGCGAGAAGCCCAGCAGCGGCCAGTCCATCGGCTTGGGACCGGGGGTCTGGTAGGCGCCGAAGCCGACGATCGAGGGACCCCACATGACCGCCGGCTCCCCGGCGACCTCCGCCAGCAGGTCGCGGACGACCGCCGCGTCGGCCTGGCGAACCGGCGGCGAGGCGGCCAGGAAGTCGTCGACGCTGGCGTTCGTGGGGCGGGTCTTGGGTTCGGCGGCCATGGCGGGCTCCGGATGATCGGGCCAGAGTGGGCGGGATCGGGCCGCATGCCAAGGTCCCTGGCGTCGCAGTTTGAGACGCCTGGTCGAGTGGGCCGCGTCCGGACCGCGCTACAAGGAGGGTTCGCCGGCCCGGCCATGGGGGGAGGAAGCGTGCCGCACGACGTCCAGCATGATCGCCTGCCTCGCCTGGCCGCCCACATCGGCGCCGACTACGCTGACAGCTTCGCCGCCTGCCGCGAGCTGCTGTCGACGATGTTCGAGCTGGATACGCCGTCGCCGGAAGGGCGCGTCGGCTACGTCATGGACTTCGCACTCTACGACTACGGGCCGATCAAGCTGGGCATGTCGCAGGCGCCGGCCTCGATCATGGTCCGCGACCCCAGGCTCATCGCCCGGACCGGCGTCGATCAGTTCCATGTCCAGTATTACCGGACCCATGGCTTCGTCCTGACGCTGGATGGCGCCGAGCGGCAGGTGAAGCCGGGCGACGTCTGCATGCTCGACCTGTCGCGCCCGGCCGCCTTGCGCACCGAGGGGATCGACAACCTGTCGGCCATCGTCGCGCGCGACCTGCTCTCGCCGCTGCTGGCCGACGTGGGCGACGTTCACGGGCTGGTGCTCAGCGGCGACAGCGAGGCCGGCGTCGCCGTTCGCGAGCATTTGCAGGAGATGTGGCTGCAAGGCCCCGACCTGACCGTGGAGCAGGGGCTGGTGTGGAGCCGGTCCACCGCGGCCCTGCTGGCCGGCGTTGTCCGGGCCAACACCCAGAGCCGCGCGGCGACCCGGACCGAGATGCGCAAAAGCCAGTTCCGCGCCATCTGCCGGCGCATCGACCGCGACATCGGCGACCCGGAGCTTGGCCCGGCGATCCTCGCCGGCCAGTTCTTCGTGACCCGCCCGACCCTCTACCGGATGTTCGAGCCCCATGGCGGGGTCGGGCGATACATCCTCGGGCGTCGGCTGACCGGCGCGTTCCGCGACCTGTCGGATCCGTCCCTGGCGCGCGAGCCGATCGCCGCGGTCCTGCGACGCTGGGGCTTCGAGAACCACACGGCCGCCGGGCGCGCCTTTCGCGCGGCGTTCGGCATGACGCCCACCACCTGCCGGTTCCAGGCGCTGGCCCTCCATGCGGTCGGCGGCGGTGCGGGAGAGGCCGCCTTCGACATTCCGTCCGAGATGCCGGCGAACATCAGGGCGTTCGCGAACGCGTGAAGGCCGGTTCCGCCCGGCGCCGAGGCCTCGCGCGGTTTGCGCCAAAGCGAAAAGCCCCGCCGGTGACGGCGGGGCCTTGCTGGATCAGGCTTGCGTCGCCGTCGGGGCCGGCGGGGCGGCGACCGTCAGGGTGTACTGCATGGCGATGCGCGCATTGCCGTTCTCGAGCGGGGCAAGATTGTCGCCGTTGAAGCCGGGGATGGCCTGGCTCAGCCCGTTCCAGTTGAGGTTGTCGCTCAGCCCCTTGTTGTTGAAGTAGGCGAACACCTCGACCTGGATCTGCAGGGCGTCGGCCGAGTGCGGACGGCACAGCAGCATCTGGGCCAGAAGGGGCGTCGTGCCCTGGGCTTCCAGCGAGCCCGCGGCGATGATGTATTCCCAGTGGCCGATCGCGGAGGGGCCCACGTGCGACCGGTTGAGGATCTGGAGGTCCGAAACCGCGATGCTCGTCGAGTGGGTCATCGTCTTGGAGCCGCCGAACGAGACGGAAATGCCCCCCTCGCTCGAGAAGCCGAAGCTGCCGGTGGCGGTCCAACTGATGCTGTCGTCATAGGTCGTCGACGCCACCGTGGTGTCCGGCTTGGCCGCGATCAACTGCAATCCGGCCGGGGGCTCGGTGGGCGCTTCGTAGGTGACATAGAGGCCGTAGCCGGCGGGCGCCCGATCGCCGATGGTCGCCAGCGAGCTCTGGCCGACCAGTTCGATCTGGAAGTAGTCGTAGACCTGGCTGCTGTTTTCCGGCTGCACGGAGATCGGCTTGCAGTTGACCGAGAAGCCGAAGTCCCAGGCGCCGACCTCGGCGTTGCCGGGCCAGTGGTTCGCCAGCGGCTGCATGATGGTGCTGACTTCCGCCAGGAGGTTGTCGCTCGTGGTCGCGGCCGTCGTCGTCGTCATTCCGTCGGGCATTGGTGTCCCCCCAATGATGGTTGTGCGGGCGGCGGCCCGCGGCGCAGGCCCGGCGTGCGCCGGCGGCCTCATCAATCAGAAATTGCACCGGCATATGGCCGCCGCAACAGGATCGGCGAGGCCCGCCTCAGATTGAGACGCCTGGTCGAAGCCAGGCCCGCGGAGGGGGAAACGGGTGGCGGGCCGGTCGCTCACGCGCCGTTCTCCACAAACGAAAAACGCCCCCGGCGGAACCGGGGGCGTCTTCGAAAACGTCGTAGGCGTAGGAGGCCTTAGGCGGCCGTCTTGACCAGCGACTTGGTCAGGATGCCGATGGCGGCTTCGCGGTCGATGCGCTCGATGGCGGCGACTTCGCGGGCCATGCGGTCCAGGGCCGATTCATAGAGCTGGCGCTCCGAATAGGACTGTTCCGGCTGGTTCTCGGCGCGGTGCAGGTCGCGAACCACTTCGGCGATCGAGACGAGGTCGCCCGAGTTGATCTTGGCTTCGTATTCCTGGGCGCGACGCGACCACATGGTGCGCTTCACGCGGGCGCGTCCCTTGAGGGTGGTCAGAGCCTGGCTGACGACGTCGCCTTCGGCCAGCGGACGCAGGCCGGCGACCTTGGCCTTCTTGGTCGGAACGCGAAGGGTCATCTTCTCGTGGTCGAAGGTGATGACGTAGACCTCGAGCGACATCCCGGCCACTTCCTGGGTCTCGATGCCCTGGATCGTCCCCACGCCGTGGGCGGGATAGACGACGTGATCGCCGACCGAGAATTCCAGACCGCTCTTGCTCATTCGTTCGTCCTCATAAAATTGGGCTTGCGCCCAAAACGCCGTTTCCAAACATTCCAAAAAGCGATAGCAACCCGTCCGTCGGAGAGGCGGGGCCAAGTCGGATCAGGATTTGGAGTGTCTCTTAAGTCACCCTTCGCCTTCGATCGGGCGAGCCGTTGGAACGGCTGTCGTCTTCCACGAGACATGCAGGTGCGAGGCCGCACCCGTCACGTCGAGGGCGACAATAGCATAAAATTCAGCCTCATGAAAGGCTTGCGACCCCAACCTGGGGTATGGCGGCCCGAATCCAGCCGCTAAAGCCCGCCAATTTTGAATGGAACGTCCAAAATTGGCCAGCGCGTACGCCCAACCCTGGCGCGCTCACACGCCGGATTTTGCGTGATCAGGAGCCCTTGCCGGGCTTTTCGCTGAAGTACTTCTCGAACTTGCCGGTCTCGCGCTCGAAGTCGGCGCGGTCGGCCGGCGGCTCGCCCTTCACGGTGATGTTAGGCCAGACCTTGGCGTACTCGGAATTGATCCGCAGCCACTTGCCGTCGGCGTCGTCCTCGGTGTCCGGCTTGATGGCGTCGACCGGGCATTCCGGCTCGCAGACGCCGCAGTCGATGCATTCGTCCGGATTGATCACGAGGGTGTTTTCGCCCTCGTAGAAGCAATCCACCGGGCACACCTCGACGCAGTCCATGAACTTGCAGCGGATGCAGGCGTCGGTGACGATGTAGGTCATCGGAACTTGGCGGCTTTCTGGGACGGACGTAACGCGGCCGCGTTTTCGGAGCGACGGCGCCGAATGTCAATGCGGCGCGGCGCGCAGGACCCGCAGGATTTCTCATGGCGCCCGCAGGGCGACAGGCAAAATCGTCGCCGAGCCGGCTCCGCGTCGGCTTTCCGACGATGCACAACGATGTTCGTCGAAAGATACCTTTTCTTATGGAAGAGCGTTTCACTGTTCGGTTGAGGACGCGTCCAAGAACAACGTCGGGAAGCCGACAGCAGAATGCTCTCCATGGCCCTTAAGCCCGCGCCGTCCATGGCGGCCGATGACATCCACGCGCAGCTGCGGCTTCGAATGGCCTCGTTCGAGGCCTTCGTCGCGCATGCGCCGTTCGCCGCGGCGCTGATCGACCGCAGCGGCCGCCTTGTGGCGCTCAGCGCCGAGTGGCGCGACGAGGACCTGACCCCGAACCTGCACCCGGGCGAGTATTTCGCCCGCTGCCTGATGAACCTGGAGGACGTCGAGAGCCTGGAGCGCTGCCTGGCGACCGGCGAGCCTTTCTCGCGCTATCGGGCCCAGTCCGGGCACGATGGCCAGCGCATCTGGCGCAGCGAGTTCGCCGCTTGCCGCAGCGACGACGGGACGATCTTCGCCGTCATCGTCACCGCCCGCGACGTCACCGGCTACGCCCAGACCGCCCTGCGGGCCGAGCGCAACGAGCAGCGGCTGAAGCTGGCGCTGGAGCTCGACGACCTGATGGTGCGCGAGGTCGATCTGAAGACCGGCGAGGTCTATGTCTCGGGCACCTGCCTCGAGCTCGAGAAGTGGTGCCTGTTCGACCGCGACCCGCTGGAGATCGTGCACGAGGACGACCGCGAGCGGATGGCCCAGATCATGCGCGCCCGCCGCGACGGCGAGGCCGCCGTGTTCGAGTTCCGCCTGAACCGCGACGACGGGGTCGAGACCTGGGTGCGCTCGGTCGGCAAGCGCTTCCTGGGCGCCGACGGCAAGCCCGAGCGGCTGGTCAACCTGTTCAAGGACATCACCGACCGGCGCCGGCAGACCGAGGCCGTTGAGAACCTGGCCTTCCGCGACCCGCTGACCGGCCTGCCCAACCGCGCCTACTTCCAGCGCAAGTTCCAGGAGGCGGTCGACGCCTCGGAGATGGCCGGCGAGGTCTTCGGCCTGATCATGATCGACGTCGATCACTTCAAGGACATCAACGACACCCTGGGCCACGACGCCGGCGACGCCTTGCTGCGGCGGCTGGCCGACGTGCTGCGCCACGCCTTCCGCTCGGGCGACACCGTGGCGAGGCTGGGCGGCGACGAGTTCGCGGTGATCCTGCGCGGCCTGCACGGCGAGGGCGACATGCTGCGGCCGATCAAGTCGCTGCAGGACCTGCTGCGCCAGCCGATCCAGCACGCCGGCCGCAGCTTCTCGGTCAGCGCCAGCATCGGGGCCGCCCTGCACGGCGATCCCGACGCCGACCCGCACCACATCTTCAAGAACGCCGACATCGCCCTCTATCGGGCCAAGGACGAGGGGCGAAACCGCTCGATCCTGTTCGACCCGTCGATGCGCTCGGCCCTGGAGCAGCGGCTGGAGCTGCTGCGCGACGTGCGCGCGGCGATCGAGGCCGACGAGTTCATCCTCTACTACCAGCCGGTGATCGACCTGGAGAGCGGCTCGGTGGCCGGCTTCGAGGCGCTGATGCGCTGGGCCCATCCCGAGCAGGGGGTGCTGACGCCCGACCGCTTCATGGCCGCGTTCGAGGACCAGGATCTGTCGCTGAAGCTGGGCGACGTGGCCTTCGAGACCGCGCTGAAGCAGATGCGCGCCTGGCTCGACGCCGGCATCGAGTTCGGCCGGGTGGCGGTCAACATCTCGGCCGCCCAGTTCCGCTCCGGCCGCCTGGCCGAGGAGGTGCAGGAGCGCCTGGCCCGCTGGAACGTGCCGTGCGACCGCCTGACCATCGAGGTCACCGAGACGGTCTACATGGGCTGGGCCTCGGACGTGGTCAGCGACACGGTGCGCAAGCTGCACGCGGCCGGGGTGATGATCGCCCTGGACGACTTCGGCACCGGCTACGCCAGCCTCGCCAACCTGCGCCAGTTTCCGATCGACCGGCTGAAGATCGACAAGGGCTTCGTCCAGAACGCCGAGGACGCGGCCATCGTCAAGGCGGTGATCACGCTGGGCTCGTCCATGGGCATGAAGGTGGTGGCCGAGGGCGTCGAGGATCGCGACCAGCTGGAAGCCCTGGCCGCCTATGGCTGCGACCAGGTGCAGGGCTATCACTTCAGCCGTCCGATGCCGCCGGAGAAGGTGCCGGGCTTCGTCGACGGGTTCACCGGCTAGGGCGCGGTCGGTCCTTCTCCCATCCGGGAGAGGTTCGTTCCCTACTTCTTGCCCAGGTCCATCTTGCTGATCTTGCCCTGGTCGACGAGCCAGACCTCCTTGGTCGTGCTCGTGCCGACGGCCAGCGGCAGCTTGTAGAGCGAGCTGATGAACACGTGGGTCTCGACCGGGGTGGGCGAGACGATGTGGCTGGCGAAGGCCAGGGCCGGCTTGCCGTCGGCGGCCTTGGGCTTCTCGATCAGCAGGCACGAGGCCGACAGGGCGTCGACGCGCTGCACGGTCTTGCCGTCGCCGGCGACGAAGATCCGGTAGTGGCCGCCGACCGGGACGGCGCCGGCGGCGGGCGAGGGGGCCAGCAGCCAGACGATCCAGCCCTCGCCGTCGGGGTTCCTGATCACGGCGGTGTTGTAGCCGGCGCGGCAGGTCTTGGGCTGGACGGCGATGGCGGCCTGGCGGGCCGAGAAGGTCAGGCGCTCCTCGTCGGTGAGCTTTCGGTCGGCCGGCTCGGTCAGCGGGCCTGCGCCCTTGCCGTCGACCACCACGTCGTAGGCGACCTCCAGGCCGGCGCCGTTGTCGCGCAGGAAGCGGACCTTGGCGGTCTTGCCGTCGTCCTGCACCAGCCAGCCCTTCAGGCCGACGCCCTGTAGGTCGGCGACCTTGGCGGCGAGCGCGTCGCTGGCCAGCCAGGCGGCGATGTCCTGGCGGTAGATGGCGCGGCCGAAGGCCTCGATCCGCGGCAGGTCGTAGGCCTGGATCGGCGCGGCGGGCGCGGCGGGCGCCTTGCTGACGGGGGCGGCGGGCTGGGGGGGGGCGAGCCCGGAAAGCAGAAGGGCCAGGCTGACGGCCAGGGCCGGACGGAACGACGCCACGCGATGTACTCCCCAGGATGAAGCTCGACCCAGGGTAGCGGTTAGCGTGGCTGCGTCCATGGGGAAAGGGAGATGGTTTTCGATGCAGCGAAGTCCATGCCCTTTTCACTCACATTGGGCCTTCTCCTACCCCTCCAGCGCCTCGTACAGCCCACGCGCCTCGGTGGCCGGGCCGCGGCGCTCGCCGCAGTCGAGGATGCGCACGTTGACCAGCCGGCCGCCGATGGCGAAGACCAGCACGTCGCCGGCCTTCAGCACGCGCGAGGGCTTGTCGATGCGGCTGTCGGGGGCGCCGGCGCGGGTCAGGCGGATGCGGCCCTCGTCGACGAAGCGGGCGGCCATCGAGCGGGTCTTGAAGAAGCGGGCGCGCCACAGCCAGACGTCGGCGCGGCAGTGCTCCCCATGGGGCGCGCCGTTGTGGGCCTCGTCGCTCATGAAGCGGCCTTTTCGGGCGCGGCGACGGGCGACTTGCGACGGCGGGGCTTCCTGCGCCGGGCCAATGGAGGCTGAGGCGGAGGCGGCGGTTCGGTCAGCTTGGCCAGGGCCGCGAACGGCGAGTCCGGGCGGGCCTTGACGGGCTTGGGCTCCAGCCGCTGGGCGCCGCGGCGCTTCCAGATGATCGGGGCGTCGGGCTTGGCCCGCACGGCCGGGGTGTAGTCGAGGGCGCGCAGCACCGAGGAGGCCTCGGCCGCCGTCCAGCCCAGGGCCTCCAGCGCGGCCGGGGTCAGCACCACGCCGCCGGGCCGCTGCTCGGCGCGCAGCAGGGCGTCGAGCTTCTCCAGCATCTCGACCTGGACGAGGTGCTTGCCGGCGATGCGCAGGCCGCTGGCGGCCAGGGCGCGGGGCGAGGGCGGCGGCGAGTGCAGGGACGACAGGCCGACCAGCGGCCCGCGCCAGCCGCCGGGGTCCAGCGCCCGGGCGCAGGCGATGGCCTCGGACTTCAGCACGCCCGGCGAATAGAGCGAGAAGGCGCCGATGCGCACGCCCAGGGCCTTCAGCGTGCGGCGCTCGGCCTGGCTGAGCGCCTTCAGTTCAGGGTCGAGCGGGCGCTTGTCGAGCACGCCGCCGGCTTCCAGCAGGCGGTGGGCGACGCCGCGCGGCAGGCCGCGCAGCTCGCCGCCCGCCAAGGCGGCTTGAAGCTTGCGCAGCGGCGCCAGATGGTGATCGACCTCGGCGGCCAGGAAGGCGTCGAGCCGGCGCTCGGCCCGCTCGCGCGCCGGCGCGGGGCCAAGCTCGCCCAGCAGCCTGGCGCGGGGCGCCAGCAGGTCGCCGCCCGAACGCACGGCCCCCGCGATCTCGCCGCGCCACAGGATCGCGCCGTCGGGCGTCAGGGCGAAGGCGTCGTCCGGCTCGGCGGCCAGCTGGCCCAGGCGCCTGGCGATCTCGGGGCCGACGGCGCGCTGGGCGGCGTTGCGCAGGGCGCGCTCCTCCAGCGGGGTCGAGGCCTTTTCGGGAGTGAAGGTGACGCCGGTCAGGCGGCCCACGACCTGGCCCTCGACGCTGACCTCGCCGTCCTGGGCGACCCCGGCCAGCAGCACCTCGCGCTCGCCCAGCTGCTTCATCAGCACGCTGGTGCGGCGGTCGATGAACCGCGCCATCAGCTTCTCGTGCAGGGTGTCGCTGATCTTGTCTTCCAGCTCGCGGGTGCGGCCCTGCCAGTGGACGGGATTGGCCAGCCAGTCGGGACGGTTGGCGATGTAGGACAGGGTGCGCACGCCCGACAGGCGCGCGGCCAGGCTGTCGATCTCGCCGTCGGTGCGGTCCAGCGCCTTGAACTGGCCGTTGATCCAGTCCTCGGGCAGGCGCTTGCGACCGGTGGTCAGGTCGTCGAACAGGGTGCGGACCATCCGCTGGTGGTCGTCGTCGGTGGTCTTGCGGAAGTCGGGGGTCTGGCAGACGTCCCACAGCTTCAAGAGGGCCGAGCGGTCGGTCTTGCAGCGGGCGACGACGTCCTCGTGCGTCGCCAGCTTGCGCAGGGTGCGCTCGTCCAGGGCCTCCTGCGAGAGGGTCAGGCCGTTGCGGTTCGGCGGCTCCGACAGCGACCGCAGCAGGCCCTGCAGCGAGCCGAAGTCGAGCTTGGCGCTGCGCCATTCGGCGGCCATCACGGGCTGGAAGCTGTGCTCCTCGACGGCCTGGACCAGATCCTCGTCCATCTCCTCGCAGTCGCCGGTCACGCCGAAGGTGCCGTCGCGGGTGTAGCGGCCGGCGCGGCCGGCGATCTGGCCCACCTCCTGCGGGTGCAGCCAGCGGGTGCGGCGGCCGTCGAACTTGCGAAGGCCGGCGAAGGCCACGTGGTCGACGTCCATGTTCAGGCCCATGCCGATGGCGTCGGTGGCGACCAGGAAGTCGACCTCGCCGCTCTGGTAGAGGGCGACCTGGGCGTTGCGGGTGCGGGGCGACAGGCTGCCCATGACCACGGCCGCGCCGCCGCGCTGGCGGCGGATCAGCTCGGCGATGGCGTAGACGGCGTCGGTGGAGAAGGCGACCACGGCGGTGCGCCGGGGCAGGCGGGTCAGCTTCTTGGAGCCGGCGTAGGACAGGTTGGAGAACCGCTCGCGGCCGACGATCTCGGCGTCGGGCAGCAGGCGGCGGACCAGCGGGGCCATGGTCGAGGCGCCCAGCAGCATGGTCTCGAACCGGCCCCGGGCGTGCAGCAGGCGGTGGGTGAAGATGTGGCCGCGCTCGGGGTCGGCGCACAGCTGGATCTCGTCGATGGCCACGAAGTCGACCTCGCGGCCCAGCGGCATGGCCTCGACCGTGCAGACGAAATAGGCCGCGCGCGGCGGGGTGATCTTCTCCTCGCCGGTGATCAGGGCCACGGCCGCCTTGCCGCGCAGCTTGACGATGCGGTCGTAGATTTCGCGCGCCAGCAGGCGCAGCGGCAGGCCGATCATCCCCGAGCCGTGGCTGAGCATCCGCTCGACGGCCAGGTGGGTCTTGCCGGTGTTGGTGGGCCCCAGGACCGCGGTGAGCCGCGACGGGGCGAGGCCAGTGGAACGGTCGCTCATGACTCTCCGAAAGTGGGGCGGGAATCGTGGCGAGGCAAGCGCGTCCGGAATTGACGCATGCCCACGTTGCTCTGGGCGCGGCGGTCCTCAGCCAGGCTGTGCGGCCGCGCCATTTTTAGATCATTTCATTTCAAGGGACGGTCGGCCAGATGGTCAGGATCGGCAAGACGGGGGAGGCTTCGTTGCTGCTGTCGGCCGAATACGGCTGATCCCCGGGAGAAGGCCTCGGGCAGGGTCGCCAGGTCGGCGGTTCTGCCGGGGTCGAGCCGGCGCTAGGCTGGATCGACATTCAGTAATTTTGGTCGCTTCTCACCGAGTTTCCCCGCGAAGGCGGGGATCCAAGCTGCCTTTCAGGAAACGGCGCGGCCGCGAGCGACGCGCAACCTCCGCTTGGGTCCCCGCCTTCGCGGGGAAGAGCGGACTGAGGAGACGGCCGTCGGGTGAATGTCGAGCCGGCCTAGCGGTCCAGCAGTTCGCGGACCTTGGCCGCCAGGCCGGCGGTGGGGAAGGGCTTGGTGATCACCTCCATGCCGTCGGCCATGACGCCGTCGCCGACCACGGCGGTCTCGGCGTAGCCGGTGACGAACAGCACCTTGAGGCCGGGCTTGGTGACGCGGGCGGCGTCGGCGACCTGGCGGCCGTTCATGCCGCCGGGCAGGCCGACGTCGGAGACCAGCAGGTCGATGCGGCGGTCCGATTGCAGGATGGACAGGCCCGCGGCCCCGTCGGCGGCCTGCAGCACGCGATAGCCGGCCTCCTCCAGCACGTCGGCGATCAGCATCCGCACCACCTGCTCGTCGTCGATGACCAGCACGGTCTCGCCAAGCCCAGGGTCGGGATCGGCGGGAGCGGAGGGGGCCTCGGCCTGGGCCTGTCCGAAGTGGCGCGGCAGGTAGATGTGGATGGCGGCGCCGGCCCCGAGCTCGGACTCCACCCGCACCTCGCCGCCGGACTGGCGCACGAAGCCGTAGATCATCGACAGGCCAAGGCCGGTGCCCTCGCCCAGGGGCTTGGTGGTGAAGAACGGGTCGAAGGCGCGGGCGATGACCTCGGGGCTCATGCCAACGCCGGTGTCGGACACCGTCAGCCGCGCGAACGGGCCGGGCGGCAGGCCGAAGGCCTCGCCGTCGGCGGCGTCGAACATGACGTTGCCGGTCTCGATCGTCAGGCGGCCGCCCTTGGGGGCCATGGCGTCGCGGGCGTTGATGCAGAGGTTGAGGAGGCTGTTCTCCAGCTGCGAGACGTCGACGCGGACCGGCCACAGGTCGTCGGCGGCGCGGACCTCGACGGCGACCAGCGGTCCCGCGCTGCTGCGGATCAGGTCGCCCATGCCGTCGATCAGACGGTTGAGGTCGATCGCGCGCGGGTCAAGGGTCTGCTGGCGCGAGAAGGCCAGCAGGCGCTGGGTCAGGGCGGCGGCGCGATGGGCCGCGCCCAGGCCCGCCTGGATGTAGCGGTCGGCGTCGGCCGTGCGGTTCTCGGCCAGGCGCCGGGCCAGCATCTCGAAGCTGCCGCTGACGCCGGCCAGCAGGTTGTTGAAGTCGTGCGCCAGGCCGCCGGTCAGCTGGCCGATGGCCTCCATCTTCTGCGACTGGCGAAGGGCGCTTTCGGCCTGCAGGCGCGCGGTGGTCTCGATCGCCTCGGGCACCATGGTCGACACCGCGCCGGCCTCGTCGAACACCGGCCGCAGCGAGAAGTCCCAGCAGCGGCGGCCTCCGGGGGTGTCGAGGGCCAGTTCGGCGGTGACCATCCGGCCCTCGGCGACGCGCGCGATGGCCTCGCGCAGCATCTCGGGCGCGCCGGGCGTGCCGGTGAACCAGGGCGTGTTCCAGTAGGGGCGGCCGACCACGTCCTCCAGGCGCACGCCGACGATGTCGAGGGCGGTCCGGTTGACGTAGAGGATCTCGCCGGCGGCGTTCAGCAGTCCTTGCGCCTGGTGCGAGCTTTCCAGGACGGTGCGCATGGCCTGCTCGCTCTGCTCGAGGGCGGCCGTACGCTCGGCGACGCGGTGCTCCAGCGAGGTGTTGGCGGCGCGCAGTTCGGCCTCGGCGGCGACGCGCTCGACATGGGCCCACGAGCGGTCGGTGACCTCGCGGATCAGGGCCAGTTCCTCGGGCGTCCAGGCGTGCGGGCCGGCATGGTGGACGGCCATCAGGGCGGTCAGCCGGCCCTGCTTGACCAGCGGCATGCAGATGGTGGCGCCGACGCCGATGGCCTGGAAGGTCGCGGCTTCCTCTGGCGGCAGTTCGGCGAGATTGTCGTGGATGACCAGCGGCCGGCCGGCGCGCAGGTCGGCCACCGCCCGGCGCCCGAACGCGGCCAGGCTGTAGCGGCCGACGATGCTGACCGAGCCAGGCTGGGCCCAGTCGCCGCGGATGGTGAAGCCGTCCTGGTCGTCGTCCATGTCGGCATAGGCGCAGATGGCCACGCCCATGTGCCTGCCCACCAGGCGCGTGGTGGCGGCCATCACCGCGTCGGCGTCGGACAGCTTGGCGGTGGCCCGGCCCAGGGCGTCGAGGAAGCGCAGGCGCGCCTCGCTGGCCCGCAGCGCGGCCTCGCTGCGCACCTGGGCGGTGGTCTCGACGACGATGGCGATCACCCCGTCGGGGCGGCCGTCCTCGCTCATCACCGGCGAGTAGTCGAGGTTCATCCAGGCGCGCTCGGGGGAGCCGCTGCGGTTGAGGGTGAGCTCCTGGTCCCTGTAGGCCAGGGTGCCGCCCGCCAGGCCCACCCGCATGACGTTGTCGTTGAAGTCGGCGACCTCGGGCCAGCCCTCGCGGACCTTGCTGCCCAGGAGGGTCGGGTGCCTGCCGCCGGCGAACACCGAATAGGCGTCGTTGTAGATCATCACCCCGTCCTCGCCCCACAGCAGCACCATGGGCACGGGCGAGTGGACCATCAGGCCGACGGTGGTCCTGAGGTTGGCCGGCCAGCCGCCGATCGGCCCCAGCGTGGCCGACCAGTCGTGGGCGGCGATCAGGCGCGACATCTCGCTGGCCTGGCCGAGAAAGACGGCGTCGGAAGCGACGGCGGCCGCGGCGGAGGTCACGGGACGGATACTCTTGGTCTGAAGCGGAGCCGGCGAGCTTGCTAACGGTGAGGGCGGGCGGTGGTTCCCGGCGCAGGCTACCGCTCGAACGCCACCTTGCCGTCGACCACGGTGAGGATCGGCTGGGCTTTCAGGATCTCGGCTTCGGGCACGGTCATCAGGTCGCGGTCGAAGGCGGTGAGGTCGGCGGCCTTGCCGGCTTCGAGCGTGCCGCGCTGCTGGTCGGCGAAGGCGGCCCAGGCCGGGCCCCAGGTCAGCATGCGCAGCGCCTGCTGGCGGCTGACGGCCTCTTCCGGATGCCAGTCGGCGTTGGAGAAGCCGGTCAGGCTCTTGCGGGCGACGGCGGCGTAGAACTCGATGCGCGGATCGCCGACCTCGACCGGGGCGTCCGAGCCCGCGGCGACGACCGCGCCGCTCTTGAGCATGTCGGCCCAGGCATAGGCGCCCTTCAGGCGCGCCTTGCCCAGGCGCGCGGGCGCGAAATAGAGGTCGCCGATGGCGTGGCTGGGCTGCATCGAGGCCACGACGCCCAGGCTGGAGAAGCGCGGCAGGTCGGCGGCGTCGACCACCTGGGCGTGCTCGATGCGCCAGCGGCGGCCGGTCTCGACGCCCCCATCTTTCTTGGCGAGCGCCTCGCCGAACCAGTCCAGCACCATGCGGTTGCCGCGATCGCCGATGGCGTGCATGGCGACCTGGGCGTTCACGGCCTTGGCCTGCCGCATCAGGGCCAGACCCTGGCCGTGCTCGGTGAGCACCAGGCCCAGGCCCTCGGCGTCGCTGTAGGGCGCCAGCAGGGCCGCGCCGCGCGAGCCCAGGGCGCCGTCCATGTAGAGCTTGATCCCGCGCAGGCGGATGAGGCCCGTCGGGTCGGCGCTGGGACCGGTCTTCAGCACCTCGGCCGCGCCGGACGGGTCCATGTAGTTGTCGACCCGCAGGAGGAAGCGGCCCTCGGCGGCCAGCCGGCGCAACTGGTCCAGGTCGGGCGCCTCGACGCTCATATTGCCAAGCCCCGTCCAGCCGCGTCCGGCATAGAGCTTGCCGGCCGTCTCCAGCGCCTGGCGCTTGAGGGCGGGGGAGGGCGGGGGAATGACGCCCTCGACCAGGGCCTGGGCGTGGTCGACCAGCAGCCCGGCGGGCTCGCCCGTCTCGTCGTGCAGGATCTGGCCGCCGGCCGGGGCCTTGGTGTCGCGGGTCAGCCCGGCCTTGGCCAGGGCGGCGCTGGAGGCGACCACGGCGTGGCCGTCGGCGCGGCCCAGCACGACGATGCGCCCGGGCGCGGCGCGGTCGAGGTCGGCGCGGGTGGGAAAGCGCTTTTCGGGCCAGTGGGTCTCGATCCAGCCGCGGCCGTAGATCGGCGCGTCGCCCGGACGGGCCTGGGCGTAGGCCCGGACGGCGGCGACCAGGGCCTCGACGGAATCGACCTGGTCGAGGTTGAGGGTCAGCTCGCGCAGGCCGATGCCGGTCAGGTGGGCGTGGGCGTCGACGAAGCCCGGATAGGCCGCCCCGCCCTTCAGGTCGATGTCGCGGACGTCCTTGGCGGCCCTGGCGCGGGCGACGGCCAGCGGGCCGACGAAGGCGATGGTCCTGTCGCGGATCAGCACCGCCTCGGCGGCTGGGGCGCCCGTCACGCCGGTGTGGATCGGCCCGCCGTGGACCAGGATGTCGCCGGCCAGGGCCGGAGCGGCGAGGGCCAGGGCGAGGATGGGGGCGGCGGCGAGCGGGGCGATGCGGCGCAAGGGCGGTCTCCGAACTTCAGCGTGGAAAGGTAGAAGGCGCCGCTCGCCTCCGGCAATAGCGGTGCTAATCTGTCGGTGATGGGACAGGGCTTCATGCTTTTCGAGACGGCGATCGGTCGCTGCGGCCTGGCGTGGGGCGCGGGCGGGCTGATCGGCGTGCAACTGCCCGAGACCGCGCCGGGCGCGGCCTGGGCGCGGCTGCGCAAGCGCTATCCCGACGCCGTCGAGACCGCCCCGCCGGGCGAGGTGGACGAGGCCGCCGACCGCATCATCGACCTGCTGGCCGGCGGTCGCGACGACCTTTCGGACGTCGCCCTGGACCTGACGGTGGTGCAGCCCTTCAACCGCCGGGTCTACGAGATCGCCCGCGCCATCCGCCCCGGCGAGACCTCGACCTACGGCCAGGTGGCCAAGGCCATGGGCGAGCCGGGCGCGATGCGGGCGGTGGGCAAGGCCCTGGGCGAGAACCCCTGGCCGATCGTCGTGCCCTGCCACCGGGTGCTGGGCGCCGACGGCAAGATGGGCGGCTTCAGCGCGGACGGCGGCTCGACCACCAAGGCCCGCCTGCTGACCATCGAGCGGGCCAGGGTCACCGACGTCCCGACGCTGTTCGACATCGACTTCTCGGTCGCGCCGCCCAGGGGGCGCTGAGCGCGACGAAAAAGGGCGGCTCCTTCGAGCCGCCCCTCCGTCGTCCTTATTCGTCGGCGACGCTGCCGCCGCCGAAGTGGCACTGCTTCTGGAAGAACCGGTCGATCTCGGTCAGCTGGACCTCCATCATGTCGGGGGTCATGGTGACGTAGCCGTGGCCCATGTCCTTGATTTCCATCCACTTGTAGGGCTTGCCGGCGTTCTTCAGGCCGTTGATGAAGCGCAGCGAGTCCTTGATGTCGACGTTGGTGTCGCGATCGCCGTGGTAGAGGAAGATCGGGATCTTGGCGTCGCTGGCGTTCTGGATGGCGTCCAGGCCGTCCACCGACGGCGCCTGGCGCTCGCGCAGGATGCGGCTGTTGCTGGTGACCTTGCGCATTTCCGCCAGGCTGCCGCCGGCGCCGGAAACCGCGCAGCTGTAGATGCCGTTGGGCCGGATTGCGGCGGCCAGGGCGGCGTAGCCGCCGTAGGAATAGCCGAACATGGCGATACGCGTGGGATCGGCCAGCTTCTGGTCGATCAGCCACTTGGCGCCGTCGTCCTTGTCGTCCTGCATCTTGCCGCCCCATTCCTTGTCGCCGGCGCGCCAGAGCTTTTCGCCCCAGCCCATCGAGCCGCGGAACTGGGGTTGCAGCACGACGTAGCCGCGCGAGGCGAAGTACTGCACCCAGCCGGCCGGATCCCAGTCGAGGTGGTCGCGCGCCCAGGGGCCGCCGTGCGGATGGATGATGGTCGGGTGCGGTCCGGGGCCGAAGCTGGCCGGCGGGGTCGTCAGCAGGGCCGGAATGGGCAGGCCGTCGCGCGCGGTGTACTGGACCAGCTTGGTCTGGCCCAGGGCGGCGGTCTTGATCCAGGGGCGCGAGTTGCCCAGCAGGGTCAGCTTGCCGGCCTTGTCGAGCAGGTAGTACTCGGCCGGCAGCTTGGGTCCCGACTTCTCGATGATCACGGTGTTGCGGTCGGTCGACCAGTCGACGACCGCAACGTCGAAGTCGGTGGTGACGTTGAACCGGGTCTTCAGGTCGGTGTCGGGATCGGTCCAGGCCAGCGGCTCGGTCTTGACGCCCAGCGCGGTGCGGACGGCCTTGAAGCGGGCGCCGAGCTGCTCGTCGATCCAGTAGGCGCTGCCGCGCGCGTCGTCGTAGCCGACGGCCAGCACCTCGTCCTTGTCGTCCAGGAACACGCCCTTGGCGTCGAACAGCTTGTGCTCGAACAGCGGCTCCAGCACCTGCTTGGCGGCGATGTCGTAGACATAGATGCCGCGCTTGCCGTTGGTCTTGACCATCGACACGTAGGCGATGTTGGGGTCGCTGGCGAAGCCTTCGAGGTTGGTGAAGTTGCGATCGCGGGCGTAGGACCGGAAGTGGTCCTCCCAGGCGCCGGTCTTGGTGTTCTTGATCTGCTGGACGAAGTAGGCCTTGCCTTCCTCGTAGCCGGCGCTGGTGCGGCCGCGGATCTCGCCCTTGGCGTCGGTGACGAAGCCGCCGTAGCGGCCGGCCATGCGGTCGATGCGCTCGGCCGAGTTGGTGTAGACGTTGACCTTGTAGACGTCGCCTTCGCCGCCGCGGCGCTGGTCGACGACCAGCACGTTCTTGGGATCGTTGGGCAGATTGTCGACCACGAACGGGTTGGACAGGGCGCGCTCGATGGCTTCGTCATCGGTCTTGGCCGTGCCGGTGTCGGCCAGCGGCGAATTCCAGGTCTTGCCCTCGAGATCGGTGAAATAGACCTTCTGGACGTGACCCTTCCACGAGGCGATCGTTATGGGCTGCATGGCGGCCACGCGCAGGCGGTCGTTCTTGACGAAGCTCACGCTCTTGAAGGTCATGGAGGTCGAGCCGATGATCGTCGGCGGCTTGTCCAGGGCGTCGGTGCGCCAGACGCTGATGTTGACCTTGACCCCGTCGCCCGACGTGAGGGCGGCGATGTGCTTGCCGTCATGCGAAATCGCGACGTCGGATATCAGCGCGTAACGGGTAAGATCTTTCGCGCTGGGAGCGTCGGCGGGAACGGGGGGCAGCGCGGCGAGCGCCGGCGCGGTTCCGGCCGAGAGCGTGGTCGCCGCGAGCAGTGCGGCCAGGGTGGCGGTTTTCAAACGCTTGGAAAGCAACAGGATTCCCCCGAATCTGCGTGAGCGTGCGCCTGTGCGCATGCAGCGTGAAGTTGATGATTGCAGCGTCAGCGGCTTCCCCTCAACCCCCGTTCTTGCTTAGGGGTCTCAGCAGTTTCATCCAAGGATCATCGTTCTTGGAGGTCGCTTCCGCCGTCGCTGAAGGCAAAACTGTGTCGTATTTGCTACGATCTCGGACATCCGCGTCACAATTTGGCCAAGTGCGTTGAGGTGGGTCGCAAACCTGTTACGTTTCCCCGCGCCGACGGTATGGGATGTGTCGTCGGCGAAAAGCAGTGCGGGGCAGCCCGCGGGGGAATTTCATTGATGACGTTTGATAAGAGAAACCTGCTTGCGAGCACGGTGATCGCTGGCATCGCGATGCTTGGCGTCGTGTCGGCCGCCTCGGCCCAGACCACCAAGCCGGCGCCGAAGCCCGAAGAAACCGCGGCCAACGAAGTCGAAGAGCTGGTCGTCACCGGCTCGCGCATCAAGCGCTCTGAATTCAACAGCGCCTCGCCGGTGACCGTGATCACCAGCGAAAGCGCCGAACTGCAAGGCCAGGTCGACACCGCCTCGATCCTGCAGAGCTCGATCCTCGGCGCCACCAGCCAGCAGATCAACAACAACTTCACCGGTTTCGTCACCACCGGCGGCAACGGCGCCAACACCCTGTCGCTCCGCGGCCTGGGCGCCCAGCGCACCCTGTTCCTGATCAACGGCCGCCGCGCCGGTCCCGCCGGCATCGGCGGCACCGTCGGCCCGTTCGACCTGAACGTCATTCCGAGCTCGGTCGTCGACCGCACCGAAATCCTGACCGGCGGCGCCTCGTCGATCTACGGTTCGGACGCCATCGCCGGCGTCGTGAACATCATGACGAAGCGCAACAGCGACGACGGCGAAATCGCCGTCTACGCCAACGTGCCGTTCAGCAAGGGCGGTGAAGTTTACCGCGCCAACGCCTCGAAGGGCTGGACCTTCAGCCGCGGCTACCTGAACCTCGCCGGCGACTACTACCAGTCGAACGGCCTGCGCTTCAAAGACCGCGACTACCTGAACTGCCCGCAGGACTACACCTTCGACCCGACCACCGGCGCCCGTCGCGACCTGGTCATGCCGGACGGTTCGTACAAGTGCCTGAACACCCTGACCGGCATCTACATCCGTAGCGGCCTGCGCTACATCCCGGACGCCACCGCCGTCTCGAACGGCTGGGACCTGAACGGCTTCCGCCGCGTCAACGGCAGCCTGGCCACGGTTTCGGCCGACGTCCGTCCGGACCTGGCCGGCACGCAATCGGCCTACACCATCTATTGCGGCAGCAGCACGGCCGGCAACTGCTCGAGCCCGCTGGCCTTCGCCCGCGCCAACCAGGCGCTGCAGACCACCGACTCGCCGCTGCAAGGCTATCGCCACGCCGTGTCGCCGGTGACCCGCAAGTCGTTCTTCGCCAGCGGCGGCTTCGACCTGACCGAGAAGACGGAACTCTACGGCGAACTGCTGCTGAACCGTCGTGAATCGGAACAGCGCAGCATCCGCCAGCTGGGTCCGTCGATCGCCGCCGGCAACCCGACCAACCCCTTCAACTTCGCCAACAACCCGAGCTACGTCGGTCCGACCGGCGCCCCGCTCGCGGCCGTCGCCTTCCAGCCGATCTTCGTGCTGCCGATCACCCGCGACCAGTCCGTCGACTACGCCCGCGTCGTCCTCGGCGCCCGCGGCGTGCTGCCGGAATCGCTGCCGCTGCTCGGCAACTGGGACTGGGACATCTACGGCCAGTACTCGAAGTCGTCGGGCGACTACGGCCAGGAGTTCATCTACAACGACCGCCTGCTGGCCGTGTCGGGCACGCAGCGCTGCAACCAGGCGCTCGTGACGATCTCGGCGAACATGCCGAACGCCACCTGCCCGACCAACATCAACCTGGCGAAGGTCTCGACCGTCGGCGGCAGCTACCTGACGCCGGAAGAGTACGCCTTCCTGAACGGCTACGAGCAAGGCCACACCGAGTACGTCTACCAGTACGTGGAAGGCTCGATCAGCGGCGACCTGTTCAAGCTGCCCGCCGGCATGGTCGGCGCCGCCGTCGGCTTCCAGCTGCGTAAGGAAAGCCTCGACGACGTCCCGGGCTACAACAGCCGCAACAGCAACTACAACGGCTCGGCCGCCTCGGCCGAAACCCACGGTTCGGACGAAGTGAAGGAACTCTTCGGCGAACTGGAAGTGCCGCTGCTGAAGAACCTGCCGTTCGTCGAAAACCTGACGCTGAACTACTCGGCCCGTTACTCGGACTACAAGTCCTACGGCTCGAGCAGCACCTACAAGGCCGGCCTGAAGTGGAACATCAACTCCACGTGGGCTCTGCGCGCCAACAAGGGCACCTCGTTCCGCGCTCCGGCGCTGTATGAGCTGTACCTCGGCTCGTCGACCAGCTTCCTGGCCCAGACCAACGACCCCTGCTACCAGTACGGCACGACGGCGGGCGTCACCGACCGCCAGCGCGCCAACTGCCAGGCCCTGGGCATCGGACCGAACTCGACGCACGGCGGCGCCGGCTCGTTCACGATCTTCGCCAAGGGCGGCGTCGGCTACCTGGAAGCCGAAGAGTCGGACAACAAGTCGATCGGCATCATCTTCACGCCGAGCTTCATCGACCTGAACGTCGCGCTCGACTACTCGGAACTGACGGTCAACAACCAGGTGCAACGCTACGGCGCCGCCAACATCCTGGACTCGTGCCTGGATGCGCCGGACTTCCCGAACAGCGCCTACTGCAGCCTGATCACGCGTGACCTGACCGCGGGCTCGACCACCTTCGGCCAAGTGCTGACGGTTTCGGACGCCTACCTGAACGTCGCCAAGCAGTGGAACAACTCGCTCGACCTGACCGCGACGTACCGCCACGAACTGCCGCACGGCACCCTGGTGCTGAACGGCCAGTTCACCTGGACCCTCGACTGGTACACCCAGCTGACGGGCGGCGCCGCGGCGTTCAAGAACCAGGGCTTCACCGGCTACCCCGACTTCGCGGGCCGCACCGGCGTCTCGTACATCCAGGGTGACTGGACCGTGACCTGGGCCACCCAGATGGTCGGCAAGACCTCGGACGTCGACGACAGCTACAGCGGCTACGGCACGGACCTGATCTCGTACCGTGACCAGACCGCCTACGTGAAGCGTCACATCGAGTTCAACGCCACGCACGACATCTCGGTCCGTCGCAAGTTCGACGACATCACCGTGATCGCCGGCATCAACAACGTGTTCGACGAGCAACCGCCGTTCTACTCGACCTCGTCGGCGAGCCGCTTCTCGAACATGCGTCTGGCCTCGTCCTACGACATCCTCGGCCGTCGTATGTTCCTGAACGTCAGCAAGAAGTGGTAGGAAAACCGACCCTCTAGGGGGACGGGAAGGGCGGCGAGGGCAACCTCGCCGCCCTTTTTCTTTGCGTGTCGCCCCCCTTCGCGAAGGGCGCGCGCGGGGCGCGGGCCCAAACGCAGACAGCCGCCCCGGGGCGACCGGAGCGGCTGTCGAAAGGTCTTGAAGCGGTGGCGCGGGTCAGACGACCTGGGCGGCCAGGCCTTCGAGCACGCGGCGCAGGTCGGCCTCGCGGAACGGCTTCTGCAGCACCGGCGAGCCCTTGTGCGGCTCGGTCAGCCCCGCCTCGCCGTAGCCGCTGGCGAAGGCGAAGGGCACGCCGCGCGCCTTCAGCGCGTCGGCCACCGGGAAGATCGGGCGGCCGCCCAGATTGACGTCCAGCAGGGCCGCGTCGATCTCGGCCGAACCGGCCAGGCGCAGGGCCTCCTCGATCTCGGCGGCCGGGCCTACGACCTCGCAGCCGAGATCGCCAAGCATGTCCTCGACCAGCATCGAGACGAGGGCTTCGTCTTCGACAACCAGTACCTTCAGGGCGGCGAGGGTCTTCATCTGTTTCACGGCTCCAGGGCGGCGAGGGGCAGCGTCATGGCGCAGACCAGGCCGGATTGATCATAGGCGAGACGGACCACGCCGGACAACTCGCCGGCGAGGCCCTTCTCCAGAAGGCGCGCGCCGAAACCACGACGGCTCGGCGGGGTGACGGGCGGACCGTCGCGCTCGGTCCAGGTCAGGACGAGGCGGGCGGGCGCTTCGGCGGGCTCGATCGACCAGGCCGCGGTGACGCGGCCCTCGGGCGTCGACAGGGCTCCGTACTTGGCCGCGTTGGTGGCCAGTTCGTGCACGGCCATGCCGATGGCGACGGTGGCCTTGGGATTGAGCCGCAGGTCGCGGTCGTAGTCGAAGTCCAGCCGCTCGCGGCCGGCGAAGGCCTCCAGCTCGGCGTCGACGATCTCGCGCAGGCTGGCGCTTTCCCAGTTCTGCTCGGTCAGCAGGTTGTGGGTCTGCGAGAGGGCGATGAGCCGGGCTTCGAAGGCCTCGCGGAAGGCGTCCAGGTCGTCGGCGGCGCGCAGGGTCTGGGCGGCCATCGACTGGACGGTGACCAGGGTGTTCTTCACCCGGTGGTTCAGCTCGTTGAGCAGCAGGCGCTGGCGTTCCTCGGCCCGCTTGCGCTCGGTGACGTCCAGCGACACGCCGGCCATGCGCCGCACGCTTCCGCCGATCACCGGCGTCTCGTCGCGCACGGCGGCGCGACCGCGGGCGTGCACCCAGCGCGTCTCGCCGCTGGGGATCACCACGCGGTACTCGATGTCGTAGTCGCCGCCGGTGCGGATGGCCTCGTCCATCGCCGCCAGCATCCGCTCGCGGTCGCTGGCGTGGATGGTGGCCACCAGGTCGTCGAAGCCGAAGTCCTGGTCGGCGGTGCGTCCGTAGTTCGACTTGCAGATGTCGGAGGCGTCGTAGGCGCGGGTCTCGACGTCGAGCTCCCACGAGCCGAGGCGTCCCGAATCCAGGGCGAACTTCAGGCGCTCCTCGGTGCGGCGGCGCTCGGTGAGCTCGCGGTCGCCGGCCTGGCCGGCCCGGCTCCACTCGATGGCGACGGCGGCCTGGGCGGCCAGGCCCACGATCACCGTCTCGGCGCGCGAGTCGAACCTGCCCGGCTCGCGATGGCCGAAGAAGAGACCGCCCAGCACCAGGCCGTCGGAGGTCTTGACCGGGGCGGCCAGGTAGCTGCGCACCGGCAGATGGCCCTCAGGCATGCCCTTGCGGGGAGCGTTCCGGCCATAGCGCGGGTCGGCCGTGACGTCGTCGGAGCGGACCACGCCCGTGCCGTCGAAGGTGGGCGCGAAGATCGCCGTCTTGCGCGGCATCGGAAAGTCGGAGAACGCCTCGGGCGGCGCGCCGGCCAAGCCGTAGAGCATGTAGCTCTCGCCGGTCTTGTCGACGACATTGTAGAAGAAGGCTCCGAACTGGGCGCCGATCAGCTCGACCCCGCCGTCGATCACCGCCTGGACCGTCTCGCCCAGGCTCTGGTGCGCGCCGATCGCGGCGGCGATGCGGCTGAAGGCCGTGTTGCGGCGGACCTCGTCGGCATGGGCCGCCTGCGCCTCGACCAGCCGTCGGCGGAGATCGGCAACCTCCTCCGTCGCTGACACCGCGTCGGCCTCCAAAACGGTCACCTAGGCTCCCCCCTAGACCCCAACGCCGACAACACGGCGCGTCGTCCTCAACGCGCCGGAAACGGAGCGGTTCCGCCGATCGTAAACAAGCTTGGCTTTTAGGGAAGCGGGGACGTGAAACGCCCGTATCGCCGCCAGTCGGCCGCGAGACGACGGGTTTCAGCCCGCCGCGCCCTCGCTCACCAGGAAGGCGCGCAGCGGGGCCGGATCGACGCCCTTGGCGACGAAGGCCTCGCCGATCCTGCGCACCAGCACGAAGGTCAGGGCGCCGCCCTCGGCCTTCTTGTCCTGGCCCATGTGGGCGATCAGGGCGTCGGCGCCGAAGGGCTGGCTGCGCACGTCGGCCAGGGTGGTCGGCAGGCCGGCGGCCTTGATGGCGGCCACGGCGCGGACGGCGTCCTGGGCCGAGCACAGGCCCTGCGAAGCCGAGAAGCGGAACGCCTGCGCCATGCCCACGCCCACGGCCTCGCCGTGCTTGAGCGCGTCGCCGAAGCCCATCTCGGCCTCGATGGCGTGCCCGAAGGTGTGGCCGAGGTTCAGGAGGGCGCGGCGACCGGCCTCCTTCTCGTCCTCGGCGACGATCTCGGCCTTCATCTCGACGCTGCGGCCGACGGCGCGCACCAGAGCCTCGGTGTCACGCTCCAGGACGGCGTGGACGTTCTTTTCCAGCCATTCGAAGAAGTCGAAATCGCCCAGCAGGCCGTACTTGATGACCTCGGCGTAGCCGCAGGCCAGTTCGCGGGCGGGCAGCGTGGCCAGCACGTCGAGGTCGGCCAGGACGAGGCGCGGCTGGTGGAAGGCGCCGATCAGGTTCTTGCCGCGCGGGGTGTCGATGGCGGTCTTGCCGCCGACCGAGCTGTCGACCTGGGCCAGCAGCGTGGTCGGGATCTGGATGAAGTCGACGCCGCGCTTGTAGATCGCCGCGGCGAAGCCGGCGAGGTCGCCGATGACGCCGCCGCCGAAGGCCACGATCATGTCGCCGCGCTCCAGGTTCAGCGCCAGCAGCTGGTCCGACAGGTGGGCCAGGCCCTCGAAGCTCTTGGTCTCCTCGCCCGGCGGCAGCACGATGACGTCGACCGCGGCGCCGGCCTTCTCCAGCGACACCGACAGCCGCTCGACGTGGTGCTCGCCGACATTGGCGTCGGTGACCACGGCGCAACGCTTGCGCTTGGAGAGGAAGGGCAGGACGTGCTCGCCGGCCTTGTCGATCAGGCCCGTGCCGATGACGACGTCGTAGGCGCGATCGCCCAGGCCCACGGGAACGGTGCGGATCACGGTCTTACTCTCCGGTAGCGGACGCGGCGGCGAGGCGGCCCTGCAGGGCGGCGATAACGGCTTCGACGGCCACCATGTGGGGCGTGTCGCCGGTCTCGACGGTCAGGTGGGCCTCGCCATAGGCGGGGTAGCGGGTGATCGCCTGCTCGCGCAGGACGTCCATCGGGTCGCGGTTCTTCAGCAGCGGGCGGCCGTCCTTGCGGCCGACGCGGCGGGCCAGCAGTTCCAGGTCGGCCTTCAGCCAGACGGCGATGGCCTTGTCCTTGATCAGGGCGCGGGTCTCGGCGTTGACGAAGGCGCCGCCGCCGGTGGCCAGCACGTGCGGCGGCTCGTCCAGCAGGCGGGCGATCACGCGCCGCTCGCCGTCGCGGAAGGCCTCCTCGCCCATCTCGCCGAAGATTTCGGGGATCGAGCGGCCGGCGGCGCGCTCGACCTCGTTGTCGGCGTCGCGGAACGGCAGGTCGAGGACGCCCGCCAGCCGCCGGCCGACGCTGGACTTGCCCACGCCCATCAGCCCGACCAGCACGATGGTCCGGTCACGGAGGTCTGGATAGCGGGGCGGGGCGAGGTCGGCGGTCATGGTCGATCCCCCGATACACGACCCGCGCCCCCGCCGCCACGCTTGGAACTGCGGTTATTCCTGGGGCTGGCGCCATGTTTCGTGGAAGGGGGAGTGTCGGCGGAAGCCGGCGCTTGCTGGCGATGGGTCTGAAGCGAGCGATTGGATCGCTTGCGGAAGTTGCCAAGGCGCCGCTCCCTAGCCCCTCTCCCATTGGGAGAGGGAGGGGCCCGTCGCGAAGCGATGGGAGGGTGAGGGGTTACGAGGTCGGACGGCGTGCCGGCGCTCCGTCAGGCGCCCTAACCCCTCACCCCGGCCCTCTCCCTATGGGAGAGGGGGAAGCCCGCTCTAGAACTGCGCCTTCACCTGCGCGCCGACGGCCAAGGCGTTGGGGGTGTCGCGGTAGCCGAACGCGCCGGGCTCGACGATGTACTGCACGTCGGGCCGCACGGTCAGCCAGCGGGTCGCCTGCCAGCCGTAGCTGAGCTCGATCGCGGTCTCGCCGGCCGGCAGGGCGCCGTAGTCGACCGGCGGGTCGGCGGGGTCGACATAGGCCCGCCGCAGGCGCGGGTTCAGCTGGGCGTGGACCAGGCCCAGGGCGATGGTGTCGGCGTCGCGGCCGGGGAAGGTCCCGGTCTTGACCAGGCCGACCTCGTACCAGCGGGTGATCGGGGCCGAGGCCTTCGGATTGCTGGTGAACTGGCCGAACAGCGACAGGCCCCGATTGCCGCTTCCCTGCCGCCAGATCATCTGGTCGGCCAGCAGGTAGACGCCGTAGCGGCCCTTCACGGTTCCGGTCTCGCCCTGACGGGTGACGCGGGAGCTGTCGTAATAGGCGCCGAGCTTGTAGTGGCCCGGCAAGCCGCCGCCGGTTCCCCGGTCGTATTCCACCTCCAGCGGCAGCATCACGCCCGTCGAGCCCGAGGCGAACGGCCGCCAGGCGTTGGCCTTGTCGTTGAGGGCGGGGTTCACCTGGTAGACGCCGGTGCGCACCAGCAGGTCGGTGCGCACGGCGTAGCGCGCCGCCACGCCCCAGCGGGCGTTGGGATAGTTGTACCACCCGCTGTCGCCCGACATCGACAGCGGGTGGGCGCAAAAGGCCGCGTTGACCAGGTTGCAGCCGATAGCCATGCCGCCCAGGTCGTTGCCCATGGCGAAGAAGCCGGCCCGCAGGTCCAGCCGCCCGAACTGCTGCTCGAGGGAGAGCTCGGTCAGGCGGGTGTACTGGCCGCCATAGGCCTCCTGGATCGGCAGCCGGTTGCCGACCACGTCGGACGACACGCCCTTGCCGCGCCGATCGTTGAAGGTCAGGTGCACGATGGCGCCCGACCAGCCGGCCAGCTTGTCCAGGTCGAAGTCGGCGCCGACCCGGATCTGCTGGGTGTAGCCGCCGCCCCGCCGCAGGCCGCCGTCCAGCACGCTGAAGGTCTCCGAGACGTAGTCGCCCCGGAAGGCGATGCCGTCTTCGGCCAGGTCGGTGCGCAGCCCGCCCCAGTCTCCGGTCAGGGTCGTGCGTTCGCCGGCGAGGGCCGGCGAGGCGCAGGCCAGGGCCGCCGCGAGGCCCGCGGCGGCGCCCAGCCGTTCGATCGGCCCGCTCATTTCAGGGCGTAGGCGATCACGTAGTCGCCGCGGTCGGGCGACTGGCGCGCGCCGCCGGCGGTGATCACCACGTACTGCTTGCCGGTCTTGGGCGAGCGATAGCTCATCGGACCGCCCTGGCTGCCCACCGGCAGGCGGGCTTTCCAGACTTCCTTGCCCGTCGCGGAGTCCAAGGCGCGCAGATAGTAGTCCTGCGTGCCGGCGAAGAAGACGAGGCCGCCCTGGGTGGCCAGACTGCCGCCCAGCGTCGGCAGGCCGATCGGCATGGGCAGGCCCATCTTGATCCCCAGCGGGCCGGTGTCGCGCACGGTGCCGACCGGGACCTGCCACTTGATCTTCCGGGTCGTCATGTCGACGGCGGTCATCGTGCCGTAGGGCGGGGCCTGGCAGGGGATGCCCAGCACCGACAGGAAGCGGTTCTTGTTCACCGAATAGGGCGTGCCCTTCAGCGGCACGGCTCCCATGCCGGTGTTTACCGCCTCGCCGCCGGCCGCGGCCGTGGCCTTGGCCGCCTGGGGCTCCATCTTCACCCACAGGCCAAGGCGCATGTCGTTGACGAAGATGGTGTTGGTGGTCGGGTCGGTCGACAGCCCGCCCCAGTTCATGCCGCCCAGCGAGCCGGGGAAGCTCAGCGACTTGTCCGTGCCTGGCGCGGTGTAGAGCCCCTCGTAGCGCATTCCCTTGAAGGCGATGCGGCACAGCAGCTGGTCGAAGGGCGTGGCGCCCCACATGTCTGCTTCCTTCAGGGTCTGGGCGCCGATCTGCGGCATGCCGGTCGAGCGCGGCTGACTGAGAGCGTAGGGCTCGCCGGGGATGTCGGCGGCCTTGACCGGCACGTTCTCGACCTTGGTCAGCGGAGCGCCGGTGGCGCGGTCGAGCACGTAGAGCTGGCCGGCCTTGGTGCCGAAGACGAGGGCGGGGGTCGCGCCGCCGCCGGCCTTGGGGAAGTCGACGAAGCTGGGCTGCATCGGCACGTCGAAGTCCCAGAGGTCGTTATGGACCGTCTGGAACACCCACTTCTCGCGGCCTGTCGTGGCGTCCAGCGCCAGCATCGAGGCGCCGTAGCGATGGTCGAGCGCGCTGCGGGTCTTGCCGTAGAGGTCGACCGAGGCGCTGCCCACCGGCATGAACACGGTGTTGGAGGCGGCGTCGTACGACATCGACGACCAGACGTTCGGCGTCGAGCGGGCGTAGGTCTTGCCGGCCGGCGGGGCCTTGGTGATCGACGGATCGCCCGGATCGAAGGCCCAGCGCAGGGCGCCGGTGATGACGTCGAAGCCGCGCACCACGCCGCCCGGCATGTCGACCTGGACGTTGTCGGCGATGCGGCCGCCGACGACGATCGTCGTGCCGGCCAGGGTCGGGGCGGCGGTCAGCTGGTACTGCGGGTCGGGCGCGTCGCCCAGGCCCGCCTTCAGGTCGACGCGGCCGGCGGTTCCGAAGTCCTGGCAGGCCTTACCGGTGTCGGCGTCGAAGGCCATCAGCACCGCGTTGATGGTGTTCATCAGGATGCGGCGGCGGCAGGGCGCGCCCTCGGGCACGGTCGCGGCCAGGACGGGGCTGGCGCCGGCGACGGTCGGCTGGGCCAGCGGCGCGCCGGCGTCGAAATAGGCCAGGCCCCGGCAGCGCATCCAGACCGAGGCCTTGGCGTCGACGATGGTCTTCCACTTCTCGCGACCGGTGTCGGCGTCCAGCGCGATGACGTTGTTGTGCGGGGTGCAGATATAGACGGTGTCGCCGACCTGCAGCGGGGTGTCCTGGTCTTCGGCGCCGTTGCCGTCGCTGACCGCCACGTCGCCGGTGCGGTAGGTCCAGGCGACCTTCAGGCCCCCCACGTTATCGCGGGTGATCTCGTCCAGCGCCACGAAGCGGCTGGCGCCGGGGGTGTTGCCGTAGGCTTCCCAGTTCTTCTGGGCCTTGGCCGGATCGACCGGGACCAGGGCGCCTGCCGCGCCGGTGAAGGCCACGGTGGGATGGGGGAAGAACATGGCGGTAAAGCCGGCGGCCGCGCCCAGGGCCAGCACCGCGCCGGTCGCCAGGGCGGGAACCAGGGCCGAAGGCTTGCCGCTGGCCCGCGCCATCAGCGGATAGGAGAAGGCCACCACGGCCGCGCCGACGCTCAGCGCCAGCAGGCGCGAGATCAGCGGCCAGAACGAGAAGCCCGACTCCCAAAGCGCCCAGACCACCGTGACGACGAACACCGCCCCGAACAGCAGGGCGCCGATCGTCCTGGCCCGGCAGATCTGCACGCCGGCCGCGGCCAGCACCACGCCGGCGGCCAGGAAGTAGGGGCTGCCGCCCAGGGCCAGCAGCTTGCCGCCGCCGATCAGGAAAAACAGGCCCGCGGCCACGATGACCGCGCCGAGCAGCAGCAGCCATAGCCGCGCCAACGGACTGACGGCGTTACGGGTGTCGGACAGGGTGGAGGGCATGGGGTCTCCCGTGGATGATCGACGCGGCTCGACCACTCCCGTCCGCACTGATGGACGTATGGAGCCCCCCACGGGCTCAAGCTCACGCTAGGTAAGCGGCACATTCGCGCTTTGGACCCAAACTCTGTCGCTCGCAAGCATTTATGGCCGATCACGGTTACGCCCTTTCGCCGCGCTATCGCCGTCCAACCGTCTTCTGCCTGCCGCGCTTCCTTGCCATAGTAAGGGCCATGGCTTTCTCCCCGCGTTCCCCGCTGGCGCTCGCCGCCGCCGTTTCCGTTCTCGCCGTCGCGGCCTCTGCTCACGCCCAGGACGTGGCCGTGTCCACGCTGGCGCCGCCCGACCTGTTCTCGAATCCCGCCGCCGACACCGGCCTGCCGGGCGACCT
The DNA here is from genome assembly GCA_001449105.1 of Caulobacter vibrioides. GTDB lineage: Bacteria > Pseudomonadota > Alphaproteobacteria > Caulobacterales > Caulobacteraceae > Caulobacter > Caulobacter vibrioides_C. The sequence continues at coordinate 12,467 of LNIY01000106.1, read as the reverse complement.
TTGGAAGGACGCCTCGCCGGGCCTGATGCGCGAGGTCCTGCCCAAGCTCGGGGCCAAGCCGCTGTCGCCGGCCTTCGCCGATTTCGCGCGGCGGGTGCTGGCCACCGGCGCGCGGGCGCCGGCGGGCGTGGGCGACGATCCCGAGATGGGCGGCGCCCGGGCCCTGGCCCTGATCGCCCTAGGCGAGGCGGCCGGCGCCAAGCGGGTGATGGACCGCACGCCGGGCCTGGACCAGAACGCCGCCCTGGCCATGGCCGCGGCCGAGGCCAACCTGATCGCCGGCGACGACGACCGCGCCTGCGCCGTGGCCGACGCGCTGAGCGCCGATCGCGGCACGGGCTACTGGCTGCGGCTGCGGGCCTTCTGCCAGGCGCGGGCCGGCCAGACCGCCGAGGCCCAGCTGACCTTCAACCTCGCCCAGCAGCAGGGCAAGGACGCCGACTACGCCCGGCTGATGCCGGCCCTGCTGTCGGGCGCCCCGCCGAGCGGCGGCGCCAACCTGCGCACCGGCATCAACTACGCTCTGTCCAAAAAGCTGGGGCTCGACATCCAGGCCGCCTCGGCCACGGCGACGCCGGCCACCCGGGGCGTGCTGGCTCCGCCCGCCGCCGATCTGGCCGCCGCGCAAGCCGCCGACTGGGCGTTCCTGAAGGGCGCCAAGTCCGGCGCGGACTTCGCCGTCGCCGCCCGCGCCGCCGCCCCGCTGATCGCGGCCATGGTCGCCGCCGACGCGCCGATCACCGAGCCGGGCCTCTTCCTGCGCGCGGCCCTGACCGCCGGTGACGTCAAGACCGCCCAGGCCCTCCGGGGCAAGATGACCGGCGACGCCATCCCGGGCGTCGGCAATCAGGACCTTGCCCTGTTCGACGCGGCGCTGGCGGCGGCCTCGGGCGGCTCGACCGACCAGGCGCTGGACCGGCTGGTGGAACTGGGCGCCAGCGGCGGGGCCAAGTCCCCGGCCCAGCCGGCCGCCGTGGTGCTGCAGGCCCTGGGCGGGGCGCTCAGTCCCGAGGATCGCGCCGCCTTCGCCGGCTTCGAGGCTGGCAAGTCGACCGCCTCGGCCGCGCGCCTGGCGCTGCTGGACAGCGCGGCCGTCGCCGGCCGCAAGGGCGAGGCCGCCGTGCTGGCCCTGTCGGTCGCCGCCGACGCAGGCGTGGCCGGACCCACCGCCGCCGACCGCGCCCGCATCGTCGCGGCCCTGACCCGCGCGGGCCTTGTCGCCGACGCCCGGGCCCTGGCCGTCGAGGGCCTGCTGCCGGTCCCGGCCGCGCCGCCCGCGCCCAAGCCCGCCGCCAAGCCGACGCCGAAGAAGAAATGAGCGGCCCCAAGGCCGGTGGAAAGGCCGAGGGCTGGGTCGAGGCCTTCCTGGAGATGATGGCGGTCGAGCGCGCGGCCGCCGCCAACACCCTGCGCGCTTATGAGAAGGACCTGGCCGACGCCCGGGGCTTTCTGGGACGCACGGGCGGCGATCTCGACGGCGCCGACGCCGAAGCCATCGAGGCCTATTTCCAGGACCTGGGCGCGCGGGGCCTGTCGCCGGCCACGGCCGCGCGGCGGCGCTCGTCCGTGCGGCAGTTCTATCGCTTCGCCCTGGGCGAGGGCTGGCGCGCCGACGACCCTTCACGCCGCGTCGTGGCCCCAAAGGCCGGCCGGCCCCTGCCCAAGGTGCTGTCGCGGGCCGAGATCGACGGCCTGCTGGCCGCGGCGACCACCAAGGACGGCGCCCAGGGCCTGCGCCTGACCTGCATTATCGAGCTGCTCTACGCTTCGGGCCTGCGGATCTCCGAACTGCTGGCCCTGCCGCTGTCGGCCCTGGCCCGCGATCCGGCCTTCCTGATGGTCAAGGGCAAGGGCGGCAAGGAAAGGCTGGCCCCGCTGAACGACGCGGCGCGAACGGCGGTGAAGGCCTATCTGGAGGGAAGGCTGCAATTCCTGCCAAAAGGCCAGAAGGACAGCCCTTGGCTGTTTCCCTCCCGCGGCAAGGGCGGACGGCTCACCGCACGGCGGGTCTCGCAACTGCTGGAGGACGCCGCCATCGCGGCCGGCATCGACCGCGAGAAGGTCAGCCCCCACGTGCTGCGCCACGCCTTCGCCACCCACCTGCTGGAGGGCGGGGCCGACCTTCGGGTGATCCAGACGCTGCTGGGCCATGCCGACATCGGCACCACCCAGATCTACACCCACGTGGCCGGCGAGCACCTGGCCGAGGTGGTGCGCACCAAGCATCCGCTGGGGCGCAAGGACTAGAGACGTAAGGACTGACTGTCACGAACTCGGGGTTGTGGGGCAGGGTGACGCTTGCCATAGATCGTCTCCTGGAAACGGGGGTTCCATGACCAACAGATCGATCGTCGCGGCCGTGGTCGGCGCGGTTCTCGTCGCGCCCGGGCTGGCGCACGCGGCCAAGCCCGTCAGGGTGTTCACCCAAGTGGGCAAGGACCTGCCCGGCCAGATGGCCGACGAGACCACCTGCACCGACTACGCCAAGGGCGTGCCGACGCCGGGCCTGCCGCCGCCGGTGGTGACGAACGGCGGCGTGGCCGCCGCGGCCGGGGCCGCCCTGGCCACCGGCTTCCTCGCCGGGCTCGAGGAGGCCAAGGCCCGCCGCGCGAGCTACGAGCGCTGCATGCGGGCGCGCGGCTACACCAAGGTGGCCCTGACCCCCGAGGAGGAAACCGCCCTCAAGGCCGCCCGCAAGCAGCCCGAGCGCGAGGCCTGGTTCACCGCCCTGCTGGCCCGTCCGGACCTGGCCCAGCGCATCGAGGCGACAAAAGGCGAGATCATCGACCTGCCGCCGGTTCCCGACGCCAAGGCCGGCGCCGCGGGCCTGGTCTTCGACATGGCCCAGGCCAAGGTCGCCGAGAGCGCGGTGGCCGAGGGCGGCGCGCTGCTGACCGTGCCGGCCGGCCACCTGGCCACGGCCCGGCTGGCGGTCGACTATCCGGTGAGCAACATGCTGGGCATCAACAAGCGCGGCGAGGCCGGCGCGGTGTTCCACGCCGTGGCGCGCGGCCCCTACATCGCCCAATGGTGCGGACCGTTCGTCAACGGCTCGGTGCAGGGCAAGATCACGCAGATGGGCTGCGTCGAGACGGCGGGCGACGGCTTCAAGGTCGTCAATGTCGGCGGCGAGACATGGCTGGCCGGCGAGCTCTTCGCGGGCGGCTTCCCGGTCGACGACGGGCCGAGGCTAGAGGCCAGCGCCGAGGACCTGATCGGCCCGGTGACGGTGACGTTCAAGCTGGACAAGATCACCAAGAAGGGCGTGCGCCTTTCAGCGGTGGGCGAGCGCGACGGCAAGACGGTGCGGGTGTGGACCGGCGGCGGCAATTTCGACGCCGACGGCCGGCTGGTCGTGTCGCTGTGGAGCCATCGCCTGACCCTGACCCGCGGCGGCGAGGGCGTCGTCGCCGTCCTCAGCGCCGATGGCGACGGGCGCGACTGGTACGGGACGGCCGCGCCCTAGCGCGCCCCTGGCGGGAAAAGCGCGCGCCCTTCGTCAATCTGTCACGGAACCCGGGCAGGTACCGCCACGGCGGCGCTGGTCTGGTCGTCAGACGACGGAGGAAGTGATGGCTTTGCGGAAACTGGCTCTGGGCGCGGCGGCGCTGGGTCTCATGGCGCTGTCGTCGGCGCCTGTCCTGGCCCAGGAAGCCGCCCAGCCGATCCCGCGCTCGCCGGGCCTGCCGTTCAAGCCCAAGGGCCTTCCCGACCGCGTCGTGCTGACCGCGGGCGCGGATCCCTCGCGCGAGATGGCCGTGGCCTGGCGTACCGACCCGCGCCAGGCGAGCGCCGAGATCCAGCTGGCCCCGGCCATCGACGGCCCCAGCCTCGAATACCGCGCCAAGACCCTGTCGGGCCTGACCAAGGCGATCGACAGCGCCAACGGTCCGGCCCTCTATCACCAGGCCCGCCTGACGGGCCTGTCGCCGGATACGGCCTACGTCTATCGCGTGAAGGGCGCCGACGGCTGGAGCGAGTGGCTGCAGTTCCATACCGCCGCGGCGACCTTCCGTCCGTTCCGCTTCCTCTATCTGGGCGACACCCAGAACGGCATCCTGCCGATCGGCTCGCGGGTGATCCGCCAGGGGTTCCAGTCGACCGCCGCGCCGGCCCTGGTGCTGCACGCCGGCGACCTGGTGGCCCAGCGCGACGACCTGGACCATGACGACGAGTGGGGCGAGTGGACGGCGGCCGGCGCCTACAACTTCTCGACGGTTCCGCAGCTGCCGGCCACCGGCAACCACGAATATGTCGACGTGACCAAGGCCGACGGGACCGAAAGCCGCAAGCTTGGTCCCTACTGGCCGCTGCAGTTCGCGCTGCCGGCCAACGGCGCTGAGCCGGTGAAGGAGACGACCTACTACGTCGACTACCAGGGCGTTCGCTTCATCATCCTGGACGGCACGGCCGCGCTGGATCTCGGCGCGCTGGAGGCCCAAACCCGCTGGCTCGACCAGACCCTGGCCGCCAGCAAGGCCAAGTGGAACATCGTCACCTTCCACCAGCCGATCTTCACCTGCGCCCGCCCGCAGGACACCGAGAAGCTGAAGGCCGCCTGGAAGCCGGTGTTCGAGGCCCGCAAGGTGGACCTGGTGCTGCAGGGGCACGACCACTGCTACGCCCGCCTGACCAGCGAGGCCGGGAAGGCCGACGCCGCCGGCCGCCACGCGGCGGGCAAGCCGCAGGGACCGGTCTATGTGGTCTCGGTGGTCGGCTCGAAGATGTACGCCCTGAACGACCGCGCCCTGACCCAGCCCGACAAGGTCGCCGCCGACACCGAGTTCTACCAGGTGATCGACGTCGACGCCGACAAGCTGGGCTTCGCCGCCTATACCGCCAGCGGCAAGCTCTACGACGCCTTCACGCTGCGGCGCGCCAAGGACGGCTCCAAGACCCTGATCGAGAGCAGGGAATCGATGCTGGCCCAGCGCGTCTGCGACGGCGCGACGGGCCCGGACGGCGCCCCGTGCCTGGGCCGCGCCAAGTAGGGCCGGCGAAACCGCCTGGACTTTCGTCCGACGCGCTCTAAGAGAGCCCGTACTTTTTGTGCGGGCTTGTCTTGAGCCCCGGGAGCCTTCCATGTCCGATGAAACCCGCGATTCCAACGGCGCGATCCTGGCCGACGGCGACAACGTCACCCTGATCAAGGACCTGAAGGTCAAGGGCTCGGGCGGGGTGACCCTCAAGCGCGGGACCCTGGTCAAGAAGATCCGCCTGACCGGCGATCCCGACGAGATCGAGGCCAATGTCGACAAGGTGAAGGGCCTCGTCCTGCGCACCGAGTTCGTCAAGAAGGCCTGAGGACAGCCTCGCTCGCGCCTCTCGCGAGAAATTCCCGTCTCGTCTTAACCGTTTAGGCGGGGTTAGACGCGATCCTGCCGGCGATTTCGTCGGGGGATGACGAAGGGATCGCGAGTAGGCGTATGTGGGCTTTCAAACGGTTGGAGGGCGAGGCGCGGCAGACGCGCCTGCTGCTGGCGCTGATCCTCGCCTACGCCGTGACCATCGCCTACTGCGACCTGCTGACCCGTGGGCCGTCGGGGATGGCCACCCTTTGGCCGTGCAACGGCCTGCTGGCCGGCGGCCTGGTGTTGCTGACCCCCGGCCGCAGCCTGATCCTGCTGGTGGTGTCCACCGTCTGCCACGTCCTGCTGGACCGCCTGGGCGGCACGGCGCCGGCGATGACCGCGCTGTTCACGGCGCTCGACACGGCCGAGGCGGCCCTGATCGCGGTGGTGCTGCGCCGGGCGTTCGGCGGGCCGCCGCGCCTGAAGAACCTGGCTCAGGCCCTGCGGGTCGTCGGCCTGGCCCTGCCGATCACCGCGGTGCTGGCTGTTATCGGCGCCTTCGCCAGCGCTCCCATGCTGCATGTCTCGCTGCCGGTGCTGGTCAAGAACTGGCTGTTCATCAACATGCTGGGCATGACGGCGGGCCTGCCCGTGGCGCTGATCCTGTTCGACACCCGCATCCAGCGCGGCTTCGAAAGGTCGGCCTGGGAGAAGATCGCCTGCTACGCGATGGTCGCCGTCGCGGCGCTGATCGCGTTCGGACGGCCCGGCCACACCCTGCCGTTCCTGGTGTTTCCGGCCGGGGTGCTGGTGGCCTTCCGGCTTGGTCCCAAGGGCGCGGCCTGGACGACCCTGATCGTGGCCGCCATCGCCGCGCCGCTGAGCGTGCTGGGCATCGTGGCCGAGGCCGCCACAAGGGCCCAGGCGTCCGAGCGCATGCACGGCCTGCAGTTCCTGGTCAGCGCGCTGCTGTTCACCTGTCTGGCCGCGGCCCTGGCGCTGGCCGACCAGCAGCGCCTCAAGCAGCTTCTGGTGCGTCGCCAGGCCCTGGCTCGCAAGGCCCAGGCCCGCGCCCAGGCCGCCAGCCAGGCCAAGACCGAGTTCCTGGCCACCATGAGCCACGAGATCCGTACGCCGCTGAACAGCGTGCTGGGCTTCACCCGCCTGCTGGCCGACCGTGACGACCTGGCCCCCGAGGCGCGCCGCCATGTCGGCCTGATCGACGGAGCCGGCGGCGCCCTGCTGACCCTGGTCAACGACGTGCTCGACTTCTCGCGGGTCGAGGCCGGACGGGTGGAGTTGCAGGTCGAACCCGTGCGGGCCGAGGCCGTGCTGCGCGACGCCGTCGGCATCGTCGCCCAGGACGCCCGGACCAAGGGGCTGGCGCTGGAGATCGAGGTGCTCGGCGAGACCGCTCGCCATCACGGCCTGGACGCCGATCGCCTGCGCCAGGTGCTGCTGAACCTGCTCAACAACGCCGTGAAGTTCACGCCCGCCGGACGGGTGACCGCGCGGCTGGCGGTGACGCCGGGCGAGGCGGTCGACCAACTGCGGATCGAGATCGTCGACACCGGCATCGGCGTGCCGCCGCAGCTGCGCGAACGATTGTTCCTGCGCTTCAGCCAGGGCGACAGCTCGGTGACGCGGGCTTTCGGCGGGGCTGGCCTGGGCCTGGCGATCAGCAAGGCGCTGGTCGAGTTGATGGGCGGGCGGATCGGCATGACCGCCAACGAAGGCCAGGGCTCGACCTTCTGGATCGAGCTGGCGGCGGGGCCTTGCGAGGCAGCGGCGGCGACCACGGCCGCGGCGGGCGGCCGGATCGCCGCCGCGCGCATCCTGCTGGTCGACGACCATCCGATGAACCGCGAGATCGGCGGCGCCTTCCTGACCCTGGCCGGCTGCGAGGTGATCACAGCCGAGAACGGTCAGCAGGCGGTGGAGATGGCCATGGGCGGCGACTTCGACGTCGTGCTGATGGACATCCACATGCCCGGCATGGACGGCCTGACCGCCACACGGGCCATCCGCGCCCTGCCGGGGGCGGCCTCGGCCGTGCCGATCATCGCCATGAGCGCCGACGCCCTGCCCCAGCAGATCGCCCAGTGCCGCGAGGCCGGCATGGTCGACCACGTGGCCAAGCCGATCCAGAAGGACGTGCTCTACGCCACGGTCGAGGCTTGGCTGCGCGAGCCTGCGGCGGCCTAGGGCTGATCGACATTCCTGCGCTCGGGCCGATTTCTCACCGAGCATCCCCGCGAAGGCGGGGATCCAAGCCGAGCTCGGAGATGATCCAAGGCTTGGCCACGTCCTGAAAGCCAGCTTGGGTCCCCGCCTTCGCGGGGATTGGACGGGTTGGGAGCGGCAAGCGGTTGAATGTCGATCCGGCCTTAGGCGGCCGCCAGCTTGGGCCGCGTCCAGCGGTCCAGGCCGTACAGGGACAGTCCCGCCGCCAGCAGCAAGCCGAAGGCGATGATGTTCAGCCAGGCGAAGCCCAGATGCGACGGGGCGGGCCAGAACGCCATCAGCATGGCGCTTCGGGCCGTATGGGCCAGGGCGCCGACCAGGACGGCGACGAACAGGCCGCGCATCCGTCCCTTGACCACGAACCAGGCCGCGGCCGCGAAGCTGAAACCCATGATGAGCGTCAGCATGAAGTTCCACGGTTGGAACTGCATCAGGCTGTCGATCGCCTGCTCGGCGGAGGCGCCGCGGAACATCCCCCGCCGGCCGGCCCATCCTCCCATCCCGCTGAGTTTCAGGTCGGCCAGGACGAGCAGCCAGTAGCTGGTCGGGAGCACGTGGAAGGCGGCGGCCAGCATGGCCAGGGCGGCGACGAACAGGCGGACGGTGGTCAGGGCTATGCGCATCGGATCGATCCTGCGGCGATAAGCGGCCAGCACGCAGCCGGCGGCGAAGGCCAGGGCCTCGCCCGGGGCCTCAATGGCGGAAAGCTCGGCCTTCATGCCCTGGGCCCAGTTGCACTGGGCGGCCGGAAGGACGGCGGCGGCGTGGTCGAGCAGGCGCTCGGCGAGAGACCGGCTCACGGACGCACCGTCGAGGTCTGGAGCGGGGCGGTTTGGATCGCCGCCTCGGCGCGCTGGCGGGCCAGGGCGACGCCGGCTGCGGTCAGGCGATAAGCGTGGCGGGCCGGGCGGCCGGGCTGCAGCGGCTGGCGCCACTCGGCCTCCAGGTAGCCCTGGTCCGACAGCCGCATCAGCAGCGGATACAGCGTGCCCGACTTCAGGCCCGTCTCCTTGGACAGGTCGTAGCCGTAGCGCCAGGCCTGGGGCTGGGCCAGCAGGGCGGCGAGGACGCCGAGCGTCTGTCGCGAGATGTTGGGTGCGCGGTTCATGTCGTCATTAGCAACATATGTAGAGTTTGAGTCAAGCGCCCTTGTAACGGCGTTCGTTCAATCGGCCGCGGCGAGCCGCGCCAGGCCGTATTCCAGCCGCCCTTGCCAGGTCTCCAACAGGGGACGGCCTTCGCCGAGGGCCGCCTGAAACTGGTCCAGCGGCCGGCAGGCGACGTCCGGGGCGAGGCGGGCGTCGGGGCGCTCCTCGGCCGCCAGGGTCAGGAACATCACCGCGTAGAACAGGTGGCTGACCCTCCGGGTCAGGGCCAGGCGCCTGCGCTGGCGATCGGTCGGCGGGGCGCCGAAATAGACGGACAGCATCCGCTCGACGGCCTCGGGCGAGGGGGCGAACAGGTTGGCGACGGCGGCCAGGTCGACATAGCGGTCGGCCGCGAACGCCGACTCCCAGTCGACCAGCCACAGCCGCCGCCCGTCGCTGAGGATGTTGCGCGGGTTGAGGTCGTTGTGGCTGGAGACCGTCTCGACGCCGGCCGCGCGGCCGGCGGCGGCCAGGTCGTCCCACAGCACGGCCATGCGCTCGCGGTTCGCCGGCGCCAGCAGGAGGCGGGACAGCAGGCCGCGCACCAGGCCGTCCAGGGCGTCGGCATAGTCCATCAGCGGCGGGAAGGCCGGGGTCTCGTGCAGCAGGCGGACGGTGCGGGCCAGCTCGTCCAGCAGGGCGCCGCCGCCGCCGGGGAAGTCCGAAAGCGGTCGGGCCTCGATCCACTCGACGATCGTCACGCCGCCTTCCGGATCGGCATGGCGCAGGCGCGGCGTCAGCAGGGCGTCGGCGGCGATGCCCTGGCAGGCCTGGGCACGGACCGGATCGCGCACGGCGTCGCGGGCGGTGTCGACCCGCAGCGCATAGGGGATCCCGCCGACCCTGATCCGCCAGCTGCCTGCGCCCGAAAGCCCGCCGGTCAGGCGGGTCTCGGCGTCGACGACGTCGGTGGCGAAAGTCGCCCGCAGGGCGCGGGCGACGGCGGGGATCTGGGCGACGGACATCGGGCGGCCTCTCGAAAGCGGCCGCCTAATTCGCCCGGATAAAAATACGAGTCAATATTATCCGGGTTAAATTGACGTCATTCGCCGCGGGCGGCCTTTTCCAGGGTGGGCACGTCGATCTTGCTCATGGTCATCATGGCGGCGAAGACGCGGCCGGCGACGGCCTTGTCGGGGCCGGTGGTCAGCTCGATCAACTGGCGCGGCGTGACTTGCCAGGACAGGCCGTAGCGGTCCTTCAGCCAGCCGCACTGCGAGGGCGCGCCGCCGCCGGCCAGCAGCCCGTCCCAGTAGTGGTCGACCTCGGCCTGACCGTCGCAGTCGATCGACAGCGAGATCGCCTCGGTGAACTTGAAGTGCGGCCCGCCGTTCAGCGCCACGTGCGGCTGGCCGTCGAGCTCGAAATAGACCGTCGACACCGAGCCGCCCGGCCCGGCCGGCGGCGGCACGTCGTCGGGATAGCGGTTCACCGACACGATCCGCGAATTGGGAAAGATCGAGACGTAGAACTCGGCGGCCTCAAGGGCCTGCGTGTCGAACCACAGGAACGGCGAAATCTTCGGCATGGCGCTTCCTCCTCGGCGGCGGCCTGATCGCCGCGTCTTCCCGAGGACGAAGGAACGCCCGTCATCCCGACAGGGTCGAGGAGAATTTTCAGCGAAGACCCCCTCGGTCGCTTCGCGACAGCTCCCCCTCTGGGGGAAGGTGGCCCGAAGGGCCGGAGGGGGCCTTTACCCCCGCATCCAGTCGATGAACGCCCGCAGGGCCGGGGAGAGCTGGCGGCGGCTGGGGTAGTAGAGGAAGAAGCCCGGGAAGGGCTCGCACCAGTCCTCCAAGAGCGAAACGAGGCGGCCCTCGGCGATGTCATCGGCGACGGCCTCGCGGAACGGGAAGGCCAGGCCCGCGCCGGCTCGGCAGGCCTCCAGCATGACCACGCCGTTGTCGGTCAGCAGGGCCGGCGGCGGGGTGACGACCACCAGGCGGCCCTTGCGCTCGAACTCCCACGGATAGGGCTGGCCCGAGGCGCGGCGGACCAGCAGGCAGCGGTGGCCGCTCATCAGGTCTTCCGGCTCCCTGGGGGCGCCGTGGCGGGCGATGTAGTCGGGGGTGGCGACCAGGGCCTGGGAGAGCTCGCCACCCAGGGGCACGGCGATCATGTCGGCCTGCAGCCGCTCGCCCAGCCGCACCCCGCAGTCGAAGCCGCCGGCGACGATGTCGGCCAGGGCGTCCTCGCAGACGATCTCGACCCGCACGTCGGGATAGGTGTTCATGAAGCCGCCCAGGCGCGGGGCCAGCAGCATGCGGGCGGCCGTGCTGGCGACGTTGATCCGCAGCCGGCCGGCCGGGCGGTCGCGGAACATCGCCACCTCGTCCAGAGCCGCGTCGATGTCGGCCAGGGCGGGGCCCAGCCTTGCGAGAAGCCGCTCGCCGGCCTCGGTGGGGGCGACGCTGCGGGTGGTGCGGTTGAGCAGGCGCACGTCCAGGCGGGCCTCGAGATTGCGGATCGTGTGGCTGAGCGCCGAGGCGGTGACGCCCAGGGTCTGGGCGGCGGCGCGGAAGCTGCGGCGCTCGGCGACCAGGGCGAAGACGGCGAGGTCGGGCAGGGGGCGAGTGCTCATTGCTGAGAGATGCTCAGGAGTGCGTTGAGACCGCAAGCGGTTATCGTGGCCGGCCCCGAGGCCCATCTCCCTGCCGTCGCGGCGAGACCCGCGACGCCCGATTTCCCGAAAAGGAGCTGCCCATGAAGACGCGCAAACTCGGCGACGGCCTGGAGGTCTCGGCCCTCGGTCTCGGCTGCATGGGCATGAGCTGGGCCTATGGTCCCGCCCCCGACAAGCAGGTCATGTTCGACCTGATGGCCAGGGCGGTGGACCTGGGCGTCACCTTCTTCGACACTGCCGAGGTCTATGGCCCCTATGTGAACGAGGAGCTGGTCGGCGAGGGCCTGAGGCCCTTCCGCGACAAGGTCGTGATCGCCACCAAGTTCGGCTTCGACATCGCCCCCGACGAGGCCGGCGTCCCGCGCATGCGCGGCGTCAATTCGCGCCCCGACAACATCCGCGCGGTGGCCGAGGCGTCGCTCAAGCGCCTGGGGATCGAAACGATCGACCTCTTCTACCAGCACCGCGTCGACCCGAACGTGCCGATCGAGGACGTGGCCGGGACGGTCAAGGACCTGATCGCCGAGGGCAAGGTCAGGCATTTCGGCCTGTCGGAAGCGGGCGCGGCCACCATCCGCAAGGCCCAGGCGGTGCAGCCGGTGGCGGCGCTGCAGAGCGAGTATTCGCTGTGGACGCGCGGGATCGAGGCGCAGGTGCTGCCGACCATCCGCGAGCTGGGTATCGGTCTCGTCCCCTACAGCCCGCTGGGCCGGGGCTTCCTGACCGGCGCGATCAAGGCCGGCGACGGTTTCGGCAAGGACGACTTCCGCTCGACCCTGCCGCGCTTCCAGGGCGAGGCCATCGCCAAGAACCAGTCGCTGGTCGAAGCGCTGGTGGAGCTGGCCTCCGAGAAGGGCGTGACGCCCGCGCAGCTGGCCCTGGCCTGGCTGCTGGCCCAAGGACCGGACATCGCCCCGATCCCCGGCACGACCAAGGCCTCGCGCCTGGAGGAGAACATCGGCGCGGTGGACGTCGCGCTGAGCGCCGAAGACCTGGCGAAGATCGCCGCGGCGGTGCCGGAGACGGAGGTCGAGGGCGCTCGGTATGCGGAAGCTGGCTTGGCGATGGTGGGGCGGTAACCGGCTGGCGCCGGCCCCCTCCGGCCCTCTGGGCCACCTCCCCCAACGGGGGAGGATCTATCAATGCAGATGCTCCCCCTTT
>LNIY01000105.1 GCA_001449105.1 Caulobacter vibrioides | reverse complement strand
GGCGCTTAGATCCTCCCCCTCTGGGGGAGGTGGACCGGAGGGCCGGAGGGGGGGCGCCGCAGGCGTCCTTTTCTCTATTCAGCCCACTCGCTGGTGATCGCCGCGATGTCCGGTCGCACGCGCTCCAGCGGCTGTTCGGCCGACGTGCCGACATAGAGGAAGCCGGCGACCTTCTCGGTCTCGGCCACGCCCAGTATGTCGAGCGCCCGCTTGTCGAAGCTGTACCAGTCGGTGATCCAGTTGGCGCCGTAGCCCATGGCCGAGGCGGCCAGCAGCAGTTGGGTGCAGACCGCGCCGGCGCTCATCACCTGCTCCCATTCGGGCACCTCGTGCGGCACGGGGCGCGAGATCACCGCGATCGCCAGCGGCGGGGGGGGGAGCTTGCGCATCGCGGCCGTGGCCTTGGTCGGGTTGGCCTGGTCGGCGGCCAGCGGCGCGATCTTCGCGGCGAAGGCCGCCTTGGCCTCGCCGCGCAGGATCACGAAGCGCCAGGGAAAGAGCTTGCCGTGGTCGGGAACCCGGGCGGCCAGGCGCAGCAGGTCGGAAAGTTCCGCCTCGCTGGGGCCGGGCGCGACGATGGACATGGCCGAGGCCGAGCGGCGGCGCGCCAGGAAGGCGAGCACCTCGGGCGCGGGTTCGATCGCGATCGCTTCGCCGAATTCGGGGGCGGGAGGAATGGAACGGCCCAAGACGATCTCCTGAAAGCGCGCTACAGGCACGTCACCTATGGCCGAGCCCCGGCCGGCACAAGTCGCGAGCCGTTCGCATGTCCGATAAAAACGACTGGCTGAAACCGCACGGCGAGCCGTGGGCCGTCACCAGCGCCAGGGTCGTCTACGACAATCCCTGGATCAACGTGACCGAGCACCAGGCGATCGCTCCCACCGGAAATCCGGCGCTGTACGGCAAGGTGTCGTTCAAGAACCAGGCGATCGGCGTCGTGCCGCTGCACGCCGACGGCACGGTGACCCTGGTGGGCCAGGCGCGCTTTCCGCGCGGCAACTACAGCTGGGAGATCCCCGAAGGCGGCGCGCCCATGGGCGAGGATCCGCTGGACGGCGCCAAGCGCGAACTGGCCGAGGAGGTCGGGCTGGCCGCCGCCGACTGGCGTCCGATCCTGACCATGGAGCTGTCCAACTCGATCAGCGACGAGATCGCCTACGGCTTCCTGGCGATGGATCTGTCGCCGACGCGGGGCGAGCCGGATGAGACCGAGGATCTGGCCGTGGCCCGCGTGCCGTTCGCCGAGGCGCTCGACGCCGCGATCACTGGGCGGATGCCCGACTCGTTGACGGTGGCGTTATTGCTCCGGGTGCACCATATGGCGGTCGTGGGCGAGCTGCCGGCCGATCTGGCCGCGCTGGTCCTGGCTCGCTAGTACGCGCCGTCTGTCCGGCTGGAGCGTTTTGAATAAGTATGCTCTAGTCTCCGCTGGGAAGGGAGAGCCCCGTGGCCAAGCACCTTGAAGTCGTGACCGAGCGCGCCGCGCCGCCCGTGTGGGCCGCCCTGCGCAACCAGGCCGAACATGCCGCCAAGGCCGAGCCGGCCCTGGCCTCGCTGCTCAACGCCGTGATCCTCAGCCACGACAACCTGGCCGACGCCCTGACCTTCCAGCTGGCCCGCAAGCTGGGCGACCAGGAGATGCGGGCCATGACCGCCCGCGAGTTCGCCGCCGAGGCCTTCGAGAGCGATCCGGCCCTGGTGGCCGCCGCCGAGGCCGACCTGCGCGCGGTGTTCGAGCGCGACCCGGCCACCAAGGGCTACGTCCAGCCGTTCCTGTTCTTCAAGGGGTTCCTGGCCCTGCAGACCCACCGCGTGTCGCACTGGCTGTGGGAGAACAACCGCGAGACCCTGGCCTTCTACCTGCAGAGCCGCGCCAGCGAGGTCTTCCAGGTCGACATCCACCCGGCCTCGCGCGTGGGCGCGGGCGTGTTCATCGACCACGGCACCGGCATCGTCATCGGCGAGACGGCGGTGGTCGGCGACGACGTCTCGATGCTGCACGGCGTGACCCTGGGCGGCACCGGCGCCGAGCGCGGCGATCGCCACCCCAAGATCGGCAAGGGCGTGCTGCTGGGCGCGGGCGCCAAGGTGCTGGGCAACATCCAGATCGGCGACTACGCCAAGGTCGCCTCGGGCTCGGTGGTGCTCAAGCCCATCCCGCCGCACTGCACGGCCGCCGGCGTGCCGGCCCGCATCGTCAACTGCCCCACCTGCGAAGAGCCGGCCCGCACCATGGACCACACCCTGGCCGACGTGGTGTACGACTACGTGATCTGAGAAGGCTTCCGTTTCTCCGGATATCTCTTCCGTCCAATCCCCGCGAAAGCGGGGACCCAGGTGTTTTCTCGTCGAGCGCCGTTGATTTCACAAAAAGCCTGGGCCCCCGCTTTCGCGGGGGTTCTACGGTTTGGGTGATGCTCAGCGACACGCCGCCAGCCGCGCCGTCTCCAGCCGCGCCGCCGGCTTCTCGACCACGATCCCATAGATCGCCAGCGCCCACAGCGCCGCGACCGCGGCCCATTGGGCCGGCGTGATTTTCCGCTGTCTGTCCATGCATCGCTTATCCGGCGGTTGCGGCCGCGCGGCTAACGACTTATCGGTCGAGGTCTGTGAGGTTTCGTCACATGGCCAGACGTCCGCTGCCGCCGCTGAACGCCCTGCGCGCCTTCGAGGCCTTCGGCCGCCGGGGCCGCATGACCCTGGCCGCCGACGAGCTGTGCGTCACCCACGGGGCGGTCAGCCGCCAGGTCCGCCAGCTTGAGGATCACCTCGGCGTCGCCCTGACCGAGGGGCCGCGCAACCGCCTGACCATGACCGAGGCGGGGCTGAAGCTGGCCCAGGGCCTGACGCGGGCCTTCGACATCCTGGAAGAGGCTGTGCCACGCCCGCCCGAGGACGAGCCGCGCCCGACCGTGGTCTCGTGCCTGCCGACCTTCGCCATGAAGTGGCTGATCCCGCGCCTGCCCGACTTCCTGGAGCGCTTTCCCGACACGCCGGTGCGGGTGGCCGAATCCAACGGGCCGTTCGACTTCCGGGCCGACGGCGTGGATCTGGCCATCCGCATGCGCGACCCCGACGGCCCGCCCTCGCCGGACGGCGAGGCCACGGCCTTCCTGGACACCCATGTGGGGCCGGTGGTCGCGCCGGACCTGGCCGCGCGAGCCTCCAGCGTCGAGGGCCTGCTGACCCTGCCGCGACTGCACACCCGCACCTTCCTGCACGGCTGGGACCAGTGGGCCGGCCGCGCGGGCGTCGCCTTGCCGCCGGCCGGGGTGGTGCGCGAGTTCGACCACTATTTCTACATGATCGAGGCCGCCGCCGCGGGTCTGGGCGTGGCCATGGTTCCCCATGCCTTCGTCGAGCGCGATCTGGCGGCCGGACGGCTGGTGGCGCCTCTGGGCATGGTTCCCGAGCCGACCCTGCTTTGCGCGCTTACACCGCGTTCGGGCGCCTCGCGCGGGGCGCGGCGGTTCCGCGACTGGCTGGTCGAGCAGGGCCGGGCCTGCGCGCCGCCGCCGTTTTCTCAACAGACCTGATCGGGCGCCCGCGCAAAAGGCCTTACACTTTGCGCTCCAGACCTCTAGTTTCCCGCCATTCCGCCCCACGGGGGCGAAAGACCAACAACGAGATCAGGAGCCCCCCGTGGACGCCGCCGCCATCGCCAAGCTCGAAGCCCATCTGAAGCGCACCTTCGGCAACCCGCACATCGCCGTGAAGGCCCGTCCGAAGCAAAAGGACTCGGCCGAAGTCGAAGTGAAGGGCGAATTCATCGGCGTCCTCTTCCAGGATGAAGACGAGGACGGCTCCTACATGTTCGAGATGGCCATCCTGGCCGAAGACCTCGACTAAGCCTTTCGCCCGTCCGGGCATGAAAGCGGCCGCTCCGATCTCGTCGGGGCGGCCGTTTTCGTTTGGAAGCTCACTTCCTTCCGTAAAACCCCCGCTTTCGCGGGGATTTTACGGTGGAGGTGGCGGGTCAGGCGGCCATCGCCTTGACCTCGCGGCGGATCAGCAGCGAGGCGCCCGCCGCGATCAGGCCCGCGACGCCCGCCAGGATGAAGGCCTGCATGTACTGGCCCTGGGCGGCGCGGATCATGCCCGCGCCGACGGCCGCGGTGGCCGCGCCCAACTGGTGGCCGGCGGCGATCCAGCCGAACACGATCGGGCCGTCGCGGTCGCCGAAGGCCTGGGTGGCCAGGCGCGCGGTCGGCGGCACGGTGGCGATCCAGTCCAGGCCGTAGAACACCGCGAACACCGACAGGCTGACGATCGAGAAGTCCGAATAGGGCAGGTAGATCAGCGATAGGCCGCGCAGGGCGTAGTAGACGAAGAGCAGCTTGCGCGGGTCGTAGCGGTCGGTCAGCCAGCCCGAGGCGGTGGTGCCGAACAGGTCGAACAGGCCCATCAGCGCCAGCAGGCCGGCGGCGCGGACCTCGGGCATGCCCCGGTCGCCGCAGAAGGCGATCATGTGCACGCCGATCAGGCCGTTGGTGGTCAGGCCGCAGATGAAGAAGCCCAGGAACAGCAGCCAGAAGGTGCGGGTCCTGCTGGCCCGCGCCAGGGCTCCGAAGGCGCCGGCCAGCGCGTTGGAGGCCGAGCCGCGCGGCGGCTCCTCCCAGTCCTCGCCGGCGCCGAACGGCTTGTGGCCGATGTCGGAGGGGCGCTCGGGGATCAGCAGCCAGGCGATCGGGGCCATGATCGCGGCGACGGCGGCCACGGTCAGCACCACGGGGCGCCAGCCGCCGTGCTCGGCGATGAAGGCCATGGCCGGCAGGAAGATCAGCGATCCCGTCGCGGTGGCGGCGGTCAGCAGGCCCAGCATCAGGCCGCGCCGTTCGACGAACCAGCGATTGACGATGGTCGCGCCCAGCACCATGGCCACCGCCCCGCTGCCGAAGCCCGCCAGCACGCCCCAGGTGGCGATGTAGTGCCAGCTTTCGGTCATGAAGGCCGAAAGCCCGGTGGAGACGGCCATCATCACCAGGGCCAGGGCGACCGTCCGGCGCACGCCGAACGACTGCATCAGCGCCGCGGCGAAGGGGCCGGTCAGGCCGTAGAGGAAGATGCCGATGGCGGCGGCCAGCGAGATCGAGCCGCGATCCCAGCCGAAGCTCTTTTCCAGCGGCAGGATCAGCACGCCCGGCGCGGCCCGCAGGCCGGCGGCGGCCAGCAGGGCCAGGAAGGTCACGCCGGCCACCACGAAGGCGTAGTTGCGGCCGAAGGGGCGTCGGATCGTCGCCATGCGGGCTTCCTCGCGGAAAATGTAACCGATCGGTACGGATCTTGATGGCGTTGTACGTACCGGTTAGTAACATCGTCAAGAGGCCTTCTTCACGATGACGAAAACCGACGCCGACACCCCCTTGCATCTCCAGCCGTATGGCCCTGGCCCGCGCGCGGCCGAGAAGATATTCGAGACGGCCCGCGACCTGTTCTACCGCGAGGGCATCCGCGCCGTCGGCGTGGACGAGATCGTCAGCAAGGCCGGGGTGACCAAGCCCAGCCTCTATCGCAGCTTCAAGTCCAAGGACGACCTGGTCGCCGCCGTGCTGCGCGAGGTCGAGGAGGGCTTCTGGGACCGGTTCAGGTCGGCCGAGGACGCGTTCCCGGGCGACCCCAGGGCCCAGATGATCGCCTATTTCGAAGGCCTGGCCGCCCGCTCGGTCGGCGACGACTATCGCGGTTGCGCGCTCAGCAACGCGGCGGTGGAATATCCCGACCGCCAGCACGTCGGCCGCATGGTCTCGCAGGCCCACAAGGAGCAGCTGCGCGAACGCCTGCGCGCCAAGGCGGTCGAGATGGGGGCGTCCGATCCGAAGGTCCTGGGCGACGTCCTGCTGCTGCTGATCGAGGGCGTCTTCACCTCCAGCCAGATGTTCGACGGCGACGACAAGCCGGCCATGGCCAGCGTCGGCGCGGTGAAGGCCCTGATCGCGGCGTACTGCCCGTGAGCCATCCTCTCGACCGCCCGGTCTGGTCCAGCCTGACCGGGCGGCAGGCGCACCTAGCGATCGCCACGGGGGCGTCTTGTGACGGGGCGTTGCGGATGGATCCGGACTTCGGCCTGTTCGCGGCGCTCGCCGACGAAACGCCCGAGAGCCTGGCGGCTCTGGGCGCGCTGGTGCGCGAGCATGGCAACAGCGGCCTCGTGGAGCTGGCCCCGCCGCCGCCGGTTCCGGGCGCGATGGTGCTGTCGAGCGCCCTGTGCTGGCAGATGGCGGCCAAGGCGGTCACGCCGCTCAAGCCGGTGGATTTCGAGATCGTCCCGCTGGGCGAGGCCGACGCGCCCGAGATGCTGGCCCTGGCGACCCTGACCAAGCCCGGCCCGTTCTTTTCGCGCACCCATCAACTGGGCGACTTCGTCGGCGTGAAGGTCGGCGGCGCGCTGGCGGCCATGGCCGGCGAGCGGATGCGGCCCGACGGCTTCACCGAGGTCAGCGGGGTCTGCACCCATCCCGGTCACCGCGGGAACGGCTACGCGGCAGGCCTGATGGCGCATGTGGCGGGCAAGATCCTGGCGCGCGGCGAGACGCCGTTCCTGCACAGCTACGCCGACAACGCCGGGGCCAACGCCCTCTACCAGGCCCTGGGCTTTGAGCGCCGGGCCGACATCTGGTTCACGGTTCTGGCCCCGGAATAAGCGGCCCATCTTCCCAACAATCCCCGCCCCTTTTCAACGAGCATCCCCGCCTTCGCGGGGATGCTCGTTGAAAAGGGGGGCGTTGAGTTCGATCCCACCTGAACGAAAAAGGCCCGGAAGCGGAAGCTTCCGGGCCTTTCTGTTTCGAGAGGGAAGAAGCCGATCAGGCGTCTTCGATCTTCCGCGCCTGGACGCGGCACCAGCCGTACAGCGCCGCCACCAGGATCGCCGCGACGACCAGGGCGATGATCATGCCCAGGTGCTCGGGCGGCGGGTGGGCGATGGCCAGGGGCGCGCCCTTGTTGGTCGAGACGATCAGCAGGGCCAGGGCCACGTTGAACAGGCTCTCGCCGACGATGAAGCCCGAGGCGATCAGCACGCCCAGGCGCTTGGCGACCTCGGCCTTGCGGTCCTTGGAGACCACGCGCTCGAAGATCCAGCCGGCGACGGCGCCGACCACCACCGGGGCGGTGACCGCGCTGGGCAGGTAGATGGCCAGGCCCACGCCCAGCGGCGGCAGGCTGAAGCGGTCCTTGCTGGCGCGGCGCAGGACGATGTCGACCGCCACGAGGCCAAGGCCGATCAGGGCGCCGACGCCCAGCAGGTCCCATTGCAGGTTATGGCCGATGACGCCTTTGGCCAGGGTCGAGATCAGCGTCGCCTGCGGCGCGGCCAGCGGCTCGGCGCCGGGCACGACATGCAGGTTCGGCGCGCCGACGAAGCCGTTCGACTTGGCCAGCAGGTCCAGCACGAACGGGATGACGGTCGCGCCCGACAGCACGCCGATCACCAGGGCCGACTGCTGCTTCCACGGGGTGGCGTCGACCAGCTGGCCGGTCTTCAGGTCCTGCAGGTTGTCGTTGGCCACGACGGCCACGGCCAGCACGGTGGCGGTGACGTAGAGGGCGAAGGCGACCAGGGCCTTGGCGGCGTCGGGGCCGATCAGGCCGCGGCCGATGGCGCCGACCAGCAGCGAGGCGCCCAGCACGGTCAGGATGGCGATGCCCGAGACCGGGCTGTTGGACGAGCCGATCAGGCCGGCCATGTAGCCGCAGACGGCGGCGGCCAGCAGGCCGGCGAACACCAGGTAGGCGACGGCGGCGATGGTCAGCGGCAGGGCCAGGGCGCCGGCCGGACCGCCCAGGGCGAAGGCGGCCAGCAGCCAGCCGGCCGGGGCCAGCAGGGCCACCGACACCAGGCCGACGACGAAGATCGGGATGTCCTGCTCGACGCGGGGAATGTCGCCCGAGCCGGCGCGACGGGCCTTGCCGGCCTCGAAGGCCGAAACCAGGCCGCGCCAGATCGGAACCACCAGCTTGCCGAGGGTCCAGATGGCGGCCGCGCCGATGACGCCGGCGCCCAGGAAGCGGACCTTGGTGGCCCAGACGCTCAGGGCGTGGTCGGCGACGCTCATGCCGGCCTGGGCCGGGAACACGCCGGTCAGGATCGGCACCAGCACGGCCCAGGCGATGAACAGGCCGGTGAACATGGCGATGCCGACGGTGATGCCCATCAGGTGGCCCGCGCCCATCAGGGCCAGCGAGCTGGAGGCGCCGATGCCGGTCGCGCCCTTGCCGACCTTGACGAAGGCGGCGACCTCGGCGGCGAAGACCTTGGCCGCGCCCAAGGCCGCGAAGGCGGCCGACGCCAGGGTGCCGGCGATCACGGCCCACAGGCCCGCCTTGCCCTCGGCCGCGCCTTCGCGCGAGCCCGAGCCGACCTTCAGCACCTCGGCGGCGGCGACGCCTTCCGGATAGGGCAGGGGCGAGTTGGTCACCAGCGCCCGGCGCAGCGGGATGGTGTACATCACGCCCAGGATGCCGCCGACGGCGCAGATGCCGAAGGTGGCCAGGAACGGGATGTTCGACCACCAGCCGATCATCAGCAGGCCCGGCAGCACGAAGATCACCGACGACAGCGTGCCCGCGGCCGAGGCGATCGTCTGGACGATGTTGTTCTCCTGGATCGTCGAGGTCCGGAAGAAGCGCAGCAGGGCCATCGAGATCACGGCGGCCGGGATCGAGGTGGCGAAGGTCAGGCCGACCTTCAGCCCCAGATAGACCTGGGCGGCCGTGAAGACGACGGTGATGAGGATGCCCAGTATCACGCCGCGGAGCGTGAACTCCGAGCGCGGGGCGGCGGTGATATCGGACATATGGGTCCCGGAAACAGTTAAGGCGGCCGGACCTTGCCGTCCGACCGCCCCATACTCAAGCCCGGAAGGGCATGAACTGTTATGAAATTACAGAATTAGGGTCACAGAACGCCGAGCATCTCGGCCACCAGGGGGTGGCGGACGATGTCGCGGTCTTCCAGGCGGACGACGGCGATGTTCGACATCTGCTCGAAACGGTCGGCCACGTCGCCCAGGCCCGAGATGCCCGGCAGCAGGTCCGACTGGTTCGGGTCGCCCGTCACCACCATGGTCGAATGCCAGCCCAGGCGCGTCAGCAGCATCTTCAGCTGCATGTAGGTGCAGTTCTGTGCCTCGTCGATCACCACGAAGGCGTTGTTCAGCGTGCGGCCGCGCATGAAGCCAACCGGGGCGATCTCGATCGCGCCCTCGGCCATCAGGGCCCGCATGCGCTTGACCGAGAGGCGATCGGTCAGGGCGTCGTAGAGCGGCCGCAGATAAGGGGCCAGCTTGTCCTCCATGTCGCCCGGCAGGTAGCCGATCGACTCCCCGGCCTCGACGGCGGGGCGCGACAGGACGATGCGGTTGACCCGGCCCGCCTCCAGAGCCTCGACGGCCTTGGCGATGGCGAGATAGGTCTTGCCGGTGCCGGCCGGACCCAGCGCCATGACCAGGTTCTTGCTGTCCATCGCCTCCATCAGCTGAGCCTGGCCTGGCGATTTAGGTTTTATCGTCTTGATGTAGCTCTGATCACGGGGCGCGTTGTCCGTTTCGCCCAGCGGCGACCAGCCGCCGCGATGCTCCACCGGCAGGCGACGCACCTTGGCGTCGTCGTCGTAGCGGCCGTCTGCGCCTTCGCGCACCATCCGCTTCAGGGCTCGCTTGGTCATCAAAGCCTCCATTCAGGCATGAAAAAAGGACGAGGCCGTAAGGCGTCGTCCTTGGATCGATGGGCGGAGCAGAAGACGGAGCCGCAGGCGCGGCCGGGCGGCTCGGTGGAGCCCCAGGAAGGCGGTGCTGTACGCCGGAACGCCGAACGCAAGACCCTGTTCTCCGTCGTCAGGAGGCCGCGGTCGGTATGGTCCGCGGCGGATACGGAAGGAAGTCTCCCGATGAAGGGATGTTCCATGCCGAATCACCGGATTTACAATGGGGCTATTATGGTTTCTGAGCGATTAAGTTTTTGCGTGCCAAAAGAACACGGGGTGTACGGATGACTGTCTATTCGTTGGGCGATGCCGCCCCCACGCTTCCTCCGGAGGGCGAATACTGGATCGCCCCGAGCGCCAGCGTGATGGGGAACGTCGTGCTCAAGCAGAACGCCAGCGTCTGGTGGGGCGCGGTGCTGCGCGGTGACAACGATCCGATCACCATCGGCGAAAACAGCAACATCCAGGACGGTTCGGTGCTGCACACCGACGCCGGGATCCCGCTGACCATCGGCGCCAACGTCACGGTCGGCCACCTGGTGATGCTGCACGGCTGCACGATCGGCGACGGCTCGCTGATCGGCATCGGCTCGATCATCCTCAACGGCGCGAAGATCGGGAAGAACTGCCTGATCGGCGCCGGGGCCCTGATCACCGAGGGCAAGGAAATCCCCGACAACTCGATGGTGGTCGGCGCGCCTGGCAAGGTCATCCGCGAGGTCAGCGAGCACCAGGCGATGATCCTGCAGGCCTCGGCCCTGCACTATGTCGAGAACTGGAAGCGCTATCGCGCCGGCCTGAAGCCGCTCTGAAACGGGCGATCCGAAGAGAAAAGCGCAGGAGCGCCGCCCGGAGGGGGGGATGGGCGGCGCTCCTGTCAGACCCGCGCAAAGGGGCTTGATGCGCGGGGCCTCCTCACGGCGGCGGCGGGACTGTCGCGGCCGTGGAAGTCGGACGGACCGGTGAGGCGCTCTCCACGAAGCCGCCGGTCGATCTGATGTCCGTGATGATGGAGGGCGGCTCTTCCGATCGGATTAAGGTTGAGTTCGCGCAAAATCCGTAACGGCGTTCTTCGTGGCGTTTCCGTCGGCGCTGGCTCGATGCGCCCCTGGTTCCTGCCGCCGCCGGCAAGTCGCCGATGAACTCGGAACGCCGGCGCTCGCACTTCCAGGACTTTCCGTATCGAAAGGGCCTTCAGCCCGATCGTCGCGCCGCTCGGGCCGAGCCCTGCGTCCGTTCGTCGCGGCGCGCCGCGGCCCTTGCAACCTGCTTGGCGCTTGAAGGCGGAGGGGGCGATGAAGCGGCTGTGCGATTTCTCAATCTGGGAAGTCATGCCGGATTCGCGGCAAGATAGAGACCTTCGAGCGGCTCCAGTAAGCAGCTCGAAACCTATGTGCGATCATTTGCACAAACCGAGAATATGTGTGGCGTGTGCAAAATCATGAAATGAGTTAACTGGTTTTAAATCCGCAAATACCTATCACGCCGCCCATGTGTTGAGTGGGGCGTACAGTATGAGTGTTGGTGTATCGCGGGGTGCGACGCGCGCCCTGGTCGTCGCGACGAGTTCTTTTCTGGCTCTGACCTGGTCCACGGCAAGTTTCGCGCAGACCGCGCCCAGCCGGACCCTTCCCCAAACCATCGCTCCGACCGTTCAGGAGACCCAGGGCGAGATCGCCTTGCCGGCCACGCGCCTGACGGCGGCCCCGGCCGGGGCCGAGGCCCTGTCGGTGCGGGTCGAGCGGGTGGTGGTCGAAGGCGTCGCGCCGGACTACGCCGAAGCCGTCGCCGCCCTGGCCCGGCCGGTCGAAGGGCGAACGGTCACCGTCGCCGCCCTCTACGAGATCGCCGCCAAGATCGAGGCGCTCTACGCCAAGGACGGGCGCATCCTGACCCGCGCCACCTTGCCGCCGCAGTCGCTCAAGGACGGCGCGACCCTGCGCATCGTCGTGATCGAGGGCTTCATCGAGAGCATCGACGACAGCCGCGTGCCGGCCAAGGTGCGAGGGCCGATCCGCGACCGGCTGGTCAAGCTGATCAACAGGCCGGGGCTGAGCCTGCCGCAGATCGAGCGCCAGGTGCTGCTGGCCGCGCGCGTGCCGGGCGTCAGCCTGCGCACGACCCTGGTCCCAGGCGAGCTTGTCGGCGGCGCGCGGCTGGTGCTGCAGGTCGAGCACGACGCCGTCGCCGGCGGCCTGGGCGCCGACAACACCCTGTCGAACGCCTATGACGACTGGAACCTTGAGGCGCGGCTGACGGCCAACTCGGTGTTCGGGGCGGGCGAGCAGTTCTACGCCTTCGGCGCCTCGGCCACCGATCTGGCCCTGACGGGCGGGCATCCCCATCGCCGCATCGTCGGCGTCGGCCTGATCGCGCCGCTGGGCTTCGACGGGGTGACGGCCCAACTCGAGTATCTGCACGCCGACACCAATCCGATCGCGCCGCGCGGCGTCCTGCCGGTGCAGGGCCAGTTCGACCGCGTCGTGGCCAAGCTGTCCTATCCGCTGATCCTGAGCCGGCGCGAGATGCTGTCGGTGTCGGGCGGGCTGGAGTGGACCAACGAAAGCCAGGCCGCCCGCGGCTTCGGCGTCGACCTGAGCAAGGACGCCCTGCGCAGCTTCACGCTCGGCCTCGAAGGCGGCAAGGCGTTCGGCGCGGCGACCACAGTCTCGTCCCGGATCGATTTCGCCCAGGGGATTTCGGGCCTGGGCGCGCGCACGCCCTCCGACGCGCGGGTCTCGGGCACGCCGCTGTCGCGCCAGGGCTCCAAGCCCGACTTCACCAAGCTTTCGGCCAGCGCCAGCATCGACCAGGCCCTGGGCGGTCCGTTCTCGGCCCGTTTCGTTCTGCGCGGCCAGACCGGGTTCGGCGGCGCCATGCCCAGCGCCATGCAGTTCTCGCTCGATGGCGGCGAAGGCGTTTCCGGCTTCGACGCCGGCTCGATCAATGTCGACAGCGGCCTGACCGGCCGCGTCGAACTGGCCGCCCTGGCCCCGATCGGCGGCAAGGTCACGGCGCGTCCCTACCTGTTCGCCGCGGCCGGCCGGGGCTGGCTGGAAAGGCCGACCGTGGTCGAGAAGCCGCGGCCCGACGGCTGGTCGGTCGGCGCCGGCGCCCGCGCCGCTCTGGCGCAGCGCGTCAATCTGAGCGCCGAACTGGCGCACGCCAACAGCAACCTGTTCGCCAAAAACCAGACGCGCCTCACGGCCAGCGTCAACGTCGCGTTCTGAGGGGGAGCCTGACCATGCTTATCGCCAACAAGCTTCGCCTGATCGCCACCACCAGCCTGACCCTGACCCTGGCCGCCATGGCCTCTCAGGCGGTCGCGCAGGACGCCCTGCCCACCGGCGGCTCGGTGGTCGCCGGCTCGGCCACCATCGGCGGCCAGTCGGGCGGCGCCCAGACCATCACCCAGACCAGCCAGAAGGCGGTGATCGACTGGACCAGCTTCAACGTCGGCCAGGGCAATAGCCTGACCTTCGTGACGCCCAACGCCGACGGCGCGACCCTGAACCGGGTGACGGGGACCACCGGCTCGACCATCGCCGGCCAGATCACGGCCAACGGCAGCGTCTATCTGATCAATCCCAACGGCATCCAGATCACCCAGAGCGGCGTGGTCAACGCCGGGCGCGGCTTCGTGGCCTCGACGCTGGACATCTCCAACGACGAGTTCATGGCCGGCGCCGGCCGCTTCACCGGCACTGGCGGGTCGATCGACCACCGGGGCTCGATCACCGTCGGGACCGGCGGCGTGGTGGGCCTGCTGGGCGGCAGCGTCTCCAGCAGCGGCCTGATCGTGGCGCCGGCGGGCAAGGTGGTGATCGGGGCTGTCACCCACGCTACGCTCGATCTCAACGGCGGGGGCTTCCTGCAGGTGGCCCTGCCCGAGCAGTCGGCCCTGGCGGCGGACGGCTCCAGCGCGCTGGTCTCGGCCCAGTCGGGCTACGAGGCGACGCGCAACACCGTCAACCTGGACGGCCTGAGCAGCAGCAGCGTGACCGGCCGCAACGGCGACATCGTGCTGGGCGGCAAGATCAGCGTCGATTCCGACGCCGGCGACGCGGGCTCGATCATTGTGATGGGCGTCAACACCCGCGCCAACGGCGAGCTTTCGGCCCGGGCGACGGGCGCTGCCGGTAAGGGCGGCTTCATCGAGACCTCGGGCAACCATGTCGACTTCACCGGCCTGCGCGTCGACACCCGCGCGGCCAACGGCGCGACGGGAACCTGGCTGGTCGACCCGACCGACCTGACGATCGACGCGGCCGCGGCGGCCACCATCCAGTCGAACCTCGCCACCACCAATGTCACGCTGGAGACCTATCTCAGCGGCGCGCCGTCCGGACCGGGCGTGGCCAGCGAAGGCGCGGGCGACATCATCGTCAATTCGGCGATCAGCTGGGGCGCCAACACCCTGACGCTGAACGCGGCCAACAGCATCAAGGTCAACGCCGTGCTGACCGCTTCGGGCAGCGCGGGCCTCGCCCTGAACTACGGCGACACCAAGGGGTCGTTGGCGGCCACGCCGCTCGCCGGCGCCGGCCTCGACTTCGGCCTGACCA
This sequence comes from Caulobacter vibrioides, assembly GCA_001449105.1. Classification (GTDB taxonomy): domain Bacteria; phylum Pseudomonadota; class Alphaproteobacteria; order Caulobacterales; family Caulobacteraceae; genus Caulobacter; species Caulobacter vibrioides_C. The sequence goes on along the minus strand of LNIY01000105.1, from coordinate 19,614 downwards.
GCAGCGGCTTTACCGGCCGGGTCGACTTCACGGGCGGAAGCAACAGCTTCGCCGTCAACGGCCAGGGCTACACGATCATCACCGCCCTGGGCGCGGCCGGCTCGACCACGGGCCTGGACCTGCAGGGGATCAACGGGGCCCTGGGCGGCTTCTACGCGCTGGGGGCCAATATCGACGCCAGCGCCACCAGCGGCTGGAACAGCGGCCGGGGCTTCGACCCGCTCGGCGCGACCAATGCGGAAGGCGGCGGCAATGGCTTCACCGGACGCTTCCTGGGCCTTGGCCACACCGTCAGCAACCTGACCATCAATCGCACGTCGTCCGCCTATGGCGGCCTGTTCGGTCTTGCCGCCGCCAGCGCCTCGATCGGCAATGTCGGCCTCGTCAACGCCAGCGTCGCGGTCAATGGCGATGCGAACACCTTCATCGGCGTCGGCGTCGGCGGCACGGCGGGCGCCCTGGTCGGCGTTTCCTACGGCGCGATCACCCAGAGCTATTCCACGGGCTCGGTGTCCGCCAACGGCGGACCCACCTTCGGCCCCTCCACGGGCGGCGCGGGCGGGGTGGCCGGCGGCCTGGTCGGCAAGTCCTACGGTACGATCACGGGAAGCCATTCCTCCGCCACGGTCTCGGCCGGCGGTCGCGACGGCATGACCCAGGGCGGCGCGGGCGGCAAGGTGGGCGGCCTCGTCGGCCAGTCCTACGGCGCGATCTCGGAGAGCTACGCCACGGGCGCTGTCGCGGCCAACGGCGGCGCCGGCGTCGACGTCACGACGGGTACTGCCGGCGCGGGCGGCGTGGCCGGCGGCCTGGTCGCCGAAAGCAGCGGCGCGATCACGGGGAGCCATGCGACGGGCGCGGTCTCGGCCAACGGCGGCAGCGCCCGCACCGCCGGGGCTGGCGGCAAGGCGGGGGGGCTCGTCGGGCTCTCCAGCAGCACGATCACGGCGAGCTACGCCACGGGCGTGGTCTCGGCCAACGGCGGCGGCGGCAGTGGCGGCAGCAACAGCGGGGCCACGGGCGGGACGGCCGGCGGCCTGGTCGCCGAGAGCGACGGCGCGATCACGAGGAGCTATTCCACGGGGGCGGTCTCGGCCAACGGCGGCGGCGGTAGCGGGGCGGGTGTATCAGCCGGCGGCGCCGGCGGCTCCGGCGGGACCGCGGGCGGGCTTGTCGGTCGGAGCCGCAGCACGATCAGCCTGAGCTACGCCACCGGCGCGGCGTCCGCCAACGGCGGCGGCGGCGGCGCGGGCGCAACCTCGACCAATGGCGGCAACGGCGGCAGCGGCGGCGTGGCGGGCGGGCTCGTCGGCGACGCCAGCGGCGCGATCACCCAAAGCTATGCGACGGGCGCGGCGTCAGCCAACGGCGGCGGCGGCGGCAGCAACAGTTTCGGCATGGTAGGCGGCCGCGGCGGCAACGGCGGCGCGGGCGGCAGGGCCGGGGGCCTGGCCGGCCTTGCCAGCGCCGACATTGCACAAAGCTACGCAACGGGCCGAGTGTCGGCCGGCGGCGGCGGCGGCGGCAGCTACACGATGTTGAGCGGCGCGACGATGGTCACGGCGTACGGCTCGACCGGTGCCGCCGGCACGGCCGGCGGCCTGATCGCCGAGGCCTCGGCCGGAACGATCGAGGCGTCCTACTGGGATCGTTACGCCAGCGGCCAGGCCTTGGGCGTGGGGTCCAACACCGGCGCGATCGTGACCAGCCTGGCCTCGGTCACCTCCGATGCGGCGCAATGGAACGCGGCCGACTACATCTACAACGCCTCGGCCTGGTCGCTTTTGGCCACGGGCGCGACCAGCGATATCGACCTGACCGGCGGCCAGGCCCTGACCTGGCGGATGTACGAGGGCTTCACCACCCCGATGCTGAAGGCCTTCCTGAAGCCGGGAACCGTGGCGGTCAGCGTCGGCGACGCCACCGCCGTCTATAACGGCGTCCGGCAGCTGGTCAGCGCGCCGGTCACCGCGCCGAACGGGGTCGACACCAGCCTGATCCTGGGCGGCGGCCGCGGCCGCGATGTGGGCCAGTACGTCACCGGCGCCTACTCGACCCAGCAGGGCTATGACCTGATCGTCACCGCGACGGGCACGCTGACCATCACGCCCAAGGCGCTGACCATCAGCGGTGGAACCAGCACGCTGACCTATTCCGGTTCGGCCTTCGGCAACGGCTATGTCGTCAACGGCCTGGTCACTGGCGACTACATCACCAGCATCGTCGGCGGCGCCATCGGCACGAACGTCGGGACCTATTACGACAACCTGTCGGGCGCGACCGGCAGCGGCCTGTCGAACTACAACATCACCTATGTGAACGGCAGCCTGACGATCAACCCCAGGGCGCTGACCATCACCGGCAGCAATGTGAGCAGCGTCTACAGCGGCTTGGAAAAGAGCCACGCCGTGGTCGTCAACGGCCTGGTCGGTCGCGACACGGTGACCTCGGTCGAGGGCATCGCCACGGCGACCAACGTCGGGACCTATACCGACAACCTGTCGGGCGCGACCGGCAGCGGCCTGTCGAACTACAACATCACCTACGTCAACGGCAGCCTGGCCATCACGCCCAAGACCCTGACCATCACCGGCTATGCGAGCTACCGGGGCTATAGCGGCGAGGCCCAGACCAACGGTTTCACCACCGACGGCCTGGTGGGCGGCGACACCGTGACCAGCGTCAGTGGCCAGGGCAGCGGGACCAATGTCGGGACCTATTACGACAGCCTGTCGGGGGCTGTCGGAAACGGCCTGTCGAACTACGCCATTACCTACCAAGGCGGCGCGTTGGTCATCCTGCCCAAGGCTCTGACCATCACCGGCGACACCGGCTCGGCGACCTATAACGGCGCGACCCAGATCAACGGCTTCACCGCCAACGGTCTGGTCGGTTCGGACATGGTGGCCTCGGTCGCAGGCCTCGGAAGCGGGACCAGCGTCGGCAGCTACGCCGACAGCCTGTCGGGCGCGACCGGCAACGGCCTGTCGAACTACACGATCTCCTACGTCAATGGCGGCCTGGCCATCACGCCCAAGGCGCTGACCATCAGCGGCGGCGTCGGCTCGTCGATCTACAACGGTTCGGCCCAGACCAACGGCTTCACCACCAGCGGCCTGGTGGGCTCGGACGCGGTGACCTCGGTCGCCGGCCTGGCCGGCGGGACCAATGTCGGCAGCTACGCCGACGTCCTGTCGGGCGCCGTCGGTACCGGCCTGTCGAACTACGCCATCACCTACGTCAACGGCGGTCTGCTCATCACGCCCAAGGCGGTGACGGTGACCTATACGGCCAATGGCGCCAGCAGCATCTATGGCGCGACGCCGAACGGCCTGACGGGCGGATATGTGGTCGACGGCCTGATCGGCGGCGATGCGCTGTCGGGCGCGGCCAGCTGGACGACCACGGCGACCACCACCTCGGGCGTGGGCGGCTACGCGATCACCGGCGCGGGGCTCGGCGTCGGCTCCAACTACACGCTGGTCGCCAGCCAGGCGGCCGGCAACGCCACCGCCCTGACCATCACGCCCCGTACGCTGACGGTGACCGGCAACACCGGCTCGCTGGTCTACAGCGGCGCGGCCCAGGGCAACGGCTTCACCACCAGCGGCCTGATCAACGGCGACACCGTGACCTCGGTCGCGGGCCTCGCGGGCGGGACTAATGTCGGGACCTATGCCGACGTCCTTTCGGGCGCGACGGGCAGCGGCCTGTCGAACTACGCCATCACCTACGTCAACGGCGGTCTGCTCATCACGCCCAAGGCGCTGACGGTGACCTACGCCGCCAACGCCGCCAGCAGCGTCTATGGCCAGGCGCCGACTGGCCTGGGCGGCGGCTACGTCGTCGACGGTCTGGTCGGCGGCGACACGCTGTCGGGCGCGGCTGCCTGGACGACCACGGCGACCGCCACGTCCGGCGTGGGGGGCTACGCCATCACCGGTTCGGGCCTCGGCGCCGGCGCCAACTACACGCTGGTCGCCAGCCAGGCGGCCGGCAACGCCAGCGCCCTGACCATCACGCCCCGGGCGCTGACGGTGACCGGCAACACCGGCTCGCTGGTCTACAACGGCGCGGCCCAGATCAACGGCTTCACCACCAGCGGCCTGGTCAACGGCGACACGGTGACCTCGGTCGCCGGCTTGGCGGGCGGCGCCTTCGTCGGGACCTACGCCGACGCCCTGTCGAACGCGACGGGCAGCGGCCTGTCGAACTATGTGATCACCTACGCCAACGGCGGCCTGGCCATCACGCCGCGCACGCTGACCGTGACCTATACGGCCAACGGCCTGGGCAGCGTCTATGGCGACACCCCGACCGGCCTGTCGGGCGGCTACGTGGTCGACGGCCTGGTCGGCGCCGACACCCTGTTCGGCAACGCCGCCTGGACCACCACGGCGACCTCGACCTCGGGCGTCGGGACCTACGCCATCGCCGGTTCGGGCCTGAGCGCGAGCAGCAACTATGTGCTGACCAGCGTGCAGGGGGCGGGCAACGCCTCGGCGCTGACCATCACGCCGCGGAGCATCATCGTGACCGCTGACGCGCTCAGCCGCGTCTATGCCGCGACCAATCCGGCGCTGACCTGGACGGTGGGCGGGCGCGGCCTGGTCAATGGCGATACCCTGTCGGGCGCCCTGGCCACCACCGCTGACACTGGCTCGCCGGTGGGCGACTATGCGATCACCCGGGGCAGCCTCGCGACGAGCCCGAACTACGCGGTGACCTTCGTCGACGCGGTGCTTTCCGTCACGCCGGCGCCATCGTCCAACCCGCCGTCGCGCGTCGTCGACGACGGCTCCGCCGACGCCGTCGTGTCCGGCGCCATGTCGGGTGGACGCGATCTCACGGCGCCGCTGGTCGACGTGATGTTCTCCGATGCGGGCGACGCCTTCGGCGGCGACGCGGCGTCCACGGGCGGCGGTGGCGGCGGCGGCTGCCAGGGACAGGGCGAAAGGGCCGCCGTGAACTGCGCCGCCCGGTCCGGCTCCTGACGACGCAAGGGCGCGCCCGGCCAGGGCGCGCCCGATCGTTCGGTCTTGCACGCGATCCAATGCCCTTCGACGACGGCCGCGATCCGGGGGCTCCCCACCGGACGCGGCCGTTTTTCGTTGCCGGCGGCCCAAGCCTGTTTCGAGGACGGTTCCAGTCTGCACGGACAACGCTGTTACGCAGCCTCTTGCCCCCGTCGCCCGACCGGGTCACTCTCTGTCTTAACAACGATAACATTGTGGGAGGGACGCCATGTCGGGCACGCGCTACGACTACGTCATCATCGGCGCCGGCTCGGCGGGTTGCGTGCTGGCCGCGCGGCTGACGCAGGATCCGGCGGTGAAGGTGCTGCTGCTGGAGGCCGGGGGCAAGAACGGTTCGGTGCTGGTGCGGATGCCCGCCGGCGTGGGCGAGCTGATCAAGGCCAAGGGCGAGTGCAATTGGGGTTTCTGGACGGAAGCCGAGCCGCACCTAAACGACCGCAAGCTGTGGTGGCCGCGCGGCCGGGGGCTGGGCGGCAGTTCGGCGATCAACGGCATGATCTATATCCGCGGCCATGCGCGCGACTATGACCAATGGCGGCAGATGGGCCTGTCGGGCTGGTCGTATGCCGAGGTGCTGCCCTACTTCAAGCGCTCGGAGACCTTCCACGGCGGGGGCTGCGACTATCACGGCGACAGCGGGCCGCTGCACGTGTCGGCCGGCGAGTCCGACAGCCCGTTCTACAAGGCGGTGATCGAGGCCGGCCGCCAGGCGGGCCATCCGGTGACCAAGGACTTCAACGGCTATCAGCAGGAGGGCTTTGGCCCCTACGACCTGACCATCCGCGACGGCAAGCGCTGGAGCGCGGCGGCCGCCTATCTGGCGCAGGCCCTGTCGCGGCCGAACCTGACCTGCCTGACCGGGGCGCGCACCACCCGCATCGTCATCGAGAACGGCAAGGCGGTCGGCGTCGAATATGTCGTCGGCAAGGGAGCGGAAAAGGCGATCGCCTATGCCGATGCCGAGGTGCTGCTGAGCGCCGGCGCGGTGCAGTCGCCGCAGATCCTGCAACTGTCCGGGATCGGCGATCCGGACGCCCTGAAGGCCGCCGGCGTGACGCCGGTGCACGAGGCGCGCGGCGTCGGCCAGAACCTGCAGGACCACCTGGACGTCTGCCTGTCGTGGACGACCAAGGGGCTGAAGACGGCCTATTCGGCCAACAAGGGGCTGAACAAGCTGGGCGTGGGCCTGTCGTACCTCCTGATGGGCAAGGGGATCGGCCGGCAGAACTTCCTGGAGTCGGGCGCCTTCCTGCGCTCGCGGCCTGATCTGGACCGCCCCGACCTGCAGATCCACGCCGTGCTGGCGATCATGCAGGACCACGGCAAGGTGCTGGTCGAGAAGGACGGCTTCACCCTGCACGTCTGCCAGCTGCGCCCGGAGAGCCGGGGCTTCGTGGGGCTGCACTCGGCCGATCCGTTCGCCGATCCGAAGATCCTGGCCAACTACCTGGCCGCCGACGAGGACCGCCGGGCCATGCGCGAGGGCGTGCGGATCGGCCGCGACGTGGCCGCCCAGGCCGCGCTCGACCCCTATCGCGACAGCGAATACGCGCCGGGCGCCGAGGTGAAGAGCGACGAGCAGATCGACGCCTGGATCCGCGCCAAGGCCGAGACGATCTATCACCCGGTCGGCACCTGCCGGATGGGGGCGGCGGGCGATCCGCTGGCGGTGGTCGACGACCAGCTGCGGGTGCAGGGGATCTCGAACCTGCGGGTGATCGACGCCTCGGTGATGCCCACCCTGATCGGCGGCAACACCAACGCCCCGACCATCATGATCGCCGAACGCGCGGCCGACCTGCTGGCCGGCAAGGCGACCCTGGCCCCGCAGGACGCGCCGGTGTTCGACGGCGGGCAGGCGGCGGCGGCCTGACCTCTTCATCCGTAAAATCCCCGCTTTCGCGGGGGTTTTACGGAGTAGGGGGCGAGGCAAGGACTCAGCCGTTTCGGATAGATCCGTCACGAAAGCCCAATAGGCCTTATTTCGAAGTTTGATTGCGTGTCCGGGTTCGAAGTCGCGCAAGCTTCGGCTCGCTCTCGCACAAGGACCCGCTTCATGAGCCAACGCCCCCTCGGCCGCTCCGGCCTCTCGATCGCCCCGCTGGTGTTCGGCGGCAACGTCTTCGGCTGGACCGCCGACGAGGCGACCTCGCACCGCCTGATCGACGCCTTCGTCGACGGCGGCTTCGACGCGATCGACACGGCCGACGTCTACTCGGCCTGGGTTCCGGGACACGAGGGCGGCGAGTCCGAGGCGACCATCGGCCGCTGGCTGGCGGCCGGCGGCAAGCGCGACCGCATCAAGATCCTGACCAAGGTGGCCAAGTGGCCGAGGCGCCCCGGACTGTCGGCGGCCAATATCGTGGAGGCGCTGGAAGACTCGCTGCGCCGTCTCAACACCGACCATGTGGACCTCTACCAGTCGCACGAGGATGACGCGGCCACGCCCATCGACGAGACGCTGGAGGCCTTCGACCGGCTGGTGAAGGCCGGCAAGGTGCGGGCGATCGGCGCCTCGAACTTCACGCCGCAGCGGCTGGAGGCCTCGCTGAAGACCTCGGTCGAAAAGGGCCTGGTGCGCTACGAGTCGATCCAGCCGAAGTTCAATCTCTACGACCGCGACGAGGTCGAGGGGCCGCTGGCCGACCTGGCGGCGCGCGAGGGGGTGGGGATCATCCCGTTCTACGGCCTGGCCGCCGGCTTCCTGACCGGCAAGTATCGCAGCGAGGCCGACCTGGAAGGCAAGGCGCGCGGGCGCACGGTCAAGGGCTACCTCAACGACAAGGGCTTCCGCATACTGGCCGCCCTCGACCAGGCCGCCGAGGCGACGGGCGCCACGCCGGCCCAGATCGCCCTGGCCTGGATCGTCGCTCATCCGGCCATCACCGCTCCGATCGCCAGCGCCACCAGCGTCGAACAGCTGGAGGAACTGCTGGTCGGGGCCCGCCTGACCCTGCCGCCCGAGGTCATCGCGGCGCTGGACGCGGCTGGACGGTAGTCGACAGGCGGCGCCCGGTGGGATATCCATTGTTGAGAATTATTCTCAATTAATAGGGCCGTCATGACCGAGCGCAACGTCCATCAGATCGCCGACTGGAACGGGCGGACCGGCGAGCGCTGGGTCGCCAACCAGGCGCGGCTGGACCGCATGCTGAAGGCCTATGGGCGCGCGGCGGTCGAGGCGGCGGCCCCGGCGGCCGGCGAGCAGGTGCTGGACATCGGCTGCGGGGCCGGGGCGGGCAGCCTGGAGATCGCCGCCCTGGTCGGTCCCTCGGGCGCGGTGCTGGGTGTCGACGTCTCCGAGCCGCTGGTCGAGCGGGCGCGGGAGCTGGCGGCCGAGACGGCCAACGCCCGGTTCCAGGTCGCCGACGCCAGCCGGGCCCTGCTGCCGGTGGAGGACTTCGACCTGCTGTTCTCGCGCTTTGGGGTGATGTTCTTCGACGATCCGGCGGGCGCCTTCGCCCACATGCGACGGGCCTTGAAGCCGGGCGGGCGCCTGGCCTTCGTCTGCTGGCGCGGGGCGGGCGAGAACGACTGGGTGCGCCTGCCGATGAAGGCGATCGCGCCGATCGTCGGCCCGCCCGCGCCGCCGCCGCCCCAGGCACCGGGGCCGTTCTCGTTCGGCGACCGGGCGCGGGTGGAGCGGATCCTGGGCGAGGCCGGCTTTGTCGACGTCGCCTTCACCGCCGTCGACCATCCGATCACCTTCGGCGAAGGCGAGAGCCCGCAGGCGGCGATCGAGGACGCGGTGGACCTGGCCTTCCAGGTCGGCCCGCTGACCCGCGCCCTGGCCGATCAGCCCGACGCGGTGCGCCAGCAGGCCATCCCGCTAGTGCGCGAGGCCTTCGCGGCCAAGGCAGTGGGCGAGGCGGTGGTGATCGAGGGCGCGGGCTGGGTGGTCACGGCGCGCAACCCGAGTCTCTAGGGGCGCAGGGGTCGGACGGAGGGGCGCTCCCGCCTTAGCGGCGCTCTCCCGAGCGCCCCTCCGTCCTTCCGGCGTCGTCTCCGGCAAGCCGACGCGAAGCCTCCCGCCAGAGCACGGGAGGAAACTCAAGATGACCGCCGTCAGGCGATCAGGCGGCCGTGCAGGCTGGCCAGGCGCAGGCGCGGGGCCTCGGCGTTGGTCGGGGCCAGGGCCTGGATCCGGCGCACGCCCAGCTCGTAGGCCGGGCGGCCCATCAGGCGCTGCATTATGGCGATCGGCTGATAGAGGCCCAGGAACCGGTCGGCCTCGCCGCCGGCGCCGGTCATCGGGGCCAGCAGCACCTCCATGCCCACCGAGGCCACGCCGTGGGCGCGGATATCGGCGGTGACCACCACCGGTTCGCCCCGGCGGCGGGCCACTTCCATGGCCGACTTGACCTCCAGCCGATGTGACAGCGCCCACATCGACAGCTGGTCCTCGCCGCGCAGGTCGCGAGCGTGCAGGTCGGTGACGAAACCGCCGGCCAGGCGGAAGGGATAGCGCCCGTTCCCGCGTCCGAGGATGAACACCTGGGGCAGCAGGTCGAGGAAATCGCCCGGATCGATGCTGGCGCGCGCCGGCATCCGGCCGTCGCCGACCCGGTTTCGCCAATAGTCTATCAACCGTTCCGTGCTTGGATGGAACATCGTCGTCCCCTTGCGGGTCCTTTCGCGGTCCAGATCGACCGCATGGGGCTTGCTAGGAGAACCGGGCCAGGGGCCCCGTCGTATCGTCTTGGCACAGAGTCGGGGCGCGGCGGGCCCATGGCGCGCTTCTTGCTGGAGAACCAGCCGGAAGACGTCGCTGTGTGAAGGGGAGACGCCATGACGGCGCCGAAACTGACCGTGTCCAAGCTGTGGATCGCCATCGGGGCGGCCGTGGCCGGACTCTTCGTGGGCGGCGTCGCCTACGCCCAGTGCAACAGCGGCTGCACGCCCACGCCCCCGACCTGCTGCGCGCCTCCGCCCGCGCCCCCGCGCCCGCCCAAGCCGCCGAGCGGCTGCGACAACGGCTGCGGCGGCGGTGGCGGCCACTGGGGCGGCGGCGGCAAGACCAACGTCAACGTGAACGTCAACGTGAACGCCAATGCGAGCGCCAACGCCTCGGTGCGCGCCGGATCGAACGCCTCGGCGGGCGCGACCGTCTATTACGGCGGCGGCGCGCACGGCGGCTACTATTCGGGCCCGCAGGCCACTGGCTACATCCAGGGCCTCAACGTGATCGGCGGCGAAGCCGCGCGCCGCACGGCCTACGAGGCCACCCGCACCCGCTTCAAGCGCGTGGTCGTCCGCGCCGTCTGCCTGGACGACAAGGACATCCCGCACCCGGCCTCGCAGGTCACCCCCGACCGCGAGATCGACGACCTCTATGACGGCGAGCTGTATCGCTGCATCGCCGGCAGCCGGATGCAATACGTGATCGGCGAGTATTCCGGCCTGATCGACGCCAGCACCGGCGGCCAGACCTACATCTGCGCCAAGAACGAGGCGCTGTATCACGTCCCCGGCGTCCGCGGCGGCCAAGGCGGCGAAGGCGGGACCCTGGTCTGCCGTCCCCAGCGTCCGGCCCGCGACTGCAACGAGCGCTCGCTGCTGCGCCGCTACGGCGCCGGCGTGAAGATTCTGTCGATCATGACCACCGAGACCTACACCGCCTACCGCGAGGAGACCGTGCGCGAGTCCAGCTCCAGCATGAGCCTCAGCCTCGATGGCGGCGTCGGCGGGGTGGTGTACTGATCGTCTAGAGCGGCGCTTTCCTAAAGCGAAGGCCTCCGTCCAGCAGGGCGGAGGCCTTTTCTTTTCTCCTCCCCCGCCTGCGGGGGAGGGGGACCGGCGAAGCCGGTGGAGGGGGCGAGACTGGGCGTCGTGCCGGCCGTCGCCCCCTCCGTCACGGCGCCGATGGCGCCGCGCCACCTCCCCCGTTGTACGGGGGAGGAGCGAAGTCGGCGGCGGCTGAAAACGGCCCCCCCTCCGGCCCTGCGGACCACCTCCCCCAGAGGGAGAGGGATCTTGGCGTCACTTCTCCGGCTTGACCTCGAAGGTCCAGCTCTTGTCGTCGGAGAGGAAGGTGCGGGCGGCTTTCTGGACGTCGGCGGCGGTGACGCGCTGCAGGCCGGCGATCACCGAGCGGGTGGCGTCGAGCAGGCGCGGGTCGGCCTGGGCGCCCGACAGGGCTCCAAGCCAGTACTCGTTGGTCTCGCGCGCCTTCTCCAGCTGGTCGATGCGCGGCAGCCTGGCCCGTTCCAGCTCGTCGGCGGTGACCGGCTTGTCGCGCAGGTCGGCGGCGATCTGGCGGACGCTGGCCACGACCTGGTCGATCTTGTCCGGCGGAACCTCGACTGACAGGCCGATATAGCCCCAGCCCGGGAAGGTGGCGTTGTGCGTGGCCGAGACCGAGGGCGAGTAGGTCGCGCCCTGCTTCTCGCGCAGTTCGTCGGTCAGGCGCAGCTGCATCACCGAGGCCAGGACCTGGGTGTTGCGCGAGCGCTGCAGGTCGCTGAACAGGTCGTCGGTCTTCCAGGCCATGAACAGCAGGCCCTGGTCGGCGCGGCCCTTGTGGGTGCGGACAACCGGAACCTTGGACGGCGCGGGGAAGGCGATCCTGGCCGCATCGGCCGGGGCTGGGCCGCCGGCGCGGACGGGCAGGGCGCCGAAGGTCTCGCCCACCGCGGCGATCGCCTTCTCCACCGTCGTGTCGCCGACGACCACGATCTCGATCTGGCCGGTCGACAGCGGACCGCCGACGGCGGCCTTCAGCTGGTCGATCGAGCCGTCGGCGATCTCCTTGCGATCGGGGAAGGCGAAGCGCTCGTCGCCGGGGTGCATCAGGAACGACAGGTCGCGGCTGACCACGCCGCCGCTGGTGCGTTCGAGCTGGTCGTGGATGGTGCCGTAATAGGTCTTCACGCGGTTGAAGGCCTCGGGCCGCCAACCCGCGTCGGACGCGTACGCCGTCAGCACCTGCAGCTCGGTGGCCAGGTCCTCGGGACGGGTGCGGCCCGACAGCACGAAGGCGTCGTCCTCGACGCCGAGGCCGGCGTTCCAGACCTTGCCGGTCAGCACCTGCTCCATGTCCTGGGCGGTGATCTGCTTGAGGCCGCCCTCGATCATCGACGAGGCCGACCACAGGGGGCTCTGGCCGGTCTTGGGCAGGTCGAGCAGGCCGTTGCCGATGCGGGCCTTCACCAGGATCTGGTCGTCGCGGAACTTGGTCGGCTTGACGGTCAGGCGCACGCCGTTCTCGAAGCGCACGAAGACGGCGTCCAGGTCGGTGACGTCCTTTTGCTCGACCACCTTGCCGGTGGGGCCGAACACCGCATAGGGCCAGTTGGTGGTCGCGGGCGCGGCCGGCGGGGTGACGGCGGTCTTGCCGGACTCCTGGTAGGCGGCGGTCACCGCAGCCTCGCCGCCGTCGATGGCCGTGGGCGTGGGCAGCACGATCAGCGGACCCTGGCCGGCGAACAGCGACTTCACCGCGGTCGAGACGGTCTCGGCCTTGAGGTCCTTGGTGATGGCCTCGAAGGCGGCCAGGTTCTGCGAGGGGCTGGTGACCACCTCGCGGTCGCCCAGCGTGCCGACGATCTGGCCGGCCAGGGCGGGCGTGCGCTGGGTGGCCTCGCCGGCGGCGGCGGCCACGTAGGAGGCGCGCATGGCGGCGATCTCGCGGTCCAGCTCGTCCTGGCGCACGCCGAACTGCATGAGCCGGCGCTGCTCCTGGTCGAGCACCTGCAGGGCGGTCTTCCAGCCGCCCGGCTTCACCTGGGCGAACAGGCCGTTGATCTGGGCGGCGTGATACTGGTCGTTGCGCAGGGCGCCGGCCGAGATGAACGGCGGCTCGGCGCTGCGGGTCAGGGCGCGCAGGCGGCGGTTCAGCACCGCCATGCCCAGCGACTCCAGCATGTATTCGCGGTCCGACGCCTTGCTCTCGATGCGCAGGTCGGGCGACTGCACCCAGCCCAGCTGGACGGACTCGCCCGAGCCCGGCTCGACGATGACCTTGGCGGTCAGGCCGCGCTGGGCGATGTCGCCCAGTTCGGGACGCTTGCCCGGCTCGCCCTGGCCTTTCCAACCGCCGAAGCGGGCCTTGATCTTGGCCTCCATGGCGTCGACGTCGAAGTCGCCGACGGCCACGAACACCGCGTTCTCGGGCCGGTACCAGGCCTGGTAGAAGTCGCGGATGCGCTGGGCCGGGGCGGTGGAGATGACGTCGGTCGTGCCGATCGGCAGGCGCGACGGCGGACGCTGGCCCTCCAGGTTGAAGGCGAAGCCCTGCTTGAAGACGCGATAGCCGGGGCTGTCGCGGGTGCGCTCCTCCGACAGCACCACGCCGCGCTCGCGATCGACGGCGGCCGGGTCGATGGTCAGCTCGCCGGCCGCCTCGCGGAACAGCATCATGGCGTCGTCGACCGTGCCGTCGTCGGTCTTGGGCAGGTCGAGGGTGTAGACGGTCTCGCCGAAACTGGTCGAGGCGTTGGTGTCGGCCCCGAAGGCCAGGCCCCGGCGCTCGAGGATCTTGACCATCTCGCCTTCGGGCACGTTCTTCGACCCGTTGAAGGCCATGTGCTCGAGAAAGTGGGCCAGGCCCTGCTGGTCGTCGGCCTCCATCAGCGAGCCGGCGTCGAACCACAGGCGCAGGGACGCCTGGCCAGGCGGGGTGGCGTTCTTGCGGATCGCATAGCGCATGCCGTTCTCCAGCACGCCGAAGCGGATGGCCGGATCGACGGCGACGTCCGAGACCTCCTGCGGCCATTGGCCGGGCTTGAGGTCGGAGAACTGCGGGCCCGCGGTCCTGACCGGCGCGGCGGGCGCCTTGGGCCCGGCCGGCGAGGCGCTCGCGGCCGGGGCGGCGTCCTTCTTGCCCGAACCGGGCAGAACCGAGGGCAGGGTGGAGCAGGCGGTGAGCGCCAGGCCGGCGGAAACGACGAGCGCCAGGCGCGAGACAGAGATCATGGAGACCGTTCGATTACCGGAAGTGTCGGGGCGGCAGCTAAGCCTTCGCGCGTGGCGCAAGCAAGGCCGGTCGGCGGCGAAGTCGGCGTTGGGCGCCTCAGAATTGAAACATCCGCGACTCTGGCCTGTGGGAAACTCGCCGGCCAGCCTTGCGCAAGGGCGACCGGCCGCCCACTCCCTTAGGAGGCCGAAGGTCGTTCGGCGGCGAGGGAGTGCGGACATGCGTCTTTGGCTTGCGAGCGTTGCGGCTCTGGCGGTTCTGTCCGGCGCGCCGGCCGCGGCCCTGGCCCAGGCGGGGCCGGCCGCGATCGCCCAGGCCCCGGACGCGGCGCTTTCGGCCCGCATCGACGCCGTCGTCGACCGCGCCGTCGCCGACCAGCGCCTGGTGGGCGCGGTGGTGCTGGTGGCCCGCGACGGCAAGCTCGTCTATCACCGGGCCGCGGGCCTGGCCGACCGCGAGGCCAGGGCGCCGATGCGCGAGAACACGGTCTTCCGCCTGGCCTCGGTGACCAAGCCCTTCGTCAGCGCGGCGATCATGCGGCTGGCCGAGGAAGGCAAGCTGTCGCTGGCCGATCCGGTGACCCGGTGGCTGCCCGACTTCAAGCCGGCCCTGGCCGACGGCTCCACGCCGACCATCACCCTTGGCCAGCTGCTCAGCCACACCGCCGGCCTGACCTATGGCCTAGCGGAGAAGGCCGACCATCCCTACCACCAGCTGGGCGTTTCCGACGGCCTGGACATCTCGGGCCTGACGCTCGACGAAGACGTCGCCCGCATCGGCAAGGGCCCGCTGGCCTTCACGCCGGGCTCGGCCTGGCGCTACTCGCTGGCTATCGACGTGCTGGGCCTGGTGGCGGAAAAGGCCGACGGCCGGCCGCTGCCGCAGGTGGTGGCCCGCACCGTCACCGGCCCGCTGGGCCTGAAGGACGCCGGCTTCCAGGCGAGCGACCCGGCGCGCCTGGCCACGCCCTACGCCAACGCCAGCCCGGCCCCGACCCGCATCACCGACAACCAGGACGTCTCGCTGGGCGCCACCGCCGTGCGCATGGCGCCCAGCCGCGCCGTCGACCCGACCGCCTTCCCCTCGGGCGGCGCGGGCATGGTCGGCACGGCGAGCGACGTGCTGGCCCTGCTGGAGGCGGTGCGCACCGGCGGCGGCCCGATCCTGTCGGCCGCCAGCGTCAAGGCGATGACCACCGACCAGGCCGGCATCAAGGCCGCGACGCAGGGGCCCGGCTGGGGCTTTGGCTACGGCTGGGCGGTGCTCGACGACCCGGCGGTCGCCAAGACCCCGCAAGGCGCGGGGACCCTGGCCTGGGGCGGGGTCTACGGCCACAACTGGTTCGTCGATCCGCAGGCGAAGCTGACCGTGGTGCTGCTGACCAACACCGCGTTCGAGGGCATGAACGGCCAGGTGACGCGGGAGCTGCGGGACGCGGTGTACGGGCGGTAGTTTTAGGACGCTCCCCCTGAAGGGGGAGCTGTCGGCGAAGCCGACTGAGGGGGAAGGGGCTGCTGGCGTTGGGGATATGCTGACCTCGCAGGACACTTCCCCCTCCGGCCCTCCGGGCCACCTCCCCCATTAGGGGGAGGATCTGAAGCGGTGAACCTGCCTTGGGGGAGGTTCCTCATGACCGCTCCCGGCTTCCGTAAAATCCCCGCTTTCGCGGGGATTTTACGGAGAGGCGCAAAGCCAGCGCACCGCCCCTCTCGGGGCTTACGGAGTCAGTTCGAGCGCACGTAGAACGCCGCGTCGTTGCCGACGGCGCGGGCGGTGCTGGTGATCGAGCGGGCCGAGCCGGTGACGGTGGTGGTGGCGCGCGAGGAGACGTCGGCGTTGTTGGTCTGGGTGTTGCTGGTGGTCATCGAGCCGCCGCAGGTTCCGCAGACATAGCCGCCGACCGAGTTGCCGGCCGCGCTGGCGCGGGCGCCGATGTCGTAGCCGTCGTGGCCCTCGGCGCTGGCGATCACCTCGACCCCGCCGCCGTCGTTGGTCTGGACGTTGTCGAGCACCAGGGCCGCGCCCGTGTTGCTGACGACCGCGGCGTTGCCCACCCCGTAGGCGCTGCTGTTGGCCGCCCCGAACTGGTAGGAGCTGGCCTCGGCCTGCGAGCGCACATAGGCGGTGTTGTACTGGTGGTTGGCCACGTCGAGCAGCGGGCCGACATTGGTGGCGTTGAGGTTGTTGCCCGCCGCCGTGGTCGAAGTGTCGGTCAGGTAGGCGTTGCCGTAGGCGGCGAACTTGCTGGCCTGGACGAGGCTTGCGGTGTTGCCCTGGTCGGTGATGACCCGGGCGGCCGACTGGTTGGCGCCGTCGATGTCGATATGGTTGCCGGTCGCCGTGCCGGCCACGCTCGAGGTTCCGCTGACGTACTGCACGATCGCGCCGCCGTCGGCCATGACGTCGCCCGAGTTGGCCTGGCTGATCCGCGCCCCGGCCGCGCCGTTCTGCAGCCACAGCCCTTGGGTGTTGCCGCTGGCCTGGGTGTCCATGGCGATGTCGCCGGCCTGGGCGGTCTCGCCCTCGATCTGGCCGCGCGCGGTGACCGCGCCGCTGTTGGTCTGCACCATGAAGCCGCGGTAGGTCGCTTCTTCCGCCCCCGCATTGCCGAAATTGCCGGTCGCCGAGGTGGCGACGACGCTCGACGCGCCCAGCGAGCCGGACGCGTTGACCACGGTGCGGCCGTAGACCGAGCCCTGGTTCACCTGGTTGGAGGTGGCGTCGACGTCCACGCGCGAGCCGGCGACGCCGACGCTGTTGCCGGTCGCCGAGGTGGACGCGGCCACGCCCTCCTGGACGGTGACGACGTTCAGGGTCTGCTCGGTGAAGACCTCGCCCAGGTTCAGCTGGTCGTTGAGAACCTGGCCCTGGGCGAAGGCGCTAGTAGCGGCCGCGACGCACAGAGGGATCGCTGCGATCGTTCCAGCGAGACGGATCTTCGCGGGTCTGCGCATTGTTGCTTCCCAGGTTGTTGTAGGCGGGCGTGAAGGCGCCCGTGACGCCGACGGTGTCGGCGCCGAACGGGTCCGACTGCAGGCAGCTTTGCGGACCCGGCATGCCGTAGAGGTTGGCGCTCATCTCGACGACCGAACGCTCGATCAGCGAGCGCACGGCCAGCTGCACCGGCTCCAGCGCGCCCTTGCCGGCCGACAGGTCGAACAGGTTGTTGTTGGCGAAGGCGAAGATGCCGGCGCTGACTTCGCGGCCGATCACCTGCTTCTGGTAGGAGATGACGTCTTCCACCACCAGGGTGCGGCTGTTGATCAGGCGCAGGTCCATGGCGATGTTCATCACGAACAGCCGGCGCTTGAAGTTGGCCTTCAGCCCGTCGGTGTCGATGTCGCCGCCATAGAGGTCGGCGCCCGCCGAATGGATGTTGTAGTTCAGCTCGGTGACGCCGCCGACGAGATAGAAGTCCGAGCCCGCCACCTGGCCGGCGACGATCTTGCGATAGTCGGCCGGGGCGTCCGGCGTCGGGGCCGGGCGGTCGGAGATCAGCTTGTTGTTGGCGTACTTGAGCTCGAGTTCGGAGACCGAGGTGTCGAAGCGCTCGACCATCGGCATGCCGGCCTTGGCGAAGGCGGTCATCGCCATCAGCGAGGCGCCTTGCGTGACCTTGCGGCCCGAGCCGTCGGACTCTTCCTTGCCGGTGTAGTCGGCGATGCGGCCCACGGCGATGCGCGGGGCGGCGACGCGGTTCTGCCGGGCGTAGCTGGCCAGGCAGTTCAGCGCGGTCGAATAGGGAGTGGGATTGGCCGTCACCGGCGCCGTGCCGATCGGCCGGGCGTAGTTGCCCGCGTCCAGGCGCTTGGGCACGCCGCCGCCGCAGGCGCTGAGCGCCGTGCAGGCCGCCGCGACCATCAGGATGACGCGCTTAGTTCCCATTGGAGACACCGCCGTTGGTCGAAGCGCCGGCGCTGACATTGCCGTTGTTGACCTGGTTGGAATTGACGATCACCGTGTTGTTGTTGCCCTGGGTGATGACCGTCAGGTTGTTGCCGATCGCGGTCGAGCCGGAGAAGCCGCCCAGGCTCCCGACGCCCGAATAGCTGTCCAGCGAGCCCGACGAGCTGCGGCTCGAATAGACGCTCTGGTCGCTGCCGGTCAGCATGACGCCGTCGACGATGACACGATTGCCGTTGGCGTCGCGGGTCGAATAGTCGACGACATGGTTTTCCTGGCCGGCGACGCGGCCATAGCCGGCGTTGAACGAGGCGGAGTTGCTGCTCATGGTCTGGGCCATGGCGGCGCCCGAAATCAGCACGCCGGCGGCGGCGACGGCCGCGCCGAGGGCCCGAACCTGGGGCTTGTTGTTCTTCTTTGAGGCCATGACGGGCTCCGCGACTGTCTGTCCGGGGCTTGCAAGCAACCCCCGTGCCAAAACCGGACATCCCACCATAGGCGGTAAGGTATCCAGAATTGGTTAAACGCGGCGAGACCGGCGCCTGGGGCGGTGGTCCGAAGGCGGGGCGCGTCTTACGCCATTGATCCGGGCGCGGGTTTGGAGGACCCTCGTTATGCAAGTGCGATCAGGGAGGATTGCGTTTTGTTGGTGTCTCAGATCCTGAAGACCAAGGGCGACCTTGTGTTCACCGCTTCGCCGCAGGAAACCGTCGGCGCGGCCGCGGCGCTGCTGCACAGCCGCAAGGTGGGCGCGATGGTGGTGCTCGAAGCCGACGAGTCGATCGCCGGCATATTGTCCGAACGCGACATCGTGCGGCAGATCGCCAAGGAGGGCGCCGCGGCGCTGGCCAAGCCGATCTCGGCCTGCATGACCCGCGACGTGATCTTCGCCCAGCCGGACGAGACGGTGGACGACCTGCTGGCCAAGATGACCGACCGCCGGATCCGCCACCTGCCCGTGGCCCGGGGCGGGCGCCTGGTCGGCATCATCTCGATCGGCGACCTGGTGAAGTACAAGATCCAGGAAACCCAGGCCGAGGCCGACGGGCTGAAGGCCTATATCGCCGCCGGCTGACGGCGGGGTCTCCGAAGGCATGGAGCGCTCTCTATAGGGGAAGCGCCGGATAGGGCTCGTCCTCGTCGAGGGCGGGCCTTTCTCATGTCCGCTCTATCAGAGAGAGGAGGGGGATCAGCCGATCAGTTCGGCGCCCTGGCCGGTGACCGCGTCGGACAGGCTGTAGCCCTCGAGCACGGCGGCCGTGGCGTCGCGGGCCCGCAGCAGGGCCTCGCGCAGGGCGCAGGTGGCCAGGTCGCTGCAGTCCTCGCAGCGGCGGAAGGCGGTGCGGCTGACGCAGGGGGCCAGGGCCAGCGGGCCGTCGACCAGGCGGATGATCTCGGCGAAGCTGATCTCTTCGGCCGGGCGGGCCAGCAGGTAGCCGCCGAACTTGCCGCGCCGGCTGGTCACCAGCTTGTGGCGGGCCAGGCCCAGCAGGATGGCTTCGAGGAACTTGCGGGGGGCGTCGGCGCGCAGCGCCAGCTCGCCGGCCGTGACCTGCTCTTCCGCGCGGGCCAGTTCGACCATGGCGCGCAGGGCGTAGCGGGCTTTCTGGGACAACATCGGCGGCGTCTCTCCTTATAGAGCGCTCTATGGAGGCAGCGCGCCCGGGTGCGCAAGCGGTTCCGCTTGCCAAACCATGCACAGATCCGCTCACAGCTAACCGGCGGGGGCGGACGAAATTGGGCTGTCTCTTATACACATCT
>LNIY01000104.1 GCA_001449105.1 Caulobacter vibrioides | reverse complement strand
GCCGCCGCCTGCGTTTCTCTTTCCAAATCAACAATGTCAAAGACCAGAGCCGAAGCTCCGAGCCGCCTCCGTAACCGGGGAGCGGCCCCACCGTTTAGCGCCCGGTGTCGGCGGAGGCGGCTATTTAAACCAGCGCCTCATTTTGTCAAACTCTATTTTCAACTTTCTTTTCCGAACCGTTCCGCCTCGGAAGGAGGCCGAACCACTCTGTGGCGCCGAAAGGACTTCAGCGCCTCGGAAAGAGAAGAAAGCTTCGAATGAGCCCCCGAAGCGGCGGGCCGCGTCGGGAGGGCGGTGTTTATGCGGGAGGCCTTTTTGAGTCAAGCGCGCCGAAACACGCTTTGACGATTTTCTTCGCGAACCGCCCGAAAAGCCCGCCCCGTATGGACGCAAGAGGCCCCCTCCCCTCGCCAGACAACAGGCGCTGAGCGGCGAAACGGTCGAAGAGAGGATGGAAAATCGAGTCATCCGCCGATCTCGGCGGGAATCGGCCGTCGAAACGACGCCGCTTCGGCGCATCCGACGCGCCGGAAATCGCAGATCGGGACGAATCCCGGATCGTCGGCGGCGCTGCGAGGAGCGCCGCCGGGACCACTGGTCTTAGAATCGCTTCGTCACCTGCACCCCGTAGGTGCGCGGTTCGTTGACGAAGGCCGTCAGGTTGTTGAAGTCGATCGCGCCGATGACATTGGCTTCGTCGGTCAGGTTGCGGACGTAGACCGCCGCTTCCAGGCCCTTGGCCGGGTGACGCCAGCCGGCGCGGGCGCCGCCTTCGAAGCTGGTGTCCTGCATGAACTCGACCGACTCGTAGAGGAACAGGTTGAAGTCCTTCTGCAGGACCCAGTCCGTCGAGGCGAACAGCTCGGTCCCGTTACGCAGGCCATGCACGTAGTTCAGCGTGATGTTGGCCGTGTACTTGGGCGCCTGCGGGAACGGGTTGCCGTCGATGTTGGCGCGGCGCGTCGTGCCCACGGTCACGATCGGATCGGTCACGGTGCAGTTGGCGCCGCAGAAGGCGACCAGCAGGTCCTTGTCCTTGATCTCGGTGTGATTGTAGGCGAACCCGCCGGCCAGGCTGAAGCCCGCGCCCAGATAGACGTCGCCGTCCAGTTCGAAGCCGTAGCCCACGCCCTTGTCGGCGTTGATCAGCTGGTTGAAGTTGCCCTCGCCGCCGATGGCCGTGAACTGCGGGTCGGAGACCTCGTAGTAGTAGGCCGTGGCGTTCAGGCGCGCGCGCCCTTCCCACAGACGCGACTTCAGGCCCGCCTCGTACGACATCACGGTTTCCGAATTGGCGGCCGTGATGATGTCCGACGAGGTGATGCGGCCCTGGAGCGAGGGACCACGATAGCCCTTGGCGACGCGGGCGAAGACGTTCAGGTCGCCGTTGACCTCATAGAGGGCGCTCAGGTCCCAGCTGACCTGCTCGTCGCCGACCGAACGACGCACGTCGTACAGCGGGCGGGCCGTGCTGGTGCTGCCGGCCGGGATGATCCGGTCGCCCGAGAAGTCGCGGCTGTCTTCGGTGTAGCGCAGGCCGCCGGTGATCTTCAGGGCGTCGGTGACCTTGTAGTTGGCCTGACCGAACACCGACCAGGATTCCGAACGCTGGACGATGTCGCCGATCACGGTCGGGGCCAGGCCGCCGGTGCCGTTGAAGGTGCCCGAGACGAGGTTGAAGCGCTCGTCCCAGAAGAACGCGCCGACCTGCCAGCCGAAGCGGCCGTCGCCGTTCGAGGCCAGGCGCACTTCGATGGTCTTCTGGTCGAGGTCGCTCGAGAGCGTGCCGGTCTCGGAGTTGAACGGCGTCTTGTAGGGCGCGGTGGCAGCGGCCGAGGCCACGCCGCCGTCGATGTCGCCGTCGCCCGACGACTTGCCCTGGTAGGCGCTGACCACGCCGGTCAGGGTGACCGGGCCGAAGTCGTAGGCCGCCTGCAGGCTCTGCGAGGTGGTCTGCTGCTTTTGCAGGTTGTTGCGGCCGCCGTCGTAATAGACCGTGTCGCGGTCGAAGTTGCTGTTCAGCTCGTTGGAGCCCTTGGTCAGCACGTTGGCGCGGTTCAGCGTGCCGGTGCCGATGTAGTCGCGGGCCTGCAGGGTCAGCAGGGTCGACAGGCGCTCGGTCGGCTTGAAGGCCACGTGCACGCGGGCGGCGACGTCGTCGAAGCCGCCCAGGTCGTCGCCGCTGCCGGCGAACGAGGGGTTGTAGGCGTTGTTGACCCAGTCGTCGCGATGGTTCCACAGGCCCGCCACGCGCACCGACAGGGTGTCGTTCACCGGAATGGTCACGCCCGTCTCGGCGCGCACCGCGCCCAGGTTGCCGTAGGCCACCGAACCGAAGCCGCCGAAGCTGTCGGTCGGCTTGACGCTGTCGATCTTGACCACGCCGGCCGGGGTGTTGCGGCCGAACAGCGTGCCCTGCGGGCCGCGCAGCACTTCCACCTGCTGGACGTCGAACAGCGGGAAGCCCTTCAGGAAGACGTTCTCCAGCACCACGTCGTCGAGCACGACCGAGACCGGCTGCGAGGCGTTGAAGTCGAAGTCCACGTTGCCGAGGCCGCGGATGTAGAAGCGCGGCGCGTAGCGGCCGTTCGAGCTTTCGATCTGCAGGCTGGGCACGCGGGCCGACAGCGACAGCACGTCGCCGCCGCCGGCGGAGACGGCGCTCAGGGTCTTGTCGCCCAGGGCGGTGACCGCGAACGGAACGTCGCGGATGTTCTCGCTGCGACGCTGGGCGGTGACGACGATCTCTTCGGTGATCGTGGCGTCGGAAGCCTGGGCCAGGGCCGGCGCCGAAGCCAGCAGAGCAAGGCCGCTCACCGACAGAGCAAGCCAAGTTTGACGATGGTTCATAGGTCTATCCCCTGTATTTATAGGGGCGCTGCCTACGCCGCGATGTAACGCGAAGGCCATAAAAAACCGGCGCTATTGCTTGAATTTTTCACGACGACTGCCGTTACGCAAGAACGGCGAGCGACTTAGGCGCTGCATTTACTGGATAAATCGATATTCCGATAACGCCAATATATTGACGACGCGGGATCAAAATCCGCACCCGTTTTGAGCAACTCGTCGCTAAGTAAGTCAGGCCTTACCCAAATAATCATCAGTAAACGAACAATAACTCCATTGATGTGGCGCCCAGGCCTCACCAGCGGCGGTTCATCCGGACCGAAAACCACCGCCCCGACGAGCCGATCTGCAAGAGCCGCGCCCTGGATCCCTCATAGGCCAGGTCGCGGGTGTCGGTCAGGTTGGAGCCGGCGATCACCACCTGCGTGGTCTCGCTCAGGTCGTAGCTGACCTGGGCGTCGAGATAGCCCGCGGCCCCGATGGTGAAGTCGCTGACGCCCCCGCCCTGCATGTCGGCCTCCGAGCGGAAGGCCGAGCGCCAGGACCACGACAGGTTGACCGCCAGCGGGCCGCGCTCGAGATAGGGACTGACCGACCAGGCCCAGTCGGACACGCCGGTCAGCCGCGCGCCGCCCACCCGGCTGTGGGTCCAGGTCAGGTTGGCCCAGACGCCGAAACTGTCGGTCAGGCGACGATGCAGGCCAAGCTCCACCCCGTCGACGCGGGCGGCGCCCAGGTTGCGCGGGCGCGACATCAGCACCTGCGTCTGGATCGGCGGGCCGGCCTGGGTCTCGAAGGTCAGGAGTTCGGGCGCCTCGACCATCTGGATGAAGTCGCCGATCGTCTTGTGGAACACCGCGACGCTGTAGCCGGTGCGCCGGCGGGTCACCTCGTAGGACAGGTCCAGATTGTCGGAGACGTAGGGCGTCAGGGCCGGGTTGCCGCCCACGCCGCTGAAGATCACGCCGGGCTCGGGATCGTCGATGGCCGCCTGCCCGCGCGTATAGATCGACGAGACCAGAACGCTGGCCGGCACCGTCGAGGCGCGCAGGTCGGCCAGCGACGGGCGGGTGATGGTGCGCGAGGCGGCCAGGCGCAGCACCGCGTCGGCGGAGGTCTCGAAGGCCAGGTTGACGCTGGGCAGCAGCACGTCGTGCTTCCCGTCGAACGACACCGGCTTCACCACCCCCGCCCCATGGGCGAAGGCCAGCCTGGCCCCCTCCACGTGGGTGCGGGTGCGCACCTGCCGAAGCCCGGCGTTGCCCGAGAACGGCCAGGCGCCGGCAAGGCCGTCGAAGTCGAGGCGCGCATAGACCGCCGCCACCTGTTCGCCCACGCGATAGGAGTTCTGCAGATCGGCGCCGGTCGGCTTCAGGTCGTCTGGCGTGACGACGACGCCGTCGTGCTCGCCCGGCAGGAAGAAGGCGGCCCGCAGGCGGTCCTGGTCGGCGACGATCCAGGGCGTCGAGCGGTTCCGGACCAGGTCGGCGAAGACGTCGTCGGCGCTCGCGCCGCGATAAAGGTCGGCCAGGCTCCAGCCGGTCGCGCGCGGCGTGGCCCGGCGGTCGCGGCGCTGGTAGTCGCGGCCCCGGTCGCTGAATTGGCCGCCCAGCTTCAGGCCCGACAGGTGCAGCGGGCCAAGCGGACGATCCAGCGACCGGCGCGCACCGAAAAAGGCGGTGACGTCGTCATCGCGCGACTCCACCGCCCGCAGGTTCAGCTGGGCCAGGGTCAGCCGCGAGGGATCCAGAAGGTCGAAGTCGGTGGTCAGCCGCCCCGCCCGGCGGTCGGACACCGCGCTCTCCAGGTCGAACCGGTAGGCAACGCCCTCCGGCGACTGGGCCGACAGGCGCAGCAAGGGGGTGTCCAGCAGCGAGCGAGCGGTCGAGACGCTGAGGCGCGGCGTCAGGGTCCAGGCCGCCGTCTTCAGTTCCGCCCCCAGCGAGACCGCGAGATTCAGGTGCGACTGGTCGGAGAACTCGGTGTTGTTGTCGATGCGACCGTTCGCGACCCTGCCCGCGACGACGACGCCGTCCTTGATCCGGATGTCGCTACCCTGCCCCGCCAGGCGCGGACCCAGGCTGTAGACCAGCCGATCCTCGCGGATGGCGTTGTCGAAGGTCGAGACCAGGCCGTCGAAGTCCAGCCGCAGGCTTTGCGACACCCGCCAGTCCGCGCCGATGAAGGCGCTGCGGCGGCGGCGATCCTCGCTCTCGACGGTGGTGCGCAGGTCATTGGGCGCGATAAGCCAGGTCCCGCCCGCCTCGACCCGGCCAAAGCGCATGATCTGAAAGCGGTCGTAGCGGACGGCGCGGTCTTCCTGCGAGGCCCCGGCCACCAGGCCCAGGTTCCCGTCCTCGGAGACGATCCGTCCGACCACGGACAGGTCGGGATGGAAGCCGCGCGTTCGCCCCTCGACCACGCCGCCGACGCGGATCGAGGCGAAGGGATCGCCGTCCAGGCCGCCAGCCGTCTCGATGTCGATATTGGCCCCGATGCCGCCGTCGATCATGTCGGCGGTCGCCGACTTGGCCAGGCGGGCGCCGGCCAGCAGGTCGACCGAAAGCGCGCGGAAGCGGAACTGCCGGCCGCTCTGGGTCGAG
This sequence comes from Caulobacter vibrioides, assembly GCA_001449105.1. GTDB lineage: Bacteria > Pseudomonadota > Alphaproteobacteria > Caulobacterales > Caulobacteraceae > Caulobacter > Caulobacter vibrioides_C. The sequence goes on along the minus strand of LNIY01000104.1, from coordinate 28,915 downwards.
TTGCGGATATTTTCGTTGAACGCCACCGGCGCGCCGTTCAGCGTCACCGACTGGAACAGCGGCCCCAGGCCCCGCACGCTGACGAACTGGCCCTCGCCGACCTCGTGCTCGATGGCGACGCCGGGAACCCGCTGCAAGGCCTCGGCCAGGTTGGCGGCGGGCAGCCCGCCGATCTGCTCGACCGAGACGCCGTCCGAGATGACGTCGGCGGCGCGCTTGCGGCGCAGGCTTTCGGCGATCTGGCTGGAGGCCCGGCCGATCACCTCGACGGCCTCGACCTCCACCGCCTCGGACGGCGCCGGCGACGGCAAGGCGGGCGGCGGAAGCCTCGACGGCGCAGGCTCGGCCCAGATCCGCACGCCGCGCGCTCCGACGAAGCGATGGCGCAGGCCCGTGCCCTCCAGCATCCGCGCCAGGGCCTCGCGCCAGCCCATCTCGCCGCGCACCGCCCGGGTCCGGGCCTGCTGGCCGGGGCGCTGCACGAACGACAGCTCGCAGTCGGCCTGAAGGCACAGCTGGACGAGGCCGGACGAGGCCTCCTGCGCGGGGATGTCGAAGCGCTGCACCTTGGCGACGGGCGCCTGTGCTTGCACCGGCTGCGCGACCGCCAGCGCCAGAGCCATGCCCGCGACGCCGAGCAGGCCGCGTCGCACGCCGGCAGGCAGCGATGCAGCTAGCGATTCCAAGTATGGCGACCCCGACGAGACGATCCCCGCCCCTTAGCGCGCGCGCGTGACAGCTCTGCGATACGCGCCCTATTCGGCGCGGATCAGCACGCGGCCGTCGGCCGCCTTCTCGGCGCGAATGGGCAGCAGGGCCGCCATGCGGTCGGCCAGCGCCCCCTCGCCTTCCAGCGGCAGCACGGCGGTGATCCGCACGCTCGACAGGCGCGGATCGGCCGCCACCAGGGGCGTATCCGAATAGCGCGAGGCGGCGGCGACCACTTCCGACAGCGGCGCGTCCTGGAACACCAGCCGGCGCCGGCGCCAGGCCGTGGCGCTCTCGACGTCGGCCCGCGCCTTCCCGATGCCGGGCTCGCCGGGGCGGAAGACCGCCCGCTCCCCGGGGGCCAGCGCCAGGGCGTCGTCCAGCGCGGCCTTGTCGGCGGCGTCGCGGCGGCTCACCGAAACCCGGCCTTGCAGCAGCGAGACCTGCGCGCCGTCGCCGGTCAGGGTGGTGGCGAAGCGCGTGCCGGTGACGATCACGCGCCGGTCGCCCACGGCCACCTGGAACGGATGGGCCGCGTCGTGGGCCACGTCGAAGAAGGCGCCGCCCCGTTCCAGGGTCACGCGCCGCACGTCGTCGGCGATGGCCACGCGCACGGCGGAATCGGCGTCCAGCGTCAGGCGCGAGCCGTCCTCCAGCACCACGTCGACGATGCGGCCCGGCGCGCTCTCATAGAGCCGCCCCTCGGGCGCGGATCGCAGCGACGGCCCCACGACCACCACCGCCACGGCGGCGGCCGTCGCGGCCAGTCCGCCGGCCAGAACCATCCGGCGTCCGGCGCCGGCGGCCGGCTCGCGGCGGCGCAGGCGAGCGATGTCCAGGGCGAAGGCCCCGCGCGCGCCTTCCAGCGCCGCCAGGTCGGCCTTGGCCTGCTCGTACTGGCGCAGATGGTCGTCGTCGGCTTCCAGCCAGTCCAGGAACGCGGCCTGGTCGCGCGCGCCGACACCCGGCCGGCCCATGCGCGCCAGCCAGTCCTCGGCCGTGGTCGGCCGGGCGGCGAGGATTGCGGTCAGGCGGCCGATCATGGGCGGCGGAAATCCCTCTTGTTCCGACCGGTTCGCGCGGCGGCGCGGGTCGTCTCACAGACCACAACGATCCAGGCGCGCGACACCTCAGTCATGGCGCGAGCTCTTCAGCTGGCGCAGCGCCTCGGCGATGTGCTTTTCGACCATGCTCACCGACACGCCCAGGCGGTCGGCGATCTGCCGGTAGGTCTTGGCCTCGAAGCGATGCAGCAGGAAGGCGTCGCGGGTCTTGGGCGGCAGGGCCCGGATCACGGCGGCGGCGGCGGCCAGATCCTGGCGGCCGATCAGCCGCTGGTCGGCCGACGGTGCCTCGCAGGAGATCGCCCGCGGTCCCTCGTCCAGGTCGTGGATGTCGTCGGCGTCGCGCCTGGCCCGCTCCCGCCCGGCCGACTTCCAGCCGTCGAGCTGCAGGTTGCGGGCGATGACGAACAGCAGCGGCCGGGCGTCCGGCGCGGCCAGGTCGTGGCCGGCGCGATGGAAGCGCGCGAAGGCCTCCTGCACCACGTCCTCGACCTCGCCGGCCCGGTCGCGGCGCTGGAGATAGGCGATGAGGTCGCGCCGCAACGCCGCGGCGGCGGCGTCAGTCCGCACGAGCGGCCTCTCTCGCTCCGGACGCGCGAAGACGCCCCCTCCGGCGAAGGGGGCGTCCGCGTAGCCGCTCTCGGCGACCGTCAGCACGTCCTGGGCGGGAGATGTGGGCGCCGTCCATACTCTCGGACCTGGCACGAAGTGTCCTCTTCGCCTTGATGAGCCGCAGCCATCGCCAAAAAGTGTGACACTTTTTCACGACAGGCCGCGGCCGGCCGAAGGAATGGGACGGCCGACAGGCGCCGACCGTCCCGCAGTCCTGCCTCGGATCAGAAGTTCATCCGCAGGCCGAGGGCGAAGCGGCGGCCCGAACGCTCGTCCATGGTCGGGAACGACGGGTCCATGGTGTAGCCCTTGGTGGCCTCGTCGGTGACGTTGATGCCCTCCAGGCTCAGCTGGATGCGCTCGTTGAGGGTGTAGCTGACCGAGATGTCGGTCTGGCCGTAGCCTTCACGCCAGATCGGATACATTTCGTAGCCGATGCCTTCGACGTACTTGTCCTTGTAGTTGTAGGACACGCGGGCCTGGAACGCGTCGCGCTCGTAGAACAGGGTGACGTTGTAGGCCTTGTCGGCCAGGCCCACCGGCGGGGTCGGCACGCCGATAATCGACTGGCCCGTCAGCGAGCTGTCGAGGATCGTGTAGTTGGCGTTGATCCCGAAGCCCTTCAGCGGCTCGTAGAACAGGCCGAACGGCACGATGGCCACCAGTTCCACGCCGCTGACCTTGTAGGAGCCGTCGGCGTTGACCGGCTGGTAGACGTCGAAGTCGTAGACGCCGTCGATCGTGCCGTTGGCGTTGTACTTGGTGACGTTCTTGACCGTGCCCGTCAGGGCCTGGCGCACGACGCCCTCGATCTCCTTGCTGAAGTACGAGGCCGCCAGCAGGCCGCCTTCCGGCAGGTACTTCTCGACGCCCACTTCCCACTGCTTGGCGAAGGTCGGCTTCAGGTTCGGGTTGCCGTCGGTGAAGCGGAACGAGTTCCAGCTGGCCGTGCGCTTGTAGGCCAGGTCCGTCAGGGCCGGGCGCATCAGGGTCTCGGACGCAGCGGCCCGCAGCATGATGCTGTCGGTCAGCTCGGCGGTGAAGTTCACGCTGGGCAGGATCTTGTCGTAGCCGCCCTCGCTCGACACCGGCGCGGGGGTGTAGCCCGTCGAGCCGTTCGGGTTCTGGACCTGGTGATAGCCCGACGAGGTGATCGAGGTGTCGACGTAGCGCGCGCCGCCGTTGATGGCGACCGGCACCGGGCCGACGTCGAAGCCGAGGTCGGCCATGGCGTACAGGCTGGTGACCGTCTCGGACACCTCATAGTAGTCGCCCGGCGTGAACGGCGTCGTGAAGCCGTCGTAGCGGAAGGTGCGGCGCGCGTAGTCGTTGGAGACCTGGCTCCAGGTGATGTCGCGGATGCTGTACTTGCCGCCCGGGACCAGCTGGTCGATCGGGGTCAGCGGGCTGTCGGCCAGGGTGCGGGTGTTGAGCCAGGCGGTGCTGCCCTTGCTAGGCCCCTGGATGTTCAGGGCGCCGTACTGGCGCTCCTTCGACTTGTCGGTATAGCGGGCGCCGACCTGGACCGACTTCAGCGCCGGGAAGAAATCGAAGGCGAAGTCCTTGGTGAAGTCCAGCTGGGCGGCGTACTTGTCGTCCTTGATCTTCTCCAGGGTCGTCTCGTAGGCCTCGAACAGGTACTTGCCGGGCGAGTTGTACATGTCGATCGAGGCCGGGTTGGCGCTCTTGATCGTCTCGCCGCCGTCGGCGGTCCAGCGGGTGCGCGACGGGGCGTAGGCCACGTGCTTCAGGTTCGAGAAGTCGATGGTCTTCTTGGCGCCCGAATAGCCGGCCAGGCCGTGCAGCTTCCAGTCGTCGCCGCGCCAGTTGAACTCGGTCCCGACCTGGGCGTAGTCGGTCTCGCTGATCCGCTCCTTGCTCAGCATCTCGTGCTGGGTGGCGGTGTAGGAGACGTCGCGCAGCACGACCATGCCGTACTTCGACAGCGTGTCCTTGTCGTAGCTGTGGATGGTCTCGAGCGTGCTGCGGCTGGAGGCCGAATAGGCCGCCGCGTCATACTCGTCTTCCGTGCCGTCGAAGCCGCCGACCATGGCGTCGAGCGCCACGTCGAAGTTGGCCGAGGGCTTGTACTGCAGCGACAGCGTGCCGCCCCACTGGTCCTGGGTGTTCAGGTAGGCGCGGTCGCCGACCTTGTCCTGGAAGATGATGCGGCCGGTCTCGTCGCGGTTGGTGTTGCTCTTGACGATGACGCCGGCGTCGCGCGCCAGCACGGCGGCGGCCTGCGAGGCGCGCGTGCCGCCCGCTTCGAGGAAGCGGAACATCGGGCGGAAGTTGATGCCCGAGTTGGAGTCGGTGCGGTTGGTGCGGCGGGCGGTCGAGAACGACACCAGCGCGCCGAAGTCGCCCCAGGTGTCGCTGGCCAGGAACGAGACCTTCGGGTCGCTCTTCTCGGAGATCGAGTTGTAGGCGCCTTCGGCCGAGGCCACCAGCTTGCGGCCGCTGTAGTCGAACGGACGGGCCGTCGAGATGGTCACGGCGCCGGCGATGCCGCCTTCCTCGTCCGAGGCGCGCGGCGACTTCTGGACGGTGACCTGCTGGATCACTTCCGAGGCGAAGATGTCGAACTCGACGTCGCGGCCGCCGCTGCCCGAGGCCGTGGCCAGGTTGTTGATGGTGACGAAGGTGAACTCGCTGGGCAGGCCGCGAACGCTGACCCGGCCGCCCAGGCCCTTGTTGCGCTCGATGGTCACGCCGGGGATGCGCTGCAGCGCCTCGGCCAGGTTCTGCTCGGGGAAGTTGGCCACGTCGGTGGCGACGATCGAGTCCGAGAAGCCGATGGTGTTGCGCTTGATGTCCACGGCCTCTTCGAGGCTGCGGCGATAGCTGCCGGTGACGACGATTTCCTCGACCGCGTCCTGCTCGGCCGGGGCCGGAGCCGGGGCGGTCTGGGCGGCGGCGCCCGACGCGGCGAACAGGCCGATGGCCGCGCAGCTGCTCATCAGCCAGGCGTTGTGGCGCGCGCGGCGGCCGGTGTTGTTCAGTTCGATCACGTGCTGATCTCCGCAGGTCGTTTGTTGCGACGGCGGGGAGCCGGACGTGCTCGTCCGACCCATGCCCCCTGACGCCCTCAACGACGGCGGCGCGGCGCGCCTCAGCGCGGAACTGCTGATTTCATCAAAACTTCACGGCCGGGGATCGGGACGCCGGGACGAGCGCAATCCCAAGGCCGCGCTCGCCACGCTCAGCACACGGGCCGTCGCCGTCCCTCCGGCCTTCCAGGCTGACTTCGCCCGCGGACGCGAGGAACCGGCCCGGGACCGTCAGGCCCAGGACGACCAGGGCGTCTTGGTTCAAGGAGGGATGGTGCCGGTTGAGGGGATTGAACCCCCGACCTTCGGTTTACAAAACCGCTGCTCTACCGCTGAGCTAAACCGGCCCGCCGACGCGTGTTCGCGAACGGGCGTTCTCCTTAGCCGCAGTCGACGCGGCGAGGCAATGCCCCGCTCTTGCTAGAGGAACACCGCCACCGTCTGGCGGGCGGCGATCAGCGGCGTCCCGTTCCGGCTCCACAGGGTCATGGCCTGGGCCGAATAGCCGTCGCGGATGGTCTCGGCCCGGCTGCTCATCAGGCGCCAGCCGTCGTCTTCCGGCGCCTCGCCCAGCACGTCCATCGACCAGGTCATGGTCGAGATCGGCGCGAACTGATTGAACACCGACAGGGCCGGCGGCGGCAGGGCGTCGGCCAGGGCGACCATGGCCGCCAGCGACCGCGCGGCCGGGTCGCGGTGGCGGATCCACACCAGGAAGTCCGGCGGGCCGCCGCTCAGCGGACGCCCGCCCGCCACGTAGCGGAACTCGAACTGGCGGGCGAAGGCCGGACCCGCCCCTTCGGGAATGAACAGCTCGCAGGCCTCGGGCGCGGGCGTCTCGGGAGGCGGCAGGTCGACGTGATCGAGCTTCGAGGCCCGCGCCGCGCCGAAGGTCAGCACCCCGCGCGTGGCCAGGCCGCCCTCGCCGGACAGGTCCACGCCGGCGAACAGCGCCGACTTGCCCTGGCGCAGCACCTCGACCCTGGCCGACAGTTCGCCGGCCGCGGGGCCGATGAAGGCGAACTGGGCCGAGCGCAGCGGCGGCGCCTCCGGCAGGCGGCGCGCGGCCGCCTCCAGGCACAGGGCCGCCGACAGCCCGCCATAGGTGGTGCGGCCCTGCTTCCAGTCGTCGCCCACGGTCGCGATCACGGCCTCGCCGTCGATCCGCAGGCCGTCGATCAGTTCGCTGTAGCTGGGCACGGCCGTCGGTCTCCCCGCGCCCAAGCGGCGCGCGACCGACATAGTCCTAATTCGAAACTGAGGTCAATCTTCCCCTACCGTCAGCTGCCAGGAGACGCCGAACCGGTCCGACACCCAGGCGAACCACGGGCTGAAGCCGTAGTTTCCCGGCGGCATCAGCACGCCGCCGCCCTCGCCCAGCAGGGCGGCCAGGCGGTCGACCTCGGCAGCCGAGGCGCAGGTCACGAAGAACGAGAACGACGGCGTGAAGGAAAAGGCGTGTTTCACGAAGCTGTCGCTGCACATCACGCTCTGGCCGCCGATGGTGAAGCGGGCCGTCTTGATCGTGCCCTGCGGCCCGGGGCCGGCGGGGCCGTAGAGCTCGACCTCCTCGACCACGCTGCCGGGAAAGACCGAGACGTAGAAGTCCAGCGCGTCTGGACCGACGCCGTCCTGGAACATCAGGAAGGGCTGGATGGCTAGGCTCATGCCCTTGAGCCTAGCCCTCTCCCCGTTCATCGCAAGCGCATTGCGCTCATCGCAAACGTTCGTTTGAATACGAACCGAAAACCGCGCTTCGGGAACGCCCATGACCACCGCCCCAAAGGTCGCCTATGTCTGCGACGCCGTCCGCACCCCCTTCGGCCGCTACGGCGGCGCCTTGGCCAGGGTGCGAGCCGACGACCTGGCGGCGATCCCGCTGAAGGCGCTGGCGGCCCGCACCCCTGGGCTCGACTGGAGCGCGGTCGACGAGGTCGTCTACGGCAGCGCCAACCAGGCCGGCGAGGACAACCGCAACGTCGCCCGCATGGCCCTGCTGCTGGCGGGCCTGCCGCAGAGCGTGCCGGGCGTCACCGTCAACCGCCTGTGCGCCTCGGGCCTGGAGGCCGTCGGCTACGCCGCCCGCGCCATCCTCTCGGGCCAGGCCGACCTCGTGGTCGCCGGCGGCGTGGAAAGCATGAGCCGCGCGCCCTTCGTCATGGGCAAGGCCGACAGCGCCTTCTCGCGCGGCGCCGAGATATTCGACACCACCATCGGCTGGCGCTTCGTCAATCCGGCCATGCGCGCGGCCTATGGCGTGGATTCCATGCCCGAGACCGCCGAGAACGTCGCCGGCGACCATGGCGTCTCCCGCGCCGACCAGGACGCCTTCGCCCTGCGCAGCCAGCAGCGGGCCGCCGCCGCCATCAAGGCCGGCTTCTTCGACGGCGAGATCGCCCCCGTCGAGATCCCCGGCAAGGCCGGCCCCACGATCGTCGACCGCGACGAGCACCCGCGCGAGACCACGCTGGAGGCGCTGGCCAAGCTGAAACCGATCGTGCGCCCGGACGGCACGGTCACCGCCGGCAACGCCTCGGGCGTCAACGACGGCGCGGCGGCGATCATCCTGGCCTCGGAAGAGGCGGTGAAGCGCCACGGCCTGACGCCGCGCGCCCGCGTGCTCGGCTACGCCACGGCCGGCGTCGCCCCGCGCGTGATGGGGATCGGGCCCGTGCCCGCCACCCAGCGCCTGCTGGCGCGCACGGGGCTGTCGATCGGCGACTTCGACGTCGTGGAGCTGAACGAGGCCTTCGCCGCCCAGGGCCTGGCGGTGATGCGCCAGCTGGGCCTCCCCGACGACGCCGCCCACGTGAACCCGAACGGCGGCGCCATCGCGCTGGGCCATCCGCTGGGCGCCTCGGGAACGCGGCTGACGCTGACGGCCCTGCGGCAGCTGGAGGCGACCGGCGGCAAGCGGGCGCTGGCGACGCTGTGCATCGGCGTGGGACAAGGCGCGGCTCTGGCGATCGAGCGGGTGTAGAACCCCCTCAGTCGGCTTCGCCGACAGCTCCCCCAGAGAGGGAGCATCTTCTTGGCGCGGCGCTTCCAGATCCTCCCCCTTTTGGGGGAGGTGGCCCGGAGGGCCGGAGGGGGTTTGGCGCTACGCCTTCCTCAAACCTTCGGCGTCGCGGCCGCGCGGAAGCGGTCCTTCATCTTGGCGACCCAGCCGTTGAACACCTCATTTTCGGCGGTGACGCGGCCGAAGTCGCTGCTGGAGGCCACGCCGTCGACGCCGGCCAGGGCCACGCGCAGGCCTTCGGGATTGCGGGCCGTGCCGATCAGGGTGGTGTAGCGCGTGCGCAGGCGACCCAGCGAGGCGTCGTCGTCCGACAGGCTGTAGGCGACGGCCGCACGCATCAGCTTGGCCTCGTCCGAGGGCGTCAGGCCGGCGGCGTTCTTGAAGCGGTCGCCCAGCGCCGCCTCGTACAGCTTGCCCGCCAGGGCCCAGTTGCGCTGCTTCCAGGCGATGTCGCCGCGGATGTCCTGGGCGTCCTTGCCCTTGTCGCCCTCGATCACCTCCAGGGCGTCGTCGTAGCGGCCCAGCGTCATCAGCGAGCGGGCGGTGGCCAGGCGCCGTTCGGCGTTGAGGGCCGGCGGCAGGATGGTGGTGCGCGTGCCGTTGATCGCCGCCAGGGCGTCCTCGGGCTTGCGATCCATCAGGTAGATCCAGGCAAGATCCGTGGCCACCTGGGCCTTGGGCACGCCGTTCAGGCGGTTGTCGACCTGGTACTTCAGGAGCTTGGCGGCCTCGTCCAGCAGATCGACGTCGACGAGGCGGCGCACGAGGTTGCGGACCATCTGGTCGCCGTCGGCGCCGATCGGGGTCAGGTCCTGGTAGTCGTAGAACAGGCCCACGGCCTGAACCGGCTGCATGCCGTCGGCCAGGCCGTCGAGGAACAGGGTGCGGAAGGCGCCGTAGAGGTCGTTCTGCAGGGCCACCGCCTGCGGCAGGTCGGGCAGCACCTTGTTGGCCGAGCGCAGCACTTCCAGCGCCTCGCGATAGCGGCCCTGGTCGATATAGAGCTTGCCCAGCGCCCGCACGACCTCCAGCTCGACGCCGTCGCCGCGCCAGCGGAAGCGCAGCTGGTCGAGGGTCCTGGCGGCCTCGGCCGGCGATATCTTGTTCTTCTCCAGCTTGATCTGCACCGCGTGCAGCGTGGCGGGCGTGGTGATGCGGTCGACCGTGGCCTTGGAGATGGCCTCGAACATCTTCAGGGCCTTGTCCTTGCGCCCTTGCAGCTCGAAGGCCTTGGCCTGGATCAGGCGCAGCTCCAGCTGGTCGACGATCGGAACCTTGGGCAGCTTCAGCGCCTGGTTCACCAGTCGCTCCGCGCCGATCCCGTCGCCGGTGGCGGCCGCGGAATCGGCCTGGGCGGCCAGGAAGCGGGCCTGCCAGACGGCCGGGAACAGGTTCATGGCCTGCGCGCCGCCGGCGAACTTGTTGCGGGCGTCCACCCACTGGCCCTGCTTGTAGGCGACATAGCCGCGCCACAGGGCGCTGGACGGATCGTCCGACAGCACCGGCGAGGAGAAGTCGGCCTCGGCCTCGGCCCAGCGGCCGGCCAGGGCCTTGGCCGCCCCGCGCAGGCCGCGGAACTCGGCGTCGCCCAGCAGGCCCTGCTGCTTGCGGGCGGCGGCGTTCAGCACGCCGATGGCCTCGAACGACAGGCCCGAGCCGACCAGGAAGCGGGCCAGGGCCATGCGGGCGGCGATGTCTCCCTGGCGGTCGGCCGGATCGACGGCGGCGACGGCCGCCTGCAAGGCGTTGTAGCGGGCCAGGAAGCCGCCCGAACCGGTCTTGGGCCAGTTCTCCAGGTCGATCACCGCCGGCATGGCCGCCGGCTGCGGCGCGCCGGTCACCACCTCGGCGGCGGCCCCGCCGACCCCGGCCGGCGACAGCACCAGCCCCTTGGGCCGGCCGATGCGGACGATGTCGCCCTCGGTCAGGATCTGCACGTCGCTGGCGAACGCCTCGACCGCCAGGCCCTGGGCCGACGGCAGCAGGGCCATCTCGACATATTCGCGGCGCGAGGCCAGGCCCTTGGACGGCGCCAGGGCCGCCACCACGCCGATGCGGTCGCCGACGGCCGGGTCGCCGACCCACACCGGGCGCGCGGCGCCGGCCAGGTTGGCCGACAGGCTGGCGGGCGTTGCGGTCTCGTCGCGGGCGACCTTCACCGGGTCGGGCTCACGCTGCAGGCCGGCTCCCAGGGCGATGGTCCAGTTGTTCCCCTGCCCTTCGGCATAGACCGGCACGCCGGGCTTGGCGACGATGCGCAGGGCCGAATAGTCCGCCCCCTTGAAGGCCTGGACCTTGACGTGGTTGGGCCCGTTCTGCGGCACTCGGCCGATGTCCAGGCGCACGGGCGCGTCGAACACCACCCACACCGCCTCGCCGCGCTTGAACACGGCGGCCGCGGCTGGCGCGGCCCAGGTGGTGACGAACTGGGTCTGGCCCTCGGCCTTGTTCAGGCTGACCGCGACCACGCCGCTGGCGGGGGCGGGATTGGGTCGGCGCGGATCGCGCGGAACCGGCGCCGGGGTCGGCGCGGCGGGCGCGCCGGGCGCGCCGGGCGCGCCAGCCTGCGGCGGCTTGGCGAAGACGTTGACGAAGTCGACCCCGTCGGCGCGGCCCGCGCGCAGGTCGGCGTCGTCGGTCAGGGTCAGGACCAGTTCCAGCGCGCCGCCGACGTGGCGGGCCTCGACGGTCTTCACCCAGCGCGGCGGAGCGATGCGCAGGGCGGCCAGATTGGGATTGGCGTCGCGGCCGAAGCGCAGGATCGCCTGCTGGCCCTCGCGGCGCATCTTCATCACCGGAACGCGGCCGCTCCAGCGGAACTCCAGGCGCGAGAAGTCGGGAGCCTGGGCGACCCGGACGACCAGGTCCCCCTGAGCAGCCTGGGCGGCCGCCGGGGCGGCGGCCAGAACGGTGGGCGCGACGACGCCGGCGATGCAGATCGCCGCGACGCTCGCCTTCAACGCCCCCCTAAGGTTCATGAGCCCCCTCAGCCTTCCCCTAGCCGGCCTTCTTCGGCGCGGCGGCGCCGGCCAGCGGCGGAGCCGCGGCCTGCTGGCCGCCGGCTGCGGGCGCGGCGGCGTTCTCGGCCACGGCGGCCTTACCCTTGGCGATGGCGTCGCCCGAGAAGCGGCTGGCCAGGCGCTCGGTCAGCACCTTGGCGTCGCCCGGCGCCATGTTGGCCAGGATCATGGCCAGGGTGCGTTCCTTCATCTTGGCGGCGATCGGCAGACGCACGGCGTCGTCCAGCACCGTCAGGCGCACGGCCGCGTCCTTGGGCTTCATGGCCGAGAACACCGTGACCATGCGGTCGACCTCGGCGGCCTTCTGCGAGTCCGCCTGGCCCAGCAGACCCTGGATCTCGCCCTTCATGCCGTTGAGGGTCTTCATCTTGGCGTCGAGTTTGGCCTCGGCGGCGGCCAGCAGCTGCAGCTGGACGTCGATGTCCTGCTCGCGCTGGTCCAGCTGGCCGCGACGCGCGCCCAGGCTCTGCAACACGCGCAGCTCGGCCGGCGACAGGCCCGCTTCCTTGGCCAGGTCCGTGGCCGACGGCGCGCAGATGCGCGGCGGCGCGGCGCCCGGGGCCTTGGCGGCTGCGTCGCTCGCGGCGGCTTCGGCCGAGGCGGCCTCGGCCTTCTTGTCCGGCTTGGCGCCCTCGGCGAAGGCCTTGGCCCCGCTCAACAGGTCGGGAACCGACTTGGCGCCGGCCATGGCGTTGACCGCCAGGACGCCGACCACGGCGACGCCGACGATCGGCAGGATGCGAGGAACGTTCTTCATCGACGGTCTCTGAATGGCGATCCGGGCCGCGACGCGGGGTCGGGGCCGTCGAACAGGTCATCATCCACCCGCGCCCGTGAACGGGGCGTTTCACGCGCGGGCGTGGCGGACGAAATAGGGGAAGATTGAGCAGGCGTCGCGGGACGCGAGGTCGCAGGGCCCGGGCCTCGGGCGCGGGCCTCGCGCTCCAGCATGGCCTCGAAGTCCTGCGCGTTCAGGCGGCGACCGCCGGCGGGGGCGGCTTCGGGGGCCGGCGACGCGGCGAAATCACGCGGCTCGCGGGCCGGACGCGCAGCCGGCTCGGGACGGCTCTCGATACGGGGCGCGGCGGCGGCGCGGGTCATGCGCTCGTCCAGCTGCACGGCCAGGACCTTGGCCTTCTCGATACGGTCGGCCAGGTATTCGGAAGCCTCGTCGGTCGCCGCGCGCAGGTCGGCCAGGCCCTGTTCGGCGCGCTGGGCGGCGTTGTCCAGGTCGGCCACGGCCTTGGCGAAGCCGCTCTGGGCGTCGCGCAGGGCCTTCAGCTTGCGCTCGAGACGCCAGCCGAAGACCAGCGCCACCATCAGCAGCACCGCCAGAAGAACCTGCAGGGCGACCGAGATCAGGCTCATTTCAGCTTCTGAACCGCCTTCTTCGCCGCGGGCGTCAGCGGGGCGTCGGCCCGAATGGCGATGGAATGGTTGCGACGACCCATCCGGCCGCGGGTAAGCGGAATCGACCCCGCCCGCAACTCCACCAGGCTGTCGGGCGTGGCGTTCAGCATCAACGTGTCGCCGACCTGCAGGTTCAGCACCTTGGAAAGCGGCAGCTGCTGCTCGTCGAGCACGGCGCGCACCTCCATCTGGGTGGTCCAGAGCTCGGTGGCCAAGTGGCCTTCCCAGATGTTGTCGCGGCCGAACTTCTCACCCATGAACTGCTGCAGCAGCATCTTGCGGATGGGTTCGAGCGTGGCGTAGGGCAGCAAGAGCTCGATACGGCCGCCGCGGTCTTCCATGTCGATCCGCAGCTTGACCAGGATCGCGGCGTTGGCCGGCCGGGCGATGGCGGCGAAGCGCGGGTTGGTCTCCAGGCGGTCCAGGGTGAACGACACCGGATGCAGCGGCTCGAAGGCGGCCTTGGCGTCGTTCAGCACCACCTCGACCATCCGCTGCACCAGCACCCGTTCGATGGTGGTGTAGGGACGGCCCTCGATGCGCATGGCCGCCGTGCCGCGACGGCCGCCCAGCAGCACGTCGACGATCGAGTAGATCAGGTTGGAGTCGACCGTCAGCAGGCCGTAGTTGTCCAGCTCCTCGGCCCGGAACACCGCCAGTATGGCCGGCAGCGGGATCGAGTTCAGATAGTCGCCGAAACGGATCGAGCTGATGTTGTCGAGGCTGACCTCGACGTTGTCGGAGGTGAAGTTGCGCAGGGACGTCGTCATCAACCGCACCAGGCGGTCGAAGACGATTTCCAGCATCGGCAGGCGCTCGTACGAGACCAGCGCCGAGTTGATGATGGCGCGGATGCCGGTGCGGTCGTCGCCGCCGTCGCCCGACAGGTCGAAGCCCAGCAGGCTGTCGATCTCGTCCTGGTTCAGGATCCGCTCGGATCCCATGCCGTCGCCGCCGCCGTCGTCCCAGCCGGCCATGCCGGCCATGCCGCCGCTGAAGTCGCCGAAGCTGTTGTTCAGCTCGCCGCCGCCCGAGGCGTCGAAGGTCCCCGGGGGGTTCTCCGCCGCCCATTGGGCCATCGCGGCCTGATCGTCGATCTCGTCTGCCATGATGGTTCGCCTCAGCCGGCCCGAAGGCTAGTTGATCAGCATCTCCTCGATCAGGACGGCGTTCACTTTCGAAGGGGCGGCCACCAGGTTCACCCGGCGCAGCAGCTCGGCGCGCAGCTGGTAGCTGCCCTGGCTGCCGGCGAGGTCCTCGGGACGCAGCTCGCGCAGGAAGGTCTGGAACATGTCGGTCAGGCGCGGCAGGTTCGGCGTCAGCTCGTCGGCCGTTTCCTGGTCGGGCAGCTCGAAGGTCAGCTTCAGCTTCAGGAAGGTCGACTTGCCGTCGGCCGACTGCATGTTCACCACGAGGTCGGGCATGGTGTAGAACACCACGCCGTCGGGGCCTTCCTTGATGACCGGCGCGCCGGCGCCGCCCTCGGCGGCCTTGGCGCCTTCGCCGCCCTCTTCCTTCTTCTTTTCCTTTTTCTTTTCCTTCTTCTCCTCGCCGTGGCCGGCTTCGCCCTCGGCGGCCGGCTTGGGCTTCATCAGGAAGAAGGCCGCGGCCCCGCCCCCGCCGACCACGAGCAGGCCGGCGGCCGCCGCGATCAGCACGATCGGCGGCTTCTTCTTGGCGGGAGCTTCACCCTCGGCGGCGCCCTCTTCGCCTTCGGGGGCGGGAGCTTCCTTTGGGGGTTTCTTGGCCACGCGAGAGTTCCTTGAAATCTATGGTCCCTACTCATGCGCGAGCATGGTTAACGATCTCTTTTGAAGGCCATTTGGTCGCAGGTCGAATCTGCCCGGCGGAGTCTGCGAAAGCGTCGCCATTAACCAGCCTCCCCACTGATTTCATTGCGATTTTCGAGTTGGCACGCGGCTTGCTTGCAGGGTTGCGGCGCATTTGTCGCGCCAAACTGCGAGTTAATCGTCATGGACAACGCGCTGTATGTGGGCCTTTCGCGGCAGATGACGCTCCGTCGTGAGCTGGACATCGTCGCGAACAACATCGCCAACGCGAACACCACGGGCTTCAAGGTCGAGGACCTGATGGTCCGCACCGAACCGGCCAAGCCCGCGCGCACCGCGGGCGGCCCGGCGCCGATCAAGTTCGTGCTCGACGACGGCGTTGTCCGCGACTTCACGCCCGGCGCCCTGAACCAGACGGGCGGGACCTTCGACCTGGCCATCGAGAACCAGGGGTTCTTCAAGGTCTCGACCGGCTCGGGCGAGCGCTACACCCGCGACGGCCGCTTCACCACCAACCCCGAAGGCGTCCTGACCACCCAGGAAGGCGCTCCGGTGCTGGACGACGGCGGCGGCCAGATCACCGTCGACCCCGAACTGGGCCCCGTCAGCATCGGCCGTGACGGCATCGTCACCCAGGGCCAGGTGCGCGTGGGCAAGATCGGCGTCGCCCGCTTCTCCGACCTCGCCTCGCTGCGCAAGGACGGGGACAACCTCTATCGCAACGTCGGCAACGAGACCCCCCAGTCCGCCACCGACGCGATCATCCACCAAGGCATGCTGGAGGGGTCGAACGTCCAGCCCATCCAGCAGATCACCAAGCTCATCGAGGTCAGCCGCGCCTACGAGAGCATCGCCAAGATGATGGACCAGACCGCCGAACTCTCGCGCTCCGCCGTCGAGCGCATGGGCAAGGTCCAGTAAGGGATAACGAACAATGCAAGCTCTGCGCACCGCCGCGACCGGCATGTCGGCCCAACAGCTGAACGTCGAAGTCATCTCGAACAATATCGCCAACATGAACACCGTTGGCTTCAAGCGCCAGCGGGCCGAGTTCCAGGACCTGCTGTACCAGACGATCGAGCGCGCCGGCGCCCAGTCGTCGAGCGACGGCAACGTGGTCCCGACCGGCGTCCAGGTCGGCGGCGGCGTCAAGGCCGGCTCGGTGTACCGCATCACCGAGCAGGGCACGCCCACCATGACCAACAACCCGCTGGATGTGGCCATCCAGGGCAAGGGCTACCTGCAGATCCTGCTGCCCTCGGGCGAGACCGCCTACACCCGCGCCGGCAACTTCTCGACCAACGACCAGGGCCAGATCGTCACCGAGGACGGCTACCTGGTGCAGCCGGGCATCACGATCCCCGAGAACGCCACCGGCATCACCATCGGCAAGACCGGCCTGGTGCAGGTCAACCTCGACGGCCAGACCGACGCCCAGACGGTCGGCCAGATCGAACTGGCCAACTTCATGAACGAAGGCGGCCTCGAAGCCATCGGCGACAACCTCTATCTGGAGACCGGCGCGTCCGGCGCGGCCAATGTCGCCGCCCCCGGCCAGCCCGGCTTCGGCACCCTGCTGCAGAACTACACCGAAGCCTCGAACGTCGACGCCGTCAGCGAAATCACCTCGCTGATCGTCGCCCAGCGCGCCTACGAGATGAACTCCAAGGTCATCACCACGGCCGACCAGATGCTCCAGGCCACCTCGAACCTGCGGTCGTAAGCTCATGAAAACCCTGCTTCTCGCCGCCGCCGCCCTGCTGATCGCCGCCCCGGCCGCCTTCGCCGGCCAGCCGGTCAGCCTGCGCCAGGACACCACCGACGCCGACGGCGTCATCACGCTGGGCGAACTGTTCGACGGCGCCGGCTCGGCCGGTTCGGTCGTGGTCGCCCGCCGCGCCGGCCCCAGCGTCGTGCTCGACGCCGCCCAGCTGCAGATGACCGCCCGCCGCGCCGGCCTCGACTGGGCCAACCCGCAAGGCCTGCGCCGCGTCATCGTCCGCCAGGGCGCCGAGAACGGCGGCCAGTTGGCCGGCGTTTCGGCCGCCGCCGCCCCGCGCGGCAACGTGGAGGTTCTTGCCTACGCCCGCAGCCTGGCCGCCGGCGAGACAGTGCAGCCGCAGGACCTGGTGTGGATCAAGGTCGCCTCGGCGCCTTTCGACGCCCCGTCCGACGCCGACGCCATGATCGGCATGACCACCAAGCGCCCCCTGCGCGAGGGCTCGGCCGCCTCGATGCGCGACGTCGCCGCCGCCCAGGTCATCGCCAAGGGCGATGTTGTCGCAGTCACCTACGACTACGCCGGCGTGGCCCTCACCTTGCAAGGCAAGGCCATGAGCGCCGCCGCCGTCGGAGAATCCGTCAGCGTGCAGAACACCGCCAGCAAGAAGATCATCGAAGCGGTGGCCACCGGCCCCGGTTCGGCCGCCGTCGGCCCCGAGGCGCAAGCCCTCAAGGCCCGTTCCAATTCCGTGCGCTACGCCGCCCGCTAAGAGAGCAAGAGACACCCATGCGCCCCGCCGCCTTCGTCGCCCTCGCCCTGCTCGCCCCGATCGCCGCCTGCTCGACCGTCACCGAAGCGGTGAAGGGCCCTGAACTGGCCCCCGTGGGCTATCCCGCCTCGCTGGCCCCGATGGCCCCGACCTACGTGTCGGCCCGCGAACCGGCCCCGCAGGCCGCCTCGGCCAACTCGCTGTGGCGCGTCGGCGCCCGCGCCTTCTTCAACGACCAGCGCGCCAGCCGCGTCGGCGACATCGTCACCGTGCTGATCGAGATCGACGACAGCGTCAGCACCTCCAACACCAGCAAGTCCTCGCGCACCTCGACGGGCAACGCCGGGGTCAGCAACTTCTTCGGCCTGGAATCCAGCCTGGGCAAGGTTCTGCCGGGCGGCTTCGACCCGGCCAACGCCGTGGGCACCAACTCGGCCTTCTCCAACGCCGGCGCCGGCAGCGTCAGCCGCTCGGAAAAGATCAACCTGACGGTCGCCGCGATCGTCGCCCAGGTCATGCCCAACGGCAACATGGTCATCCAGGGCACCCAGGAGGTGAAGACCAACAACGAGCTGCGCCAGCTGACCGTGGCCGGCATCGTTCGTCCCGAAGACATCTCCTCGGCCAACACCATCAAGCACACCCAGATCGCCGAAGCCCGCATCAACTACGGCGGCCGCGGCGACATCAGCCGCGTGCAGAAGACCCCGGCCGGCCAGTCGCTGGTCGAGAAGTTCTCGCCGTTCTGATGATCTAGGGCCGTTCCGGACAGGTCCGGACCACGGCGTACAATCGGGCCTCCTCCGCTCACCCCAGGGTGAGCGGAGGCAGACCGGCAGAAACCGCCTAGGCGGCGAGGCGTTCTCCTGAGGAAGGAGTTTCGCCGCCATGTCTTCCCGCCTCGCCGCCGCCGCACTGCTCGCCGCCCTCGGGCTGGCCGGCTGCGCGCACGAGCAGGCGGCAAATTCCGCCTATGCCTGGGCTTATCTCAACGAGCCCGGCGAAGGCCCCAAGCTGGCCTACGGCCGCCCCTCCAGCGACGAGGTGCTGCTGATGCTGGTCTGCCCCGCGCCGGGCGGGCCGGTCGAGGTTTCGGCCAGCGGGCTGGAAGGCGCGACCATAGGGCTGGCCAGCCGCGACCGGACGTCGCCCCTGGCCGCCAAGCCCGCCGAAAGCGGCGGGAACGGGACCATCCTCATGGCCTCGACGACCCCGCGCGACCCCGCACTAGGCAATTTTCGCCGCACGGGCGATCTTGCAATCGTTAACGGCGACAAGCGCCACAGCATCGCCGCCAGGGCCGACGAACGCCGCCGCGTGAAGGCGTTCTTCACGGCGTGCGGGGCTTAAGGGCGGGTCGCTCCGACAGTTCAACTACTCCGCCTCCCTGCCCCCCGGTGGCGAGGGTCCTTCGCCACAGGGGCGAGGGAGGCCAGGTAGATGGGCCAGGAATTCGGGGATGGTGGGTTTCAGCCCCCTTGAGAGAACTGGCTGAAAAGCGGGCAGGAGGTCAGAGGTACTTTCTGAGAAACGCGCCGAAGCTGCTGGCCACGACCGCCCCAACCTCCCCGTCCGCTTCCAGCCTCACCACAGCGTTTCCAGCAGGATGAAACGCAAAACATCCTCCCGACCGATCGTCACCGAAAATCCTCACCTGAGGTCCGCTCCAAGCCGGGCCATAGATTTCTGGTGGATCGACTAAGCCGGAGTAGATGGTCAGGGAGCCGATTTCCAACGTCCCGAAACCGAAGCGCCTGAGAAACTCGGCGTAGTCCTCCGGGCCATCAACAGGGCCTAGGACCGGCTGAAACGCGTGTAGCCCCTGATTGGCGACGAGATCATCGAACTCCATGCCTCCCTATAGCAGACACTTCCAAGGTCGCAGATGGGTGGTTAGCGGACTTGTGGCGCGGCGGCGCATCCTACGGTGCCCTTCAATACGGCCATTTCAGCCCATCGAGGCGCCATCGGTAAGGCCATGCGCTGCTGCCGCGCTCCCGCACTTCGAGGGTCAGATGTTGTGCTTTTTTTATCCGCTCAATGTTCTGAACGTCCAGATGTATCCTCGCGGCATTTCCTTCATTAGCACATGCTATATTTTCATTTGGTCCGTCATCGAACTTCGCTAACCAGTAAGGTCGCGATGGATCGCATTCCAATTCAACACCCTCGCCGACCATGACCAAAATATTGTTTGTATCATCCATGTGACGCAATATTAGAGACGCATAATTGCTACCATAAATCGTGGGGCGAGAATTATAACTCACCTTCATAGCTCCATGAATGCGATGCCCATCAGCAACTCTTTCGGCATAGCTCCAGACATCCAGCTCGCGCTTTGCTCTTTCTACATCCTCAGCAGTAGCGGCCTTCCGCTTGACCTCGGCGAATGATGCGCCCTGAATGGAAAATACGAGCAAAATTGCCAGTAGAATCCGAGACATGAATTTCTTTCCTTATACGAGCATCATGGCTGCTACGTAGCGTGAGCGCCCAACACCGTGAGGTGTTGGGGCTAGCCGGGCTCCGAGCCGCATTCGAACGAGCGCATCGCGATCCGAGACGTCGTCTAGAAGTACATTGGCGCTTACGTATAGTGAACGTCCGCTCAGGGTCGGGAGAAGAAATCAGCCCACCGTCTCAAACCGGACATTCCACCTTCGACCCGCGAGCGGACATCGCGAAGGTCAGAGAAGGGTGGATAGCAGCCCAAGGAAGCCCTCTCTCTAAGAGAGAGGGCGCGGTCTGCGGCAGCGTCCGCATCGGGTCGGCTCCGGAAATTGGCGATGGCCGTGGAACGTTTTCTCCGCATAGCTGAAGCGCATTTCCCGAGTGAGGCGCCTGCGGCGAACTTGGCGCTGTACCATCTTTCACCGGCGCCGAGAGCGGCTAGCAAATCAGACCGCGAAGTGGCGGCGGTGACTGCATTTCTCAACGCGAAAGGCGTCTGACACGCACGCTGAAAGTGGAACCTCGACGTTGCCCCGCCCTATGCTAAGCCTGCTGAGGAGGCCACATGCACATTTCTGAACGCGACGGTGTATTCACCGCCCAGCACGTCACTGGGCCAACTCACAACTTCCTTCGCTTGAAACTCGAACGTGGTGGAGCGCGCGAGTTTCCTGTGACCGTCCTACCTCCATCGGGAAGTTGTAAGCACCATGAGGGCTTAACCGCAGAAGAGGTGCTCCCATCCATTTGCGCTGGCGTCGCTCGCGCCAACGCCGCTCTTGGAACCGACTTCGCGGTGATCAGCGCTGAGATAGTTGAGAACGACAGTCGACAGCCTGCGGTCTACGAGTACATCGCAGCGAAAATCATCGAGCAAGCTGCCTTGGGGAGCGTTGCCTGAAGGTCCGACTAGGGTCGGGAGAAGAAATCAGCCCACCGTCTCAAACCGGACATTCCACCTTCGACCCGCGAGCGGACATCGCGAAGGTCAGAGAAGGGTGGTTAGGAGACCTTGCGTTCGAAACGCGCCTCAAGCGTCTCTAACTCCCCGGTCTGTCCGTTCACGATCAGGATTTCGGGGCCATCGACCTCATTACCTTCCGGCGAGAGGCGAGTAACCACAATAGTCCAATTTTCCGGATCGACGGACACGCGGTTCACCTCCGCGATCTGAAGGCGCCAACCCTTCAGATCCTGACTCTCGATGTAACGCGCAGCAATCGACTCAGCCCGCTCTCGCGAGACCTTTAGCTTTCTCCCCGTCACCTAAGCCCTCCAAATCCGCCCTAGGGCAGCGTAGCGCGACAACGAATGTCCGCAACGGGTCGTGAACCGACATTGTTTCAGCCATCACCCGCATCCAGGGCGAGCCGGAAAAGCAAAACGCCGCGACGGCGACCGTCGCGGCGTTCGATACTTTCGACGGGCTTAGCGGCTTACGCCCGCCGCCCCGCCGCGCTCACGTTGTCCATGCCCAGCGCCGACAGCGCCCCGCGCAGGATGCCTTCGGCGTCGAGACCGGCCTCGGCGTACATCAGGTCGGGCTTGTCCTGGTCCTGGAACACGTCCGGAAGACCAAGCGTGCGGATCTTCAGGCCGCGATCCAGGGCGCCGTGCTGGGCCAGGGCCTGCAACACGAAGGCGCCGAAGCCGCCCATGGCGCCTTCTTCCACCGTGACGATGGCCTCGTGCTCGCGCGCCAGGCGCAGCAGCAAATCAAGGTCCAGAGGCTTGGCGAAGCGGGCGTCGCAGACGGTGGCGGAAAGACCGCGCGCGGCCAGCAGGTCGGCGGCCTTCAGGCTTTCCGACAGGCGCGTGCCGAACGAGACGATGGCGACGCTGGTCCCCTCGCGGACGATGCGGCCCTTGCCGATCTCCAGCGGCTGCGCCGGGCCGGCCGGCAGTTCCAGGCCCACGCCCTCGCCGCGCGGATAGCGGAAGGCGCTGGGGCGGTCGTCGATCTCGACGGCGGTGGCGACCATGCGGGCCAGTTCCAGCTCGTCGGCGGCGGCCATCAGCACCATGCCGGGCAGAGCGCCCATGAAGCCGATGTCGAAGCTGCCGGCGTGCGTGGGGCCGTCGGCGCCGACCAGGCCGGCGCGGTCCATGGCGAAGCGCACCGGCAGGCGCTGGATGGCCACGTCGTGGACCACCTGGTCGTAGCCGCGCTGCAGGAAGGTCGAATAGATCGCCGCGAACGGCTTCATGCCGTCGGCGGCCAGGCCCGCGGCGAAGGTCACCGCGTGCTGCTCGGCGATGCCGACGTCGAAGGTGCGGGTCGGATAGGCCTTCTCGAAGATGTCGAGACCCGTGCCCGAGGGCATGGCGGCGGTGATGGCGACGATCTTGTCGTCCCTGGCCGCCTGCTTGACCAGTTCCTGGGCGAACACCTTGGTGTAGCTGGGCGGGCCGGCGGCCGCCTTCTGCTGCTGGCCGGTGACCACGTCGAACTTGGCCACGGCGTGCAGCTTGTCGGCCGCGCCCTCGGCCGGAGCGTAGCCCTTGCCCTTCTGGGTGACGACGTGGACGAGAACGGGCTTTTCCTTGAATTCCCGGGCGTTCTTCAGCACCGAGACCAGGGCGTCCATGTCGTGGCCGTCGATCGGGCCCACATAGTGGAAGCCCAACTCCTCGAAGAAGGTGCCGCCGGTGACCATGCCGCGCGCATATTCCTCGGCCTTGCGGGCCGCGTCGCGGATCGGGGTCGGCAGCTTCTCGACCACCGTCTTGCCCAGCTTGCGCGCCTTGCGATAGGCGCCGCCCGAGACGAGGTTGGCCAGATAGGCGCTCATGCCGCCCACCGGAGGGGCGATCGACATGTCGTTGTCGTTGAGGATGACGGTCAGCTGGCGCGTGGCGTCGGTGGCCGCGTTCATCGCCTCGTAGGCCATGCCCGCGCCCAGCGAGCCGTCGCCGATCACGGCCACGACGGCGTTGTCCTCGCCTTTCGCGTCGCGCGCGGCGCAGAAGCCCAGGGCCGCCGAGATCGAGGTGGCCGCGTGGGCCGCGCCGAACGGGTCGTATTCGCTCTCGGCCCGCTTGGTGAAGCCCGACAGCCCCCCGCCCTGGCGCAGCGTCTTGATGCGGTCGCGGCGGCCGGTGAGGATCTTGTGCGGATAGGCCTGGTGGCCGACGTCCCAGATCAGGATGTCCTTCGGCGTCTCGTAGACGTGGTGCAGGGCCACGGTCAGCTCGACCACGCCCAGGCCCGCGCCCAGGTGGCCGCC
Source organism: Caulobacter vibrioides (assembly GCA_001449105.1). GTDB lineage: Bacteria > Pseudomonadota > Alphaproteobacteria > Caulobacterales > Caulobacteraceae > Caulobacter > Caulobacter vibrioides_C. The sequence goes on along the minus strand of LNIY01000104.1, from coordinate 6,069 downwards.
GGTGACGGAAACCGCGTCGATGGTTTCGGCGCGCACCTCCTGCGCCAGCTGCTTGAGCTCGGCGATCGACAACCCGCGCGTGTCGGCGGGCGAGGAGACGGTGTCGAGAAGAGGAGTTTGCGTCGGCATGTCTGTAAAGAGCGCGGTCAGTTGCGGCGGTCCAGCACGAAATCAACGCTTTCGCGCAGATGATCGGCCCGATCCCCAAAGATATCCAGATGCGCCTTGGTCTGCGCTGCGAGAAGCTCGACCCGCTCCTTGGCCGCATCCAGGCCCAGAAGCGTGACGTAGTTGGCCTTGCCCTTGGCGGCGTCCTTGCCGGCGGCCTTGCCCAGCAGGGCCGCGTCGCCCTCGGCGTCGAGAATGTCGTCGACGATCTGGTAGGCCAGGCCAAGGTCCTGGGCGAAGCCCATCAGCGCCGCGCGCTCGGCTTCCTTGGCCCGGCCGATGATCAGCGGAATCTCGAAGGCGAAGGCGATCAGGGCGCCGGTCTTCAGGCGCTGCATGCGCGCCACCGCGCCCAGGTCGTCGCGAACGCCCAGCAGGTCGATCATCTGGCCGCCGCACATGCCCCGCGCGCCGGACGCGATGGCCAGCTTGCGCACCAGCTCCGAGCGGACATGGCCGTCGTCGTGGGTGTCGGGGTGGGCCATGATCTCGAAGGCCGCCGTCTGCAACGAGTCGCCGGCCAGGATGGCGGTGGCCTCGTCGTACTGCACGTGCACGGTCGGACGGCCGCGACGCATGTCGTCGTCGTCCATGGCCGGCAGGTCGTCGTGCACCAGGCTATAGGCGTGGATGCATTCCAGCGCGCAGGCCGCGCGCAGCACCGGCCGCTCGGGCAGGTCGAACATCTTGCCGGTTTCCAGCGCGAAGAACGGCCGCAGGCGCTTGCCCGGGCCCAGCGCCGCGTAGCGCATGGCCTCGGTCAGGCGGCTTTCGGGCCCGTCTGCGCGGGGCAGCAGCTCGTCGAGCGCCACCGTGACGATATCGGCCGCCTGGGCGATGCGCTTGCCAAGGTCGCTCAAAACAGCTTTCCCCCGTTGGGCGCCGCGCGATCCACCGTCACGAGGACGACTTCGCCCTCATCGTCGGGAAAGCCCAGGCACAGGACTTCCGACATGAAAGGGCCGATCTGACGCGGCTTGAAGTTCACCACCGCCGCCACCCGGCGTCCGACCAGCTGGTCGGTCGTGTAGTGGCGGGTCACCTGGGCCGACGAGCGCTTTACGCCGAACGCCGGTCCGAAATCGATCGCCAGCTTGTAGGCCGGCTTGCGGGCTTCGGGAAAGGCCTCCGCCGAAACGATCGTCCCCACGCGGATATCCACGCGCTCGAAGTCCTCGAACGCGATCGTCGGCGACAGTTTCGGCGAGGCCTGGCCCATCAGGAGAACTCGGCCGGCTCGACGCCCGCGGCGCCGCCCTGGCCCAGGACGATCTTCTCGACCTTCAGGCGCGCGGCCTCGAGCTTCTTCTCGCAGTGGGCCTTCAGGGCCGCCCCGCGCTCGTAGATGTCGATGGAGCGTTCCAGCGGCGCCTGGCCCGATTCCAGTTCGGACACGATCTTCTCAAGCTCGGCCAGGGCCTGTTCGAAGCTCAGGGCCGAGAGGTCGTGCACGGGAGAAGCGGCGTCGGTCATTTCTACTCCAAGGAGAAGCTCGCACCCTAGTGGGCGTGGGGCTGGCGGGCAACGGCTGTGAAAGGTCAGGCGCGCTCGAAGCGCTTGACGCACCAGTACTGAAAGCCCTGGTCGAGCGTCTTCTTCAGCCCGCGCTTCTGCAGCGCGATGCCGATCATGGCGTTGAAGAAGCCGTGGGCCACGAGCAGCACGTCGCGGCCGTCCTGCGACAGGGCGATCAGGGCGTCGGCGGCGGCTTCGGCTCTCACTTCGGCCTGCTTGCGGCTTTCCTGGCCCATGTGGTGATCGAAGAACCACCACCAGAAGCGGGCGAAAAAGCCCCACTTCTTGGGCGACAGCTTGATCCAGCTCGGCCATGGCGGCGGCGGCAGCGGCGCCTCGATGAACATCGGGTCGCGTGGAAACTCACGGCCGCCGGCGATGGCCTGGGCGGTTTCGATCGAGCGCAGGCGGGTCGAGGCGACGATCACCTCCGAGCGCGCGGCGATCTCGAGCAGGCAGTCGGGCGGGGTCTGGCCGGCCAGCAGGCCGCCCTCCTCGTAGCGCGCCCACCAGTCGCCGTAGGTCCTGGCGTCGAAGCGCACCTTGCGCGACAGGGCGGGCTCGCCGTGACGGGCCAGGACGATGGCCCCGGGCGGGCGGACCACGCTCGAGGCGGTCTGGTCGGCGGTCGGTGCGTCGGCCATTTTCCTCGACGACCCGGCGGCCGCTGACGCGGGACCGGGCCTCATCCTTCCTGAAGCGCTCTGACATGCGCCTTGGCCGAACGGCCGAGCGCTTCGAGGTCGTACCCGCCCTCGAGCGAGGAGACAATACGCCCTCTGGCCCGATGGTCGGCGACCGACACGATCGCCCTTGTGGCCCAGGCGAAGTCGTCGTCGCCAAGGCTCTGCGCGGCCAGCGGATCGCGCTCGTGGGCGTCGAATCCGGCCGAGACCAGCACCAGATCCGGGGCGAAGGCGTCGACTCGCTCCATCAGCCGCTCGAACGCCCGCCGCCAGGATTCGCGCGGCGCGCCCGGCGCCACCGTGGCGTTGACGATGTTGCCCACCCCGGTCTCGGACGGATCGCCGGTGCCCGGATAGAGCGGCGACTGGTGGATCGAGGCGACCATCACCGTCGGGTCGTGCTCGAACGCCGCCTGGCTGCCGTTGCCGTGATGGACGTCGAAATCGACGATGGCCACGCGGGCCAGGCCGCTGGCCTGCGCCACCCTTGCGGCGACCGCCACGTTGGAGAACACGCAAAAGCCCATGGCGATGGCTGGCTCGGCGTGATGGCCCGGCGGCCGCACCGCGCAGAAGGCCCGCCTGCCCTGCCCCGCCGCCACCTGCCTCACGGCCGCGCTCACGGCTCCGGCCGCCCGCCGCGCGGCGATCAGGCTGCCGGTCGACAGCACGGTGTCGGGGTCCAGCGCATGGATCCCCATGTGCGGCGCGGCGGCGAAGATCGAATCGACGAAGGCCGCCGGATGCACCCTGGCCAGGTCGGCCGGCTCGACCAGCGGCGCCTCGAAAGGCTCCAGGTCCAGGCCCGCCTCGTCCTCCAGCGCGTCGATCACCGCCTTCAGCCGCGCCGGACTCTCCACGTGCCCGGGACCGGGCCGATGGTCGAGCATGTCGGCATGGGTGAACAGCGAGACGGCCATGGAACGAGGTTATGCCGGATGGGCGACGGGAGCCAAGCGGGGCCATGTCACCACGCGTGATCCTCGTCCTTCGACAAGCTCAGGATGAGGATCAAGGTGAAGGCCGTGCAGTAGAAAACCTCACCCTGAGCTCGTCGAAGGGCGGGGTTTTCGCCTCTTCCTACACCCCCGCCTTCGCCGCCGGGCGGGCGTTCATCTCGCCCAGCCAGCGCTTGACGTTCGCCAGTTCCGGATCGGGCCGAAACCGCGCCATGCGCGCGAAGTCGATGCCGGTGACGGCCAGGATGTCGGCGATGGTCACCCGGTCGCCGGCGATGAACGGGCTTTCGGCCAGGCGCCGGTCCAGCACCCGGATCCCCTTCTCGGCGGCGGCGCGGTTGCTGGCGGCCACCTCGGGGATCTGGGTCTCGATCGCCGCCAGGGCCGGATGGCTGTGGCGCACGGTCAGCATCAGCGGCGTGGCCACCAGCATCTCGGCCCGCCTGGCCCACATCTCGACGATCGCGACCTCGCGCGGGTCGACGCCGAACAGGTTGGGCTCGGGATAGACGCTTTCCAGATAGCGGCAGATGGCCACCGACTCGGTGATCGTCGTGCCGTCGTCCATCTCCAGCGCGGGCACATTGGGCAGGCCGGCCCTGGCCAGGTAGTCGGGCGTGCGGTGCTGGCCGGCGAAGATGTCGACCTCGACGATCTCGACGTCCTCGATCCCCTTCTCGGCCATGAACCACCGCACCCGCCGGGGATTGGGCGCACGCCGGCTGTCGTAGAGCTTCATTCTTATTGTCCTCCCGTCGCCATAAGAGCCCTTCCCCCTTGATGGGGGAAGGGTTGGGATGGGGGTGACGCTGCGTCAGACGACGAGCCGCCTTATCTCGGCCGCCACCCGTTCGGCGACCTCTTCAGGACTTCCGAACGCCTCGGCGTCCCGAACGCGCATCACGCGATAGCCCTGGCTCACCAGCCAGCCGTCGCGCTCGACGTCATGGAGCTGCTGTTCGGGAAGATCGTGCCATCCGCCGTCGACCTCGATCACGAGGCGAGATCCGTGGTGGACGAAGTCGGCGACGTAGCGGCCGATCGGCGCTTGGCGCCGGATGTGGAGATCGAGCGCCCGGAGCGCTTTCCAGAGATTCCGCTCGCTGGCGGTCATGTCCCGCCGAAGGCGGCGGGCGCGGCCGACGGCGCCTGGCGCATGCGTCGGCTTCGGTGTTCGCTCGGACACGCCGCGTCACCCCCATCCCCGGCCCTTCCCCCATCAAGGGGGAAGGGAGGGACGGAAGCAACCGTATCAGAGCCCGAACAGAACCCGCGGCATCAGGCCGATCAGCGAGCCGGTCAGGCAGGTGGCCAGGAAGCCGGCCATCATCGCCTTCCACACCAGGCTCAGCACTTCCTGGCGACGCTGGGGCACCAGCACCGAGAAGCCGGCGACGTTCATGCCCACCGAGCCGATGTTGGCGAAGCCGCACAGCGCGTAGGTCATGATCATCCGCGAGCGCTCGTCCAGGCTGGCCGCGCCGGTCTTGGCCATCTGGATGAAGGCGGTGAACTCGGTGAGGATCAGCTTGGTGCCCAGGAGGCCGCCGGCGCTGCCGGCTTCCTTCCAGGGAATGCCCATCGACCAGGCCAGCGGCGAGAACACCACGCCCAGGCCGCGCGTCAGGCTCAGCGGCTGGCCGCCGATGGCCGGCAGCATGGCCAGGAACTTGTCGAGCATGGTGGCCAGGGCCACGAACACGATCAGGGTCGCGCCGACGTTCAGCGCGATCTGAAGGCCGTCGGTGGTGCCCTTCATCACCGCGTCGATCGAGCTGCCGTAGGTCTTGTCCTCGGCGGCCAGGTCCAGGTCGCCGCCCTTTTCCAGCGGGTCCGACGGCACCACGATGCGCGCCAGCAGCACGCCGGCCGGAGCCGAGATGATCGAGGCGGTCAGCACGTGGGCCGCGGCGTTGGGCAGCACGTCGGCCAGGATGGTGGCGTAGGCCACCATGGTCGAGCCGGACACGCAGGCCATGCCGACCGTGATCAGCATGAAGAGTTCCGAGCGGCTCAGCTTGTCGAGATAGGCGCGGATGAAGATCGGGCCTTCGATCTGGCCCATGAAGATGGTGGCGGCGGTGGCCAGGGCCGGCGGGCCGCGCAGGCCCAGGGTCTTCTGGAACACGAAGCCGAAGCCTTGGGCGGCCCACTTCAGGATCTTCCAGTGCCACAGCAGCGCCGACAGGGCGCAGACCACCAGGATCACCGGCATCACGCGGAAGGCGAAGATGAAGCCCGCGCCCGGGTTGCTCACCGGATAGGGCTGGTCGCCGCCGGCCAGGAAGCCGAACACGAAGGCCGTGCCGGCCTGGGTCGAGGCGCCGAGGCCTTCGACCGCGCCGTTGACGCCGCGCAGCATCTGCTGGGCCTGGGGCAGGCCGAACAGCAGCACCACCAGGCCGACCTGGATGATGAGGGCGCCGATGGCCAGCACCCACGGGAAGCGCTTGCGATTTTCGGAGACGAGCCAGCAAAGGCCCAGGGTGAGCGCCAGACCCGCCAGGGCCTGAACGTTCTCGGGACGGAAGAGCAAGAGCGGAACCTTAAGTGTGAAGCGACGCCCCCGCGACGCCGACCAAGGGGCCAGTTTGTCCAACACAAGCGCGCCCGGCGCAAGCGGCTTGCGTGAGCTTCGGCGTCGGGGCGGCCGGCGCCTGTTGCGCAGGCGTCGATCACCGAACCGCAGTCACTTCAAGGCTCCCTTCCCCCTCGATGGGGGAAGGGTCGGGGGTGGGGGG
>LNIY01000103.1 GCA_001449105.1 Caulobacter vibrioides | reverse complement strand
AGATGTGTATAAGAGACAGCTCCTGGCGTTTCGCCATGCGGCATGGCGCGGCGTCGCAGTCCTCGCCGCGCGCCGTAGTAATGGAGGTAAGCGCGCAAGTTGTCTGGACCTCGACCGGTTATGTGTCGAAGTCTTGCGCAACGCTGTTGTCGATGTGGTTTTCGTCCCGAGCCCGGCGCAGGCGCGTCGATAGGGGCTCGGGACTAGGCTCCTGCGATGAGGTGGCCCGCCCTATGCTGCTCGCGATTGAAGAATTCGATGCGATACATGGTGACGGCATCATAGGTCAGGCAGCGCTGCTGTCAAATCGGGCAATCGACGTCGAGCGCCGTTCGTGCGACGCGGGTCGCCGAGTCGGCGAGGGGCGGCTAAACGAAGCGCTGGTCCTTCGCGTCCGGAGAGTCGTCCCCATGTTCCGCCGCCTGTCGCTGCTCGCCCTCGCCGCCGCCCTGCTCGCCGGCCCCGCCCTGGCCCAGGACCCGAACGCGCCGCCGCCGACCGAGGCCCACTACGCTACGGCCCGCGCGATGATCGCCGACCGCCAGAAGATCGTGACGCCGAACGGGATCCAGCTGCTGGAGGCCGTGGACCTGAACGGCCTGCCGCAATGGGTCTCCATTCGCGGGACCGACAAGGCCAATCCGGTGATCATCTATGTCCACGGCGGGCCGGGCGCGACCGAGATGGGCCGGTCCTGGCCCTACCAGCAGGGCTGGGAGGACTGGTTCACGGTCGTCCAGTGGGACCAGCCGGGCGCCGGCAAGACCCTGCGTTCGGGCGGAGAGGCGGCCAACCGCGCCCACCTGTCGCGCGCCCAGATGACCAGGGACCTGCTGGCGCTGATCGACGACGTGCGCGGGCGCCTGGGCGTGCGGAAGGTGATCCTGCTCGGCCACTCGTGGGGCAACGTCATCGCGCTGGACGCGGCCATGGCCCGGCCGGAGGTGGTGGCCGCCTATGTCGGCGTCGGCCCGCTGTTCGCCCTGCGGGCCAACGAGCAGGCCCAGTACGCGGCGCTGCTGAAGATGGCGGCCGAGCGCAAGGACGAGACGGCGCTGGCCGAGCTGAAGGCCATCGCGCCCTATCCCGGCGACGGCGAGATCCCGTTCGCCAAGGTCAATGTCGTGCGCAAGTGGGTGATGGCCTATGGCGGCCTGGCCGCCTATCGCGACAACGCCGACTTCTATTTCCGCGCCGCCCGTCTCTCGCCGCTCTATGACTATGCCGACCGCCTGGCCATCGACCAGGGCGGCCAGCTGTCGGTGCCGGCCCTGCTGCCCGACATGGCGGCGGTGGATCACACGAAGATCGCGGCCACCAAGTTCCCGGTCTTCATGTTCCTGGGCCGCCACGACATCACCACGCCCTCGTCGGTGATCGAGCCTTGGCTGGCCCGCCTGAAGGCGCCGAGCAAGGAGCTGGTCTGGTTCGAGCACTCGGCCCACCTGGCCCCGCACGAGGAGCCGGGCAAGTTCCTGGTGGCGCTGGTCGACAAGGTGCGGCCGATGGCGGTGGAGAAGCCCGCGCGATAGCGGCGCTTTTTCCGGTGGTGGCTACGCCCGCTTCTTGCTAGCGAAGGTTGAGGGGGTGTTCCATGTTCAATCGCATTCTGGCCGCCGGCGCCTGCCTGGCCGCCGTGTCGATGTCCTGCGCCTGGGCCGAGACGACCGAGAGCGTGCGGGTCGGGTTCGAGCTCGCGCCGCTGGCCGAAGCCGAGCGCCAGCAGAGGACGGTCGGTCCGGACGAGCCGATCTTCGTCCAGCGGATGACGGCGGTGAAGAGCGTGACCCTGCAGGAGGCGGCCGAAGGCTTGCCGGCCGGGGCGCGCCTGATCATGGCCAAGGGACGCAGCGGTCGAGAGTTCTACTGCGGCGGGCCGGTCAACGTGCTGGCGTCGCGGCTGATGTTCGGGGGAACCGTCGGCTATACGTGGAAGTGCTTTCTCGACGAGAACGCCGACGGCGTCTTCGACCTCGTACACGATGCGCAGAACGGCAAGGGCGTGCTGATCCCGTCGTTCCAGGCCGTGGGGAGCGCGAGCGCCGCCGCCGCGCGCTACGTCGAGGATCCGGCGGAAGCCCGCGACTACTACGACGTCACCGTCACGCACGGGAAGACGTTCAACCTGTACGGCTACATGTTCTTCTATCTGAAGGCGCGGCGGCAGGGCGAAGCCGAATGGCGCAACATGGTCTCCGTCACCTCGGGCACCCAGGGCGGCGACGCCAAGCTCAAGGCCAAGGACGTGCCGGGATCGATCAGCCTCAACGGCGTGCGTTTCCGGGTCCTGGCGGTCGCCGACGGCAAGATGACGACCCAGGTCGAGACCGCGCGCACCGGCTACATCGCGTTCGGCACGATGCAGATCCGCTAGGGACGGTCGCCTCCGGCGGAGCCTCCGGCTATGAACGTCCGCGACGTTCGCCAGCCAGGATCCCGCATGCCCACGCCTTCCGACACCAAGCCCCCCCGCGGCGGCGCGCTGGTCACCGGCGCGGGGCGCAGGATCGGGCGGGTGCTGGCGCTGGAGGCGGCGCGGGCGGGCTATGACGTGGCGGTGCACTACCGTTCGGCTCGGGACGAGGCCGAGGCGGTGGTCGCCGAGATCGCGGCGCTGGGCCGCCGTGCCGTCGCCGTGCCGGGCGAGCTGGCCGATCCGACGATCGGCGCGGCCCTGGTCGGGGCGGCGTCCGAGGCGATCGGGCCGCTGACCCTGCTGGTCAATTCGGCCTCGACCTTCGAGGACGACCGCATCGCCACGCTGAGCGCCGAGGGCTGGGACCGGCACATGGACGCCAACCTGCGCGCGCCGGTTCTGCTGGCCCAGGCCTTCGCCGCGGCCCTGCCGGCGGGCGCCAAGGGGCTGGTGGTCAACCTGGTCGACCAGCGGGTGCTGAAGCCCAATCCGCAGTTCTTCAGCTACAGCGTCTCGAAGGCGGGCCTGTGGTGGGCGACGCGCACCCTGGCCCAGGACCTGGCGCCGGCCATCCGCGTCAACGCCATCGGGCCCGGCCCGGTGCTGGCCTCGGTGCACCAGGCGGCCGGCGAGTTCGAGGCCGAGGCCGCCGCCACGCCCCTGGGCGCGGCCGTCGACCCGGCCGAACTGGCGGCCGCGATGCGCTATCTCATTGACGCGCCGTCGGTCACGGGCCAGATGATCGCGGTCGACGGCGGCCAGCATCTGGCCTGGCGCACGCCCGACGTCCTTGGTTCCTGAAGGCCCTCGCCCTTGTCCGCCTCCCCCCTCTCCGAAACGCCGTTCCCGGCGCCTGTCCTGGCCAAGATCATCGTGACCAAGGTGTTCGTGCGCGGCCTCAAGGTCGACGCCCAGATCGGCGTCTACGATCATGAGCACGGCCGCGTGCAGCCGCTGGTCATCGACGTCGAGCTCGACGTCGCCGCCAGCCATTGCGAGCAGCTGGGCGACACGGTGAACTACGAGACCATCCGCATCGCCGCCCAGGACATCGCCGCGGCCGGCCATATCGACCTGGTCGAGACCTTCGCCGAGCGCCTGGCCCAGGCCTGTTTCGACGACCATCGCGTCACCCGCGCCCGGGTGCGGGTCGAAAAGCCCCTGGCCCTGGCCCCGCACGCCGCCGCCGCCGGCGTCGAGATCACCGCCGTCCGCGGGTGAGCGCCCTTTCCCACAGCGCCCGCCTGGCTCCGTTCCAGCCCGAAACGGCCTGGACGCTGGAGGGCGGGACGCTGGTGGAGCGCCGCGGCGCGCGCGAACGCCGCTTCGACCTCGCCCATCTCCGCCGCTTCCGGCTGGCCATGCCGCGCGGCGGCGGCCGTCGGCGCGCCCTGATGCTGAGTTTCGGCCGCCAGCGCGTGGCCATCGCCTCGCAGAGCTGGCGCGGTCCGGGGCTGTACGAGGACAGGCTGGAGAGTTTCGCGCTGCTGGCCCGGGCCGTCGCCGCGGTCGGCGCCGACCTGTCGCCTCACGCCCGGTTCGAGACCGCCGGCTTCAAGCTGCGCGACGCCACTACCCTGGTCACCGGCCTGCTGGCGGTGGGCACGCTGACCCTGCTGCTGCTGGCGATCTCGTCGTCGATGCGCGACATGGCCATCGGCCTGGCCGCCCGCATGGCCTTCCTGCTGCTGCTGATCTTCGCAAGCCTGCCCTGGCTGCCCAGGGGCGAGGCGCTGGACCCGCACGACCTGCCGACGCGCTGGCTGCCGTAGGGCCTTGCCCGAACCCGGCGACGGCTCTACCTCCGATTCCATGATCAGCTACCGACAATCCTTCCCCGACGACGGCGACCGCGTGGTCGAGATCTGGCGCCGCGCCGTCGACGCCACCCACGACTTCCTCAAGCCCGAGGACCGCGCCGCCATCGAGGCCGAGGTGGCGGGCTTCCTGCCGACCGCTCCGATGTGGCTGGCGGTCGGCGACGACGACGTCGCCGTGGCCTTCATGTTCGTGGAGGGCGCGCACATGCAGGCCCTGTTCGTGGATCCCGACCATCGCGGGACGGGCGTCGGCCGCAACCTCGTCACCCTGGCCCTGGCGATGCAGCCGAACCTGACCACCGACGTCAACGAGCAGAACGCCCAGGCCCTGGGCTTCTACGAGCGGATGGGTTTCGTCCCTACCGGTCGTTCGGAAACCGACGGCCAGGGGCGCAGCTATCCGCTGATCCACCTGCGGAAGGCATGACCTGCTCCCAGGCCAGCGGTCCGCCGTCCACTCGCCAGCGCAGAGGCAGCAGCGGCGTCTCGCGATAGAGGCCGTAGCGGTAGCTGTCGTCGCTGGGACCGCCCGACCGGCGGCGAACCTCGCACACCAGGCCGCTCGCGCGCACCTCGCGCAGCACCGGCGGCGCGGTGGCGTCGCCGAGCAGGAAGGCCATGGCCAGCATGCCGACCGTGCCGAGGACATAGCCGATGGCCATGGGCGTGAAGGCGGCGAACAGCAGCACGGCCAGCGCCGTGGGCCGCCGGCGAAGCGCGGGCCGGTCGGCGAGGCGCGGCGCGGCGAAGGCCAGGACGGCATAGGCGAGATAGGCCGCGCCGATCACCACCAGATTGGCCCTCCCGTCCCGAAACCCGATCCCCAGCCATGAGGCCAGGATGGCGATGGCGAGCACCGTCGCGGCGGTCGCCAGCAGCAGCCGGCTCGCGCCTTGGCCAAGACCACGGGCCGCCAGCAGGACGAGCCAGGCGGACGGCGGACCGAGCAGAAGGACGCTCAGGGTCGTTTCCAGCAGGGTCATCGGGCGGCCTTGGCGCTCCTGGCGAACAGCACGGCCGCCGCCAGCCACAGGCCGGTGAACAGCCCGGTCGCGCCGAGGATCAGCCCTTGGCCCATGGCGAACACCGTCAGGCAGACGAGCCCCTGGGCCACGGCCGTGGCGACCATCGCCCGGGCCATGCCGGCCGGCTTGAACCCCGCCAGCACCGCGCCCAGCAGGGCCGTGGCCAGCACGCCGGCGAACAGCTGGTTGGCCCGATTGTCCTCCGAGCCGACGACCCCGACCGCCAGGTTGATCCAGATCAGCAGGAAGCTGGCCATCACGGCGACACAGGCGCCCAGGCGATAGGCGATGTCGCCCGACAGCCGCACGGCCAGTTCGACCAGGCCGGCGGCCGCCAGCAACATCGCGCCCATGGCCAGGAAGTCGCCGGCCGTCCAGTTCACCTCCGCGGTGAAGCGCATGGCGATCGCCGGCAGGGCCAGAAGGCCGGCCGCGCCGCCCCAGACCAGCAGCGTCCAGCGGCTGCCCCGCCGCGCTCTTGGGTTCGTCGTTTCCATCATCGCCATGCCTCCTTGCCAACCAGCGAGGGGCCAGCCTGGACGGCGGTGCGATGAGCGGCATGAGCGGAAGATGAGATCGCGATGAAAAGCGCCGGCGGCCGTCTTGCCGAAGCTTCATTTGCATCGTCGCCCGTTTTTGGCGAGCATCCACGAAACATCGCTTTTCGATCAAGGAAGCCCGTGACCGACGTCCAGCCCGATCCCGCCGTCCCGCCCGCCCTGCAGGACGACAAGACCATGCCGATCATCGTCTACGCCTGCTACATCGCCGGCTGGGTGACGGGGATCTCGCCGGTCATCGGCGTCATCCTGGCCTATGTCTCCAAGGCCGCCGCGCCCGAGTGGCTGCAGAGCCACTACGTCTTCCAGATCCGCACCTTCTGGCTGTCGCTGCTGTTCGGCGTCATCGGCGTGCTGACCCTGATCATCGGCGTCGGCGCCCTGATCCTGATCGCCGTGGGCATCTGGGTGACCGTGCGCTCGGTCGTGGGTCTGTCGTGGCTGCTGAAGAACGAGGCCTATCCGACGCCGCGCAACTGGATGCTCTGAGCCCGATGTCCGACCTCGCCCACCCCGCCGCCAATCCGCAGGCCGAGCGCCATTCCGAGGACAAGATCGTCCCGGCGGTGGTCTACGCCCTCTACCTGCTGGGCTTCAGCAACGGGCTGACCTTCTTCATCGGCCTGATCGTCGCCTATGTGCAGCGCGGTCAGGCCGGACCGATCAACGAGAGCCACTACACCTTCGCGATCCGCACCTTCTGGCTGTCGATCGCCTGGTTCCTGGTCGGCGGGGCGCTGGTGCTGTTCGGCATTCCGCTGTCGCTGGTGCTGATCGGCGTGCCGATGATCATCGCAGGCGTGGCGATCATCTCGGCGATCAGCATCTGGTTCGTCGTCCGCTGCATCGCCGGAATCGCCTTCCTGGTGCGCGGCGAAGCCTATCCCCGGCCGCGCACGTGGTTGATTTAGAGGCAGGAACGGCCGTCGGCGCCTGCCAGGGCGACTTCCAGGTTATCAACGTTCCCCTGAGAGGCGAGTATGCTCGACGCCGGTCGCCCGGTCCTATGACTTTCCGCCCCTGGCGGACGTAGGTCGTGGAGGGGGCGACATGCTGGCTCGCATCGTAGGGATCATCTTGGGGCTGATCCTGACGACGTCGGGATACGTGATCTCAGGCCTGGGCACGCTGGGGACGTGGGCCACAGGCTGGGATCTCGGCCCGTTCGAGCCGCATCGGACGACCGCCGGTTGGGCGGCGATGACGTTGGGGGGAATCCTTCTCGTCGCCGCCCTGCTTCCCCGCATGGGGACGTCGCGTCGGGGGACGCGACGCAGGAAAGGGAGCGCTCGCGGGGGCGAGCGTTCCCTGACCAAACCCTTCGACATGGGTGGGAAGGATGGGGGCGGACCCGAGTCGGACGCGGCGATTTCGGCTATAGCCGCGCCGATGACGACCGTTCCCGCCGCCTTGCCGCCCGTTCAAGCCGTGCCGGCTCCAGCCCTGGCCCCCGTCGGGGCGACCGAGTTCGAGAGCCTGCGCGCCGAGATGCTGGCCCTGTGCGGCTCGGAGGCCTGGAATCCGGCGGCCCGGGTGCTGGCCCGGCTGGTCCGCGCCGCCGAGAGCGACCGCGAACGGACGATCGCCTATCGCGACCTGGGCGACTTCGCCGCCGCCCAGGGCCGCTACGACGACGCCGCCGAGGCCTATGAGGAAGCCGTCTCCTACGCCCGCATGGTCAGGAAGGCCGCGCCGCACGATCCGTCGGCGGACGAACTTCTGGCCGGCGCCCTGGCCGGCGTCGGCGACACGGCCGAGGCGGAAGGCCGCCTGAACGAGGCGCTGGCCGCCTTCGAGGAGGCCCTGGCCCTGCGCCGCTCGCCCGGCGGCCGCGAGGCCGCCGACCCCGGCGCCCAGCGGGCCCTGTCGGTGGCGCTGGAGCGGCTGGCCGACCTGCGCGAGGATCGCGGCCACCGCATGCGGGCGCTGGATCTCTACCGCGAGAGCTACGACGTCACCGCCCGTCTGGCGGCCGCCGATCCGGCCCTGTTCGGATTGGATCTCGTGGCCACGCGTGCGCGGCTGGAGGAGATCGAGGCGAGGGTCGCGGGGTAGGGCCCTTCTCCTCCCCAGTGCAACGGGGGAGGTGGCGCGCTGCGGATACGCAGCGTGACGGAGGGGGCGAGTGACAGGGCGCCGTGCGCGCCGCCGCCCCCTCCACCGCTTCGCGGTCCCCCTCCCCCGTTGCACGGGGGAGGAGAAAGCGCGACTTGTAGCCAAGCTTTCCGCCCGTCATCATCCGCCGCTTTCGGGAGGCGTTTCCTCCCGCTCTGGGGGAAGTCATGGTCTATCTGCGCTGGCGGCGCTTCATCGAGATGGCGTCGCTGGATCGTCCGTGGCTGGGCGACCTGATGGAGAAGCGCAAGGGCGAGGCCTTCCGCGCCGCGCCGGTCGAGCGCTGGGACCAGGAGTATCGCGACGGCGTCTACGACCGGCTGCACCGCTCCGACCAGCGCCATCATCACCGCCTGCTGGCCGCCATGATCGCAGACCGCTGGCCCAGCCCCCGCGTGCTCGAGATCGGGGCCGGCGAGGGCGTGTTCTTCGAGGCCCTGCGCAACCATCGCCCCGCCCGCTATGTGGGCGTCGACTTCTCCGAGCCGGCGGTGGACCTGGGCCGGAAGCGGCTGTCGGCCGAGATCGCCTCGGGCCAGGTCGCCATGCTGCTGGGCGATGGTCGCACCTTCCGCACGGACGAGACCTTCGACGTGGTGGTGTTCTCCGAGTGCATCGAGCACCTGGGACAGGTCGAGCCGCTGATCGACCACTACCGCGCCATGCTGGCGCCCGGCGGGGCGGTGGGCCTGACCATGTGGCTGTCGCTCAAGCCGCTGCGCCTGTGGCGGACGCTGAAAGCCATGGGCGAGGTGTACGACGAGGCGGTGGTCAACACGCCCTGGGGCGGCGGCTGGCTGGTGGCGACGGTGGGTCCCCGCTGACGCGGGGCCCCCTCAGTCGCTCCGCGACAGCTCCCCCAGAGGGGGAGCATCTCGAAGAGCACCGCGCCAACCAGATCCTCCCCCTCTGGGGGAGGTGGCCCGGAGGGCCGGAGGGGGTCACGCCGCCCAAAGAAAAACCCCGGAGCATCGCCCCGGGGTTCTCAATCTTCAAAGCTCGCAACCAGTCCTTAGGCCGGCACGACCTCTTCGCGGCGCACCAGGGCGGCGTAGGCGTCCATCAGGTCCAGCGACAGCTTGCCGGGCGTGAAGGTGAACTCGCCGATCTCGGCCACCGGGGTCACCTCGGCGGCGGTGCCGACGATGAAGCACTCGGTGAAGCCCGCGAGCTCTTCCTTCTCGATATGGCGCTCGACCACCTCGATCCCCTTGCCCTTGGCGATCTCGATCACCGTGCGGCGGGTGATGCCGTCCAGGAAGCAGTCGGGCTTGGGCGTGTGCAGCACGCCGTCCTTGACGAAGAACACGTTGGCGCCGGTCGCCTCGGCCACGTAGCCGCGGTAGTCCAGCATCATCGCGTCGGTGTAGCCGTCCTTCTCCGCGGCGTGCTTGGAGATGGTGCAGATCATGTAGAGGCCGGCGGCCTTGGCGGCGACGGGGGCCGTCTTCGGATCGGGGCGGTTGTACTTGGCCCAGGTCAGGCGGATGCCCTTGGCCTTCAGCGCCGGGTCGAAGTAGCTGGGCCAGTCCCACACGGCGATGGCCACGTGGATCTTGGTGGCTTGCGCCGAAACGCCGATCATCTCGCTGCCGCGCCAGGCGATCGGGCGCACGTAGCAGTCCGACAGGCCGTTCTTGGCGGCGGTCGCCTTGCAGGCCTCGTCGATCTCGGCCACCGTGTAGGGGATCTCGAAATCGAGGATTTCGGCCGACTTGAACAGGCGCTCGGTATGCTCGGTCAGCTTGAAGATCTCGCCGCCGTACATGCGCTCGCCCTCGAACACCGACGAGGCGTAGTGCAGGCCGTGCGTCAATACGTGCACCTTCGCCTCGCGCCAGGGAACGAACTGGCCATCGAGCCAGATCCATCCGTCGCGATCATCGAAGGGAACGAGAGACATCGGTCCAAGACCTCCTTATTTGGAACCCGGTCCTTAGACGCCCGAGGAGCCGGAAGGTCAAACAAAATGGACATGACCGCATGACGCCGCACGCCGATCCCCGCCTGATCCTGCGCGAGGAGGAGCTCGACGGCGGCCTGGAGTTGATTCTCCTGGCCGAGGCGGCGCTGTGGGCGGCGGTCGACGGCGTGCTGGAGACCGAAGGGCCGGGCTTGGGGCGCTCGCACTGGCGCGCGGCCTTCCTGCTGCGGCGGCGGCCGGGCATCGGCGTGCAGGACCTTTCAAAGCTCACCAGCCTGTCGAAACAGGCGGCCAGCAAGACCTTGAGCGACCTGCAGAAGCTGGGCCTGGCCGAGAAGGCCGCGGGCGACCTCGACGCGCGCCGGCGGCCGGCCGTGCTGACCGAGGCCGGCAAGGCGTTCGAGGCGCGGGTCAGCGAGCGGCTGCGCGCGCTGCTGGGCCGGGCCTATCGCACCGGCGGGCTGGACGGGGTGCCGGGGGCGCGGCGGATCCTTGCGGCGCTGGCCGGACCACGCCAAGGGGTGGGCGTCAATCGAAGGGAGGCGCTGTGAGCCCCGAGGAAAGACGCGAGCGCCACCTGCTGGTGGTCGACGACGACGACCGCATCCGCGAGCTGCTCAAGCAGTTCCTCAGCCGCGCCGGTTTCCGGGTCAGCGCCGCGGCCGACGCCGCTCATGCCGACCGCCTGATCGGGGTGATGGACTTCGACCTCCTGGTGCTCGACGTGATGATGCCGGGCGAGGACGGCTTTTCCTTCACCAGGCGGGTGCGGGCCAAGGGCGGGGAAGCCGGGCGCATGCCGATCCTGATGCTGACCGCCCGCGACACCACCGGCGACCGCATCGAGGGCCTGACCCACGGCGCCGACGACTATCTGGCCAAGCCCTTCGAGCCGCAGGAACTGCTGCTGCGCATCGAGTCGATCCTGCGTCGCGCAGCGCCCAAGGTGATCGGGCCGCAGGAGATCGTCATGGGCGACTGCGCCTTTCTGCCCGATCGGGGCGAACTGACGCGGGCCGGCGCCCCCGTGCGCCTGACCGAGGCCGAGGTCGCCCTGCTGCGCCGCCTGGCCCGCGCCCTGCACGAGCCCGTCGACCGTCTGGAACTGGCCCGCGACACCGCCGACGCCACCGGCCGCGCGGTCGACGTCCAGGTCACCCGTCTGCGCCGCAAGATCGAGCCGGATCCCAAGAATCCCCGGTACCTGCAGACGGTGCGGGGCGTGGGCTATCGACTGGCGCCGGATTGATGGCTGGAACCCCCTCAGTCGGCTTCGCCGACAGCTCCCCCAGAGGGGGAGCATCTGCGCCGCGTAGATCCTCCCCCTCTGGGGGAGGTGGCCCGAAGGGCCGGAGGGGGTCTGTCCTCTGATGCGCCTGCGCACCCGCCTGTTCATTCCGCGCCAGATCAAGCGCTGGCTGCCGACCTCGCTGTTCGGCCGCAGCCTGCTGATCATCGTGCTGCCCGTGGCGGTGATGCAGATCGCCGTCACCTGGGGGTTCTTCGACGCGCACTGGGAGACGGTGAACAGCCGCCTGTCCGAGGGCTTGGCCGGCGACATCGCCTGGGCCGTGGCCACCTATCAGGACGATCCCAGCCCGGCCGCCGTCGAGCGCATGGCCCAGCGGGCCGAGGAGACGATGGACCTGTCGATCGCCCTGCTGAAGGGACGCGACCTGCCCACGGGCAAGCGGCCGGCCATGTTCGCCTCGCTCGACCGCTCGATGCAGCGGGCGCTGGAGGAGCGTCTGGACGAGCCCTTCTGGTTCGACGCCTCCAACCGCTACGCCGCCCACGTGGAGATCCGGGTGCGGGTCAAGGAAGGCACGCTGCGGATCTTCGCCCCGCGCGACCGCGCCTTCGCCACCCAGGGCCACATCTTCATCCTGTGGATGGTGGTGGCCACGATGCTGCTGACCGCCATCGCCATCCTGTTCATCCGCAACCAGGTGCGCGCCATCGAGCGCCTGGCCGACGCCGCCGACGCCTTCGGGCGGGGGCTGGATCCCGAGTTCAAGCCGCACGGCGCGCGCGAGGTGCGCCAGGCGGCCCAGGCGTTCCTGGCCATGAAGGCCCGCATCCAGCGCCATATCGAGCAGCGCACGGCCCTGCTGGCCAGCGTCAGCCATGACCTGCGCACGCCGCTGACCCGCCTGAAGCTGGAGATGGCCCTGGCCGAGCCGGGTGCGCAGGTCGAGGCCATCAAGCGCGATCTCTCCGAAATGGAGCACATGATCGACGAGTACCTGGCCTTCGCGCGCGGCGAGGGCGGCGAGGCGCTGCAGGCGGTCGAGCTGGCGCCGCTGATCGCCGGCGTCTGCGCCGCGGCCGAACGCGGCGGGGCGCGGGTCGAGACGGTGCTGGAGCAGGACCTCGTGGCCAACCTGCGTCCCAGCGCCTTCAAGCGGGCCCTGGCCAATCTCGTCGACAACGCCGCCGCCCATGGCGACACGGTGCGCGTGACGCTGGAAGCGCGGCTGACCGGCGGGGTGAACATCGTCGTCGACGACGACGGCCCCGGCATTCCGGAAGACCGCTACGAAGAGGCCTTCAAGCCTTTCAACCGCCTCGACGAGTCTCGGAACCAGAACGAGAAGGGCGTGGGCCTGGGCCTGGCCCTGGCCCGTGACATGGCCCGTGGCCTGGGCGGGGACCTGGTTCTGGAGCGCTCGCCGATGGGCGGGCTGCGGGCGGTGATGAGGCTGCCGGGGTAGGGGCGTCCGTTTCCGTCGTTCCGCCGACTTAAAGTGTCCGTGCAATTCGTATAATGCCACTATCGGTTGACTCGTCGTCGCGTCCGAGTTTCCGATACCGGCGTTCCGCAACGAGGGCCGGGCCATGAAGATCAAGGACATCCAGCAGCAGTTGGCGGCGCGCGGCTATACGCCGGGGCCGATCGACGGGATCTGGGGACGGCAGACCATCGCCGCCGTTCGCCGGTTCCAGACCCGACACGGGCTGGAGCCCGACGGCGTTGTCGGTCCGCTGACCCTGGCGGCGCTGTTCCAGGGCGCGCCGGCGACCGCCGCGCCGACCCCGTCGTCGCTGACCGGCTTCGACGATCCAAGCCTGGTCTGGTTCCAGGAGGCCCGCCGCCTGATCGGCACCCGCGAGAAGCCCGGCAGCGGCGACAACCCGGAGATTCTCGACTGGGCGTCCGACCAGGGGCTCAAGAACATCTACACCGGCGACGACATCCCCTGGTGCGGCCTGTTCGTCGGCCATTGCGTCAGCAGCACCCTCGACCGCGAGGCCACGCCCTCCAGCCTGCTGTCGGCCCGCGCCTGGGAGCGGTTCGGCATTCCCATCGCCCCGACGCCGGGCGCGGTGATGGTGTTCTGGCGCGGCTCGCGCAACAGCGGCCTTGGCCATGTGGGCTTCTATGCCGGCGAGGACGACTCGGGCGCCTTCCGCATCCTGGGCGGCAACCAGTCCGACAGCGTCTCCCTGGCCTGGCTGGGCAAGGACCGCTTCCTCGGCGCCCGCTGGCCCGCGACGGTGTCGCCGCCGATCCCGCGTCCGGTCAAGGTGGCGCGCAACGCCAGCCTGTCGTGGAACGAAGCCTGACTAGCGCACGCGCGGCGCTCGGGACGCGCGGTCCGCCGAGGCTATGAGCTTGTTCAAGGCCCAAACGAGGCCAAGGATCGCGCCCGCCACGACAAGGCCGACGGCGATGTGAAGCGCGCTGATCGACGCGCCGAAGAAGAGCAGCGGTCCAAGAAGGCCCGCCGAAAGCGCCGCCCAGCGCATGAGCCAGGGCAGGCGTCCGGCGAACAGCCCGATTCCGCACGCCGCGAGGCAGGGGACGAGCAGCAGGTATTCGGTGCGCATGGCGTAGATCGTCTCCCTACCAGTTCCCGGGAGCCCACTTGATCGGCAGGGCCAGCCAGCGGTCGGCGACCGGCGCGCCGTCGGCGTCCTTCGGCTTCATGCGGAACAGGCGCGACAGCTTCAACGCCGCCGCGCCCAGGTCGACGTTCTGAGGCGTCTCGCCACGCACTACGCAGTTGGACAAGGATCCGCCCGCATCGATCTGGCAGTCGAGCACGGCCTGGCCGCCCGCGCCGCCCGCCCGCACCGGGTAGTAGTTGTGCATGTCGCTGATCGTCGGCGTGCGTGTCCAGACCGGCCGGGCGACGTAGTCGCGGGTCTCCTCGGCGGCGGCGGGCAACGCGCCGGTGAGCGCGGCCGCGACGGCGGCGCAGGTGATGGCGGTCTTGCAGGTCATGGATGGACGTCCCCCGCCGATCTTGGCGGGACGACTATCGGTCGTCTGGCCGACCTTTCGCAACCGCGATCAGAACCCTGCGCCGACCTTGCCCAGTTGCTCGGCCATCTGCTTCAGGCGCTTGTCGAGCTCGGCCATGGTGCGGTTCAGCGCGCCTTCGTCGTCGCGCCAGACCTGCAGGGTGCGCGCCCAGACGGCGGTCATGGCCGCCAGGCGCACCGGGGTGGCCTCGACCCCGGCGGCTTCGAGGATCGCACGGGCGGTCTTGGGAAAGCGGGCGGCGGTGCGGGGCAGGCCCTCGGCCTTGCCGATGGCGATCAGAGCGTGGCGGTGCGGCTCCATGGCCTCGACCCGGGCCATGGCGGCGTCGAACAGGCGGTCGTGGGCGGCCGCGCCCTCGCCGGCGTCGGCGTTCAGCGCCGCCTGGTCGAAGCGGCGCGACAGGTGGGAGAGCACCTTGGCCTTGCTGTCGGCCCGGACGTAGAGCTCGGCGAACGGCGCGCCCGCCGCCACGGCGATGTCGCGCAGGGCGATCTGGGTCCAGGGACGGTCGGCGGCCAGGGACAGGGCGGCTGCGGCCGCGCGGTCGAGCAGGTCTTCGGCGGGCGTGGTCATGATCAAAGACATGGCCGTGCGAGGTCGGCCTGGCAAGGTCGGCGCTTGCCTCGCGGCCGTAGTTCAGGGAAAGGGGCGGCCATGAGCCTTTCCTATTTCCGTTGCGACTGGGCCCACGAGAGCGCCGAAGAGCCCGTGTCGATCTTCTACGAGGTCGACGACGAGGGCCGGGTGCTGCGCCTGATCGACGTTTTCCGCGATGGCAGCCGCGAGCGCGACGCCGTCGCCAACTATGTCGGGCGCGAGCACGAGCTGCCTGGCGTGGACAGCCTGTCGGAAGACGATTTCCACGACTCGGTCGAGGCCCTGCTCGACGATGAAGACGTCGTCGAGGGCGAGGACCGCCTGTCGCTGACCCCCGTGGAGGCCTCGGTGTTCGAGGCGGCCTGGCGGCTGGACGCCTGAGGGGGCTTCAGCCCAGCAGCCACCGCAGCCCGGCCGCCGCTACGATGCCGATCGGCACCACGGCCAGCATCGGCAGGCGCAGGGCCGCCAGGAAGGTCACGCCCAGGGCCAGCAGGTCAGCCGGGCGGGGCGAAACGAAGTGCGGAGCGATCACCGCGATCAGCACGCAGCCGGGCGCGGCCTCCATCACCGCGGTGGCGCGCGGGCCGAGCGTGCGGTTGCGTAGCACCAGATAGCCGCCGATGCGGGTCAGGTAGGTGACGGCCGCCATGGCCAGGATGGTGGCGAGGACGGGCAGCGAGATCATGCGGCTTCTTCCTTCCGGCTTGGGCCAGCCCACAGCCAGGCGGTGAACAGGCCCGCCAGGGCGCCGGCCGCCACCGTCCAGGCGCCGGGCGCCAGCAGGTGGCCGCTCGCGGCCACGGCTAGGCTGACCAGCCACGGCCGGGCGGCGCGGAAGCCGCGCCACATGCCGCGCAGCAGAACCAGGAAGATCGCCGGGAAGGCCATGTCGAAGCCCAGGGTCTCGACGTTCCCCAGCACCGGCCCGACCATGGCGCCCAGCGCCGTAAAGGCGATCCAGGCCAGCCACATCGGCAGGGCCACGCCCATGTAGTGCGCCAGGCTGAAGGTTCCGCGCGCCTTGGCGTCCGCCAGGGCCATGGCCCAGCTCTCGTCGCACATCAGGAACAGGGCGGGCAGCACCCGGCGCTTGGGCAGGGTCTTCAGGAACGGCGCCAGCGCCGCGCCCATCAGCAGGTGGCGGCTGTTGACCATCAGCGTCACCGCCGCGATCAGCAGGAGGTGCGGCGGCGAGGTCCACAGGCCGATGGCCGCGAACTCCGAGCCGCCGGCGAAGTTCAGGCCGGTCATCAGCGGCGTCTCGACCGCGGTCAGGCCCTTCTGCGCGGCCTGGGCGCCCAGCACCAGGGCGAAGGGCACGAAGCCGGCCGTCACCGGCAGGGAGGCGATCAGGCCGCGGCGGAATTCGGCGCGAGCGAGGGAGGGCCGCTCGCCCGGGAGGGCGGCGGGAGCGCAGGTTTCGATTGTCATGGGCGACCGGGGGAGGAACGGTTGCGAGGAGGATTGGCAGCCTAGCGCAAAGCCCGCGCAATCGGGTTGCAATCATGCTCCCGGATGTTCAAATATTGGCATCAGGGCGAAGTCGATCGCCGATTATTAGCTGTGGGCGCCATGAAGCTCGACGACATCGACCGCCGGATCCTGCGCGAGCTTCAGAAGGACGGCCGCATCCAGAACGCCGAGTTGGCCAAGCGCGTGGGCCTGTCGCCCTCTCCGTGCCTGCGCCGGGTGCGGATCCTGGAAGAGGCGGGCGTCATCGCCCGCTATGTGGCGGTGGTCGACGCGGCCAAGGTCGGCCGGGGCCAGACCTTCTTCACTCGCATCTGGTTGAACTCGCAGCACGAGGACGCCGTCGACCACTTCGTCGCCGAGGTGAACAAGCTGCCCGAAGTGGTCGAGTGCTACGTCATGCTCGGCGATTGCGACATGCTGCTGCGCGTCGTCGCCGCCGACATCGCCGCCTATCGCCGCTTCCAGGCCGATCACCTAAGCCGCATCCGCGGCGTGATGAACGTCAAGACCGACATCCCCGCCCAGACCGTGAAACAGACCTTCGCGGTGCCGCTGTAGCGTCCCTCTCCCGGAGGGGAGAGGGACGGGCCCAGGCGAAGCCTGGGAGGGTGAGGGGTGACGGCGCCCGACGTCGTGCCGGCACGCCGTTTTCGGTCCCTAACCCCTCATCCTCCCACGCCTTGCGGCGCGGGCCCCTCCTTCTCCCTATGGGAGAAGGTCGTTCTGTTACTCCGCCGCCACCGCGAGGTCGCTCGCCGGGCGATACTTCTCCAGCCAGTGCGCGTACGGCGCCGGCAGGGTCCAGGTGGGGCGCTCGACGCCCAGTTCCTGGGCCAGTTCGTAGGGGTAGTGCGGATTGGCCAGGTGGGCGCGGCCGATCATCACCAGGTCCATCTGGCCCTCTGCGACCAGGCGCTCGGCCAGCTTCGGGGCGTCCAGGCCCCAGGACGAGGCGACCGGCAGGCCGGCTTCCTCGCGCACGCGCTTGGCGATCGGGCCCAGGAACGGCGTGCCCCACGGGATGCTGGTGTTGGGGATGGTGAAGCCGACGCTGACGTTCAGCAGATCCAGGCCTCCGGCCTTCATCCGGCGGGTCAGGTCGATCGACTCGGCGAGGGTCTGCTCGTCGTGGCCGTCATATTCCAGCACGCCGAAGCGGGCGGTCAGCGGCAGGTTCTCGGGCCATTCGGCGCGGACGGCGGCCAGGGTCTCTTCCATGAACCGGCCGCGCGCCAGCGCATCGCCGCCGTACTGGTCGGTGCGCTGGTTGGAGTGGTGCGAGAAGAAGCTCTGGGCCAGGTAGCCGTGGGCGAAGTGCAGCTCCAGCCACTCGAAGCCGGCCTCGCGGGCGCGGCGGGCGGCGGCGGCGAAGTCGGCCTTGACCCGCTCGATGTCGGCCAGGGTCATTTCGCGCGGAACCTTGGGCAGGCCCGCACCGTAGGCGATGGCCGAGGGGGCGATGGTCTGCCAGCCGCGCGGATCGCCCTCGGCGATGTGGTCGTCGCCTTCCCACGGACGGTGGGCGCTGGCCTTGCGGCCGGCGTGGGCGATCTGGATGCCGGGGACGGCGCCGGCCGCCTTGATGGCCGCGGCGATCTTGGCCAGGCCCTGCGCCTGCTCGTCGGTCCAGATGCCGGTGCAGGCCGGGGTGATGCGGCCTTCCGGCGAGACGGCCGTGGCCTCGACGATCACCAGGCCCGCGCCGCCGCGCGCCAGGCCGGCGTAGTGCGGCAGGTGCCAGTCGGTGACCAGGCCGTCCTCGGCGCTGTACTGGCACATGGGCGGGATGGCGATGCGGTTGCGAAGCTGGGCGTCCTTCAGGCGGAAGGGCGTGAACAGGGCGGACATGAGGGCGGGTTCTCTCGGGGAGGAAAGGAAACTGAGGCGGCAGAGGTGTAGGCTGGGCGCACGGGGCTCAAGGGCCGCCGGGGCTCAGGACCTGTGCCTTGAAGGCACAATGCCCGTTATTCGAGCGGACCTTGCGAGCGGTCGGCGCGGGCGAGGCCGTCGAGCCAGGCCTGGTGGGCGTTGAGCATCGGGTTGGGCAGGGTGTTCGCTGGGTGCGCGACCTTCTTCTCGAGATCGACGCCGAAGCGGGATGCCGAATCCGGGGCGGTATTTGTCCGACTAGTTTCGGCTTGAGTGGGGCCGCGTGAAGGCGCGGCGGGCGTGGCGTCATGCAGCCCTGGCAGCGGTGTCTTTCGGCAAAGCTGGGCCGGAACCGCCAGCCAGGAAGGGAAACTTCCGCCGTCGCCATTGGCTGAAAAGCGTTCGCCTACCGCCGTTACCCCATTGCGCGACGTTTAATTGTCAGACAAGAATTCCTCCAAGGCAGCCGGGATCACATCGGCGCCGGAACTTATGGAGGGATGAAATGCGCGTGGAGACGGCGTCTTCCGTTTCGGAGTCCGGGCGCGCCCGGCGTCTTTGGCTGGTGTCGGCGGCCACCGCCGCCCTGGTCACGAGTTTCGCGACTTCGGCTTTTTCTCAAGATAATCCAGGCGCTTCCGGAAGCACGATCGAACCCGACACCGTCGAGGAAGTGATCGTCCGCGGCATTCGCGCCAGCGTCGGCCAGAGCCTGGCGATCAAGCGCGAGTCGACCCAGGTGGTCGAAAGCGTGGTGGCCGAAGATATCGGCAAGTTGCCGGACAATAACGTCGTCGAGGCCCTGCAGCGGGTCACCGGCGTGCAGGTGACCAACCGCTCTGGCGGCGAGGCCACGGCGATTTCGATCCGCGGCCTGCCCGACATCACCACCACCTGGAACGGCCGCAACGTCTTCACCGCCTCCGGCCGCCAGTTCGCCCTGCAGGACATTCCGGCCAACCTCGTCAAGCGCATCGACGTCTACAAGACCCGCAGCGCCGACCAGATCGAGACGGGCATCGCCGGCCAGGTCGACGTGTTCACGCGCCGGCCGTTCGACTTCAAGGGACCGACCTTCTCGCTGGCCAGCCGCGGCATCTGGCACGAGCAGGCCGACAAGTTTAATCCGAACGTCAGCGCCCTGGTGGCCGACCGCTGGGACACCGGCGCCGGCGAGTTCGGCGCGCTGCTGAACGTCAGCTACGCCCGCACCCGCTACCGCGACCAGAGCGTCACGGCGGGGGCGGTGGTGCCGTTCGCGACCGAGAACGCGCCGGCCGGCTGGGTTCCGCTGGAGCGCATCCAGGTCACCGACGGCCGTGCGTCGGAGAACCCGATCTGGCAGCCGGGAACCAACGCAGGCCTGCCCAGCGCCGCCGGCTCGACCCTGACCATCAACGGGGTGCAGGTTCCCTACCTGCTGTCGCGCGACGCGGTGTTCCAGGCCGACCTGCTGGGCGACCGCAAGCGCCCCGCCGTCAACGCCGCCTTGCAGTGGGCCCCCAACGAGCGCTCGGAGTACACCTTCGAGTTCTTCTACGACGGCTACCGCAACACCACCTTCAACAACCTGCTGTTCACCTTCGTCGACTGGTGGGGCGACCTGGGGGGCAATCCGGCCTCGAGCTACACGCTCTTTCCCGGGACCAACATCATCAAGTCGCGCACTCTGGGTTCGGTCTACGGCTTCAACAGCGGCGACCTGACCGTCGCCAAGACCGACAGCTTCGTCTACGCCCTGGCCGGCAAGTGGCAGGTCGGCGACCGGCTGGAGGTGAAGGGCGACCTGTCCTACCAGACCAGCAAGTACAGCTCGGCCTTCATGGCCATGCGCACCGACCGGGTGGCCAACGAGGTGACGGTCGACTTCAATCCCGGCGACGGCGTCACCGCCTTCCGCTTCGACGACAACAGCCTGCTGGTCGACCCGGCCCAATGGAACGTCGCCCAGTTCTACGACAACGCCAACCGCAACAAGGGCGACGCGATCACCCTGTCGGTGGACGGCAAGTACGACGCCGACTGGGGTCCGCTGAAGAAGATCGGCTTCGGCTTTCGCTATGACGATCGCGGCGCCTCGGAGGCCCAGCGCACCCAGTCGGCGTTCCTCGGGCGCTCGCTCTCCAGCCTGCCGGCCGGGCTCCAGTGGGTGAACGAGGGCTTCTTCGACGGTCAGGCCGACGTGCCCAGCGCCTGGGTGGTGGCCAACGGCTACTACCTGCGCGACCACATCGACGAGATCCGCACGCTGTATCACGGCGTCGACGCCAACTTCGACACCACCGACCAGCTGTCGCTGTTCGAGAACTTCACCGTCGACGAGGCCACGACCTCGGCCTACGTGCTGGCCGACTTCGAGACCGAGCTGCTGGGACGGCGCCTGCGCGCCCAGGCGGGCCTGCGCTACGTCGACGTCGACACCGACATGACCTTCAACGACCAGCTGGCCACCATCGCCCAGGGCAGTCTGGTGCAGAGTTCGGCCTCGAAAAAGATCAGCGACGTGCTGCCCAGCATCACGGTGCGTTACGACCTGACCGAAGACATCGCCCTGCGCTTCAACTACGGCAAGACGCTGCGCCGACCCGACTTCACCGCCCTGAACCCCAACTTCGCCCTGACCGACGACCTGACCAACGTCGGCTACGGCACGGGCTCCAGCGGCAATCCGGACCTGGAGCCCACCCGCGCAACCAACTACGACCTGACGGCCGAGTGGTACTTCGCCCCGGGCAGCGCGCTTTACGCCACCGCCTTCCGCCGCGAGATCGACGGACTGGTCGTGTCGCTGCGTCGGATGCAGACGATCCAGAACAGCACCAACAACACCACCTCGTTCGTGGTCAGCCAGCCGGTCAACGCCTCGGACGGCGTGCTGAAGGGCCTGGAGATCGGCCTCGTCTACTTTCCCAAGAACCTGCCGGGCTATCTCGACGGCCTGGGCTTCCTGGGCAGCCTGACCAAGCTCGACTCGTCGCAGAACGTGCCCAAGACCAATGCCGCCGGCGACATCATCGGCCAGGAACGGACGGCCTTCTTCGGGGTGTCGGACCTGTCCTACAACGTCACCGTGGCCTACGAGCGGGGCCCGATCGGCGCTCGCCTGTCCTATGTGTGGCGCGACGACTTCCTGGCCAACAACGAGGCGGCCCTGTTCGCCAATCCGATCGGCGTCTGGCGTCGACCGGAAAGGAGCCTGGACATGCAGGTCAGCTACAAGGTCAACGACCGTCTCTCGATGACCTTCGACGCGGTCAATCTGACCGAGGAACTGGGCCAGTCCTACTACGCCTTCGGCGACGCCGGCGGGAAGGATACCTACAACTTCGGCTCGTCGCTGCTGAGCCGCACCTTCGCGGTCGGCCTGCGCTATCAGTTCGACTAGACGACTTTGCTAGGCGACTGGCGGGCGGGGCTCAGGCCTCGCCCGTCTTCTTCGCGTCCGGCTTGCTGTCCTTGCACAGCATGAAGACCAGCAGGCCCAGCGAGGCCAGGTAGGCCATGTTGTTGGCGAACAGCGGCAGGAACAGGCCGATCGCGCGTTCGTCGCCGGCCATGAAGCCCTCGAACATGGCGGGGAACAGGGAAAGAGCGATCCCCAGGAACACCACCGGCGGCAGGCCCCACAGGCCCGAGCGGCCCGCGTCGCGCAGCCGGCGGACGACGGCGGCGGCCAGCAGGGCGACGATCAGGGGCGCGAGCACGCGCAGGCCCACGAACATGGGGGTCATGTCGGGCATCAGCTCGGGCGAGGGCTCGTGGATGGTCACCGACACGCTGCCGCCCGAGCGGGTCACCGTCGCCTTTTCCGGGTGGGCCTCGGCATAGGCGATGGTCTTCTGGAAGCTGTCGGCGAAGCCGAGGCCGAAGCTCAGGAACATGGCGGCGAAGGCGGCGATCAGCACGGCGAGCGCATAGGGCCAGAACCGCTCGCGCGGGTCTCGGCCGGAGAAACGGGCGAGGTTGGCCAGGCCGTGGCCGATCGAGGCGAGCATGAACGCGCTCCGGTGAAGCTTGCGCTGGCAGCCTTAGTCGGAGCGGCGGCCGCAATGCAAGCGGGTCTCCCGGTCCTGCGAAATTTCTGGTTGACCCTCGTTGCGCTACAAATGTAGCGTCATCGCTAACGAAGTAGCGAGACGAGCGGCATGGGCGATCCTTCCGAACTGGAGCTGGAGGTCATGAAGGCCTTCTGGCGGGGCGGTGCGATGAGCGCCCGCGAGGTGCAGGCGGCCGTGGCCGACACCCTGGGCTGGAGCGGCTCGACCACCCGCACGGTGCTGGAGCGCATGGTGGCCAAGGACCTGCTGGAGCGCGGCGCCGTCCATGGCCTGGCCGTCTACCGCCCGCGCAAGGCCAAGGTGGCGGTGATCGGCGGGGTGCTGCGGCGCCTGCGCGGGCTGCTCGACATCGATGGACCCCTGCCGGCCTCGGCCTTCTCGGGCAGCCAGCTGCTCAGCGCCGCCGAGCTGGACGAACTGCAGGCCCTGCTGGCGGCCGAGGACGACGCCGACGCCGGGAGCGATGGGGAGGAGGCGAAATGAGCCCGCTGCTCGCCGCCTTCGGCTTTGGCGTCATCGCTACGCTTCCCGTCGGGCTGCTGGGGCTGGCGCTCGGCTGGAGCGTGGATCGGCTGACGGCCGCGCCGCGCGCCCGGGCGCTGGCCTGGGGCCTGGCCTTCCTGCTGCCCGCCGCCGTGCTGGCCGCCACCCTGCTGGGCGCGGCGATCCCGCTGCCCAGCCCGGATCCGGTGGTTCTGCCGCCGCCGCTGTCGGTCGACCTGACCGAATTCTCGATGACCGCCGCCGACCAGCCCCGCTACTGGGCCGCACCGGCCGCCTGGATCGCCGGGGCGCTGGTCGTCCTGTCGCTGGCCGGCCTGCCGGCGCGCGCGGCCGGCTGGCTGCTGGCCCGGAGGCGGCTGGCCGGCCTCGCCCGGACGGCCTTGCCGGTGGACGCCGACCTGTCCGAAGCCGTCGCCGCCGAAGCCCTGGCCCTGGGGGTGAAGCCGCCCCGCGTGCTGGCCGGCGCGGCCGTGACCGAGCCGCTGCTGGTCGGCGTGCGGGACCCGGCCGTGCTGCTGCCGGCCGGCCTGGTCGAGGCCCTGCCGCGCGACACCCTGATCCGGGTCTGCCGTCACGAACTGGCGCATCTGGCCCGGCGCGACAACCTGCGCCTGCCGATCGAGGAACTGCTGTCGGGCCTGTTCTGGCTGTCGCCCCTGACCGGCCCGCTGCGGCGGCGGATGCTGGCCGCCCGCGAGGCCGTCTGCGACCAGATCGCCGTCGGCGCCGCCCCGCCCGAGGCCCGCCGCGCCTATGCCCAAGCCCTGGTCGACGTGCTGCGCCAGGCCGCCGCCGGCCCTTCGCTGCAACCGGCCTTCACCGGTCGGGAAAGGACCCGTACGACCATGCGTCTCGAAGCCATCCTGCATCCGGCCGGCCCGATCTCGGGCGCCCGCCGGTTCGCCATCGCGGTCCTGACCCTGCTGGCCGCCGGCGGCGGCGTCATGGGCGCCAACGCCCTGGCCGACGAGGCCCGCCACGCCAAGCCGCGGCCCGAGCGGTCGGTCTCCCTGCCGACGCTCACCCTGCCGTCGGGCGCCTCGTTCCAGCCGACCCGCATCGAGGCCGACAGCGTCGAGACCTCCGGCGACAAGCCCGGCGGCGCGGTCTATCGCGGCGACGTGCGCCTGAAGGGCGATCTGCGCAACATCGAGTTCCGCCTCGACGGCCAGCCGGCCCCGGCCGGTTTCCACCCGCGCGACCTGCCGGCCGGCGCCGTCAAGCGTATGGAGATGGTCCGCGAAGGCGAGCGGACGGTCATGGACCTGAAGACCCGCTAGTCGTCCAGCCCCCCCGGAAACGAAGAAGGCGGCCCCCTCGCGAGGGCCGCCTTCGGTCGTTCCGGACGTGACCTGGGCTCTTACGCCACCTTCACGCGGGCGGCGCTTTCCGGCAGGTCCTGGCCGAAGGCGCGCTGGTAGAACTCGGCCACGGTGGGGCGTTCCAGTTCGTCGCACTTGTTGAGGAAGGTCAGGCGGAAGGCCAGGCCGATGTCGTTGTCGAAGATCTCGGCGTTCTGGGCCCAGGTGATCACCGTGCGCGGGCTCATGACCGTCGAGATGTCGCCGTTCATGAAGGCGTTGCGGGTCATGTCGGCCACGCGGACCATCGCCGCCAGGGTGCGCTTGCCCTCGGCGGTGTCGTAGTGCGGGTTCTTGGCCAGCACGATGGCCGCCTCGACGTCGTGTTCGAGGTAGTTCAGCGTGGTGACGATCGACCAGCGGTCCATCTGGCCTTGGTTGATCTGCTGGGTGCCGTGATAGAGCCCCGTGGTGTCGCCGAGACCGATCGTGTTGGTCGTCGAGAACAGGCGGAAATAGGGGTTGGCGCGGATCACCCGGTTCTGGTCGAGCAGGGTCAGCTTGCCGCCGGCCTCCAGCACGCGCTGGATGACGAACATCACGTCCGGACGGCCCGCGTCGTACTCGTCGAACACCAGGGCGATCGGGCGCTGCAGGGCCCAGGGCAGGATGCCTTCGCGGAACTCGGTGACCTGCTTGCCTTCCTTCAGGACGATGGCGTCCTTGCCGACGAGGTCGATCCGCGAGACGTGGCTGTCGAGGTTCACGCGCACCAGCGGCCAGTTCAGGCGGGCGGCGATCTGCTCGATGTGGGTCGACTTGCCCGTGCCGTGATAGCCCTGGACCATCACGCGGCGGTCCTTGGCGAAGCCGGCGCAGATGGCCTTGGTCGTCTGCGGGTCGAAGCGATAGGCGCTGTCGATCTCCGGCACGTGCGGGTCGCGGTGGGTGAAGGCCGGGACCTTCATGTCGCTGTCGACGCCGAACGCGTCGCGAAGCGTCACCCACTTGTCCGGGACCAGGGTGATCAGGGGATCGGCGGCGTGGCTGTCGGTCAGTTCGGGCATGTTTTCCGATTAGCGCTCCACCCCAGGGAGGGGAAGGGGGTTTCTTGCCCTCTCCCTGAAGGGAGAGGTGGCCGCGAAGCGGTCGGAGAGGGAAGTCGGCGCGAAGCGGCCGAGACGCCGCAAGCTGAAAACGTCCCCCCTCCGACCCTACGGGCCACCTCCCCCACAGGGGGAGGGTCTTGGCGCATGCGAAAAGGGCGGCGGATCGCTCCGCCGCCCTTCTTCTTAAGGGACCGAAGATCCCTAGTTGTTGGCGATGATCACCGAGGCGATGATGCCGGTGGCGACCGCGGCCAGGACGTACTGGTTGTCGACGCGCTGCCAGCGGTAGCCGCGGGGCGGCTGGCGCAGGCCGTGACGGCGGTAGTCCTTCACGTAGTAACCGTCGCCGCGATAGCGGGCGTCGAGGCGCTGGCCCTTGGCCCAGCGGCGGTACTCGCGGCGGTCCTGCTTGCGCTCGTAGCGAGCCTGGTCCTTGCGGCCCTTCTCGTAGGCGCGCTGCTGCTCGTAGCGGTCGTGACGGTCGTCGTGACGGGGCTGGGCCATGGCGGTCCCCGACAGGGCGGTCCCGGCCAGCAGGGTGGTGGCGACGGCGGTGATGATGAGACGTTTCATGGTTGTAGTCCTTTCCCTTCGATGTCCCCACCTTATTGAGGTCGATTTGGACTGGTGATGAACGAAGCAACTCAGGAACGGTTCATGTTTCTTTCATGAAACATTGTAGCTATACCTGCTCAGCACCGGTTGCGGCCAATCTGCTTTTCGCGCGTTGAGGGTGCATGCCGCCGAAGCTCCGCCTGAACCCCCGCCGCAACCTGCCCCTTCTGCTGAAGGCCGCCCGCCGCGAGATCGCCGCCACGGCCGCCCTGCTGGTGGCGGGCCTTGGCCTGCTGGCCTTCCTGAACATCGCCGACGAGGTGGCCGAGGGCGACACGCGCCAGCTCGACCTGCAGATCCTGCAGGCGCTGCGCGTGCCGGGCCAGCCGCATCAGCTGATCGGACCCGAATGGCTGCATACGGCGGCGGCCGACGTCACGGCCCTGGGCTCGGTGACAGTGCTGACCCTGCTGGTGCTGTTGACCCTGGCGGCCCTGGCCTGCCTGCGCCGCTGGGCCGAGGCGGTGGTGGTGCTGGTCGGCGCCGTCGGCGGGGTGGCGATCAGCCAAGGTCTCAAGCACCTGTTCCTGCGCGAGCGGCCGGACCTGGTCTACCGCGCCGTCGAGGCGGCCAATCCCAGCTTTCCCTCCGGCCACGCCATGCTGTCGGCGGTGGTGTTCCTGACCCTGGGGACGCTGGCCGCGCGGTTTTCGGCCAAGCGCCGGCTGAAGGCCCTGGCCCTGGGATCCGCGGTGTTCTTCTCGGTGCTGGTGGGGTTGAGCCGGATCTATCTCGGCGTCCACTGGGCCAGCGACGTGCTGGCCGGCTGGTGCGTGGGCGCGGCCTGGGCCATGGCTTGCTGGCTGGCCGCCTGGGGCTGGGCGCGGTCGTTCCGCTCGCCGCTGGCGGAGACTTAAGATCCTCCCCCTGAAGGGGGAGGTGGCCCGGAGGGCCGGAGGGGGAAGTCTCGGCTGAAGTCTGGGCAGCGTCGGAGTCGGACGTCACATCCCCCTCCGTCGCTTCGCGACACCTCCCCCTTCAGGGGGAGGGTCTGTTCAGGCCTCCAGCTTGGCCTTCAGGGTTTCCAGGTCGCGGGTGACGGCCGCGGCGTCGCGTTCGAAGGCGGCGTCGTCCATGTCGGGCAGGCGGAAGAGGGTCAGGGTGACCTCGGCGCCGTCGCCGTTGGCCACGACGCGCAGCGGGACGGAGATTTCGGTTCCGTCCGGCAGGGTCACCCAGTGGTCGAGCACGCCGAAGGGATTGTCGGGCGAGAAGCGCACGCGGACCTCGCCGGCCGGGGTGTCGGCGATCCACACGCCGTCTTCGCCGGGCGCGCGCCGCAGGCCGTCACCGATGCCGGCGGCCCAGTCGGCCATGTTTTCGGGATCGGCCGCATAGGCCTGGACGGCGTCGGCCGGACGGGCGACGCCGATGCTGATCGGTCGGCAGGGATGGAGGGTCATGCGAAAGGCCTCATCGTCGGCGGAACGCCGAGGCGGGCCGTTCCCTCGAAATCAGAAAAGGACGGTGGCCAGCGCGATGAGGCCGGCCCAGAGCGCGATGCTGGCGCCGACGACGGCGACGCGGTTCCAGCGAACTCGGCGACGCGAAGGCGCGGTATCGTGACGCGCCCCCATGCTGAGATAGGCCATGTCTTCCTCCCCCGCCTCTGGTCTCCCTTGGGGGCGGGAGCGGGCGGTTTCATTTGATACGATCTCCCGGGTTGCAACGCTTGGCAAGAGCGAACGGAGCCACGGCGTCACAAAAATGTGCGTTCCAACACAGTGACTTGTGTCGACCTGCCGACTTCACAGTTAACCGTCGGCCCTCAGATCGAACCGGTCCCATGATATGGGCGGCCTATGACCTGATCCTCGTCGCCTTCCCAGGCCTCGTCGTCGGGCATCGAGACGTTGGCGTCCCAGTGCTCGGCCTGGCTGGAGCCCGAGCCGCTGTCGGTGTGGCGGACGATGGCGTCGATGTCGCGGGCGTCGCGCGGGGCCGTTCCCGGCGGGATGATCGCCGTCTCGGCCGGGCTCAGGGCGTCGTTCTGGAAGTCGACGTGCTGGGGATAGAAGGCCAGGCGCCCGGTCAGGCGCTCCATGCCCGGAAGCGGCGCCTCGTACGACCACACGGCGTCCTCGATGATCTGGCCGTCGCGATAGATCGTGTAGTAGCTGGCCGAGCCCTTGTAGGGGCAGCGGGTGGTCTTGTCCGACCGGCGCAGGAAGGCCATGGCCACGTCGTCGCGCGGAAAGTAGCGGACGGGCGGATAGTCGGCCTCGCGCAGCACCAGGACGTCGTCGCTGTCGGCGATCTCGTGGCCTTCGAACAGCACGCGGACGCGGCCGCTTTCGCGGGCGCAGGTGATCGGATGGTTCGGGTCTGACGTGTGCATGGGCGTTCCCCAGGCGTTGAGGGTGTCGTTGCGGAACTTGCAGCCAATGAAACGCGCGGCGCGCCCCAACCGCTCCCTCCCGGCAAGCCTTTGCTTGTGAAACGGAAAGCCGCGTGATCTTCTCCCCGCGAACCGGGGAGGGAAGGGCGAAACGACCGTTGGCGTCGCCCTATCTGACTTGAATACAGTCAAGGTCGAGAATGAATAGCATTGTCGTTGTCGCCGGCATTCTCGTCACGTTGGTGACGGGCCTGCCGGTCTTTTTTCAGCTCATCAAGGAACACCCGAAAGGGCTGATCATCCTGTTTTTCGCCGAGATGTGGGAGCGGTTCTCCTACTACGGCATGCGGGCCATCCTGATCTTCTATCTGACGCAGCACTTCCTTTTCGACCCGAAGGTCGCCAACGGCCACTACGGCTCCTACACCTCCCTGGTCTATCTGCTGCCGCTGATCGGCGGCTTCCTGGCCGACAAGTGGCTGGGCACCCGCAAGGCCGTGGCCTTCGGCGCCATCCTGCTGGTCGCTGGCCACCTGGCCATGGCGGTGGAAGGCAAGCCCGCCACCCAGACCCTGACCTATGCCGGCCAGACCTACAGCTTCCAGGCCGACGGCCGCGGCGGCGAGCGCGTCGCCAAGCTGGTGGTCGCGGGCAAGCCCTACGACGTCTCGGCCACCAAGACCGGCGACTTCGAGATCAAGGACCTGCCGGCCGCCGCCCCGATCCCGGCCGTGCTGCCCAAGGGCCAGTACAGCCTGGGCGTCGAGGGCCGTGACCCGACCTACCTGAACATCTTCTGGCTGGCGCTTTCGCTGATCATCGTCGGCGTCGGCTTCCTCAAGCCCAACATCTCGACCATCGTCGGCCAGCTCTACCCGCAGGGCGACCCGCGTCGCGACCCGGGCTTCACCCTCTATTACTACGGCATCAACCTCGGCTCGTTCTGGGCCTCGATCCTCTGCGGCCTGCTGGGCATCAAGATCGGCTGGTGGGCGGGCTTCGGCCTCGCCGGCCTGGGCATGCTGGCCGGCTTCGTCGTCTTCGTGCTGGGCAAGCCCTGGCTGATGGGCAAGGGCGAGGCGCCCGAGCCCAAGAAGCTGAAGGAGAAGGTCGCAGGTCCCCTGACCCGCGAGCACTTGATCTACGCCCTGTCGCTGGTCGGCGTGCTGGGCGTGTTCTTCCTGGTCCAGCGCAGCGCCATCGTCGGCGTGACCCTGGTCGCGGGCATGATCGGTTCGATCGGCTACGTGCTGTGGTTCATGTTCACCAAGGTGCAGAAGGTCGAGCGCGAGCGCCTGGCCCTGGCGCTGTTCCTGATCTTCGGCGCGGTGGTGTTCTGGACCCTGTTCGAACAGGCCGGCTCGTCGCTGAACCTGTTCGCGGCCACCAACGTCAACCTCAACCTGACCTCGGCCCCGGTGCAGTGGTTCGGCGGCGCGGTGACCTTCGCCACGCCCGCCCAGCTTTCGGCCGCCGCCATCGATCCGGCCAGGACGCTGTGGATCGACTCCAGCTTCAACGCCGCCCAGACCCAGGCCCTGAACGCCGGCTGGATCCTGATCTTCGCCCCGGTCTTCGCCGCCATCTGGACGGCGCTGGGCCGTCGCAACAAGGATCCGAACCCGGTCGTGAAGTTCGGCCTGGCTTTGCTGCAGGTGGGCCTCGGCTTCCTGGTGCTGCAGTGGGGCTCGACCTTCGCCGACGGCGCCTTCCGCATGCCGCTGTTCTTCCTGGTGCTGATGTACATGCTGCACACCACCGGCGAGCTGTGCATGTCGCCGGTCGGCCTGTCGCAGATGACCAAGCTGTCGCCGGCCTCGATGGTGTCGTTCATCATGGCCGTATGGTTCATGGCCGTGGCCATCGCCCAGTACGTCGGCGGCTTCATCGCCGGCCTGACCTCGGTCGAGACCGTGGGCGGCCAGGTGCTGGACCCAGAAGCGGCGCTGCGCACCTCGCTGCAGGTGTTCAACGTGATCGGCCTGATCGCCGCCGCCATCGGCGTGCTGTTCCTGATCGCCTCGCCCTTCCTCAAGAAGTGGTCGCACGGTTCGGACGAGCATCACGCCGCCCCGACCGACACCGCCACCATCGCCGACTGATCCCGGCGACACCGCGAAAGACCAAGGCCCCGGAGCGATCCGGGGCCTTTTTCTTTTTCTCCCCCGAGCAACGGGGGAGGTGGCGCGGTGCGGATACGCGCCGTGACGGAGGGGCGACGGCCGGCACAGCGCCCAGTCTCGCCCCCTCCACCGGCTTCGCCGGTCCCCCTCCCCCGCAAGCGGGGGAGGAGAAGAGTTTCCGTTTTTCTTGGTTACCTGTCGGATTTCGCACAGTCGCCCGTTCCCCGGCTGCGCGAAGTATCGCCGATGCACGTCAGGGTCGCGGTCGCGGCCGAACGGGGAGAGGGCCATGGGAACGACCTACACGATCTTCGGCGCGGGGCCGGCGGGGCTCTACACGGCCTGGCGGCTGGTCACCGGCGGCAAGGCGGTCTCCGGCGACACGATCCAGCTCTACGAGTGGGGCGACTACGCCTTCGAGGGGCCGGGCTCGGGCACGCGCCTGCCGGCTGGCCGCATCGTCACCCACTTCTGCAACGACGATCCGCGCCAGTCCTACATCGAGGCCGGCGGCATGCGCTTCATCCAGTGGGACGCGGCCAAGAGCGAAGGCCACCAGCTGGTGACCCTGACCATCGAGGCGCTGGGCCTGGCGGGCAAGATCATCGACTTCAACACCACCGACAATCCGCTGCTGTTCCTGCGCGAGGAGCACATCTACCAGAACGACCTGGCGACCCATCCCGCGCCCTACAACACGCCCGGCAACAACGAGAAGCCGGCCGCCACGCTGTTCTCGAACATCTCGGCCCTGATCACCGGGAACGCTCCGGTCTCGACCCGCTCGCAGCAGTGCGCCTTCTACGGCTCGGGCCGGCTGCCGGCGACGTTCAACTCGTTCGTCTATCCGCCGGGCTCGATCGCCGGCAACATCGGCTACTGGAACGTCTTCTACGACCAGGCCGGCAACGAGGGCTACGAGTACGCCGCCGACGCTGGCGGCTACACCTCCAACGTCATCAACTGGAACGCCGCCAACGCCGCCGTCTACAACGGCGAGTTCGCGCCGGGCGGGGCGTTCAAGACGCTCAGCGGCGGCTACTCGCAGGTGTTCGTCGAGCTCTACCAGCAGACCAAGGCCGCGGCTGCCAAGGCGGGGGTGACCTTCGACCTGACCCAGCGCACCCGCCTGCACTCGATCTGGCTGGAGGGCGAGACGGTCAATTACCGCCTGGCCAGCGCCGAGACGCCGTTCAAGGGCGGGGCCGTGCAGACCACGCAGAACGCCTTCCTGGCCATGCCGCCGGCGTCGCTGGACCTGGTGGCCGAGGCCACCCAGTACGCCGACATGCCAGGCGGCACGCTCGACATCCTCAACGCCG
Source organism: Caulobacter vibrioides (assembly GCA_001449105.1). Taxonomy (GTDB): domain Bacteria; phylum Pseudomonadota; class Alphaproteobacteria; order Caulobacterales; family Caulobacteraceae; genus Caulobacter; species Caulobacter vibrioides_C. The sequence goes on along the minus strand of LNIY01000103.1, from coordinate 3,979 downwards.
AGGGCGTGCAGCTCTATATCGACGGAGTGATCCGCCAGCCGTCGATGCGGGTGATGCTGTTCTTCGATCATCCGTGGTGGAACGATCCGAACGTGCCCTATCCGCCCAGCCTGGGGGGCGCGCCAAACACCTTCGGCCCGACCATCACCGACCTGCCGCTGCGCCAGGTCTACTATTTCGGCGACAACAGCGACGGGGCGCAGAACCCGGCCTACGGCGTCCTGGCCTCGTACGACGACATGCAGTACGTGCAGTTCTGGCAGGAGCTGGAGGTCGACGTCACCGAGCGCCGCAAGGTGCCGATCGACCAGGACCACCAGGTGCTGTTCGGCCCGCGCAAGGCCACCGACACCATGATCCGCATGGTGCTGCTGGAACTGGCCAAGGTGCACTGGGGCGACCCGAACGCCGCCCACCAGATCCCCTGGCCGGTCGAGGCGATCTTCAACGACTTCTCGCTGAACCCGTTCGGGGCCGGCTATCACGCCTGGGCCGCGCACTACGACATCTGCGACGTGATGCAGAGGATCCGCCAGCCCACGGGCCTCGTGCCCGGGGCGGCGTCGGCCAACCTGTTCATCATCGGCGAGGCCTATTCCAACGACCAGGCCTGGGTCGAAGGGGCCTTCTGCACGGCCGAGTCGGTGCTGGTGGACTACTACGGCATGACCACCATCGCCGACACGACCAACTACCCGCTGATCTGCGCCTGCTAGGGGGCGGGCTCAGCGCAAGGCCGTGTCGACGCCCGGCGTCTGAGACGAAACCTCGTCCTTCGACAGGCTCAGGATGAGGTTTTTCCGCTGCCCGCGCCTTTGAATGATCCTCATCCTGAGCTTGTCGAAGGACGAGGATCATTCACCGCGCTGGCCTTACGCCTGCGCCGCCGCCTTGGCCTTGCTCTGGCGCTGCGACAGGATGATCGACAGGATCACCACCGGGATGCCCACCGCCGCCGTGCCCGCGAAGAAGATCGCGTAGGAGGTCATCAGCGGGAAGCTCTTCTCCAGCCCCTCGACGACGGCGCCCGAGAAGCCCTTCAGGAACTTGCCCAGCATGGCGTAGGTGCTCGACAGGAGGGCGTACTGGGTGGCGGTGTAGCCCAGGCTCGTCAGGCTGGACATGTAGGCCACCAGGGCCGCGCCGGCGAAGCCGGTCGAGATGTTGTCGACGATCATCGCGCCGATGAAGACGTTCATGTCCGGCCCTGCCAGGGCCATGGCCGAGAACGCCAGGTTCGAGCCCGGGCCGAGCACCGCGCCCAGCACCAGGGTCTTCTCGAAGCCCAGCTTCACGGCGCTGAGGCCCGCTAGGGCGATGCCGACGAAGGTGGCGACCAGGCCGAACGAGGTGCGCACCGCCCCGATCATCTCCTTGGCCAGGCCCAGATCGGTGTAGAGCGGCGCGGCCATCGGCCCCATCAGGAAGTCGGGCAGGCGGTAGAGCGCCACGGTGCACAGCATCAGCAGGGCCATGGGGCCGTGGGTCTGGAAGAAGGTGACGAACGGGCCGACCACGGCGTCGAAGAAGCCGCGGGGGGTCCACAGCGGCGCGGAGGCTACGCCGGTGGCCGCCGCGGGCGTGCGGGCCGGTTCGGCGGCGAACAGGGTGGCGGCCAGGCCGATCCCCATGGCCGCGGCGCACAGCAGGTACGAGGTCGGCCAGCCGATCTTGGCGGCAGCCACCAGGATCCAGGCGTCGGTGGCCAGGATGGCGACGCGATAGCCGAACTGGAAGGCGGCGGTCAGAAGGCCAAGGTCGTCGGGGCTTTCGGCCCGCTCGATCCGCCAGGCGTCGACGACGGTGTCCTGGCTGGCGGCGGCGAAGGCGGTGATCACGGCCAGCAGGGCGAAGGTCCACAGGTGCCCCCCTGGACCCACGGCGGCCATGCCGAACAGGCCGATCCCGACCACGATCTGGGTCAGGATCATCCAGCCGCGCCGGCGGCCTAGGCGCCCCAGCAGAGGCAGGTCCACCCGGTCGATGATCGGGGCCCACAGGAACTTCAGCGAATAGGCGATGCCCACCCACGACAGGAAGCCGATGGCGGCCAGCTCGATGCCCTGCTCGCGCAGCCAGAAGCCCAGGGTGTTGCCCACCAGCATGAACGGCAGGCCCGAAGAGAAGCCCAGCAGCAGGGTGACCAGCACGCGCGGTTCGCGCAGGGCGGTCAGCACCTCGCGCCAGCCATGCGGCTTGCGGGCGGGCCGGGGCGTCTCGGAGACGGCCGTCTCGGTGGTCTGCTCGGTCATGGTCTTCCCCGAAGTGGACGGGAAGGCTGGAGACCCGCCGTCAGCCGGCGACCTTGGCGCGCGTCGCGTCGTTCGTCCAGCGGCGGGGGCGGTCGGGGCCGGTCCAGCGCGACAGGGCGTCGCGCAGGGCGGCGGGGGTCAGCGGCTTGACCAGGAAGTCGTCCATGCCGGCCAGCAGGCACTGGCGGCGGTCCTCGTCGAAGGCGTCGGCGGTCAGGGCCAGGATCGGGGTGTCGACGCCCTTGGCGCGGACGGCGCGGGTGGCCTCCAGCCCGTTCAGGCCCGGCATCCGCAGGTCCATGAAGACCAGGTCGTAGGTCCCGCGCGACAGGGCGGCCACGGCCTCGTCGCCGCTGGCGATGCGGTCGACGGTGCAGCCCTCGCGCTCCAGCAGGGTGCGGGCCAGCAGGGCGTTGATCGGATTGTCCTCGGCCAGCAGCACGCGGGCGCCGGGGGCGGCGGCGGGGGCGATGCGGTCGTCCTGCGCCTCGGCCGGCGTGACCAGGGCCTCCAGCGCCGCGTCGATCGGCTTGGCGGCCAGCACCTGGGCGGCCAGCGAGGTGCGGCGCAGCGGCTTGATCAGGTAGCCCGAGAAGCCGGCCTTGGAGAGGTTGGGGATCAGGTCGCGCTGGTCGGGGGTCAGCAGGGCCACGGCCGCGCGGCCGGCCGGGGCGGCCAGCGGACGGTCGGGACCGGCCAGGGCCGCGTCGACCAGCAGCACGGTCTGGGCCGGCAGGGTCTCGACCTTGTCGAGGCCGGCCAGGTTCCTGACCCAGGCGCCGCTGGCGATGGCCTGGGCGCCGACGGCCTCGCGGACCACGGGGTTGGGCGAGACGACGGCGACGAACCGGCCTTCCAGCGGCGGGGCGGGGGCGATCTGGGCGCAGCGTTCGAACGGGGCCTCGAACCAGAAGTCGGCGCCGCCGCCCAATCCTTCGCCCATGTGATTCTCGCCGACGCCGGCTTGGCCCTCCATGGCGGCGGCCAGGCGGGCGACGATGGCCAGGCCGAGGCCCGCGCCGCCCAGCTGGGCCTGGTGCGAGGGGTCGGTCTGGACGAAGGCCTCGAAAATCTTCTCGCGGGCCTCGGGGGCGACGCCCGGGCCGGTGTCGGCGACCGAAAAGCGCACGCGGCCGTTCCCGGCGTCGCGGGCGGTGATCAGCACGCCGCCTTTTTCGGTGAACTTCACGGCGTTGCCGGCGAAGTTCAGCAGCACCTGGCGCAGGCGGCCCTCGTCGGCCAGCAGCGGCGGCAGGCCGCGCTCGACCGCCCAGGCGATCTCGACGCCCTTCTCGTGGGCGCGCGGGCTCATCAGCTCGGCCACCTGGCGCAGCAGGTCCTCGGGCGCGACCGGGGCCAGATGCAGCTCCAGCGCCGTGGCGCCCAGGCGCGCGAAGTCGAGCACGTCGTTGACCAGGCTCAGCAGGTGATCGCCGCTCTCGCGCAGGGCCGCGACATAGGAGCGCTGCTCGGCGGTGAGCCGGGTGTTCTCCAGCAGGCGCGCCATGCCCAGCACCCCGTTCAGGGGCGTGCGGAACTCGTGGCTCAGGGTGGCCAGCTGTTCGGCGGAGACGGCGTCGCGAGGCTTGGTCATGGCGGTAATATTACCGGTCGCGGGTTAAGGGGGGGTGGATCGCAGCCGCCTGCGGCGGCCCCCTCCGGCCCTCCGGGCCACCTCCCCCAGAGGGGGAGGATCTATCACGGCGCAGATGCTCCCCCTCTGGGGG
>LNIY01000102.1 GCA_001449105.1 Caulobacter vibrioides | reverse complement strand
CCTCAGTCGCGCCGCGACAGCTCCCCCAGAGGGGGAGGATCTTCGGGGCGCGGGCCGCCGCCTCCTGTGGGGGAGGATCTGGTTGGCGCGGGCCGACGGCGGCTAGGCGAGGATCGCGAACCGGGGAACGAACCTGGACCACGTGTCGTTGACCGGCCGGCGCGGGGGCGCCATCGAGAGTTTCATGAGCAAGCCGACCATCGTACCCGAAGACCTCGCCCTGCCGTCCATCGCCAACATCAAGGCCGACGAGACCATGTTCGGTCATTTCGTCGACTGGCTGGGCAAGATCGCCGTCAATCTGGTGGTGGCCGTGATCATCCTGGTCGTCACCTTCTGGGCCGCCGGCTGGCTGGCCGGGGTGGCCAAGCGGGCGTTGGGCCGCGTCCATCGCACCAATCCCGATCCGACCCTGGAGAGCTTCGTCTCGTCGCTGGTGCGCTACGCCATCGTCGCCATCGGCCTAGTGGCGGTGCTGCAGCAGCTGGGCGTGCAGGCGACCTCGATCATCGCCGTGCTGGGCGCGGCCTCGCTGGCCATCGGCCTGGCCTTGCAGGGGGCGCTGTCTAACGTCGCGGCCGGGGTGATGATCCTGCTGTTTCGCCCCTATCGCGTCGGCGACGTCATCGAGACGGCGACCCGCCAGGGCACGGTCAAGTCGCTGGACCTGCTGTTCACCGAGATATCGACCCCCGACAACGTCAAGGTGATGATCCCCAACAGCAAGGTGTTCGGCGACGTCATCCTCAACTACTCGACCCACCGCACCCGCCGGGCCGACGTGCTGTTCAAGGTGCCGCTGAAGACCGACCTGGTGCTGGTGCTGCAGAAGATGCGCGAGCGGGCCGAGAACGATCCGCGGGTGCGCAAGGAGCCGGCCCCGATGATCGAGGTCACCGACCTGTCGGAGGTGTTCGCCCAGGCCGCCATCCGCGTGTGGACGGCCAAGGAGGACTTCGGTCCGGTCAAGACCGACCTGATGCTGGCCGCCCACCTGTGGGCCGAGGATCCGACGCGGGAGCTGCCGCCCCCGCGCAAGTCGAACGCCCCGGATCCGTCGCCGTCCATGCCCGGCGACAAGGAGCATCACCTGTTCAAGTTGAAAGCGCCGAGGAAAGGTCGGAAATCAGGTCCGAGCAGTCCTCAATCCCCACCGAAAGCCGGATGAGGGTGTCGCTGATCCCCAGCGCCTTGCGCTGATCGGCGGGGATCGAGGCGTGGGTCATGATCGCCGGATGCTCGATCAGGCTTTCGACCCCGCCCAAACTTTCCGCCAACGTGAACAGGCGCGTGCGCTCCAGAACGCGGCGGGCGGCAGCCTCGTCGCCCTTCAGCTCCACCGAGATGATCCCGCCGAAACCGCCTTGCATCTGGCGGCGGGCCAGGTCGTGCTGGGGGTGGCTTTCCAGGCCCGGATAGATCACCCGCTCGACGTCCTTGCGCGTGGCCAGCCACTGGGCGATCTCCAGCGCGCTGTCGCAGGCCCGCTGCATGCGCAGGGCCAGGGTCTTGACCCCCCGCAGGGCCAGGAAGCTGTCGAACGGCCCCAGCACCGCGCCGACGGCGTTCTGCAGGAACTTCAGCTTGTCGATCAGCTCGGGATTGTCGCCCACCACGGCCACGCCCGCGACCACGTCGGAGTGGCCGTTCAGGTACTTGGTGGCCGAGTGCATGACGATGTCGAACCCCAGCTCCAGCGGCCGCTGGACATAGGGGCTGGCGAAGGTGTTGTCGGCCACGGTGATCAGGCCGCGACGCCTGGCCAGGGCGGCGATGGCCTCCAGGTCTGCCAGGCGCAGCATCGGGTTGGTCGGGGTCTCGACCCAGATCATCCTGGTCTCGGGCCGGATCGCCGCCTCAACGGCCGAGACGTCGGCCATGTCGACGAAGCTGAAGGTCAGGCCCGCCGAGCGCTTGCGCACCTTGTCGAACAGCCGGAACGAGCCGCCGTAGAGGTCGTCGCTGGCGATCACGTGGGCGCCGCTGTCGAGGATCTCCAGGATCGTCGAGGCCGCCGCCAGGCCCGAGGCGAAGGCGAAGCCGGCCGTCCCGCTCTCCAGGTCGGCGACGGCGCGCTCGAAGGCGAAGCGGGTGGGGTTCTGGCTGCGGCTGTATTCGAAGCCCTTGTGCTCGCCGGGGCTCGACTGGACGTAGGTCGAGGTGGCGTAGATCGGCACCATCACCGCGCCGGTGGTGGGATCGGGGAACTGGCCGCCGTGGATCGCGCGGGTGGCGAAGGCCAGGCGGTTCTTGCCGGGGATGTCGGTCATGCGGGCCTTCTTGGGTTCAGGCGTCGGTCAGCGGCAGATCACGAAGCAGATCCGCCAGATCTTGGGCGCCGTGGGGGATGCGCACGATCAGCGGCGGCTGACGGCGGCAATTGTAGACGGCAAGGTAGGGGAAGCCGTGAAGGGCCGCGAACCGGTAAGGCGGGCCTACGACTTCGGGCCGTTCGACGCCGATTTCCGGATATTCGCCGAGCCTGATCAACAGGTCTTTCACCAGGGTCTGGAAGCGCCGAGCGGCCCATGCGCTATTGGCGGCTATCGCGACGGACGCGGCCTTCAAGTCACGGCGAGCTTGCAGCGTCAGACGGGCGGGCGGCACTTAGTCGGCCTGGACGGCTTCGGAGGCTTCCGCCGCAGCGATGATCGCGTCCATGTCGGCCATCACCTCTTCCAGGGTGACATAGCCCTCGCGTTCCGACTCTTCCTCGGCGTCCTTCAGTGACTGAATGAACGCTCGCCGCCGCATTTCCTGATCCTGGAACAGATGCAGGGCTGCGTCGACCACGTCGTCGATAGCGTCAAAGCGGCCTTCCGCGACGCATTCCTCGGCGAGTTTCTCGAAGTCCGGCGACAATTTTACGTTCATGGGCACGCGATCCTCATGTCGGATCGCACCATGACTCCGCGAGAACATTTCCGCAACGTTCTCACGCCTCCAGCCGCAGGTGGTTGATCAGGTCGACGCGGGTGATGACACCGACGAATTCGTCGCCGTCGACCACCAGGGCCACCTCGTCGCGATCGAACACCTCGGGCAGGGCCTCGACGCCCTGGTGGGCCTGCAGGGTGCGGATCTCGCGGGTCATGGCGTCGGCGACCGAGGTCTTGAAGCGGGCGCCCCGGTGCTCGTCGTGCTGCTCGTCGCCGCCCTCGACGGCGGCCAGGATGTCGCTCTCGTCGAGGATGCCGACCAGCCGGCCGGCGTCGACCACCGGCAGCTGGCTGATGTCGGACGAGCGCATGCGGTTGTAGGCGGTCAGCAGCGTGTCCTGCGGGCCGATGGCGATCACGCCGCCGTCGGCGTAGCGCTTGGCGATCAGGTCGCGCAGGTCGCCGTGCAGCTCGCGGTGGTCGAAGCCGTGCGCGGCCAGCCACATGTCGTTGAACATCTTGGTCAGGTACTTGGCGCCGGTGTCGCAGACCAGGGTCACCACCCGCTGGGGCTGCGTCTGTTCGCGGCAGTACTTCAGGGCCGCGGCCAGCAGGCAGCCCGAGGACGAGCCGGCCAGCACGCCTTCCTTGCGCAGCAGCAGGCGGGCGGTGTCGACGCTCTCGCGGTCGCTGATCGAATAGGCCTTCGAGACCAGGTCCATCTGGGCGTTGTCGGGGATGAAGTCCTCGCCGATGCCCTCGACGATCCAGGAGCCGGCCTCGCCGTAGGTTCCGGTCGCCACGTAGTCGCAGAGGATCGAGCCGACGGGGTCGGCCAGCACCATCTTCGTCTTGGGCGAGGCCTTGGCCAGGAAGCGGCCGACGCCGGTCAGGGTGCCGCCGGAGCCGACGCCGACGACCACGGCGTCGACGTCGCCGTCCATCTGGTCGAGGATCTCCGGGCCGGTGCCGGTCTCGTGGGCCAGCGGGTTGGCGGGGTTGGAGAACTGGTTGACGTAGATCGCGCCGGGGATCGACTGGGCCAGGGTCTGGGCCATGTCCTGGTAGTATTCGGGGTGGCCCTTGCCGACGTCGCTGCGGGTCAGGCGCACGTCCACGCCCATGGCCCGCAGGTGCAGGATCTTCTCGCGCGCCATCTTGTCGGGGACGATCAGGATCAGCCTGTAGCCCTTCAGCGTCGCCACCTGGGCCAGGCCCAGGCCGGTGTTGCCGGCCGTCGCCTCGATGATCGTACCGCCGGGCTTGAGGCTGCCGTCGGCCTCGGCCGCCTCGATCATCGAGCGGGCCACGCGGTCCTTGATCGAGCCGCCCGGGTTCTGGCTCTCCAGCTTCAGAAACAGCCGGCAGGGTCCGGTGTCGAGGTTGCGCACCTCCAGCATCGGCGTACGGCCGATCATGTCGAGCGCGGAAGCGGCGACCGGAGGAAGAGCGAATTTGGGGTCGTTCATGGCGCGACTCTGGGGTGAAGCGAAACGATCACCCTGTGTAACGCCCAAAATCGGAAACAGGAAACGCCGTTCTCGAAGCTTGACCGTCAGGCCCCGGCGGCCGCCAGCCGGTCCATCCGCCATTCGCGCGCGAACTTGTGGCCGACGCCGGCGTCCTCGAACACCACCTTGCGGCGCTCGGCGCCGAGCTCGGGGGTGTTGTGGATCATCACGAACGGAAAGCCGTTGCTGGCCAGGAAGCTCTGCACGAAACGCGAGAACCGCAAGGCCTCGTCGGCGGAGGCCAGGCAGATGTCGATGGCGATGTCGGCGGCTTTCATGGGCGCGCTCCTCAAAATCGAGGTTTCCGGACCCTAACGCGCGAATTCGCGTTTGCGAACCACCTTCGCAGCCGCAAAAAGAAACGGCCCCGGACGAATCCGGGGCCGCGCCTTGCGCCGCAACGGGTTGCGGCGATCAGAAAATCGTCGAGCTACAGGATGGCCGGTTACAGGATGGATTGGCCGGTGCCGGCCCAATCCTTCAGGAACTGCTCCAGGCCCTTGTCGGTCAGCGGGTGCTTGAACATGTCGCCGAACACGGCCGGCGGGATGGTCACGACGTCGGCGCCGGCGATGGCGGCTTCCTTGACGTGGACGGTGTTGCGCACCGAGGCGGCCAGGATCTCGGTCTCGTAGCCGTAGTTGTCGTAGATCGCGCGGATGTCGCGGATCAGGTCCATGCCGTCGAAGCCGTAGTCGTCCAGGCGGCCGATGAACGGCGAGACGTAGGTGGCGCCGGCCTTGCCGGCCAGCAGGGCCTGGGCCGGCGAGAAGCACAGGGTGACGTTGGTCTTGACGCCTTCGTTGGCGAAGTGGCCGCAGGCGATCAGGCCGTCGCGGGTGAGCGGCAGCTTGATCACGACGTTCGGGGCGATCTGGGCCAGCTTGGCGCCTTCGGCGATCATGGCGTCGGCGGTGGTGGCGGCGACTTCGGCGCTGATCGGGCCGGGGACGAGGTCGCAGATCTCGGCGATGACTTCGAGCATCGGACGGCCCGACTTGGCGATCAGGGTCGGGTTGGTGGTGACGCCGTCGATCAGGCCGGTCGCGGCGAAGTCGGCGATGACCTTGGTGTCGGTGCTGTCGAGGAAGATCTGCATGGCTCGGCGCGGGCCTTTTCTTGAAGGAATTTGCGGTCGGGTTTAGCCGCTCGGCGACGTCCGCGCCAGGATTTCGCGCGGTTCAGACGCCTTCGGCGAGGATCTGGTCGGCGGCGTGCGCCACGGCCGGCGCCCAGGGCTGCGAACGCCAGCCGAACACCGCCGCGACCTTGCCGCTGTCCAGCGCGCCGTTGAGCGGACGCGCCGCGGGCTCGGGGAAATCGGCCTTGGCGACGGCGATCACCCGCGCGCGCGTCCGGGGATCGCGCGCCAGGGCGGCGAGCGCCATGTCGTGGCGGGAGGTCGCCTCGCCGTTGTTGAAATGGAAGAGGCCGAAGGCCGAGTCCCCGCGTTCGGCGGCGGTCCAGCGCGGCGCGGCCCGCAGGATGAACTCGGCCAGGGCGACCGCGTCGGTGGGGCAGCCGCGCTGGTCGGCGACCAGGCGCAGCTCGTCCCGCGTCCGGCCAAGCTGCAGCATGGCGCGCAGGAAGTTGCGGCCGTAGCGGGAGAACACCCAGGAGACCCGCAGGACCACGCCCTTGTCCCAGGCCAGGACCGCCGTCTCGCCGTCGCGCTTGGTGCGGCCGTAGACCGACAGCGGGTTGGGCGGATCGTCCTCGCGATAGGGGCGATCCAGCGCCCCGTCGAACACGCAGTCGGTGGACAGGTGGACCAGCGGCAGGCCGCGGGCCGCGCAGGCGCGGGCCATGGCCGCCGGGGCCAGGGCGTTGGCCGCCCGCGCGGCCTCCGGCTCGGCCTCGGCCTTGTCGACCAGGGTGAAGCCCGCGCAGTTGAGGACGAGGTCGCAATCGGCGCCGGCGATCGCGCGTTCGACGGCCGCCGTGTCGGCGAGGTCGACGTCCTGTCGGGACAGGGCCCGCAGCGTCGCGCGGCCGTCGGCCGCGGCGATCATCGCCTGGCCCACCTGGCCGGTCGCGCCGAACTGCAGGATGCGGATCACGCCGCCGTCCCGCTCCCGCCGGAGGGCGGGGCAGGGGTGGGGAAGCGCGGCCCCAACCTGGCCTTCAGGAAGGCCAGGAGGTCGCCGCCCTCGAACAGGAACCCCGGCATCCCGGCCCGGCGGGCCGCCTCGACGTCGCTCTCGTTGTCGCCGACCAGCACGCAGTCCTCGGGCGACAGGCCGTTCTCGGCCAGGCCTCGCAGGATCATGCCGGGGTTGGGCTTGCGGTCGGGGTGGTCGTCGCAGCGATAGGCCTCGACGACGGCGTTCTCGTGGAACGGGCAATGGTAGAAGGCCGCGATCGCGCCGCCCATGGCCGCAAGCTCGCCCTGCATGTGGGCGTGCAGGGCGTGGACCGCGTCCTCGCCGTAGTAGCCGCGCGCGACGCCGGACTGGTTGGTGACGACGATCGAGCGCACGCCGGCGGCGGTCAGGGCCGCGACGGCCTCGCGGGCTCCGGCCACCCATTCCAGGTCGGCCGGATCGTGGACATAGCCGTGGTCTACGTTCAGCACGCCGTCGCGGTCGAAGAAGACGGCTTTCAGTGGCGCTGGATCGGGCATGGCTCCAGCCATTAGGGGAAGGGCGGGCCTGTCACAAGCGGAGGGTTGCGCGGCGGGCGCCGGCCGCTAGAAACGCACGATCCCAGGAGAACCGCATGACCGTGCCCGCCCGTCTCGTCAGCCTTCGCGACCGCCTCAAGGCCTGGGCCCTGGACGAGGCCTTCCCGCTGTGGTGGACGGTCGGCGCTGACCACGACAAGGGCGGGTTCTTCGAGAAGATCGCCCTGGACGGAACGCCGGTCGAGGCGCCGCGCCGGGCCCGGGTGCAGCCCCGGCAGATATATTCCTACGCCGCCGCCGGCCTGCTGGGCTGGGACGGCCCGTGGCGCGAGGCCCTGGCCCACGGCCTGGACTTCTACCTGCGCTGCTATCGCCGGCCCGACGGCTTCTTCCGCACCCTGGTGGCCTCGGACGGCGCGCCGCTGGACGACAAGGTCGACCTCTACGACCAGGCCTTCGGGCTGTTCGGCCTGGCCCTGGCCAGCCAGGCCCTGCCCGAGCGCGAGGACCTGCCGCGCATCGCCCTGGAGCTGCGCGAAGCGCTTCACGCCAAGCTGAAGCACCCGGTGGCTGGCTTCGAGGAGAGCGTTCCGCGCACCGTGCCGCTGCTGTCCAACCCGCACATGCACATGTTCGAGGCCAGCCTGGCCTGGGTGGAGGCGGGCGGCGACGCCGACGCCGACGGTGGCTGGCGCGCCATGGCCGACGAGATCGCCGAGCTGGCGCTGTCGAAGTTCATCGATCCTGCGAGCGGCGGCCTGCGCGAATATTATGACGGCGACTGGAACCCGGCCCCGGGCGTCGCGGGCCGCATCGTCGAGCCCGGACACCAGTTCGAGTGGGCCTGGCTGCTGCTGCGCTGGAGCGCCCTGGCCGGCCGCGAGGACGCCAAGGCCGCCGCGCTGCGGATGATCGAGATCGGCAAGGGTCCCGGCGTCGACCCGGCGCGCGGCGTGGCGATCTTCGCCCTGCTGGACGACATGAGCGTGCACGACGACGTCGCGCGCCTGTGGGCCCAGACCGAATGGATCAAGGCCGGCGTGCTGGCCGCCGACGTGACGGGGCAGGCGGTCTATGCCGAGACCGCGGCCGACGGGGCCGAGGCGCTGCTGAAGTATTTCGACGTCGCCGTACCGGGCCTGTGGCGCGACAAGCTGCAGGCCGACGGGAGCTTCGTCGACGAGGCCGCTCCGGCCAGCTCGTTCTACCACATCGTCTGCGCGATCCTGGAGCTGGACCGCTACGTCACGAAAAGGTCGTGACCAGCACCGTCGACGGCTCAAGGGCGGCCAGGGGCTGACCGGCCTCGAGCGCGACGAAGTCGCCCTTGCCGAGGTCGCGCTCCCGGGCGCGCAGGCGGCCCTGCAGCACCTGGACGTGCGCGCCGGCCGCGTCGACGCTGGCGCCGGCCGCGAACCGCCACATCTCGACGCGGGCCTGCGCCGAATGGCTGAGCACCCGCCGCTCGACGCCGCCGGCCTCCGAGACCGGGTGGCGCTGGGCCAGGTCGCGGCCGTTGGCCTTGAGGCGGTCGACCAGGGTCTTGACCGCCTGGGCGTCGTCCCGGCGGCAGATCAGCACCGCGTCGGGCTCGGCCACGATCATCAGGTCGGAGACGCCGATCACGCCGACGAAGGGCCCCGTGGAGCGGGCCAGGACGCCCCGGGAGTCGACGAGGGTGACGTCGCCCTGGGCGGCGTTGCCGTGGCCGTCCTGGGGCGAGGCGCCCCAGATGGCGTCCCAGGCCCCCAGGTCCGACCAGCTGAACGCGGCGGGGACCACGGCGGCCAGGGCGGTGCGCTCCATGACCGCGTAGTCGAGGGATTTCTTCGGCGCCTGGGCGAAGCTGGCGGGATCCAGCCGCAGGCAGGCGGCATCCGGGTCGCCCCGTTCGGCCTTGGCCACGGCGTCGCGGGCGGCCTGGGCGATGCGCGGCTCGAAGGCGTCCAGTTCGGCCAGCATGGTCGAGGCCTTGAAGGCGAAGTTGCCGCTGTTCCAAAGATAGCCCTGGCTGACATAGGTCCTGGCCAGGGGCAGGTCGGGCTTCTCGACGAAGGCGGCGACCTTGAACACGCCCTCGGCGTCGAGCGCCGCGCCGGGGCGGATGTAGCCGAAGCCGGTGGCCGGACCCGTGGGACGCACCCCGAAGGTGACGATCAGGCCCTTGCCCGCCGCCTGGGCGGCCAGCCGGGCGGCGTCCTTGAACAGCTCCACCTCGCCCACATGGTGGTCGGCGGCCAGCATCAGGACCACGGCGTCGGGGTCGAGGGCCTCGACATAGGCCGCGGCGGCGGCCACGGCGGGCGCGGAGTCGCGGGCCTCCGGCTCGACCAGCACGACGACTGGGGTGTCGATCTCGCGCGCCTGCTCGCGCACGAAGTCGATCATCGCCGCGCCGGTGACGATGATGATCTCCTGGCCGGCGGCGAGGTCGCGCACGCGCAGCAGGGTTTCCTGGAAGCTGGAATGCGGGCCGAGCAGCTTGAGGAACTGCTTGGGGCGATCCAGGCGCGAGGCCGGCCACAGGCGCGTGCCCGAACCGCCGCACAGGATCACGGGATAGAGCTTCGTCACGAGGGTCCCTTACCGCGGCCGTGTTCGCACGGCGCCTTGCGTGCGTCTTATAGTGGCGACTTGGGCGGCATTGAGAAGCTTCAGCCTGGAATATTGGCCGAAAGCTCGGCCAGCCAGGCGTCGGCAGAGGCGTCGGAGGGCATGCGCCAGTCGCCGCGCGGCGACAGCGCGCCGCCCGACGATATCTTCGGCCCGTTGGGCACGGCCGAGCGCTTGAACTGGTTGGCGAAGAACCGCTTGAGGAACAGCGCCAGCCACTTGCGGATCTCGGCCAGGTCGTAGGCGCGGCGGGCGGTCTGGGGCAGGCCGACGGGCCAGCCGCCGCGGCCCTCGTCATGCCAGGCGCTCCAGGCCAGGAAGGCGATCTTCGACGGCGCCATGCCGTAGCGGGTCATGTAGAAGAGATTGAAGTCCTGCAGGGCGTAGGGCCCCACGAAGCTCTCGGTGGCCTGGGTCTGCTCGCCGGGCACCAGCTCGGGCGATATCTCGGTGGCCAGGATGTCTTCCAGCAGGGCGGTGGTCGCCGCATCGACGTCGCCGGAATGGGCCACGAAGCGGATCAGGTGCTGGATCAGCGTCTTGGCCGCCCCGCAATTGGGGTTGTAGTGGCTCATGTGGTCGCCGACGCCGTAGGTGCACCAGCCGAGCGCCAGCTCCGACAGGTCGCCGGTGCCCACCACCAGGCCGCCGTGATGGTTGGCCAGGCGGAACAGGTAGTCGGTGCGCAGGCCCGCCTGCACGTTCTCGAAGGTGACGTCGTAGACCGGCTCGCCGCGCCCGAACGGGTGGTCGAGGTCCTTGAGCATCTGGGTCGCGGCCGGACGGATGTCGAGCTCGGCCGCCGAGACGCCCATGGCCCGCATCAGCGCCCAGGCGTTGGACTTGGTGCGGTCCGAGGTGGCGAAGCCCGGCAGGGTGTAGGCCAGGATGTTCTGGCGCGGCAGCGAAAGCTGGTCCATGGCCTTGGCCGCCACCAGCAGGGCCTGGGTGGAGTCCAGGCCGCCCGAGATGCCGATCACCAGCGTCTTGAGGCCCGAGGCCTCGACCCGGCGGGCCAGGCCCTGGACCTGGATGTTGTAGGCCTCGTAGCAGTTCTCGCGCAGCCTGGCGGGATCGGACGGCGTGAACGGAAAGCGCTCGACGGCCCGGGCCAGGGCCAGGTCGCCGGCCGGCGGCGTGAAGTCGAACGGCGCGATCCGGAACGGAACGGCCGCCGGGGCCAGGGCCATGGCGTCGCCGAAGCTGCCCACCCGCATGCGCTCCTGGCGGATGCGCTCGACGTCGACGTCGGCGAGCGTCCAGGTCGGGCCGGTGGAGAAGCGCTCGGTCTCGGCCAGCAGGGCGCCCATCTCGTGGATGTCGAGGTGGCCGTCCCAGGCGACGTCGGTGGAGCTTTCGCCCGCCCCGGCCGCCGAATAGACATAGGCCGCCACGGCGCGGGCCGACTGGCTGGCGCACAGCAGGCGGCGGGTCTCGGACTTGCCGATGGTGATGTTGCTGGCCGACAGGTTCAGCAGGATCTCGGCCCCGGCCAGGGCCTGGGCGGTGCTGGGCGGGTTGGGCGTCCAGACGTCCTCGCAGATCTCGATCCCGACGGTGAACGGCGCATCGCCGCCCGCCTTGAACAGGATGTCGGTCCCGAACGGGACGTCCTGGCCGGCCAGCCGCAGGGTCCTGCCGGTGACGCCGGCGCCGGGGGTGAACCAGCGGCGCTCGTAGAACTCGCGGTAGTTGGGCAGGAAGCTCTTGGGCACGACGCCCAGCACCTTGCCGGCGTGGATGGCGACGGCGGTGTTGTAGAGCCGCCCGCCGTCGCGCAGCGGCGCGCCGACCACGAACATCGGCGAGAGCTTCCGGCTCTCCTCGGCCAGGGTGGCGATCGCGGCCTCGACGGCGTCGAGCAGCACCTCCTGCTGCAGCAGGTCGTCGATCGAGTAGCCGGTCAGGCCCAGCTCCGGGAACGCCATCACCGCCACGCCCTGGTCGTGGGCCTGGCTGACGAGGTCGAGCACGGCGGCCGCGTTGCGGGCCGGGTCGACCAGCTTCACCTTCGGTACGGCGGCGGCGACCCGGACGAAGCCGTGGCGATAGGGCGAGAAGAAGGACGGGCTACCCACGCGGTCGACCTTTCGAGGTTATGCTGAAAATGAGCATAAGTCTGTATCCCGCTATAGCCCCTCGGCGGGCCGTTGCATAGCGGCCTCAGCTGGCGGGCGTCACATCCCGTTTGCTTGACCGTGAGGGCCTTGCGTGTCACGTGCGAGCCGCGCAGGCGCCGCCGCCGTCCACAGACATTATAAAAGCCGAAGAGCCAGAGCCCATGCCCGTCTCCCCGATCAAGATGGCCGACGCCATCCGCGTCCTTTCGATGGAGGCCGTGCACAAGGCCAAGTCGGGCCACCAGGGCATGCCGATGGGCATGGCCGACGTGGCCACCGTGCTGTTCGGCAAGTTCCTGAAGTTCGACGCCTCCAAGCCCGACTGGGCCGATCGCGACCGCTTCGTGCTGTCGGCCGGCCACGGCTCGATGCTGCTTTATTCGCTGCTTCACCTGACCGGCTACAAGGCCGTGACGATGAAGGAGATCGAGAACTTCCGTCAGTGGGGCTCGCTGACCCCCGGCCACCCCGAGGTGCACCACACCCCGGGCGTCGAGACCACCACCGGCCCGCTGGGCCAGGGCCTGGCCACCTCGGTCGGCATGGCGATGGCCGAGGCGCACCTCGCCGCCGTCTACGGCAAGGACCTCGTCGATCACCGCACCTGGGTGATCGCCGGCGACGGCTGCCTGATGGAAGGCGTCAGCCATGAGGCCATCAGCCTGGCCGGCCGCCTGAAGCTGTCCAAGCTGACGGTCCTGTTCGACGACAACAACACCACCATCGACGGCGTGGCCACCATCGCCGAGACGGGTGACCAAGTGGCCCGCTTCAAGGCCGCCGGCTGGGCCGTGAAGGTCGTCGACGGTCACGACCACGGCAAGATCGCCGCCGCCCTGCGCTGGGCGACCAAGCAGGACCGCCCGACCATGATCGCGTGCAAGACGCTGATCTCGAAGGGCGCCGGTCCGAAGGAAGGCGACCCCCACAGCCACGGCTACACCCTGTTCGACAGCGAGATCGTCGCCGCCCGCGCCGCCATGGGCTGGGACGCCGCGCCGTTCACCGTGCCTGACGACATCGCCAAGGCCTGGAAGAGCGTCGGCCGCCGCGGCGCCCGCGTCCGCAAGGGCTGGGAAGCCGCCGTCGCCGCCTCGGACAAGGGCGTGGAGTTCACCCGCGCGGTGGTCAAGGGCCAGCTGCCGGCCGACGCCTTCGAGAAGCTCCAGGCCCATATCGCCGCCGCCGTCGAGGGAAAGCCGGTCAACGCCACCCGCGTCCACTCGGGCTCGGCCCTGGACCAGCTGATCCCGGCCATCCCGGAGATGATCGGCGGCTCGGCCGACCTGACCGGTTCGAACAACACCCTGGTCAAGGGCATGGGCGCCTATGACACGCCCGACTACGCCGGCCGCTACGTCCACTACGGCGTGCGCGAGTTCGGCATGGCCGCGGCCATGAACGGCATGGCGCTGCATGGCGGCGTGATCCCGTACTCGGGCACCTTCCTGGCCTTCGCCGACTACAGCCGTCCGGCCATCCGCCTGGGCGCGCTGATGGGCGCCAAGGTCATCCACGTGATGACCCACGACTCCATCGGCCTGGGCGAGGACGGCCCGACCCACCAGCCGGTCGAGCACGTCGCCAGCCTGCGCGCCATCCCCAACCTGCTGGTCTTCCGCCCGGCCGACGCCGTGGAGGCCGCCGAGGCCTGGCAGGTGGCCCTGCAGCAGAACACCACCCCCTCGGTGATGTGCCTGTCGCGCCAGAAGACCCCGCACGTGCGCACCTCGGCGAGCGAGAACCAGGTCGCCAAGGGCGCCTACGAGCTGATCGCCGCCGACGGCGAGGCGGCCGTGACGATCTTCGCCACCGGCACCGAGGTCGGCCTGGCCGTCGCCGCCCGCGAGATCCTGCAGGGCCAGGGCAAGCCGACCCGCGTGGTCTCGGTTCCGTGCTGGGAGCTGTTCGACCAGCAGCCGGCCGCCTACCGCAAGGCCGTGATCGGCGAGGCCCCGGTGCGCGTGGCCGTCGAGGCCGGCGTCCGCCAGGGCTGGGACCGCTTCATCGGCGAGGACGGCAAGTTCGTCGGCATGACGGGCTTCGGCGCCTCGGCTCCGTTCGAGCGTCTTTACAAGGAGTTCGGCATCACGGCCGAGGCGGTGGCGCAGGCGGCCTCCTAGCAACCTCACTGCGACCGATCCTTGTTGCGCCCTTTTAGGTTTGCTAGAAGCGCCGACATCAAGCCCCATGGGAACCATATGAAAGTCGCCAAATACTATAGCGTTAGTGGCCACGGCTCCTTGGGGCAGGAGTTTGCGGCGTCGCTACGGGATTTCAGCAGTTCACTTAGCCACCTACAACTTTCTCTTGCCTTGGCTTGGCACGATGTAAGAGCGAAGTATCGGGGCTCGGTGCTGGGTCCGTGGTGGATCACCATTACTATGGCCGCCCTTGTGGGCGGCCTCACCTTGCTGAACACGCAGCTGTTCGGCATCTCCACCCAGGAGTATCTGCCGTGGATCGCGGTCGGTTTCCTGGCCTGGGGGTTGATCTCGGTCACCATGCTGGAAGGGGCCGACACCTTCATCGCCGCGGGGGGCATTCTGCGGCAGGGCTCGATCCCGATGATGGTGTTCGTCTGGCGGGTACTGCTGAGAAACCTGATCTATTTTGCCCACAATCTCGTGGTCATCATCATCGCCGCCTTCGTTCTGGGCTTCTGGAAGAAGGCCAACCTGCTGCTCGGGCTGCCCGGGCTGCTGCTGGTGTTGGTGAACCTGAGCTGGGTGGTCGTGCTTCTCGGAATCATCTCGGCCCGCTTCCGCGACGTGCCCCAGATCGTCGCCTCGGTGATGCAGCTGGCGCTGTTCATGACGCCGGTGTTCTGGATGCCGGGCAAGCTGACCCAGCACCGCTTCATCCTCGAAGCCAACCCGTTCTACTATCTGGTGGACGCCATCCGTTCGCCGATGATCGGCGAGGCGCTGGACCCTCGTACACCGGTGGTGCTGATCGCGGCCGCCGTGCTGGGCTGGATACTGGCCTTCGGCGTCTTCACCGTCACCCGTCGACGTATCGTCCATTTCCTGTAAGGGCAGAAGTGATGACTTCCGCGATTTCGGCGCAGGGGCTCACGCTGCGTTTTCCGGTTTATGGCGTCGATAACCGGTCCCTGAAGAAGTACCTGGCCCGCATCCGCGTCGGGGGCCAGCTGGCCGCCAGCAGCGGCGGCGCGACGATGGTCACCGCCCTGCGGGGCGTGAACCTGTCGCTGCGGGCCGGCGACCGCCTGGGCATCGTCGGCTCCAACGGCTCGGGCAAGACCACCCTCCTGCGGACCCTGGCGGGCGCCTACATGCCCGACGAAGGCCGCCTGGAGATCCACGGCCGGGTGGCGTCGCTGCTCGACCTGCAGGTCGGCCTGGATCCGTCGGCGACGGGCATCGAGAACATCCGCCTGCGCTGCCTGGTGGCGGGCATGTCGACGGCGGAGATCAACGAGAAGCTGCCGCAGATCGCCGAGTTCAGCGGCCTGGGCGCCTATCTGGCGATGCCGCTGAAGACCTATTCGGCCGGTATGCTGGCGCGCCTGGCCTTCGCGGCCGCCACGGCGATCGACGCCGACATCCTGCTGATGGACGAATGGATCGCCGTCGGCGACGCCGACTTCCAGGAGCAGGCGCACGAGCGGCTGACCTCGCTGGTCGAGAGCGCCCGGATCCTGGTCCTGGCCTCGCACAACCCGCAGATCCTCAAGAGCTTCTGCAACAAGGTGATCCGCATGGAGGGCGGCAAGGCCGGTCCGATCATGCCGATCGAAGACCTGGACTGAAGACGACCCGAACCGAATAGGAAAGAGGCTCGGCGCGCAGGCGCCGAGCCTCTTTTTTTATCCGATGGATCCCTTGAGAGGTCCGGGTCGCTTCAGCGGCCGATATCGGCCGCGGCGTCGGCCACGATTCCTTCCAGAGACACCGCCTCCAGCCCCGCACGGGCCAGGGCCGCCTGATAGGCGCGCGGCGAGCCCACGTACCAGTCCTCGGGCTGGGCGGGGTCGTAGTCGCGGCTGACGCCGTCCTCGGGCAGGCCGAAGCGGCGGGCGACGACGCGGGCCAGGTCGCCGATCTCGACGATCTCGCGGCCGCCGGTGTCGAAGGTCTCGACCTGGCCGGGGACGGCCCGAAGGGCCTCGGCGACGAGCACCGTCATCAGCTCCTCGACGTGCACGAACGAGCGGAACACCGGCCGGCGCGCATTGATCGTCAGCGGACCGCCGGCGGCGGCCGCGCGGATCAGCGAGGACATGGCGTAGAGCTCGAGCTTGTTGCCGTAGGGCCCGCCGACGTTGAACACGCGGGGGATGATCAGCGGCAGGCCGCGCTCGGAGGCCCAGGCGGCGATCGCCTGTTCGTGGACCACCTTCAGATAGCCGTAGGGGCTGGCCGCGCGCTCGCTCACCAGGCCGCCGCCGGGGGCGTAGGCCGCGCCCGAAGACGAGAAGATGATCCGCGGCGCGCGGGCGCCGGCCACCAGCGCCTGGGTCTGGGCCAGGATCGCGTGGTTGATCGCCTCGAAGTCGTCGGGCGACAGGTCCACGGTGCGTTCCTTGCCCAGGAAGGCGAAGTGGGCCACGACCCAGTCCTCGCCCTCCAGCGGGGCGGCGTCGGCGAGGGACTCGATACGCAGCGTCCCGCCGTCCGGCGCGGCCAGGTCGCGCGCCGTCGACCCGAACAGGCGCAGGCGGCCGTTCTCGTGGCTCAGGCCGGCGGCCCGCGCCATGTGGGCGAGCGTGGAGCCCAGCCAGCCGGTCGCCCCGGTGACGGCCAGCCGCAGGGGCCGGTCGCCGTTCAGGGCGCGGGCGAGCCGCGCCCGGGCCGGGGCGCCGTGCGAGGCGGTCATGGCGATCAGGCCAGGCCGCGCTGCTTGAAGAACCGGCGGATCGTCTCGCACGCATAGGCGAGGTGATCGTCGGTCAGGCCCGGGTACAGGCCGATCCAGAAGGTCGAGTGCATGACCTTGTCGCTGTTGGTCAGGTCGCCGAACACGCGCCAGTTGCGGCCCTTCATGTAGGGCTGGCGGATCAGGTTGCCGCCGAACAGCAGGCGGGTGGCCACGCCGGCCTCGTTGAGGAACTGGACCAGGTCGTCGCGGATCCCTTCCTCGTCGCTGAGGATCGTGATCGGGAAGCCGAACCACGAGGGTTCCGAGTTCGGGGTGGCTTCCGGCAGCAGCAGCTGCTCCTGCAGGTCGGCCAGGCCGGCCTTCAGGGTCTGGAAGTTGCGGTTGCGGGCGGCGATGAACCCTTCCAGACGGTCGAACTGGGCCAGGCCGACGGCGGCCTGCATGTCCGTGATCTTCAGGTTATAGCCGATGTTGGAGTAGGTGTACTTGTGGTCGTAGCCGCGCGGCAGGTCGCCCAGCTTCCACTTGAAGCGCTTCTTGCAGGTGTTGTCCTCGCCCGGCGGGCAGTAGCAGTCGCGGCCCCAGTCGCGGACGGATTCCAGCAGGCGCTTGAGGTCGCCGCGGTCGGTCCACACCGCGCCGCCTTCACCCATGGTGATGTGGTGGGCGGGGTAGAAGCTGACGGTGCCGATGTCGCCGAAGGTGCCGACCAGCTTGCCGTCGTACTTGGCGCCGAGGGCGTCGCAGCTGTCCTCGATGACCCACAGATTGTACTTTTCGGCCACGCGCATGACCTCGCCCAGGTCGAACGGGTTGCCGAGGGTGTGGGCGACGATGATCGCCTTGGTCTTCTCGGTGACCGCGGCCTCGATCAGGTCGGGGCGGATGTTGTAGGTCGGCAGGTCGACGTCGACGAACACCGGCACCAGGCCGTTCTGGATCGACGGGTTGACCGTGGTCGGGAAGCCGGTGGCGCAGGTGATGACTTCGTCGCCGGGCTTGAGGGCGCGGGCGCCGAGCATCGGCGAGCACAGCGCCGAGGTGGCCGTCAGGTTGGCCGACGAGCCCGAGTTGACGGTCAGGGCGAAGCGCACGCCGATGTACTCGGCCAGGCGCTTTTCGAACTGGTCGTTGAAGCGGCCGGTGGTCAACCACAGGTCCAACGAGGAGTCGATCAGGCCCTGCAGCTCCGGCGCGCCGACGACCTTGCCCGACACCGGAACCGGCGAGGAGCCCGGAACGAACGGCGCCGGCGCATAGGCCAGGTCGGCGTATTCGCCGGCCAGCGCCATGATCTGCTCCCGCAGGGCCGAAAGCTTTTCCTGCTTCGTAGTCGACATGAATCTATCCTTCGGCCGTCAGGCGCTCAAATATTCGTCCAGTTGACGCTGGGTGACCTTGGTCATGTCCTCGGCGTCGTAGAAAGCTCGGTACCAGGTTGCGGTCTGGCGCAGCGTCTGCTCGAGCGACCACCGGGGGCGCCAGCTCAGTTCGCGCTGGGCCTTGGTCTGGTCGAGGGTGAGGAGGGTCGCCTCGTGCGGCCCGTTGGGATCGCGGCGAACCTCGTAGCCGGCCTCCGGACCCCAGGCGGCGGCGAGGATCTCGGCGACCTTGCCGACCTCGACATTGCCTTCGGGGTTCGGGCCGAAGTTCCACGCCGGCGGGGCGGTGTGGCGGTCCGGGCGGGCCAGATACTCGGCGGCCAGCAGATAGCCGCAGACCGGCTCCAGCACGTGCTGCCAGGGGCGCACGCCTTCGGGGCGGCGCAGGATGCCGGGGCGGCCTTCGGAGAAGGCCGTGATCAGGTCGGGCACCAGCCGGTCGGCCGACCAGTCGCCGCCGCCCACCACGTTGCCGGCCCGGACCGAGCCCAGGGCCTGGGCGTCGCGGTTCGAGAAGTACGACCACCAGTAGGCCGAGGTCACCAGCTCGGCGCAGGCCTTGCTGTTGCTGTAGGGGTCGCGCCCGCCCAGTCGGTCGTTCTCGCGATAGGACCAGATCTGCTCGAGGTTCTCGTAGCACTTGTCGGTGGTGACCACGACGGTCGCCACCAGGTCCTGGGCCTGCCGCGCCAGCTCGAGCACGTTGGCCGTGCCCATCACGTTGACGCCGTAGGTTTCCAGCGGCGCGGCGTAGGACAGGCGCACCAGCGGCTGGGCCGCCATGTGCAGGACGATGGTGGGGGCGAAGCGCCGGAACACCTCGCCCATCTTTTCCAGGTCACGGATGTCGCCGAAGTGCGACTCCATGCCGGCCGCCACGTCGGCGGCCTCGAACAGAGAAGGCGTCGTCGACGGCGGCAGCGCGTAGCCGCACACCTGCGCGCCCATACGCTTGAGCCACAGCGCGGCCCAGCCGCCCTTGAAGCCGGTGTGGCCGGTCAGGAAGACCCGTTGGCCGCGCCAGAACGACTCGGAAGGCAGCGCCGACATCACCAGGACTTCCAGGGGGCGCCGGCCGCCCACAGCTCTTCCAGGTGCAGCTTGTCGCGCATGGTGTCCATCGGCTGCCAGAAGCCCTCGTGGCGATAGGCCATGAGCTCGTCCTGGGCGGCCAGCGCCTCCAGCGGCTTCTTTTCGAAGATGGTGTCGTCGTTCTCGATCAGGTCGAGCACGGCCGGCGACAGCACGAAGTAGCCGCCGTTGATCAGGCCGCCCTCGTGCTGCGGCTTCTCGATGAAGTGCTTCACGTGCGAGCCTTCGAGCTCCAGCGCGCCGAAGCGGGCCAGCGGGGTCACCGCCGTGACGGTGGCCTTCTTGCCGTGGCCGCGGTGGAAGTCGAGCAGGGCGGCGATGTTCACGTCGCAGACGCCGTCGCCGTAGGTCATGCAGAAGAACGGGTCGTTCTTGACGAAATCGGCCACGCGCAGCACGCGGCCGCCGGTCATGGTTTCCGGACCCGTGTCGACCAGGGTGATGTTCCAGGGCTCGGCGTGGCTCTGGTGCACGCGGACGCCGCCATTCATGTCGATGGTGATGTCGGCGTTCTGGTAGGCGTAGTTCAGGAAGTATTCTTTGATCTTCTGGCCGAGATAGCCGCAGCAGATCACGAAGTCGTTCACGCCGTAGTGGCTGTAGCTCTTCATGATGTGCCAGAGGATCGGCCGGCCGCCGATCTCGACCATCGGCTTGGGCCGCACGTGGGTTTCCTCCGCCAGCCGGGTGCCTTTGCCCCCTGCGAGAATAACCGCTTTGACCCGTTGGTTCGTCGACATCAATTGCCCCTAAGGCTTGAATACTATCGATCTATTTCGGAATGTACGCCGCCAGGCGAGCTTCGACGGTTTCGTCCAGCTCGGGCGTCATCCGGTGCAGGGGGTTCGAGACCATGCCGCCGCCTTCCACGACCCGGCTCGCGATGCGCGGGAAGTAGGTCTGCTGGGGGTCGACGGGGACGATGAACGCCTGAACGCCCGGCGTGTTGAAGGTCTCGAGGAACGCGGCGTCCTTCTCGAAGCCCGGCGCCAGGGTGTGGACGGGCACGTCGTAGGTCGCGAACAGCTTCTGCCAGTTGGGAAGGCCCAGGCCGGTCTTCAGGTCGCAGCCGACATACCGTCCGTTGAAGTAGTTCATCTGCGTCTGGCGGATCGACGCATAGCCGTTGTCGTCGAAGATGAAGATCTTCAGGTCGAGATCGTTGATCGTCGCGGTGCCGATTTCCTGCAGGTTCTGGGAGAAGCCCCCGTCGCCCTCGATCAGGATGGTCCGGCGCTTGGTGGCCAGGGCCGCGCCGATGGCGCCGCTGAGCCCGTAGCCCATCGAGGCCAGGCCCTTGTTGGTGATCATCAGCTGGCCGGCCTTCTGGCGGAAGGCCTGCATCATCACCGTGAAGGCGCCGCCGCTCGAGCAGGGGATGACCACGTCGTCGCCGGTGCAGGCCTCCGACAGGCCGCTCACGGCGGCGTAGGGCGACAGATAGGCCTCGCCGGTGTTGTTGGTCTCCGACAGCGGCAGGTCGGCCTTGATCTGGTTGCAGTAGGCCAGCCAGTCGGCGTGCTCGCCCAGGTCCTGCGGCAGCAGGTCGAGCAGCAGGGCGTTGGCGTCGGCGCAGATCGGCCAGTGGATCGTGGGGTGGCCCTTGTCCAGTTCGGCCTGGTCGCAGTCCACGTGGACGATCTCGCCGCCCGGGATGAACTCCTGCCAGTTGAAGCCGCTCTGCTGCAGGCTCAGGCGGGTGCCGACGGCGATCAGCAGGTCGGCCTGCTGCAGCACCAGGTTGGCGTAGCGCTGGCCCCAGGTGTTGGGGCGGCCGAAGTAGACGGGGTGCTCGGAGTCCAGCCGGTCGGCGGCGTTCCAGGTGGTGGCCACCGGAATGCCGACCTCGGCGAAGCGGTCGGTGAGCGCGTCGGTGGTCGTGCGGGCGACGCCGCCGCCGAGCAGGAAGACCGGGCGCCGGGCCTTGGCGATGCGCTCGGCGAGGGCCGCGATGTCGGCGGCCGACGTCGTGGCCGGGCCGGCCGGCAGCGAGATTTCGGTCGACAGGGCGACCTCGTCGACGTCGCGGGCCTGGATGTCGAGCGGCACTTCGAGGAACACCGGGCCCTTGCGGCCGCGGCTGCCGGACTCGACGATGTCGGCGAAGGTCGCGCGGTCGACCGTGGTCTCGATCCGCTCGGCGCGGACGGTGATCGGCTTGACGATGCTGACGCCGTCGATCTCCTGGATGCCGCGCTGGCGGACCTGGCCGCGGGCCAGGTCGGCGGTCTTCACCTGGCCGCCGATGACCAGCAGCTCACGGCTTTCCAGCCAGGCGCCGGCGATGCCGGTGACCGCGTTGGTCAGGCCAGGGCCGGCGGTGACCATCGCGAAGGCGCGCCCGCCCTGGTTGGCCTCGTTGAAGTACTCGGCCGCGATGCCCGCGGCCACTTCGTGGACCGTCGGAACGCACGTCAGGCGTCGGCTGCAGCTCTCCACGAGGTGCATGATATTGCCGCCGCCGACGAAAAAGCAGTGGGTGTAGCCGAGCTGAACCAGCCACTCGACCATCACGTCGCTGTACTTCATGACCCAAAGCGCTCCAGGACGCCCGCGAACGCCGCGCGGACCAGTTCGGCGGAGCGGGGAGTGCGCTCCATCAGAAGACGTTCGACGTCGCCGTCCTCGCGGACGACGATCAGGGCGTAGTGTCCGGCCGAGTGTTTCTTGTCGGCTTCGAACGCGGCCATCAGGTCGTCGAGCGTCATCTCCCGGGCCGCGGCCCCGAGTTCGCTCACCGATCCGAGCAGTTCCTCGACATGGCCCTTGAGGGCGTGCACGCGATTGTGCGTGTCGTAGTGACGGCCCAGTTCGCCGCCGAGCTTCAGGGCGGCCAGCATGCCCACCGCGACGGCGACGCCGTGGCTGATGCGGAAGTGCGAGGCCGCCTCGATCGCGTGGCCGAAGGTGTGGCCGAAGTTCAGCAGCAGGCGCTCGCCGCGGTCGAACTCGTCGACCTCGATGAACCATTTCTTCGAGCCCAGGCTCAGCTGGACCGCTTCGGTCAGGGCGGCGGTCTCGGAATGCACCGTCGGCCCCATGGCCATGTACTGCGAGAACGCGTCCTCGCCGCGGCAGTAGGCGATCTTGGCCGCCTCGGCCAGGCCCGCCACGCGCTGCTCGACCGACAGGGTCGCGGCCAGCTCGGGATCGATGCTGATCTGGCCCGGCGGATAGAAGGTGCCGACCAGGTTCTTGTAGCGGCCGACGTTGATCGACGACTTGCCGCCGATGCAGCTGTCGGCCATGCCCAGCAGGGTGGTGGGCATGTAGATCCACGGCATGCCGCGCATGTAGACCGAGGCGACGAAGCCGGCCACGTCCTGCACGACGCCGCCGCCGATGGCCACCAGCGTGGTCTTGCGCGAGGCGCCCATCTCCCGCAGGCGGGAAATGATCTCGGGGATCCGGGCGAGCTCCTTGGAGGTCTCGGCCGCGAAGATCGGGATCACCTTGTGACCCAGGGCTTCGATCTGCGGGACGAAGTACTCGTCGGCGATGACGACGCGGTCCTCGGTCGGTTGCAAGAGCCTGCCGAACGCGCCGCGCTCGATGACAACCTGATAGGCGCCGCTGGAGGCGCTTATCTCAAAGAAGACGGACATTGGTGAAACCGAGGTCTACGGTGAGGGACTGGCCCGAGATGCTGGTGTTTTCCGGCGACGCCAGGAAGCCGACGAGGTCGGCCACCGTGGTCACGCTGGGCAGGCGATTGAAAGGCGTCGCCTGTTCGATCCGACCAAGCTGTTCGGGCGAAAGATTGGCGTAGGTCATCGGGGTGTTCAGAACCCCGGGCAGCACGCCGTTGATCAGGTGGCCGTCAGCGGCCAGGTCGATCGCCGCCGAGCGGACGAGACCGCCGACCGCCGCCTTGGTGACGGTGTAGGACAGCTTGGTCTGGCGCGCGCGCGTTTCCCAGATCGAGCTGATCACGCACAGCCGGGCGCCGCCCTGGCGCAGGCGCGAGCCGTCGAGCAGGCTCTTCAGGGTGCGCAGCACATAGAGGCAGTTGACGCGATAGAGGGCGAGGTGGGCTTCCTCGTCGAAATCGCTGACGCTGTCGGTCAGGTTGGCGCCCTGCGCCCAGACCACGGCGTCGAACCGGGCGTCGGCGGGCAGGACCTCGTCCAGCGAGGGGCCCTCGAAGGGATCGAAGGCCAGGCGCGACGTCGCGCCCGGCTCGCCGGCCTTGCGGGCCAGGCCCTGCACCGACCAGCCGCGCGCGAGCGCGCGATCACAGATCTCCGCGCCGATCGCGCCGGAGGCGCCGAATACGAGAATGCGCCAAGGCTCTTGCGCGCTCATGAATTGCCCCAGCGATCAGCGGCGTACAAGATTATGGCTCGACCGGAGGCGGTGTGAGCCGCCTCCGGCCGGGTCCAGTGACGCTCAGCCTCGGGCCCGAGCTTCCATCATTTCGATGCGCGCGGCGTCTTCGGACTGGATGACGCCGTAGTAGTCACGCTTGTTCTTGAGCCAATCCAGCTCGAAGGCGACCGCGTTGGCGATGCCGTCGGAGATCTTCGGGCTCTCGGCGGCGCCGCCGTCGAAGATGACCTTGCGGGTCTCGAAGCGGTCGAGGCGGACGGCGCGGATTTCGCGCAGCGCTTCGATGGCGTCCTGCGAGACCGAGCCGCCGACGACCAGTTCCAGGTCGTGTTCCTTACAGGCCGTGGCCACTTGCAGGACGGCGTCGGTGATCGAGCGCTCGTTCACGGCCTTGCGCGGCATGCCGCGCGACAGGGTGAAGTCCACGCGACCGAAGACGATGCCGTCGACGCCCTTGGTGAGCGGCAGGATCTCGGCGAGGTTCTGCAGGGTGGTTTCGGTTTCGAGGTTGAACAGGAAGTCCGTCTGGGTCTGTTCGTCTTCGTTGTGGGTCTTGTTCTTGGCGTCGATGAACTTCGACAGCGCGTAGGCGGTCTCGACCATCGGAGCGATGATGTAGTCCACGCCGTACAGCTTGCTGGAGAGCAGATCCGAAACGGCTTCGCAGCCGCCGATCTTCAGAGCGACCTTCAGGTCGGCCCGGTGCGTAATCTCGAGAAGACGCAGGAACTCGTCCGGACGGGTGCCTTCAGCTTCGAACTCGGCCTTCACGGCCACATACCCATATTCATCCCGGCCGCGCTTCAGCGCGTCGAGCATTCGGCGTTCAACCAAGTTCATAAATATCCCTCACCAGATAATGTAACGCCATGGGTTCGGTGATCACGTGCATGCTCGGCTCAGCGAGCTCGAATACAGTATTTGCTCGGATCAGTTTCACCGAAATGCACCCGAAGACGTACCCTCCCCCAACCGTGTTTCGCGCCCCTTGGATCTCGGTGCTTCTGCATAGCGGCGTGCCGCCGGAGCGTCAACCATGGGCGGTAGGGCGGTTCCTCCAAGCGCAAAACGTCCGGTCTGGCTTGCCGAAAACTGATCAGCGGCGCTTCGGCGTCTTGCTTTGCAGGGCATTGTTCAAGGCGATGCGCGCGACGCTTAGGGCGATCTTGCAAACGCTCCAGAGGCCGCGGCGGCGGACTACGTCGGCGACCTTACGGATAGCCAGCAGCGCGCCCGACCGACCCGGCAGGATATCCAAGGCGTAGCGCGCGGCGTCGCGCTCGTAGGTGACCGCTCGCAGGGCGGACAGATCGATGGTGTTTTCGGCGATCCCGTCGCGGAACGCCCGGGCGGTCTTGATGAAGTGCGCGAGGCTTTCGGGGAAGCGGTCGATCGCCGCCTGATAGCCCGTGCGCATCTGGTCGACCGTGGCCGTGGCGCGAGCGACGTCCTCGGGGGCGTCGCCCCAGGAGATGCCGCCCATGCCGTGATCCTTGTCGCCGATCGGGTAGGACAGGTACGGGTTGGGCATCATCACCGCCGGGCAGCCGCAGAGCGGCGCCTCGATGGCCAGGGCGGTGTTCTCGAAGACGTACAGCGCCCGGCTGCGGCGCAGGAGCTCCACCAGCTCGTCGCGCTGCAGGGAGTTGGCCAGGTTGCGGCTGATCTCGACGGCGTCGTCCGGCAGGCCGAAGGTCTCGGCCTTGTGCACTTCCTTATACTTGGAGGCGTAGTAGCAGACGGTCGTGCGCGGCCCCCCGTCGCCGGGCGTCCACTCGTCCAGGTCGATCGCAGGTATAAAGAGCGAGCGGTCGGGGTGGCCGATCTGCTCGGCCAGCCGCTGGCCGTAGCCGTACACCAGTTCGCTGTCGGGGTAGGTCTCCGCGCCGCCGAGCAGGCCGGGAACGTTGAGCACGAGGCGGACCACGGCGCTGGCCTTGAGCGGGTTGCCGGAAACCACCTCGGGATAAACCACGATCGGGCGTCGCCCTTCGGCTTTGTGCGCCTTGGCCGTCTCCGTCGTCAGGGTTGGCGCGCGCAGCGTGTCCGGCGCGGTCTGCGGACCCAGCGTGTAGACGTCGGTGAACACGAAGGCGTCCTCGCCGGCGCGGTTCAGCGCATCGACCAGGATGTGCAGCGCCCGGATGCCGGCCGAGGCGGCGTTGTACGGCGGCGCATAGACATAAATGGGGTGCGAGGGCGCGGAGGGACGCGACATAGTGCGGGTGTGACCAGTTCCGGATCGGTCTTCAGTCGTCGTCCGAGTGCGCGCCGAAGCCTTGTTCGGCGGGCCTACAATGACTTGCTCCAGCGATCAAGGTTACCCGGAAATGTGATGATTTTGCGGCAAAAACAAGGATTTCTGCTCGCTTTCAGGTTCAGTTGCCGGTATCCGTTGTCTGGGGCGGGGTCGGATAAACAGTAACGTGTCGAAACATGTCTGAAATAGAGTTCGGGTCCCTAATCGAGAATACGGACTGCTTTATTCCTTTTCTTCATGCGGAAAAGGACGTCTGCGGCGTGGCTGGTCTTAGCTGTTGGCGCATGGGGCAATACAGGCCGGACCCGAACGCGATCCTGAATACCGGCTCCCGCGAGGTTCGCGTCGGCACGGTGACCTGGCCGGGGAAGGCTCTTTCCCTGCATCCGGGGCCGCAGCACGAGCGCGCCTCGGCCCGGATCCGCCTGCCGAAGGCGGGCGTCTATGTGATCGTCGCCGAATTCCGGGCCCTCGACAGCTACGTCAAGCCGATCGACGTCAAGATCAGCGCCGGCGCCTCGGTCGTCTGGCGCTCGGTGTCGGGCGAGCGTTTCGCCGGCGCGGTGCGCCTGGCCGCCGGCGCCGCGCTCGATTTCTCGGTCGGGGTCGCCCCGGGCGACAACTACCGTGACAGCTCGGCCGCGCTGCGCATGGCGGTGTTCCGGGTGACGAACGCCAAGGAGGGCGGTTTCAAGCTCGTCCGCGTGGCGGGCCGGACGACCGGCCTGAGCGACGCCGAGGCGCGCGAGTGGGCGCAGGGCGTCGATCCCTCGACGGCGCGCGAACCCGGCGCGGCTTGCATTCCCGCCCGCGCATGGGTCCAGGCCCAGGCCATGCGCTACCTGTCGGCGCCCATGTGCGGCCTGATGGAGGCTTCGTTCGGGCGTTCGGCCGAGGGGCTGGTCGACTGGGTCCTGGGCCAGTCGCCGGCGACGCCGACCACGGACTACGTGCACGTCTTCGTGCCGCGGTCGGGATCGACCGTGCTGATGGAAATGATGTCGAAGACCGGCGTCATGGGCTTTCCCCATGAGTACATGGAGGAGAACCTCTACATCTTCCTGTCGATCGTCCGGCACATGGCCGGCTCGGACCAGTCCTACACCGATTTCGTGAAGAGCCGGATGCGGACCGACAACGGCGTCTTCGGCGCCCAGATCGACATCGAGCGGTTCCAGTATTCGAGCTTCGACCTGACCGACAAGGTCATCTACCAGACGCGACGCAACATCGTGATGCAGGCCGTCTCTCTGTACTTCTCTTCGCCGGCCGGCGCGGACGTGCCCTACAGCCGTGAGGCGATGCTCGGCATCGTCGCCGGACTGCTGCGCATGATGCACGACTGCGAGGCCCTGTTCGCGCAGCGCGGCATCGAGCCCGTGCGCGTCGTCTACGAGGACCTGCTGCTGGCGCCGACCGACACGGTGATCCGCCTGGCCGAGGCGCTGGGCGTCGAGCTCGGGCCGTTGGCCGCGTTCGACCTGGGCGCGCTGAACTGGAAGGTGATGCGCACGGGCCGGAACTGGGAGTACGGCCACCGACTGGTCGCCGAGGGCGGCGCGATGCTGGGCTACGACGTCGTCGAGACCGAAGGCGGGGTCGTGGCGACGCTGGCGGGACTGCCGACCGAGCACCTGCCGCCGGGAGACCTTTTCCCCGTGCGCTTCCACGCGCCCGACGCGGACGCCTTGCGTTCCAAGCTCGAGGCGGCGGCCGGCGAGTTCCTGGCCGAAGGCTTCCAGGGCCAGGCCGCCGCGGAATAGGCCTCGTCGATCCGTCGGCCGGGCGTCGCCGCCATGGCGCGCCCGGCCTTTCGGGTCTTCGCCGGCAGGTTCGAAGTCTAGGCGGCGCGCGTCCCTCGTCGAGCGTTCGCAAGCCGCAGAAACGGGCCGCGGAGCCCGGTTTCCGACCGGCTAAATCCGGTTGGAATTGTGCTCTGTGGGCAATATATGAGTCGCCGAGGCAGTCACGCCCCTGGGGGAAAAATGGCGAAAAGCGTATCTTCTACAGCGAGGCAAAAGGACACGGTCGCTTCGACGGGTCCGTCCCCTGATAAAATCGGTTCGAGTGAAGTGAGCTCGGCGACGGTGACCGCCGAAAAGAACTCGATCATTCCCCAGGCGCGCCATCCCTTCTATATCGTGACGCCGCCCTACACCCGAATTTCGGCGGGCATCACGGTTCTTCACGTTCTCTGCCACTATCTGAATTCGATCGGCGAGAACGCATTCATTCTCCACTATCCGCCGGAAAGTGATCAGCGCGGCATCCTGCCGTCCTATGCCAAGATCCAGAAGACGGGCGAGTTTCCCGGCGGCATGAATGCGCCGCTCCTCACTCAGGACGTGATCAACTACTATCACGACAAGAAGATCACCCCGATCGTGATCTATCCTGAGGTGTTCGATAACCCGTTCAATGCGCCGTTCTTCGCGCGCTACATTCTGAACTATCCGGGTCTGCTGGCGCCGAAGTACGAGCAGAAGGAAGACTTCGCCTTCGCGTACAGCAAGATGCTGGCCGACCACGTCGGCATCCAGGACACGCTCTACGTCTGCACCTCGGACCTCGAGTTCTTCAACCAGCGCGGGGCGTGGGGCCGCCGGTCCGGCACCTGCTTCTACGCCGGCAAGTACCAGCGCTTCCTGGGCTGCCGTCCGCAGGACGTGCCGCCCGACAGCGTCGAGATCCTGCACAGCAAGGACATGTCGCGCGAGGAGGTTCGGGAGATCTTCTGGCGGTCGGAAGCCTTCTACTGCTACGAGGACACCGCCCTGGCCACCGAGGCCACGCTGTGCGGCTGCCCGGTCGTCTTCATGCCGAACGAGCACTTCAGCGGCTCGCCGCTGGCCGGCTTCGAGCTCGGCCAGGACGGCTCCTGCGTGAAGGGCGAGGCCAACGGCCTCGAACGCGCCAAGAGCACGGTCCAGAAGGCGACGGACAATGTTCGCGCCTCGTTCGAGCTGGTTCCCGAGCGCGTCGCCGAACTGGCCGCGCGGATGCAGAGCATGGTCGCCCGGCGTCCGTACTCGGGCACGATCTCCTATCCGTTCGAGCCTCGCCTGGTGTTCTTCGATCCGCTCGGCCTGCGTCTGGCGGGCTTCCGCGAGGGCGAGACCGTCCTGGTCGAGGAAACCGAAAGCGCGACCAAGGAAGTCGTGCCGGCCGTCGACCATCTGACTACCCGGGTGCTGTCCGAACAGCTCGACATCATCCGTAGCCAGAACGCCGACCTGCGGGAAATCCGCGAGCACATGTCGCGGATCGAAGGGCCCCGGATCGCGGCCCTGCGCGATCCCTCGGCCGAGGCCCTGGCCTTGGAAGTGCGTGCGCTTCGTACGAGCACCTCGTGGCGCATCACCGCGCCGCTGCGAGCGGTCGTGACCCTGATACGGAAAATCCTGGGACGATGAGCCCCGGGATTCTCCGTTCCTGCGTCATCGGCCAGCGCCGTCATCGTCTCGAGGATTGTGGATGAGCTCGCGTCTTACAATTGTGATCCCGAACTACAATCGACCCAAGGCGCTGTCGCGGCTGCTGAAGTCGATCTTCGCGGCCATCAAGCACGCCGACGCCGACGAGGCGGTTCGGGTGCTGGTGGTCGACGACTATTCGACCGAGGACATCGCCTGGGTCATCGAACCCTATCTGAAGAAGCCGAACTTCCTGTTCCGCATGCAGAAGGAAAAGTGCGGCAACGCCGAACTGTCCTTCCTGTCGGCGGTCGGCAGCGTCGGCACCGAATACACCTGGCTGCTGGGCAACGACGACATCGTCTCGCAGGACTCGATCGCCCACATCCTCAAGGTGATCGAGGGCGGCAAGTACGGCTTCATCCTGCTGAACCCGCAGATCCTCAAGGTCACGCAGAACCGTGACTTCCTGGCGCTCAACTCGACGTCGGAGTCGGTGGTCTACGACCGCACCGAGGACCTGTTCTACGACTTCGGGTTCGTGACCTCGACGACCACCTTCCCGTGCCTGGTGTTCAAGACCGATCCGGTGGTGGCGTTCCACGAGGAGCACCGGCTGACCGCGATCGCCACGGTCTATTCGCACACCTTCACCTTCTTCGCGGCCCTGCGCGATCAGCCGGCCCTGTTCCTGTCGCTGCCGATCGTGGGGTTCACCCTGAACGAGCGTCTCGAAGAGCAGGTCAAGCTGCAGAAGCAGGCGCCGGCGGGCGTGCAGTTCTACCACCAGTCCCTGGGGCTGGCCCGCCTGATCCAGGCCTGCGCCGACAAGACCCGGGTGCCCGTCGCGGCCTTCGGGGCGTCGCTGGAGGACGAGGTCGACAAGGACAGCCTGCGCGTCCACGGCACGCTGCTGTCGCACTTCCTGCTGTTCTTCTTCATCGAACAGACCATCCGGGAATGCGACCACAGCATCCGCAACGTGATCGGCTTCCGTTACCTGCTGAAGACCGACGTGGCCGAGATCCGCCAGGTCGTGCACCGCTTCGACGACCACATCGTCTCGCACTACTTCGAGTCCGCGGTGGACGTGTTCAACTCCATGGCCGTCTCCTCGGCCTGGAAGATCGAGTACCTGCGCAACCTGCAGCGCAGCGTGCTGGGCGCCGCGCACGAGAAGTACGAGAAGCTGGGCCTGCAGGCCTCGCACAAGGGCGCGCACAAGATCCACGAAGCCACCTTCGGGGTCTACCCGCTGCGCGGTCGCCGCGGCGACGCGTTCGGCGGCGAAGCCGCGCCGATCTAGGCTCCCGGGCCGCGGATACTCTCCGCGGCCCGACGGACCCGCCGGGCGGCCCGTGGCGATCCCGGCTTTCGAGGCGTGATCGCGGCGCTTCTCCATGTTAGAGGCCCTGCCACGGCCCGTTCCCGGCCGCGTCAGAGTGCTGCGACCGTCTCCATGTCCCTCGACATCACCGCCATCCGCGCCGCCGCGGCCCGCCTTTCCGGCCACATCGAGCGCACGCCGTGCCGTTTTTCGCGGACGCTCTCGAAGATTACCGGCGCCGAGGTGTGGGTGAAGTTCGAGAACCTGCAGTTCACGGCGGCCTACAAGGAGCGCGGCGCGCTCAACAAGCTGCTGCTGCTGTCCGACGTCGAGAAGCAGCGGGGCGTCATCGCCGCCAGCGCCGGCAACCACGCCCAGGGCCTGGCCTATCACGCCGCCCGCCTGGGCGTGCCCGCCACCATCGTCATGCCCAAGACCACCCCCTTCGTGAAGGTGCAGCACACCCGCGACTTCGGGGCCACCGTGGTCATCGAGGGCGAGACCTACGACGACGCCAACGCCCACGCCCGCAAGCTGTGCGCCGAGCAGGACCTGACCTTCGTCCATCCGTTCGACGACTACGACATCATGGCCGGCCAGGGCACGATCGCCCTTGAGATGCTGGAAGACGCGCCGGACCTGGAGATCCTGCCGGTGCCGATCGGCGGCGGCGGCCTGATCAGCGGCGTGGCCACCGCGGCCAAGGCCGTGAAGCCCGACATCCGCATCGTCGGCTGCGAGCCGGCCATGTACCCCTCGTTCACCGCCAAGATGCGCGGCGTGCAGGCCCATTGCGGCGGCCAGACCATTGCCGAGGGCGTCGCAGTCAAGCAGGTCGGCGAGCTGACCTACGCCGTCGCCCGGCCTCTGATCGACGACGTGCTGCTGCTGGAAGAGCCGCACCTGGAGCAGGCCGTATCGCTGTACTGCAACGTCGAGAAGACCATCGCCGAAGGCGCGGGCGCGGCCTCGCTGGCGGCCCTGCTGGCCTATCCGGAACGCTTCCGCGGCAAGAAGTGCGGCCTGATCCTCTGCGGCGGCAACATCGACACCCGCCTGCTGGCCTCGGTGCTGACCCGCGAGCTGGTGCGCGCCCAGCGCCTGGTCAGCTTGCGCATCGTCGGCGACGACCGCCCGGGCCTGCTGTCGACCGTGGCCAGCGTGATCGGGACCATGGGCGCCAACATCATCGAGGTGAACCACAACCGCCTGGCGCTGGACGTGCCGGCCAAGGGCGCGGAGTTCGACATCACCATCGAGACCCGCGACGCCCAGCACACCCAGGAAGTCATCGACGCCCTGCGCGAGCACGGCTACCCGCCGCGCACGGTGTAGTCGGCTTTCGAGCGCCGAACAAAGAAGGGCCCCTCTCCGCGCGGAGAGGGGCCCTTTTGTTTTGCCGTGCGTGGTCCTCGTCCTTCGACAAGCTCAGGATGAAGACCATGGATGCGGCGGCTAAGCTGAAAACCTCACCCTGAGCTTGTCGAAGGGCGAGGTTTTCACCGGTTGCTACAGCAGCGCCGAGATCGCCTTGCGGGCCGCCTCGCCGAGGTCGGGACGCTTCAGCGCCAGGGCGACATTGGCCTTCAGCAGGCCGATCTTGTCGCCGCAGTCGTGGGTGTCGCCTTCGTAGACATAGGCGTGGAAGGCCTGGTCCTGCATCAGCTTGGCCATGGAGTCGGTCAGCTGGATCTCGTTGCCGGCGCCCTTTTCCTGGTCGGCCAGCAGGTCGAAGATTTCGGGCTGCAGGATGTAGCGGCCGGCGATGGCCCAGTTCGACGGGGCCGTGCCCTTGGCGGGCTTCTCGACCATGCCGCTCATGGTGGCCAGGCGCCCCTCGACCTTGCTGGGGGCGACGACGCCGTACTTGTGGGTCTCGCTCTCGGGCACTTCCTCGACGCCGACGACGTTGCCGCCGCCGACCTGGTCATAGACCTCGATCAGCTGGCTCAGGGCCGACTTGGGCGCGTCGACGATGACGTCGGGCAGCAGCACCGCGAACGGCTCGTCGCCGATGATGTCGCGGGCGCACCACACCGCGTGGCCCAGGCCCAGCGGGGCCATCTGGCGCACGAAGCTCATCTCGCCCGGCTTGGGCAGCTCGTCGCGCAGCTGCTTGAGGATGTCGAGCTTGCCCTTGGCCTCGAGCTGCATCTCCAGCTCGATCTGGTGATCGAAATAGTCCTCGATCGCGCCCTTGCTCCGACCCGTGACGAAGACGAAGTGCTCGATGCCGGCGGCGCGGCCTTCCTCGACGATGTAGGACAGGATCGGCCGGTCCACGACGTTGAGGAGCTCCTTCGGCGTCGACTTCGTCCCGGGCAGCACGCGGGTGCCCAAGCCGGCGACGGGAAGGACGGCCTTGCGGACGGGTTTCATGAGCACCTCGTGTCTGTGTCTCGGATGAACAGGGTTCTAGAGCGTGCCCCCCGGGCGCGCCACCACCGTTGCGTGACAACGGTGTCGGTAATGCGTTCCAACAACGGAATGATTGATGTTCGCGCCAGGCCTGCTAGCTCAGGACGCGGATTTGGCCATCGGAAACACTTTCATGCGCGCTCGGTTCCTTCTCATCGCGGCCCTGGCGGGTCTTTCGCTGGCGGCGTGCGGTCCTTCCAAGGAGGATCTGGCCGCGCGGCAGGCGGCGGTGTCGGCCTCCAAGACCGCCGGCGCCGACTTCCTGGCCAAGAACGCCAAGGAGCCGGGCGTCGTCACCCTGCCCAGCGGCCTGCAGTACAAGGTGGTCCGCTCGGGCCCGGAGACCGGCCCGCACCCGCGTCCGATCGACGAGGTCAAGGTCCACTACGAGGGCAAGCGCCTCGACGGCTTCGTGTTCGACAGCTCCTACGAGCGCGGCGTGCCGGCCTCGTTCCCGCTGCGCGGCCTGATCCCCGGCTGGGTGGAGGCCATGCAGCTGATGCGTCCCGGCGACGAGTGGATGCTCTACGTGCCCGCCGACCTGGCCTACGGCGACAACCAGGCCGGAGCCGACATTCCGCCGGGCAGCACGCTCGTCTTCAAGATCGAGCTGATCGACGTGCTGCAGAGCAAGTTGCGCGCCCCCAAGGGCTGATCCTCCGCCAGCTGACGAACCGCTCGAGCGTGGGCGCAGTCTTGCGCCTACGTTTCCGGCGAGTTTCAAATCGTTTCCACGCGGTCAAACCGCTTGGTCTTCCGGGCTCCCTGGGCTGATAGCGACACTCACTCGCAAGAAGCTTGGCTGGAGTTGGGGATGTCGCGCGTCACGTTTGCTACCGTTCTGATGGGGTCCGTCGCGGCCCTGGCCCTGTCGTCGGGCGCGGCCATGGCCGCCGAGCCCGCGCCGGACGCGGCCGACCTGGACGGCGTCGTCGTCACCGCCGCCGGCTTCGAGCAGAAGCTGGTCAACGCTCCGGCCAGCATCACCGTGGTGCCGCGCGAGGAGCTGCAGGAGATGCGCGCGGCCAGCCTGGCCGAAGTGCTGACCAACGTCGAAGGCGTCGACGTCGGCTCGGCCGTGGGCAAGACCGGCGGCCTCAACATCAACATCCGCGGCATGGGCAGCGACTACACGCTGATCCTGATCGACGGCCGCCGCCAGAACACCGCCGGCAGCGTCACGCCCAACGGCTTCGGCGAGACCTCGACCAGCTTCCTGCCGCCGGTGGCGGCCATCGAGCGCATCGAGGTGGTGCGCGGCCCGGTCTCGACCCTCTACGGCTCGGACGCCATGGGCGGCGTGGTCAACATCATCACCCGCAAGGTCGGGACCAAGTGGAGCGGCACCGCCAGCCTGGACGGCACGCTGCAGGGCGACGACGAGTTCGGCAACCTGTACGGCGGCAACCTCTACGCCAACGGCCCGATCGTCCGTGATCTGCTGGGCCTGGCCGTGCGCGGCAGCTTCCTGAACCGCGAAGCCTCGAAGCTGACCTACGAGAACGTGGGCGGCGTCGACACCCCGATCACCGGCTTCGGCCGCAGCGCCACCAAGAGCGAGCTGCGCACCATCGGCGCGCGCCTGACCCTGACGCCGCACGCCGACCACGACCTGTGGCTCGACATCGACGAGTCCACCCAGTGGTACGACAACGCCCAGGGCCAGATGGGCACCAACACCACGGCCGGCGGCTACGCCGACGCCCTGGAGTTCAACCGCCGCCAGATCGCCCTGGCCCATAACTGGCGCCTGCCGTTCGGCCAGATCGAGAGCAACCTCTCGCAGGCCAAGACCGAAACCGTCGGCCGGATCATTCCCAACGGCGTGGCCGGCGCCGGCGGGCCCCGCGACCTGGAGTCGACCAACACCATCTTCGACACCAAGCTCTATTCGCGCTGGAAGAACCACACCTTCACGATCGGCGGCCAGTACTGGGACGCCGAGATGAAGGACGGCGTCGCGCCGCAGCCGTTCGTGCACGAGCAATGGGCCGTGTTCGCCGAGGACGAGTGGCGCTTCACCGAGGGGCTGGCCCTGACCCTGGGCGCCCGCCACGACGACCACAGCGTGTTCGGCGGCCACTTCAGCCCGCGCGCGTATCTCGTCTGGAACGCCAACCAGAACTGGACCTTCAAGGGCGGTGTCAGCCAGGGCTTCAAGACCCCGCGCCTGGAGCAGCTGGCCTCCGGCATCATGGGCTTCGGCCAGCAAGGCCGCCTGCCGCTGCTGGGCTCGCCGGGCCTGCAGCCTGAAACCAGCACCAGCACCGAGGCCGGCGCCTACTACGACAACAAGGACGGCTTCACCGCCAACGTCACGGTCTTCCACAACAAGTTCGAGGACAAGATCGCCTCGGGCCCGCCGGTGACCAACTGCGCCTTCGGCCTGAACCAGGCGCAGTACAATTCGGGCCAGGGCCGTCCGGCCGGCTGCGTCGACGTGGGCTTCTTCCCCAACGCCGCCACCTTCGCCCAGAGCATCAACATCGACGAAGCCGTCACCCAGGGCGTCGAGGCGGCCGCGCGCTGGCGCTTCGCCGACGGCTGGACGGCGGGCCTGAACTACACCTTCACCGACAGCGAGCAGAAGAGCGGGGCCGAGGCCGGCCGCAAGCTGACCGACACGCCCGAGCACATGCTCAACGGCAACCTGCGCTGGCGGGTGACCGACCGGGTGAACGCCTGGGTTCGCGGCGAGTACCGCAGCGAGCGCTATCGCGGCGAGGGCCCGGCCCGCGTCGCCCTGGGCGACTACAAGGCCTACAGCCTGTTCCACCTGGGCGGCTCGTTCAAGGCGACCGAACAGGTCACGCTGAACGCCACGATCTACAACCTGTTCAACAAGGACTTCGTGCGCCAGCTGCCCTACGGGACGCCGGTGGCCTACGCGCCGGAATACACCAACAACCAGGAGCCCCGGCGCCTGTGGGTCTCGGTGCAGGTGGATTTCTAGGGGGAGGCTTGAAGCCTTCCCCAAATAGATCGTCATCCCGGCCGCAGCGTAGCGGAGAGCCGGGACCCAGGGGCCGGCGTAGTGCGGTTGCCCCTGGGTCCCTGTGTATTTGAACTGTGAGAGAGTGGTCACGGGCGGGAGATCGTTGGGTCCCAGGTCCTGAGACCGTAAGCCGGCCAGATCCCCGCCCGCTTTTGGTGAACCACCTGAACAGTTG